>CAWEIE010000018.1:0-54307 GCA_963809025.1 uncultured Alphaproteobacteria bacterium | reverse complement strand
GCCAGCAACACGATGATCAGGACGATCGTGGCCAGCCCGACGATCTGCATCGTCTTGGCGGAGGAATCCTCTGAGTCGAGGGTCTGGGGTGCGGCGCCGGTCATGCGCAGCTGGAGGTCGGTGTCCTTGACCAGCGGCTTCGCGTCCTTGCGCAGCTCCTTGGCCGCGTCCATCGACTGGGTGTCGTAGCCAGTTGCGTTGCCGGCGAGGCCGATCACCGCGATCTGGACGAGCTTGTTGTCCGACGGCGGCTGGACGGCACCGGGGCTGAACGCCTTGGCGAGCTTGCCGTTCAGGTCATCGACGACCGACTCGACCTTGGCGCTGTCCTCAGCGGTGAGCTTGCCGCCGTCCTTGCGGTCGAACACCAGGATGGCGCCGGGCTGGTCCTGACCCGGGAACGCCTTGTCCTGGAGGTTCGCCGCCTCGATCGATTCGTAGTGCTTGGGCAGGAACTCGGACTCGTCGGTGGTGGCCTTCAGACCAGGCGCGGCCGAGATCACGACCACGGCGAGTGCGATCCAGATGCCGAGGACGATCCAGGGACGACGGGTTACGAAACGACCTAACGCGGAGAACATGTCTCAAAAACTATCGTTTCAAGGGCCGAGCCGCCCACGCGGGGTCGGATACGTTTCCTAACGTGAACGAACACCCCTCCGTAGCCCGCTTCCGCGCCGAGCTCTCAAGCCGCGGCGGGACCGGCCGGATCGTCGTCCTGCCTGACTCCGTGCACACCGCGGCGTTGGCTGCCGAGGCGCTCGGCTGCGAGGTAGGCGCGATCGCCAACAGCCTGCTGTTCGCGGCATCGACCCGGGCGGGCGAGACCGTGCCGGTCCTCGTGCTCACGTCCGGCGCCCACCGCGTCGACACCGACAAGGTCGCGGCCGCGATCGACGTGCTCGCCCTCAAGCGGGCCCAGCCGGAGTTCGTCCGCGAGCACACCGGCCAGGTCATCGGTGGGGTGTCGCCCATCGCCCACCCCGCGCCGATCCGTACGTTCTTGGACCCTGCACTGCAGGCGTACGACGAGATCTGGGCTGCCGCCGGTCATCCCGCCGCCGTCTTCTCGACGACGTACGACGAGCTGCGCGCGATGACGGGCGCACAGGAGATCGCCGTCAACTGACGGCTGAGCGGTGACGTTCTGGTGGACTTGCGGCCGGGTGAATGATCCGCGATCGTGTGGCGCACCACCAGCATGGGATCAGGGGGATTCACATGAACATCACCACACGCACCGTCGGCGGCGCCGCTGCCGCCATGGCCGTCTTCACGCTGACGATGGCGCCCGTCCTGCCGGCATCGGCCGCGTCCGCGCCGAGCTGTCTCAAGGTGTCGGTCGACGACAACAGGCGCTCCGACACCGTGACAGTGCGCAACACCTGCGACGACTCCTACGACGTCAAGGTGATCTGGGCCCACGAGACCGACTCGGCGTGCACCTTCACGCTCGCGCACTACGGCAAGTTCTCCTCCGAGCGCAACTGGCCGGCCCGTTATGACGGACTGAAGCTCTGCTGATCAGATCGAGAGCCACCTGCGAGCGCTGCTGACCTTTACGCTGCAGACATGGCTTCCGACGCGGTGATGGTGCAGGCCGGCGAGCGCGAGGTGCGCGTGTCGAGCCCGGATCGGGTGATCTACGAGGCGACCGACTTCTCGCCCGAGGTCACCAAGGTGATGGTCGCGGAGTACTACGTGGCCGTTGAGGACGGGCTCATGCGCGCTCTCCGCCACCGGCCTGTCGCTCTGGAGCGCTGGCCCAAGGGTGTGCGCGAGGGCATGGTCATGTCGACGCGGGCCGACAGCCACGGCGACGCGTTCTACCAGAAGCGGATGATGCGCGGCGCTCCCCCGTACGTCGAGAGCACCCGCATCCTGTTCCCGTCAGGCCGCATCGCCGACGAGATCTGCATGACCGAGATCGCCACGGCCGCCTGGGCCGCCCACATGGGCGCCATCACCTTCCATCCCGTGGCCGACGCGTCGCGACGACAACGACCGGCCGGACGAGCTGCGCATCGACCTGGATCCGTTCGGGTCCGCGACGTTCGCCGACGCCGTACGCATCGCGGGTGTCGCACGGGAGCTGTTCGACGAGCTCGGCATCCGGGCGTTCCCCAAGACCAGTGGCAAGCGCGGCATCCACGTCTACGTACGCATCGAGCCGAAGTGGACGTTCACCGACGTCCGGCACGCCGCGATTGCGTTCGCCCGCGAGCTCGAGAAGCGTACGCACGGGGTCACCACCGCCTGGTGGAAGGAGGAGCGCGAGAACAACGTCTTCGTCGACTTCAACCAGAATTGCCGAGACCGCACGATCGCGTCGGCCTACAGCCTGCGGCCGGCTCCTGGCGCGACCGTCTCGACCCCGGTGACGTGGGACGAGCTGACCACCGTCGACGACCCTCGGGTGTTCACGCTGCACACCGTGCCTGATCGCCTGGCCTCGCAGGGCGACGCGTGGGCCGAGATCGACGACGTGCACCACTCGCTGCGCCCGCTCCTCGACCTCTGGGAGGCCGATCCCGTCGAGATGCCCTATCCGCCGGAGTACCCGAAGATGCCGGGCGAGCCCAAGCGCGTACAGCCGAGCAAGGCCAAGAAGGTAGTCGAGGAAGCATGATCGCCCAGCATGTTGTCTCGTACGGCGACACCGTCACGCTGACCCGGCTGCCTGCCGGGCGAGCCGAGGGCTTCGTCTGGCTGTCGTTCGTCGCGCGCGGCATCGAGCTGTCTCCTGGGCCCGGGGAGCCGTGGCGGCTGCTGGACCACGTCGAGCTGGGGTGGGCCGGCGGTGCGGACGCGGACGTCGTCTCCAGCGGTCTCAGCGGTGACGAGACGCTGCATCTGCTGCACGCCGTCGTCCGCGATGTCGGCGTCGACACGCTCTCCATTGCATATGTCGAAGACGGTCAGGCGATCAGCCGTGAGGACGTCGCCCTGCCGCCGGCGCCTGCTGTCTGAACCAGACAATCTGTGACGATTCATGGGGCCTGCACAGGCGTATCCGGGGTCGTCTGCCTACAGTGGGCAAGTGGACCCGACGCCAGCGCGGATGGACCTCGGTCGCCTCATCGAGCGAGCCGATGGCGACTTTGCCTCCCAAGACGCACAGCAGCTCCGCCAGGACTTCACCCGCTTCATGATGCGCTACAAGTTCGGCATGGAGGAGATCGTCACCAAGCTGTCGATCCTGCGCGACGAGTTCGCCCACCTGCACGACACCAACCCGATCGAGCACGTCTCGTCCCGGCTCAAGAACCCCGAGTCGATCGTCGAGAAGATGGGCCGCAAGCAGTGTGAGCCCACCTTCGAGTCGATCGCCGAGCGGATCACCGACATCGCCGGCGTGCGAGTGACATGCAGCTTCGTGTCGGACGTCTACACGATCTTCGACCTGCTGACCGGCCAGTCGGACGTACGCGTGGTCGAGGTGCGCGACTACATCGAGACGCCCAAGCCCAACGGCTATCGCAGCCTGCACGCGTTGATCGAGGTGCCGGTGTTCCTCAGCGACGGTGAGGTGCCGGTGCTGGTCGAGGTGCAGATGCGGACGATCGCGATGGACTTCTGGGCGAGCCTCGAGCACAAGATCCACTACAAGTACCGCGAGGACGTGCCCCAGTCACTTCTCGACGGGCTCAAGGACGCGGCCGAGACGGCCGGCGAGCTCGACGCGACGATGGAGCGGCTGCACACCGAGGTCAAGACCGCTGGTGAGCTGCCCGAGGCGCTCAAGGACGAGCTGACCAAGAACACCAACGCCGTGCCCGACGACCAGCTCATCCAGCGGCTGCGTCGCCTCAGCAGCTGACGGTCACGTCAGGATCTGGCTCAGGTCGTACTTCGCGACCTCTTCGAGCTGTTCGTACGTGCAGGACTGCGGCTCGCGGTCGGGGCGCCAGCGCTTGAACTGCGCCGTGTGGCGGAAGCGCGCACCGTCGCCGATGCCCTCCATGTGCTCGTAGCCGACCTCTGCCACGCGGGTCGGCGCGAGGGTCACGAACGACAGGTCCTTGGTGCCGGACCAACGGCTCTGGCCGCCCGGCAGGCGCGAGCCGGCCTGGGCGTCAGCATCCTGCCACTTGCCCCACGGATGCTCGGAGGTGTCGACGATCAACGGCTCGAGCTCGGCGATCAGCTCCGCCCGGCGCGCTTCGGTGAATGAGGCAGCGACGCCGACATGCTGCAGCTGGCCGTCGTCGGCGTAGAGCCCCAGCAGCATCGACCCGAGCAGCGGACGCTCGGGGGTCGAGGTCTTGTGCAACCGATAGCCCGCCACCACGACGTCAGCGGTGCGGGCGTGCTTGACCTTGAGCATCGTGCGCCCGTTGGGCGCGTACGGCTTGGCGAGTGCCTTGGCCACGACACCATCGAGTCCGGCGCCCTCGAAGATGCCGAACCACTGCTCGGCCTCGGCCGCATCGGTCGTGGTGCGGGTGACGTGGATCGGGTCGGCCGCCGAAGCCAGCGCCTCCTCCAGACGGGATCGACGTACGGAGAACGGCTCGTCCAGGAATGCCTCGTTGTCGAGCGCCAGCAGGTCGAACGCCACGAACGACGCCGGCGTGCGCTCGGCCAGGGTCGCGACTCGGGACGCCGCCGGGTGGATGCGCTGGGACAGGGCATCGAAGTCGAGACGGCCGTCGATCGCGATGAAGATCTCGCCGTCCAGCACGCACCTGTCGGGGGTCTCGGCCTTGATCGCCTCGACGATGTCCGGGAAGTAGCGCGTCAACGGCTTGGTCGAACGGCTCGCGAGCTCGACCTCGTCGCCATCGCGGAACACGATGCACCGAAAGCCGTCCCACTTGGGCTCGTAGGACAGGCCACCGTCGACCGAGTCGGCAGCGGGAACCCCCTTGACCGACTTGGCGAGCATCGGTTGGAGCGGGGGCATGACGGGGAGATCCATGAGCGACAGCCTAAGGCTGAGCCCCGACAGCCGACACCTACACTGATCAGGTGAATCAGCCCGCCGTCGAGGTCGTCGATCTCGTCATGCGATACGGCTCAGTGACCGCAGTCGACGGGCTCAGTCTGACCGTCGAGCAGGGCACGGTCACCGCCATCCTGGGCCCCAACGGGGCGGGCAAGACCACGACGATCGAGACCTGCGAGGGCTTCCGCACCCCCCAGAGCGGCACGGTCCGCGTGCTGGGCCTCGACCCGATCACCGATGGCCGCAAGCTCAAGCCCCGCGTGGGTGTCATGCTGCAGTCCGGCGGCGCCTGGTCCGGCGCACGGGCGTACGAGATGCTGCGGCACATCGCGTCGCTGCACGCCCACCCGCTCGACGTCGACCAGCTGATCGAGCGGCTGGGGATGCACGGCTACGGATCCACGCCCTACCGCCGGCTCTCCGGGGGCCAGCAGCAGCGCCTCAACCTGGCCATGGCGATCGTCGGCAGGCCCGAGCTGCTGTTCCTCGACGAGCCGACCGCCGGCCTCGACCCGCAGGCCCGCCACGCCACCTGGGACCTCGTGTCGGAGCTGCGCGACAGCGGCGTGACGACCGTCCTGACGACGCACTTCATGGACGAGGCCGAGACGCTGTCCGACCAGGTCCACATCGTCGACGAGGGTCAGGTCATCGCGTCCGGCACGCCCCAGGGGCTGGCCGCGTCGGGCGCCAAGAACACCGTACGTTTCACCGCTCGCGCCGGCCTCGACGTCGTGAACCTCATGCACGCGCTCCCCCACGACACCAAGGTCGACGAGGTGAGCCCCGGCGCGTACGTCATCGCCGGGCACGTCGACCCGGCGCTGCTCGCCACGTTGTCGGCCTGGTGTGCCGGCGAGGGCGTGCTGACCGAGTCCGTGCTCGTCGAGCGGCAGACCCTCGAGGACCGGTTCCTCGAGCTGACCGGCAAGGCCCTGCGATGACGAACCTCGACCTCTCCCCCATGCCGGGCGGCGCCGCCACCCCGGCCATGCTGCGCTCGCAGGTCTCGATGGAGCTGCGGCTGCTGTCGCGCAACGGCGAGCAGCTGCTCCTGACGCTCGTCATCCCGCTGATGCTCCTCGTGCTCGGCACCCGCTCCAACGACGTGGTCGACCTCGGCGCCGGCCGGCCGATCGACATCATCACGCCCGGCATCCTCGCGCTGGCCGTCCTCTCGACGTCGTTCACGTCGCTCGCGATCGCCACCGGGTTCGAGCGGCGCTACGGCGTCATCAAGCGGCTCGGCGCCTCGCCCCTGCCCCGTTGGGGCCTGATGCTCGGCAAGGTCGGCGCGATCGCGGTCGTCGAGATCGCCCAGCTCTCCTTGCTGTCGGTCGTCGGCCTGCTGCTCGGCTGGGACCCCCAGGGTGGCCTGACGGCGTTCGCGCAGATGATCGTGCTCGCCGTGCTCGGCACCGCGGCGTTCGGATCGCTCGGCCTGCTGATCGCCGGCACGCTTCGCGCCGAGGCGACGCTTGCAGTCGCCAACCTCGTGTATGTGTTGCTGCTCGTCGGTGGCGGCCTGCTCGTGCCGCTGAGCCGCTATCCGGAGGCGGCGCGCCACGTGCTCGAGCTGCTGCCGTCCGGAGCGCTGGGCCAGGGTCTGCGAGACGCGTTCGCCGGTCAGGGCCCCGGCGCCTTCTCCATCGTGGTGCTGATCGTGTGGGCCGTGTGCTGCGGCCTCGGAGTCTCAAGGACGTTCAAGTGGGAGTGACAGCAAGCCTCCGGGCGCCGATCGCAGTCGTCGGTCGAGAAGTGGGCGTGGGCGGCCGTCGTCGCCAACACCGTGATCGTCCTGACGGGCGGCCTCGTACGCCTGACCGGCTCGGGCCTCGGCTGCCCGACGTGGCCCAAGTGCACCGACGAGTCGTTCACCCCGCACCGCGAGCTGGGCAGCCACGGTGTCATCGAGTTCGGCAACCGGATGCTGACGTACGTCCTCGTCGCCGTGGTCGTCGGCCTCTACGTCACGATCCGGCGTTGGCCCGCCGCGACACGGGAGCAACACCGCCTCGCCCTGGTCATCGTGCTCGGCGTGCCGTTCCAGGCCGTCATCGGCGGCATCAGCGTGCTGACCGACCTCAACCCGTGGGTCGTGTCGCTGCACCTGGTCCTGTCGATGCTGCTGGTCGCCACCTCGATCCTGCTGGTGTTCCGCATACGCGGCGTAGCCTCGGGCGGGCTCGTCCGCGCTGCCACCGGCCGGGTCATCTCGATGTACGTCGTCCTGTGGGTCGTCGTCTACCTCGGGACCGTCGTGACCGGCAGCGGCCCGCACGCGGGTGACGCCGACGCGCCGCGCAACGGGCTCGACCCACATGTCATGAGCCACGTGCATGCCGCGAGCGTCTACGTGCTGGTCGCGCTGACGGCGCTGCTCTGCTTCCAGCTCCGCAAGCTCCCCGAGGGCCGGCTCGCGCTGCTGCTGCTCGCCGTCGAGCTCGCCCAAGGCACGATCGGCTTCGTCCAGTACTTCACCGACCTGCCGATCGCCCTCGTCGCCGCGCACCTCGTTGGTGCCGCCGCGCTGATCGCCACCGGCACGTACGTGCTCCTGGCGGTCGTCTCGGCCACACAATCCGCGACGGCGCCCCAGACGTCGAGTCGTCACCCAGCCTGACGATCAGTCCTCGACGTAGGCGGTCATCATGACCGATACCAGGACGTTCAGGATCTCCGGTCCGAACCGCGCCACCGCACGCGCCGGCGGGTCGGTCGTGAACACGTCGGCGTACGCCTCGTTCATCCCGTCGAAGTCGGCGGGGTTCGCAATCAGGACGGTCACCTGCGCGACATCGGCCAGGGTCGCTCCGGCGGCCTCGAGGACAAACCCGCAGTTCCGGAGCGCCTGCCTCGTCTGCTGCTGGATCGTGTCCCCGGCGAGCTCCCGCGTCGTCACGTCGATCCCGACCATGCCTGACACATGGATCGTCGAGCCGAATCGCACGCCCTGGCTGTAGAGCGGCGAGGCCGGAGCTCGATCGGTGGCGATGACCTGTCGCGTCATGCGGGGACCTTACCTGGGAACCGATTCCGCTGGTGATGAATGCGATGCCGCCGGTCATGCCGCACCTGCAGTCGGGCAAGCTGAAGGCGCTGGCGATCGCGACGCCGCAGCGTCATCCGCGCCTGCCCGATGTGCAGACCTACGCCGAAAGCGCGCCCGGTGTCGTCGTCTACAACTGGTACGGCTTTCTCGCGCCCGCGGGCACGCCAACCGAGGTGACGAACCGGTTGGCCGGGCACATCAGCCGCATCCTTGCCCTGCCGGACGTGAAGGAAAAGTTCGACGCCGCCTTTCTCGATGCCATGCCGCAGGGCAGCGTCGAGATGGCACGCTTCCTCGACGAGGAAGTCCGCCAGTGGAAGGCCGTCGCGGTCCAGACCGGCATCTCGCTGGAGTGAGGCTCGCCTCATCAAGAGCCATCACAATGTCGGGGGCCTACCGGCGCGCATGAAACTGAAGCTGGTCCAGCCCCGCGCGAGCCGTTCAAGGACGAGGTGCGCGACCTCGGCTGCGAGCTCGGCCTGCCGCCGACCTGGTGAACCGCACCATGGGCGTGATAGGTGACGGGCGGACGTACGATCAGGCCTGCGCGCTGCGCGCCGTCACCTCGACCGACGGCATGACGGCGGACTGCTACCCGTTCGATCACGCGTTCCTGGGCCGCGTCGCCAACCGCATCATCAACGAGGTGCGGGGATCAACCGGGTGACCTACGACATCACGTCGAAGCCGCCCGGCACGATCGAATGGGAGTGAAGCCGGCCAAGGCCGGCTCTGTCGTCCGCATGAGGCTCGGCCCGGCTTGGTTGATGTCTTGACATCACTTTGTGCGACATCCATGATGTTTCGATGCGCACCACGCTCACCATCGACGACGACCTCGCGGGGCTTCTGAAGCAGCGCGCGCGCGAACAGGGCATCCCGTTCAAGGAGGCCGTCAATCGGACGATCCGCGCCGGTCTCGGCGAAGCGCGCAAGCCGCGTCGCGGCGCCGTGCCCCGGACCATCCCGCATTCGTTCGGCTTCAGGCCGGGCGTCGATCTCGACAAGCTCGGCCAGCTTGCTGACGAGCTCGAAGCCGAGAGCTTCGCGTCCTCGACCAAAGGCTCGCATGATCCTGCCCGACGTCAACGTTCTCGTTCACGCGCATAACGCCGATTCGGCGGTGCACGCCGCCGCCCGGCAATGGTGGGACGGCTGCCTTGCGGGCTCCGAGGGCGTCGGTCTCGCCTGGGCCACGATGCTGGGCTTCGTCCGGATCACGACCAACCGCAAGATCGTTGCGCGCCCCCTGGGCGTCGGCGAGGTCATGGCGCGCCTCCAGGCCTGGCTGGAGCTCCCGCACGTCCACGTCGTGCAGCCTTCTGACTCGCATTTCTCCCGCCTCCGCGACACGCTCGAGAGGCTCGGAACCGCCGGAAACCTGACCACCGATGCTCACCTTGCGGTGCTGGCGATGGAACGCGGCTATGTCCTCTACTCCACCGACGCCGACTTTGCGCGGTTTGCCGGCCTGCGCTGGGCGAACCCTTGCAAGCGGTAGCGGCCCTCTCGGGCGGCGTGGGCTCCTCGGTGGTGGCCGTGCTGCTGCACGAGGCGATCGGCGACCAGCTGCAATGCGTGTTCGTCGACCACGGCCTGCTCAGGCTCGACGAGGGCGAGCAAATGGTGCGCCTGTTCCGCGACCACGACAACATCCCGCTGGTCCATGCCGACGCCTCCGAGCTGTTGTGAGCGACCCGAGACCAAGTGCCAAGACGATCGGCGCGCTGTTCATCGACGTCTTCGAAGCGGAGGCGAAGAAGATCGGCGGGGCGCAGTTCCTGGCCCAGGGCACGCTCTATCCCGACGTGATCGAATCGGTCTCCTTCACCGGCGGCTCAAGTGTCACCACCAAGAGCCATCGCAATGTCGGCGGCCTGCCGGCACGCATGAACATGAAGCTGGTCCAGCCCCTGCGCGAGCTGTTCAAGGACGAGGTGCGCGACCTCGGCCGCGAGTCGGCCTGCCGCCGACCTGGTGAACCGCCATCCGCTCCCCGGCCCGGGCTTGCGATCCGCATCCCCGGCACCATCACCAAGGAGAAGCTCGACCTGCTGCGCCAGGTCGACGCCGTCTATCTCGACGACGTCCGCAAGGCCGGCCTCTACGACGAGATCCGGCAGGCCTTCGCCGTGCTGCTGCCGGTGCGCACCGTGGGCGTGATGGGCGACGGGCGGACGTACGACCAAGCCTGCGCGCTGCGCGCCGTCACCTCGACCGACGGCATGACGGCCGACTACTACCCGTTCGATCACGCGTTCCTGGGCCGCGTCGCCAACCGCATCATCAACGAGGTACGGGGGATCAACCGGGTGACGTATGACGTCACGTCGAAGCCGCCCGGGACGATTGAGTGGGAATATTCGTCTTCCAAGGAACCCGAGCGGTAGAGCTCGATTAAACAGAAGAAAGCATCGAGCAGAACACAAACAGCCCAGGGTGAGCATGGCAGACTTCCCGATTTCAGGAGGCCGTTGATCGATGACAGCCATGTCCACGCCGGGTGCACAAGTATTCTACCATGGCACGAAGGCGGATCTGAAAGAGGGCGATCTGATCGGGCCCGGGTTCGCCTCCAACTACGGCAGAAGGAAGAACGCGGTGTATGTCTATCTGACCGCCACCCTGGACGCGGCCATCTGGGGCGCCGAGCTGGCGTCGGGTGAAGGGCGCGGCAGAATTTACATAGTGGAACCCACCGGCCCGTTCGAAGACGATCCCAACCTGACGGACAAGAAATTCCCCGGCAATCCGACGAAGTCATACCGTACCCGTGATCCGCTCAGGATCATCGGCGAAGTCACCGATTGGCAGGGACACCCGCCCGAACAGCTGAAGGCCATGAAAGACCACTTGGCGCATCTCGAGCGGCTTGGCGTCGAGGCAATCGAGGACTGAGTCCGGCCGCGGCCCAAGAGGAGCACCCGCCATGTCACTCGTTCGCGTCCACAACTTCTCCATCTCTCTCGACGGTTTCGGCACCGGCGAAGGTCAGAGCGCCGATGCACATTTCGGTCACGCCGGCGACAGGCTGCACGAATGGATGTTCGCCACCCGATGGTGGGACCCCGGCGGCGGCAGCGGCGTCGACGACGCCTTCGTCCAGCGGCACAATCCGGGAATCGGCGCCGAGATCATGGGGGCCGGGAAGTTCGGCCACCCCGGCTGGCACGAGGACCCGGACTGGAAGGGTGCCTGGGGCCCCAACCCGCCGTTCCACACGCCTGTCTTCGTCCTCACGCATCATACGCGCCCGTCGATCGAGATGGAGGGCGGCACGACGTTCCACTTCATCGACGCCTCGCCGGCCGAAGCGCTCGCAGCGGCGCATGAGGCGGCGGCCGGTCAGGACGTGCGCCTCGGCGGCGGCGCCACCATGATCCGCGCGTTCCTCGGCGCCGGGCTGGTCGACCACATGCACGTCGTGATGGTCCCGATCCTGCTCGGCCGCGGTGTCCGCCTGTGGGACGGACTGGAGGGCCTCGAGAAGGATTACAAGGTCGAGACCATCTCGTCGCCCAGCGGCGTGACGCATCTGACGTTCATGCGTGCGGCTGCGTGAATCGCGTCTTTCGTCAGCATCGCTGCCGGGTTTCCACGACCAGGGCTGCGCGTCACGCCTTGACGGCGGACGCGCGGTAGATCTCGTCGATCGAGGCGGCCAGCGCGGCGTCGAACTTCGCGTCGCTCAGCGGCTGCGTGAGGCCTTCGGTCAGGGCGCGCGAGAAGCTCGCGATCATGCCGTGATTGGCGGCCAGGCGGCGACAGGCATCGGCGCGCGTGTAGCCCCCCGACAGGGCCACGACGCGCGCGACGCCGGCATGCTTGATCAGCGGCATGTAGAAGTCGGAGGCCTCGGGCAGGGTAAGCTTGAGCATCACCTGCACGCCCTTTGGCAGGGCATCGAGCCGGCCGAGCAGCGCGTCGCGGAGGAGAGCCTCGCAGCCGGCCTTGTCAGGGCTCTTGATCGAAATCTCCGGTTCGATGATGGGCATCAGCCCATGCGCCGAGATCTGGCCGGCAACCTCGAACTGCTGGGCGACGATCGCCGCGATGCCTGGCTTTGAGGCGAGGTTGATCGTCGAGCGCATCTTGGTGCCGAAGACGCCGAGTCCGACGGCGCGCTTGAGCAGGGCGTCGAGGCCGGGAATCGGTTTCATCAGGGCGACGCCGTCCATCTCGGCCTCGAGCCCCTTGTCGACCTTGAGGAACGGCACGACGCCTCGCTCCTGCCACAGGAAGGCCGGTACCGGCTTGCCCTTCACGTCGCCGTCCATGGTGCGCTCGAACAGGATGGCGCCGATCACCGCGGCGTTGGTGAAGGACGGCGAGGTCATGATGCGCACGCGCATCTCGTGCATCAGCCCGAACATCTCGGCCTCGTCGCCGTGCCAGGCGCTGTCCGGGACGCCATAGGCGCGCAGCGCGCCCGGCGTCGAGCCGCCGCTCTGGTCGAGCGCAGCGATGAAGCCCGGCTTGGCGGACATTTGCTGGTACATGCCGTCATTGGCCATGATCATCCTCCTGCGTGCTGGCCCGGGTTCCTCGACCGCTACCGGCCGACTGACCGCGGCGTGATCTCATCCGAAGGTCCGGTCAGGGTCAAAGCCCGTAGGGCCGGGACCGGGCGATTGTAGTCCGGTTTGACCCTGAAAGCTGGCATTGATGAGTGGCCAGACCTGCGATAGCCCCGACTATCGCGAGATGCCGCGACGACGCATCAAGGCGTACACGGCCACGGCGGCGGCGGCAAAGCCCGCAGCCGCCCCGACAGCGAGCGCCCAGCGCGGGCCATAACTGTTCGCCACCCATCCGACGATCGGCGCGCCGATCGGCGTTCCGCCGAGCGCGATGGCGACCCTGAGCGCCATCACGCGCCCGCGCATGGCCCGCTCGGTCGAAAGCTGCATCAGGCTGTTCGACGTGTTGGTGAGGGTCAAGGCGGCCACGCCGATGACGACGAGCGCGGCGGCAAAGAACCAGTAGCCCGGGGCAATCGCGGCCAGCGTGCAGCCGATCCCGAAGACCACGGCGCCGCTCAGCAACAAGGAGAACCGCGGCTGGTCGCGGCCGGCGCTCCACAGGGCGCCCGCGACGGTGCCGATCGCCATGCAGGACGACAGCAGGCCGAACCCGCGCGCATCGACATGAAAGACGCCGATCGCCATGGTCGAGATGAAGATCGGGAAATTGAGGCCGAAGGTCCCGACCAGGAACAGCATGACCAGCATCGCCATGAGGTCCGGGCGCTGCCACACATAGCGGATCCCTTCGATGAAGCTGCCCTTGACGCGATGGGCCCGCGCGTTCGGACGAAGCTGGGCGATGCGCAGGCAGGCGAGGGAAAAAAGCACCGCGGCGAAGGACGCGCCGTTGATCAGGAAGGCCCAGCCCGTGCCGACCGCGGCGATGGTCAGGCCGGCGATGGCCGGGCCGATCATCCGGGCGGCGTTGAACGAGGTCGAGTTGAGCGCCACGGCATTGTGCAGGTCGGCATCGCCGACCAGTTCCGCGACGAAGGTCTGGCGCACCGGCGCATCGAATGCGGCGGCGCTGCCGAACAGGAAGGCGAAGATGTAGACGTGCCACAGCTCGACGGCGCCGGTGACGGTCAGCAGCCCCAGGATCAGGGCGAGACTGCCCATGGTCGCCTGGGTGGCGATGAGCAGCTTGCGCTGGTCGAAATGGTCGGCGGCGACGCCGGTCCAGGGCAACAGCAGGAGCTGCGGTCCGAATTGCAGGGCCATGACCAGGCCGACCGCCGAAGCGTCGTGATCGGTGAGCTGGGTGAACACCAGCCAGTCCTGGCCGGTCCGCTGCACCCAGGTGCCGATGTTGGAGACGAAGGCCCCGGCTGCCCAGACCCGATAGTTGAACCCTCGCAGGGACCGGAAGACGCCCGCGAAGGGAAGCCTCATGACACGAGGGGAAGCCGCGGGTGTTTCGCCACCTTCCAAGCCTGCGCAAGGACGGGCGTCGAATCAAGGGGCTTGTCCTTGCGCGCTGCGAACGGCCCGGCCGGAGCAGCTTGTCTGCGCCGGTTGCCCAGTTGAACATGAAGCCAAGGCGCAGATCGAAAAGGAAGGGCGGGTCGCCCGGCGTCATTTGGAGGAAGTAGTTCATGGAACGTCGATCCTTTGCGAAGGGCCTTGCGGCTCTTCCTCTGGTGCTGGCCGGTACGGTCGGCCGATCCGCGCAAGCCCAGGCCCGCTGGACGCCGGACAAGCCCATCCGCATCGTCGTGCCCTTCGCGGCGGGCGGCAGCACCGATGTCACGGCGCGGCTGGTGGCCCAGGCGCTGGCTGAGCGGCTGGGCCAGTCCGTCCTTGTGGACAATCGCGCCGGCGCCGGCGGCAACATCGGCGCCGAAACCGTCGCGCGGGCGGAACCGGACGGCTACACGCTGATCCTGGCGACGAGCTCGACGCACGCGACCAACGCCGCGCTCTATCGGCGGCTTTCGTTCAATCCGGTCCGCGACTTCACGCCGATCTCGCAGATCGCCTTCATTCCGAACCTGCTCGTCGTCAATCCCGAGGTGCCGGTGAACAGCGTCGCCGAGCTGGTGGCCTATGCGAAGGCGAGGCCGGGCCAATTGAACTACGGCTCGGGCGGCGCCGGCACATCCCTGCATCTGGCCGCTGCCGTTTTCGCCCACCGGGCCGGCATCGACATGGTGCACGTGCCCTATCGCGGCGGCGCGCCGGTCGCGGCCGACCTCGTCTCCGGCAAGATTCAGGTGAGCTTCAGCCCTCTGGTCGAGGTGCTCCAGCAGGTGAGGGCCGGCAAGCTGCGCGCGCTCGGCGTCACCACCGCGCGGCGTTCGGCGGTGCTCCCGGAGGTACCGGCCATCGCGGAAATGATCCCGGGCTACGAGGTGGCGCTATGGAACGGCATCATGGGCCCGGCGGGGCTGCCGGCGCCGGTGGTGGAGCGCCTTGCGTCGGAGATCACAGCCATCGTCGGCAGCCAGGAAATGCGGTCGCGTCTTGGCGAGCAGGGCTCGGACCCCGTGGGCAGCACACCCCAGGAATTCGCCGCTTTCGTCGCCGCCGAGCAGCCGAAATGGGCGGAGCTGGTGCGTATCTCGGGCGCGACCATCGATTGAACTGCTCGCGACGCAGCAGACCTCGGTGTCATCACAATCGAGTGGAAGCGACGGCAAGCTCCTTAATACCCGTGATCCCGAACAGGCCCCTCGCAGCGCGGCGATGGGGGACATGTCCATGACTGCGCAGCGCAAAAAAGTGCCTCATCGCCATCTGGTCGAGCGGCTTCGCTCGGTGATTGCCGCTTCTTCCCGCTCAGCACGGACTTCGTCTCGATAACATCAGCAAGCAGCACGGCCATCAGATCCTGTTCATCGACGCGTCGATGGGCCTCCAGAAGGGAGAGAAGGTGGGACTTGTCGGGCCCAATGGCGCCGGCAAGACGACGGTTTTCCGCATGATCGCCGGCGAGGAGCAGCCCGACGATGGCCAGGTGACGATCGATCCCGGCATGACGATCGGCTATTTCAGCCAGGATGTCGGCGAGATGTCGGGCCGGAGCGCGGTCGCCGAGGTGATGGATGGTGTCGGGCCGGTGAGTGCGCTCGCCACCGAAATGGCCAGGCTCGAGGCCGCGATGCTGGAGCGATCACGGAAGCGGATGGCGCTTGTGCCAGGACGTCTCATGCTGGAATGCGACGGCCGCGCGGATGAGCGTCATCTCATCGCGGCCTGCCAATTGCAGGCCGATTGGCATATCGCGCTCACTGAAGCCACCAGGCAGCGTCACGGTCGGATGGCCGGTGAGATCGAAGGGCGCCGTGTAACGCTGTAACTTCAGGATGAGATCCGGCTGGGCGCCGAGCGTGCTGATTTCAGCGAGCGTCAGCGGTGCGAAAGGCTGCACCGGCACCAGCAGAGCGTCGATGGTCCGAAACAGACGCGAAAAACGCCCGCGCAGGGCCATGCGTCGAAGCCGGATTGCCTGATTGTCGAAGGCCGAGACCGCTCGTCCCACCTCGAGCACCGACGACAACACCGGGCCGTATTCGCTCTTGCGGCCTGGATAGGTTGCGCGATGCGCGACGGCCGCCTCGAGCGCACAGGCGGGCCCCCAATCGATGACCGCCTGCGCTACATTCGGTGCGCTGACGGGCACGATTTCTGCGCCGAGCGAGCGAAACACACTCTCCGCTTCGGCAAGGGCACGCTGCACTGACGGATCGACGTCGACGCTGTTCCACTGTGCATCGATGCCGAGGCGCAGTCCCGCGATATTCCCAGCCGGTCCGACATGATCGGTTTGTGGCTCGGCAAGCGTGGTGGGGTCCTTGTCGTCCGGGCCGGCAACGGCTGCGAGGATCGCAGCGGCATCGGCGGCGCTGCGCGCGACCGGCCCCACATGATCGAGGCTTGCAGCGAGCTCGAAGACGCCAAAGCGGCTGACGCGCCCCCAAGCCGGCTTGATTCCCGTCAACCCCATGGCGCCGCACGGCCAGCGGATCGAGCCGCCCGTATCCGACGCAAGCGCACCGTAGCAGAGCCCGGCCGCGGTCGCAGCGGCCGGACCGCTCGAAGAGATACCCGTCCAGTAAGCCGCATTCCACGGATTCTTCGGTGGCGTGATCGCCGGGTGATGATCGGAATAGGCACCTTCCGTCATCTCGAGTTTACCCAGCAGGATCGCACCCGCCTCTCTCAGGCGGGCGACGACGGTGGCGTCCTCTTCCGGCACGAAGTCGCGATGGATCATGGTGCCCGCGGCGGCAGGAACGCCTTTCATCCAGAACAGGTCCTTGACCCCAAGCGGCACGCCGTGCAGCGGTCCGCGATAGCGCCCGGCGGCGATCTCCGCGTCTGCGGTCTTGGCTTCGCCGAGCGCGTGCTCCGGCGTGACATGCGCATAGCTCGCCAGGTGACCGTCCAGGCGGTCTATCCTTTCGAGCTGCGCACGCGTCACCTCGACCGACGTCACTTCGCGCCGACGCAGCAGATCGGCGACCTGCACCAATTCGAGATAGTGCAGTTCCATCACGCTCCCCTCAGTTACGCGATCTGCCCGGCGAGAACCTTGGCCACGAAGCGCGCGGCCGCCTGTCCGACTTCCTGCGGTGAGTTCCTCCTGGAGGAAATGCGCGCCTGGCACGGTGATCGTCTGCTGGTTCGGCCAGCCGCGGCAGAATTCCCTTTGCGCGCCGATGAGGAACCCCGCGGGCTCGGCATCGATGAACAGTTTCGGGAGGGGGCTCTTCGCTAGCCAACGCGAATAGGATTCGACGATCTCGATGACATCCGCGGGCTCGCCAGCAATGGGCAGGTCGCGTGTCCAGGCGAGCATCGGCATCCGGGCGGGACCTGGATTGCGATAGTGGCGCCGGTACACCTCCAGGACGTCGGGTGCGATGTTCCGCAGCGGGAGCAGGTACTCGATGAAGAGGTTCTTCTCCAGGATCAGTTCCTCGCCTTTCGGCGAGCGCTGCGCCTGGAAGAAGGCGCGCGTGGCCTCGGGCCATTCGTCCCAGGAAAGAAACGGCCGCACGATCGCTTCCATGTAGACGATGGCCTTGACGCGCTCGGGGTGACGCTCGGCCCAGGAAAAGCCGAGCGCCGAGCCCCAATCATGAACAACGAGAATGACGTTGCGGTCGAGCCCCAGCGCCTCGAACCATGCGTCGAGATAGCGTTGGTGATCGATGAAGCGATAGCGCCCGTCCGGCGCCGCGCCCGAATTGCCCATTCCTACGTAGTCGGGCGCAAGGCAGCGGCCGAACGGAAGCAGGTGGGGGATGATATTCCGCCAGAGATATGACGGTGTCGGATTGCCGTGCAGGAACACGATGGGATCGCCCGCGCCGGCATCGACATAGGCCATCGTCGTGCCGAGGACGGTCAGGTATTTCCGGTTGGCGGTCTCCTCGGTGGAAATCGACGACATGGAAGCGCTCCTTTTGGCGTTTGAAGGGGGTCGCGTGTGACGGGTGGACACCAGCTAAACGTATATGCTGGTGTCTCGTTGCGTCAACCAGCAAAATGCGTATGCTGGTGTCGATGCGACTTTCGGAGAAATACGGCGTACCGGCCGAGCTCTGGCTGCTTTACGATTTCGTGAATAGCCTCGATCGGCGCCGCTACGTGGAAAGCGGCATCGCCCATGCCGGCAGCGACGAGATCGACACGCCGCGCCTGTTGGAGGCGTGGATGCGCGAGCGCGGCTTGTTGCACCGGGGAGGACACGTCGATGCCGGCGATCACCGGGCCGCGCTGGAATTGCGGAAGGCCCTGAGAGATTTTCTTCGCAATCCGCCGGAGCATCGGCCTCAAGCCAAAGAGGCGGCGCGTCACCTTACCGCGGCAAGCCGGAAGTTTCCGCTCGTGCTGGCGGTCGCCGACAAGGGGTCCGTCGAGCTTGTCCCGGTTCCTGGCTCGAATGCCCTCGGCCGCGTGTTGGGGCAGATGATCGGCTTGGCGGAGCTGGGTCGGCTCGCCCGGCTGAAGACCTGCGCCTCGGACGAGTGCCACTGGATATTCTTCGATCGCTCCAAGCCGGCCAACCGGCATTGGTGTTCGTCCGCGATTTGCGGCAATCGGCAGAAGAACTCGAGCCTATCGGGTAAGACAACGCCGGGCCTCGTGAACGCGCGTGTGTTACCGTCGCTCCGAAAGATTGAGTGGGAGCAGGGCGCCCGTCGATGATCTCCAAGTCGAATTCAGGAGGCCTCGCCATGAGGACCATTTCCCGGCGTGGCCTTCTGGCTGCCAGCGCCGTCGCCGGCTTGCCCTGGGCGTCGGCCCGGGCGCAAGGGTCCTACCCGTCGCAGCCCGTCCGCCTCGTGGTGCCGTACGCGCCTGGCGGCGGCTCCGATTTCACCGGGCGCCTGATCGCCCAGAAGCTCCAGGAGACCGCGGGCTTCACCGTGATCGTCGACAACCGGGCCGGCGCTGCGGGCATGCTCGGCACGGAGGTCGTCGCGCGCGCGCCGGCCGACGGCTATACGCTGCTCTACGCCGACGTGGCCCACGGCATCAATCCGGCGGTGTACCCCAAGGCAAAGTACGATCCGGTGAAGAGCTTCGCGCCGATCACCCTGGTCGGCGCGGCGCCCCAGGTGATGGTGGCCCATCCGTCCTTCCCGGCCAATTCGTTGAAGGAGCTGCTGGCGATGCCGCGCGAGCAGATGCAGACGATCGCCGTCGGAACGCCGGGCCAGGGCAGCGGTCCGCACCTGACCTACGAATTGCTGCGGGCCAGGATCGGCCTGGAGCTCGTCCATGTGCCCTACAAGGGGGGCGGCCCCGCGCTCGCCGACGCGATCAACGGCCAGATTCCGCTGGTGATGAATGCGATGCCGCCGGTCATGCCGCACCTGCAGTCGGGCAAGCTGAAGGCGCTGGCGATCGCGACGCCTGAGCGTCATCCGCGCCTGCCCGATGTGCAGACCTACGCCGAAAGCGCGCCCGGTGTCGTCGTCTACAACTGGTACGGCTTTCTCGCGCCGGCGGGCACGCCAACCGAGGTGACGAACCGGTTGGCCGGGCACATCGCCCGCATCCTTGCCCTGCCGGACGTGAAGGAAAAGTTCGACGCCGCCTTTCTCGATGCCATGCCGCAGGGCAGCGTCGAGATGGCACGCTTTCTCGACGAGGAAGTCCGCCAGTGGAAGGCCGTCGCGGTCCAGACCGGCATCTCGCTGGATTGAGGCTCTTGGGCATGTAACGTTGCCGTCATGCCGCGCCTGCGCGCGACGTTTTTCACGACGCACTTGCAGTCAGCACGTGATCATCCGCGTCGGCCGGGACCTGGCTCCAGCCGCAGACTGGAATATTTCCAGACTGCATTGATTCCCGGCTCCCGCGGGCGCACAGTCCTCGCCGTCATCGGCTTTTCCAACTGAGCTGAGGAGGCGGACATGCCTTCGCTCAAGGGATCCCGGACCGAGCAAAATCTGAAGAACGCGTTTGCCGGCGAGAGCCGGGCGAACCGCTGCTATCTCCGTCTCGCCCGCAACGCCGACGTTGAGGGCCTCAAAGATCTCGCCGCGGTGTTCCGCTCGACTGCCGAGCGCAAGACCGGGCGCGCGCACGGCCATCTCGACTATCTCGAGGGAGGGGGCGACCCGGCGACCGGCAAGCCGCTCGGTCCGGCCGGCGACATCCTCGAGGCCGCGATCACCAGCGAGACCCGCGAATACATCGACATGTATGCCGGCATGGCCCGCGTTGCCCGCCAGGAAGGCGTCGACGAGCTCGCCGACTGGTTCGAGACGCTCGCCAAGGCCGGGAAGTGGCCTGTCGACCGCTTCCGCAAGGTGCTCGACGCGCTTTGATCCACCAACAACTCGAAGAAGACCACGATCGGAGGAAAGCATGGACACAAGGATGGACGGACAACAAGCGGGCAAGTGCCCGGTCGTGCACGGCGCCACGAATGTCGGGATGAGGTCGAACAAGGACTGGTGGCCGACTGGGCTGAACCTCAGGATTCTTCGCACGAACTCGCCCCAGTCCGATCCCATGGGCAAGGCCTTCGACTACGCCGAGGAATTCAAGAAGCTCGATTACGCCGCCCTGAAGAAAGACCTCGCCGCGCTGATGACGGACAGCCAGGACTGGTGGCCGGCGGATTTCGGCCACTACGGCGGCCTCATGATCCGCATGGCGTGGCACGCCGCGGGCACGTACCGCATCGGCGACGGGCGCGGCGGCGCCGGCGCCGGCCAGCAGCGCTTCGCGCCCCTCGGTTCCTGGCCGGACAATGCGAACCTCGACAAGGCGCGCCGGCTCCTGTGGCCCATCAAGCGGAAATACGGCTCGCAAATCTCCTGGGCCGACCTCATGGTCCTTGCCGGCAACGTCGCGCTCGAGACCATGGGCTTCAAGACATTCGGCTTCGGCGGCGGGCGCCCCGATGTGTGGGAGCCCGACGAGATCGTCTACTGGGGCAAGGAGAAGGCCTGGTTCCCCGATCCTAAAGGCGACGAGCGCTACAGCGGCGTCCGCGATCTCGAGAATCCGCTGGCTGCCGTGCATATGGGCCTCATCTACGTCAATCCGAACGGGCCGAACTTCAAGCCGGATCCGGTTGCCGCCGCCATCGACATCCGCGAGACCTTCAAGCGAATGGCGATGGACGACGAGGAGACGGTTGCGCTCATCGCCGGCGGACACAGCTTCGGCAAGACTCACGGCGCCGGCGACGGCGCGCTCGTGGGGCCTGAGCCGGAGGGTGCGCCCATCGAGGCGATGGGCTTCGGCTGGATGAGCCGCCATGGGACAGGGATCGGAAAGGACACGATCACCGGCGGTCCGGAAGTCACCTGGAGCACGACGCCGACGAAGTGGAGCAACAGCTTCTTCGAGAACCTGTTCAAACATGAATGGGAGCTGGAGAAGAGCCCGGCCGGGGCCAATCAGTTCAGGGCGAAGGGCGCTGAAGCCACGATTCCTGATGCCTTCGATCCGTCCAAGCGTCATGTGCCGACCATGCTGGTCACGGACGTCGCTTTGCGGATGGATCCGGCCTACGAGAAGATCTCCCGACGCTTCCTGGAGCATCCGGATCAATTCGCGGACGCGTTTGCGCGCGCGTGGTTCAAGCTGACCCACCGCGACATGGGCCCGCGCGCACGCTATCTCGGCCCGGAGGTGCCGGCGGAGGAGCTGATCTGGCAGGACCCCGTTCCAGCGGTCGATCACAAGCTGATCGACGCCAACGACATTGCGGATCTCAAGGCCAAGATCCTCGGCTCGCGACTTTCCGTCGCCGAGCTGATCGGGGCCGCGTGGGCCTCGGCGGCAACCTTCCGCGGCTCCGACAAGCGCGGCGGGGCGAACGGAGGGCGCATCCGTCTCGCGCCGCAGAAGGATTGGGAGGTCAACCAGCCTGCCCAACTGGCGAAGGTGCTCGAAACACTTACAGGCATCCAGACGGCCTTCAACGGCGCAGCCAGCGGCGGCAAGAAAGTGTCGCTTGCCGACCTGATCGTCCTCGGTGGCTCGGCCGCCGTCGAGCATGCCGCGAAGAATGCCGGGCACGATGTGACCGTTCCCTTCGCGCCCGGCCGCACGGACGCGTCCCAGGAGCAAACCGACGTGGAGGCCTTTGGCTATCTCGAACCGGTCGCGGACGGATTCCGCAACTACCTCAAGGCCCAGTTCAGCATACCGGCGGACGAGCTGCTGATCGACAAGGCCCAACTCCTGACGCTGACCGCGCCGGAGATGACGGTCCTCGTCGGCGGCTTGCGCGTCCTGGGCGCGAACCACGGCACGTCGCAGCACGGCGTCTTCACGACTCGTCCGGGGACGCTCAGCAACGACTTCTTCGTGAACGTCCTGGACATCGGCACCTTGTGGAAAGCGACCTCGGATGAAAATGTGTTCGAGGGACACGACCGCAAGAGCGGCAATCCGAAGTGGACCGGCACCCGTGTCGACCTCATCTTCGGTTCGAACTCCGAGCTGCGCGCGCTTGCCGAAGTCTACGGCGCCGACGACGCGGGAGCGAAGTTCGTGGCCGACTTCGTGGCGGCGTGGACCAAGGTGATGAACGCCGATCGTTTCGACCTTGCCTGAGTCTCGGCCGAAGGGTTTTCGCAGGCAGCTTGCCGGTCACCATCCTGGTGATCGGCGGGCGCCCCGGCGCTCGAGATCGCGCCGGACCGCGATTTGCGGTCGCAGCGCAAGCGCGCCTTCGCCCCTCACGGCTCAGCTGCCAAACCGTTTGGCGATCTCGCCCGGCAGCACGAAGACGGCCCAGAGGCCCACGCCACCAAAGCCCGTGACCACGGTGATCCAGGGTTGGGTACCGCGTGAAGCGAACGCGCGTCCGTCCGATCGTTGGCGGCGAAATTACCTGGAGCAGTCGCGTCACTGGGCATGGCACCGCCTCTCGGGGCTGCTGCCTGGTCCGCGAGTCCGAGGAAACTGCCCGTTCCGCGCAGTCACTCGCGGCAAGCAATCCACATGGCTCCAACGCTTACTTTGGCCGGCCTACCCGTTCAGGTGGTCCTGCCGCCGCAAATATTACCCAATCACACGATGTGCCGCCACCCGCCCTGACAGGCACGAACCTGCAAGTGCTGCTCCCTCAGCCGTTCGCGTCGGCCGCGGCCAGCAGCGCACCCAGCTGGTCGAGGAAGGCCATCCACTCCTGCTGGAACTTCGGGTCGCTCGGAAGCTTGCCGGTCACCATCCTGGTGATCGGCGCGTAGGCCAGCGGATAGGTGGCGAGCGCATAGAGTGCGAGCTGCAGCAGCTCGGCCTTGACCGTCTTCGGCAGGGTGCCGTGGAACTGCTTGGCGATGATGGCGTTGCGCTGGTTGCGCAAGGCCACCTGGCGGCGATCCTGGCGGGCGATGCGGCGCGAGCGCGGGTAGTCGAGCGCTTCCCAGGTGACGAAGCGCACCCAGGTCGGGTCGTTGAGCGCGGTGAGGAAGCGCTGGCGGAAGATCGCCCCGGGTGCTTCGTCGGCCATCGCCAGGTCCTCGCGTAGCTCGATCGCCTGCTGCACGATCTCGTCGAACAGCGCCGCCTTGCTGGCGTAGTAGTGGTAGAGCAGCTGCTTCTTGATCTTGGCGCGTTTGGCGATGGCGTCGATGCGGGCGCCGGCGAAGCCGCGCTGGGCGAACTCCTGCCGCGCCGCCTGGACGATGCGCTTGCGGGTGCGCGCAGCGTCGCGGATCGCGCCCATGGCCCGTTACAACAGCTGCTCGAGCCGGATCGGCAGGTCGCGGATGCGGCGGCCGGTGGCGTGGAAGAGCGCGTTGGCGATCGCCGCCGCGGTGCCGCAGGTGCCCAGCATGCCGATGCCCTTCACCCCGCCGCTGCCGAGATGCGGCTCGTCCTCGGGCAGCATGTGGATGTCGAAGCGCGGCATGTCGGCGTGCACCGGGATCAGGTAGTCGGCCAGGTTGTCATTGACGATGCGGCCGAGGTTTTCGTCCATCACCGTCTTCTCGTGCAGCGCCATGCCGATGCCCCATATGAGCCCGCCGACGAACTGGCTTCTAGCAAGCAGCGGGTTGAGGATGCGCCCGGTGGCATAGGCGCCGGTGAGGCGCATCACGCGCACCTCGCCGAGGTCGGGGTCGACGGCAACCTCGGCGAACACCGCGCCGAAGCCGTAGAAGCTGTGCGCGGGTTTGGCGTGTGGCGCGGCGGCGGCCGCGGCTTCGAGGCCTTGCGGTGCTGAGCGGGCCACCAAGTCAGCGAACGATTCCGAACGGTTGCCGGCGCGCATGACACCGTCGGCGACGCTCACCTGGTCGGGTTGCCGGCCGTGCAGCGGCGAGCGCGGATCGGCGACAGCGCGCGCGATCAGGTCGCGCCGGAGCTGGCGCGCCGCGTCCTCGACGGCGGGCGTAAAACTTGCCGTCGCCATCGAGCCGCCGGAGTAGGGGCCCTCGGGCAGCAGCGTGTCACCGAGCGCGACATCGACGCTGGCGTGGGCCACACCCAACGCCTCGGCGGCGAGCTGCGCCAGCACGGTGTAGGTGCCGCTGCCCATGTCCTGGGTGCCGCACCGCACGTTTACGCGGCCGTCGGCGCTGATCCCCACCGCCGCCTGCGCGGCGATGCGATAGGCGGGATAACAGGCCGCCGCCATGCCCCAGCCGAGACGGTGCCGGCCGTCGCTGAGCGTGCCGGGCTTCGGCGGCCGGCGCGCCCAGCCGAACGCCTCGGCGCCGACGCGGTAGCATTCCAGCAGTCCGTTGCTCGACCAGGGCAGGTCCGCATGCTGGTCGCGGTCGGCGACGTTGCGCCGGCGCAGCTCGATCGGGTCGAGGTCGAGTTCGTAGGCCAGTTCGTCCAGCGCCGATTCCAGCGCGAAGCTGCCGGGTCCTTCGCCCGGCGCCCGCGCCGGGTTGGGTTGCGGGGCGTTCACGCGGACCAGGCGGTGCGTGGTGGCGACGTTGGGGCAGGCGTACATCATGCGCGTCGGCGTGGCGACCGGATCGGCGTACTCGCCGTAGGTCGAGGTCTGCGCCACGGTGTCGTGCACGAGGGCCGCGATACGCCCGTCGCGGGCGGTGCCGATGCGCAGCCGCTGCTCCGTCTCCTGCCGCCGGCCGACCAGGGTGAACATCTGGGCGCGTAAAAGCTCCAGGCGCACCGGGCGGCCGAGCTGCTTTGCCGCGAGGCAGGCCAGCACCAGGCAGGGGACCCAGGCGCCGCCCTTCGAGCCGAAGCCGCCGCCGAGATAAGAAGAGATCACCCGCACGCGCGCGGCGTCGAGGCCGAAGCACTTCGCGAGCGTGGTGCGGTGGGCAAACACTGCCTGCGACGGCGTGTGCACGGTGAGGTCGCTGCCGTCCCACTCGGCCAGCACCACCTGCGGCTCGATGGCCAGATGGTTGTGCGTCGGCGTGGTGTAGCGCCGGTCGAGCCTCACCACGGCCGCGGCCAGCGCCGCCTCCGGCTCGCCGCGCCGGCTGTCGGTGGCGGTGAGGCCGGCGGTGCGCGGCGCGAAGGCGGCCTCGCGCGCCTGGTCCAGCGCGGTGACGGCCGGCGTGGGCGCATAGCGCACCTCGACCATCGCAGCCGCGGCGCGCGCCGTTTCCGGCGACTCCGCCAGCACCAGAGCGACCGGCTGGCCGGCGAAATGCACGACCGGCTCCTGGCACAGGGCGAGGAACGCCGCCGGTGGGATTTTTAGCGCATTCTCGTGCGTCAGGATTTCGATGCAGCCGGCCAGCGCACGGGCCCGTTCGGCATCGATGCCGAGCACCCGGGCGCTCGGCATCGGTGCCGTCACCAGCGCGGCGTGCAGCATGCCGGGCGCGCGAACCTCGCCCTCATAGCGCGCCGCGCCGGTCACCTTCTGCGCCGCCTCGTAGCGCCGAGGTGTCATCGACTGTCACCCCGAGCGCAGCGAGGGGCCTTTACGGCCGCAGGAAAGGTCCCTCGCTGCGCTCGGGATGACAGGGGGGCTATGTCAGGCATTTGTGATTTCCTGCAGCGCCCGCCGCACCGTGCGGCGCAGCAGTTCGATCTTGAAGGCGTTGTGGCTGAGCGGCTCGGCGCCGTCGGCGGCGTGCGCGGCGGCAGCTTCGAAGGCCGCCGACGCGGCGCGGTTGCCGGCCAGTGCCTGCTCGCTGGCTAAAAGCCGCCACGGCACGGTGCCGACGCCGCCGGCGGCGAGGCGGGCGGAACGGATCACGCCGTCCTCGACCTCGAGGGCGACCGCGACCGAGACCACGGCGAATTCGAAGGACGCGCGGTCCCGCACCTTGAGGTAGCACGAGCGCCGGGCCGCGGTGCTGCGCGGCAGCTCCACGGCGACGATCAGCTCGCCGGCGTCGAGCGCGCTGTCGCGCTGCGGCGTGTCGCCGGGCAGGCGGAACAGCTCGGCGATCGGCAGCACGCGCGCTGCCTCGGGACCGTGCACATGCACGCGGGCCTCCAGCGCCAGCAGCGCCACTGCCAGATCGGAGGCGTGCGTCGCCGCGCAGTGCGGGCTCGTGCCAAAGATCGCGTGCAGCCGGTTCTCGCCGTTGCGGGCCGCGCAGCCGGAACCGGGCTTGCGCTTGTTGCAGGGCAGGTCGGTGCTGCGGAAGTAGCCGCAGCGGGTGCGCTGCAGCAGGTTGCCGCCGACGGTCGCGAGATTGCGCACCTGCGGCGACGCGCTGGCCTCGATCGCCTGCGCCAGCGCCGGCCAGGCGCGTCCGACCTCGGGGTGGCGGGCGACGTCGGCCAGGCGGGCCAACGCGCCGATATGGAGGGCGGCGCTGCGCGGGTCGATGCGGTCGAGCGGCAGGCGGCTGATGTCGATCAGCTGCTTGGGCGCGGCCGGGCCCTGCTTGGCGAGCTGCAGCAGGTCGGTGCCACCGGCGATGAACGCGGCGTCGGGATGGGCCGCGGCGAGCGCCAGCGCCGCGCCCTCGCTCGCCGCGCGATGATAGGCAAGCTGCTGCATGCTTCAGCTCCGCGCCGCCTCGGCGATGGCGGCGACGATATTGGGATAGGCGCCGCAGCGGCAGAGGTTGCCGCTCATCTGCTCGGCGATCTCGGCGTCGCTGCCGCCGGCGCGGCCCTCGGCGATCAGCCCCAGCGCCGACATGATCTGTCCCGGCGTGCAGTAGCCGCATTGCAGGGCGTCGTGCTCGATGAAGGCCTGCTGCAGAGGATGCAGCGCGCCGTCACCTTCCACGTCCTGGGGCGCTACGCCCTCGATGGTGGCGATGCGCCGGCCGTCCTGCATCGCCGCCAGCATGAGGCAGGCGTTGGCGCGCCGGCCGTCGACCAGCACGGTGCAGGCGCCGCAGGCGCCCAAGTCACAGCCTTTCTTGGTGCCGTAAAGCTGCAGCCGCTCGCGCAGCACGTCGAGCAGGGTGGCGGAAGCCGGCACCGACAGGCGATGCCGGGTGCCATTGATCTCGAGAGCGACGTCGAGCTGGTACTGAAAGAGGTCCGCCACAGGCCGCCCCGGATTGTCGTCGATAAGGTCAACATAGGGATGGCACCACAACTTTACAACTGGTCAGTTATGACGGATTGGGCGCCTGGCCGCCGACTTTCACTGCTTGCCGATCTCTGGATCGATTTCCCTGGCTGCGGCGATATCTGCGTCTGCGCCAGCCCTGTCACCCATTTGCTGCTTGGCGACGCCCCGGCCGTATATGGCGGCAGCGAACTTCGGCTCGAGCCTGACCGCCTGATCGTAATCTTGAACGGCCTGATCCCATTGCCTCCGGCTGCCGTTCGCCACGCCACGATTGTAGAAGGTCGTGGCATCGTTCGGATCCATCTGCAGCGCCTGATCGTAGTCCTGAATGGCGCGGTCGAGCTCACCCTTGCGTAGATAGATGCCGCCGCGGAAGGCGAAGGCGACCGCATCGTTTGGATCGAGCTGGACCGCCTGGTCGAAATCCGCGATGGCGGCATCGAGTTGGTCCAGCTTCTGGTACGCGAAGCCGCGATTGTGGAAGGCGGACGCATCATTCGGCTTGAGCCTGATCGCTTGATCGAAGTCCTGAACGGCGGCGTTCCACTGTTGCTTTCTGCCGTGGGCTACGCCGCGATTGTAGAAGGCCGCTGCGTCATGCGGGTTGATCTCTACTGCCCGGTCGTAATCCTGAATGGCCCGATCCCACTCTCCCTTCGTGCTGTAGGCGGCGCCGCGATAGGCAAATGCAACGGCCAAGCGGGCATCAAGCTCGATCGCCCGATCCAGGTCCTGAACGGCGCGGTCGAGCTCGCCCTTGCGCTGATAAGCGGCGCCGCGGGAGGCGAAGGCAGAGGCATCGTTTGGCTGAAGCCTGATCGCTTGATCGAAGTCCTGAATGGCAGAGTCCCATTGCTTCTTGCCGCTGTAGGCCACGCCTCGATTGTAAAAGCTCGTGGCATCGTGTGGGTTGATCTTGATGGCTCGACCGAAATCCTCGATGGCACGGTCGAGTTCGCCCTTGCGCTGATAGACAGAGCCGCGAAGAGAAAGGGCCGATGCATCGCTGGAATCGAGCCTGATCACTTGATCGAAGTCCTGTAGGGCGTGATCGAGCTGATCCTGCTTCTGGAGCGCGAAGCCTCGACCGTAGAAGGCCGCTGCGAGGCCTGGATTCAGCTTGATGGCTTCGTTGTAGTCCTCGATGGCGCGGCGCCATTGCCCCTTGCTGCTGTAGGCCAGGCCGCGACTATAGAAGTTCGTCGCGTTGCGCGGGCCCAGCCGCACGGCCTGATCGTAGTCGCTCATGGCGCGATCGAATGCCCCCATACGCATGTAGACATCGCCGCGGTAAGCGAAGGCCGTTGCGTCATTCGGATCGAGCCTCACCGCCTGGTCGAAGTCCAGAATGGCGCGATCAAGCTGCTTCTTCTCCTGGTAAGCGACGCCGCGGTTGCGGAAGGCGGCCGCGTCATTCGGATGATGCCTGATTGCCTGATCGTAGTCCTGGATGGCGCGATCCCAGTCCGCCTTACGGCCATGGGCTACGCCGCGATTGTAATAGGCGGTGGCTCCGCCTGGATCGAGTCCGATCGCCCGATCATAATCCTGAATCGCGTGGTCGAGTTCGCCTTTGCGCTGGTAGGCGGTGGCGCGGATGACGAAAACCGTGGAAAGATCTCGTCCGACGAAGCTGCCCGATTGAATCAGCGCCGTGCAGCTGGTGATCACAGTATCGAGCGGCAGATTGCCCTTGCCTTCGCAGGCGTCCACCTGTTGCTGGGTCTGTGCGTGCAGAGAGCCGCCCCAATATGCGGCGACTATGATTGCAGCCCCGGCCGCCACAGCTCGTATTGTCAGTCGCATTGCGCTCGGCTCCCGACCGAATCCCTGACGCACTTCTTAGTGAAGCCCGTACGGAGACCGCGCTGCGTAAGAAAACTGCGCGTCGCGTTTCCGGACTCGGATCACGCCAGAGTAGTCCAGCCCGAACACTCCATCAGCCGGAAGGCGCGCTTGCGTGACTGCGTCACAGAATGACCTCAATCTGTTCGCGTCCGCGCTGCCTCCGTCAGCGTATCTTCACGCCGCGTGTTCGCCTTTCATCAATGCGAACTTGGGTTTTGCTGGCAGTGGCTGAACGGCTCTTCACGTGATCGACGAAGGCACGCAGTTTCGGCATCATCTGATGTCGGCTGGGATAGTAGAGAAACACACCCGGCGCCATTGGCGCGAACGGCTCCAGCACGTGCACGAGTTTTCCCGCTCTCACCAGGCCGGCGGAGATCGGTTCGGGCACTTGGGCAATCCCCACGCCTTCCACCGCAGCGCCGAGCAGGGTGGGAAAGTCGTGAGCGATGGCGACGGTCGCCTGGAGCAGCAAGAAGCTGGATGACCGCGCTATCGAGGTTCTCGGAAAATTGCGCCACGCCATCGATAGTCGTTCCATCCGCGCAGCCTAATCGTCCTGAAGTTCACAAACGGGCGCGCATGATCCACGCCGCGTAGACCACAGCACTAGCTTTGTGGACCCGAGTGCTGGCGTGATCGTCATCTGACAAGACCCGCCAGATTCCTCCGACTTGACACATTCCTATATGGGAATATGATGGCGCGCATGGCACGAGCAGCGACGACGTCGGACGTCTTCAACGCGATCGCCGAGCCGCAGCGCCGGGAGATCCTGGCCCTGCTGCGGGCGGGTGAGCGGCCGGTGACCGAGTTGGCCCAGGCGCTGGGGATGACCCAGCCGGGGGCGTCCAAGCACCTGCGGGTGCTCCGGGAGGTCGGGCTGGTGCGAGACCGCAAGGCCGGCAAGCAGCGCCTGTACGGCCTCGACGCCCGCAAGCTGCGACCGGTCCACGAGTGGACCGGCGGGTTCGAGCGGTTCTGGAACGAGAGCTTCGACCGGCTGGACGCGTACGTGCAGGACCTCAAGCGGACAAGGCAGAAGGAGTGACCGATGGCAGCGACAGGACGGGACGCGCCGGCGCCGTCAGCGACGGCCGACCGCGAGATCGTGATCTCCCGGATCATCAGCGCCCCACGGGAGCTGGTGTTCGAGGCGTTCACCGAAGTCCGGCACCTGTCGCGATGGTGGGGACCGGAGGGGTTCACCACCACCACGCGGGCGTTCGAGTTCCGCGTCGGCGGGGAGTGGGTGTTCGTGATGCACGGACCGGACGGGACGGACTACCAGGAGTGGATCTCGTGGACCGAGATCGCCCCGCCGGAGCGGATCGCGCTGCTGCACGGTGAGTCCCGCGGCGACCCGAACGCCTTCGAGTCGGTCCTGACGTTCGCGCCCGACGGTGCTGCGACCCGGATCGAGATGCGCACGGTGTTCCCCACCAAGGAGCTGCGCGACCAGGCGGTCGAGAAGTACCACGCGATCGAGGGCGGCCAGCAGACCCTGAGCAACCTGGCTGCCTACGTCACCGAGATCGTTCGGAAGGGAGCGCAGGGCTGATGGCCGGGAAGGTGTTCTTCAGCATCGCTGCCTCCTCAACTCCAGAGCCGCAACCTTCTCGATGCGGGCCGGTTTTTCGAACCAGGACCACGCACTGCACAAGGCTCCAAGCGAGGTATCGGACCATGACCCGGGAAACGACCGATGGAGCGGCCCCCAAGCCCGCTGCCACGGGCTACGCGGAAAGCGCCGAGGGGCTCCGCGTCTATTACGAAGTGTACGGCCGGGGCGAGCCGATCGTCGTGATGGCAGGCGGCTTGATGGACATCAGCACCATGGCCCAGACGACAGGCCCGCTCTCGCGCACCCGTCAGGTGATCGGCATCGACCTGGAAGGACATGGCCGCACCGCACTGCGCAAGTCGCCGATGAGCCACGGACGCAACGGCGACGACGTCGCCGCCGTTCTCAGGCATCTCAAGGTCGCAAAGGCTGACATAGCGGGCTATTCGCACGGCGGTGACGCCGCGATCCGCATGGCCATCCAGCACCCGGGCATGGTCCGCAATCTGATCGTCATTTCAACGGCCGCCGAACGCAACGGCTGGTTTCCCGAAAATCTGAAGGCCATGGCGGCCGTAGGGTCGGCGCTGGCCGAGCAGATGAAGCAGACGCCGATCTACACGCGCTACGTCAAGGTGGCGCCCCATCCGGAGCAGTTCCCGCTGCTGCTCGACCGCATGGGCGAGCTGATGCGGAAGGACTACGACTGGCGCGCAGAAATCGCCAAGCTGCCGATGCCGACGCTGTTGTTGTTCGCCGACCACGACGCCGTCTCGACGAAACACATCGCGGAGTTCTTCGCCTTGTTCGGCGGCGGCGTGCAGGACCCGGGTTGGGAGGGTACGCCGAAGTATGCCCGGGCCCGGCTCGCCATCGTGCCGGGCTATACACATTACAATTTCGGCCAAGGGCCGGATATCGCCCGCGTGATCGAGGGCTATCTGACAAGGCCGACCTCCAAGGCGACCCAATTCTCGCCGGAGTAGGAAGGTCGGCTGATGGCGCAAAGCAGCCTCAGGCCGCCAGACCACCGGCATTCGCGTCCATGCTCCGCACCATCCGGGCAACGGCATCGGCCAGCGCAACGGAGCCGCGACGCTGTTCGATTCCTTCTTCGTGCTCGACCCGGCCGCTGGCGATGCCGTCATACATCCCGAGCAACGCATCGGCGAGCTCGCGCGGGACCCCGCCCTGCGCGAGGACCGCGGCACGCGCCTCGGGCGGAACGAATGCCGTCGCCACGGGGCGACCGAGCACCTTGCCGAAGGCGGCCGCGACATCGTCCGCGCTCCAGTCCTGCGGGCCGCGCAGTTCGACGACCCGCTGGCCGGCGAAATCGTCGCCGAGCAGGCCGGCGGCGGTACGCCCCACGTCCGTCGTGCTGACCATCGGGATCTTCTGCGCGGGTTCGAGAAAGCTCGGCAGCACGCCGTCGGCCACCACGGCCGGTGCGACGTCGCCCCAGCTCTCGACGAAGTAACCCGGCCGCAGGAAGGTCGTCGAGGGCGCTGCCGCCTCGAGATGCTTCTCCAGGCTGTTGAGCGTTGCGATGACCCCCGTGCCGGTCCGGTGCTGGGCCCCGATCGAGGACAGGGCCACCACCTTGGGCAGCCGGGCCTGGCGCACCGCGGCCGCAAGGGCGCTGCCGACCTCGTTCGCGTGTCCATACGGATCGCCGCTGACGGGCGGAGGGCAGAGCACAAAGCCGCCCTCAGCGCCCCCCATGGCGGCGGCAAGGCCTGGCACGTCCTCGATGCTGCCGATCGCTACCTCGGCGCCGAGCTTCGTCCACCTTTCGGCCTGCTCCGGTCGCCGCAGCACCACGCGGACGGGTTTGCGCCCTTCGATCAGCGCCCGAGCGGTCTCGCCGCCGGCTCGCCCGTTTGCTCCAAGCACCACGAACATGTCGGTTCTCCTGAATTGACCTCCCCGGAATCTAGGGTGCGCATTGGCATGCGTCTAATGCATGAGGTATATCTCCGATATGCGCGAAGTGGATTTACGAAAGGCCGACCTCAACCTGTTGGTCGTGCTCAACGCGCTGCTCGACGAGCGCAGCGTGAGCCGCGCCGCAACGCGGCTCGGCATGAGCCAACCCGCGGCCAGCCGGGCGCTCGCGCGCTTGCGGGCCCTGTTCTCCGATCGGCTTCTGGTCGACGGGCCCGGCGGATATCTGCTGACCGCGCGCGCGGAAGGGCTGCGGCCGTTGTTGCGACAGACGTTGGCCGGCGTCGGCGAGGTTCTCGACGGCAGGGGATTCGATCCGGCGCAAGCCACAGGTCCGGTGCGGCTCCTGATGCTGGACCTCGAGGCCGCCGTCGTCGCCCCGCGGCTGATTGCCAGCCTCGCCGAGCAGGCGCCGGGCGTCGATCTCGAGGTGGTCCCGCCGGGGCCGCGCCTCACCGAGGCGCTCGAAGCCGACTCCGTGGATGCCCTCATCGGCGTCGTCAGGGACGCACCTGCCGGGATCCGCAAACGCACGCTCTACCAGGACGCCTTCGTGACCCTGATGCGCGCCGGGCATCCCGCGGCGGGCAGGAAGCTCACGCTGGAACGGTTCCTGGAACTGGATCATCTCGTCGTCAGCATCACCGGGACCGGCCGGGCGCCGGTCGATGAAGTCCTCGCCCGCCGCGGCAAGCAACGGCGGGTCAAGGTGCGCGTGCCGAGCTTCCTGGCAGCCGTCGAGATCGCGGCGCGTTCCGACCTGATCATGACGCTGCCCTCCAGCCTGGCGCGGACGGCCGCCGACATGCGGCGCTTCGCGATGGCGCCGCCGCCGCTCGCGCTCGGCGGCGTGCCGATGAGCCTCGCCTGGCATGCCCGCCATCAGGATTCTCCGCGCCATGTCTGGCTGCGCAGAACGATCGTGGCGGCGGTTGCCGATACTGGCTGACGAAGCGCGTTCTTATCGCCGCGCAGATACCAAAAGCATCATCGGCCGTTCCAGTTCTTCGGCGAGAGAAGGTGCTTTCGCAATCTGCTCGGGGGACGGGGCGAACTCATCGATGCCGACAAGGCCGAAGCCCGCGCCAATCAGGACATTGAGCGTTGTGGCCATGGTCCGATGATACTTGATCACATCGTTCACAAACCAGTCGGTCCGGCGCTCGCCTTCGATTGCATAGCGACTGACCGGCCATGTTCGGCGCCCCGCCTCGTCCGTGAGCCAATGCGGATGAGAAGCAGCCATGAAGATCGGATGCTCGATGGTGAAGACAAAATCCGCGCCGGGCGTCAGCGCGCGGTGGACCGTCCGGACGAGACGATCAAAGTCCTTGATGTAATGGAACGTCAGGGCGCTGTAGGCGAGGTCGAAGGCGGCCTCCGGCAACTCCAGGGTTTCGAGATCGGCAATCCGGTATTCCACCGCGGAATCGTTGGTATCGGCCCTGGCACGGCTGATCATGTTGTTGGACAGGTCGATGCCGAGCACCGATACGGCGCCATGTTCGCGCATCCAGCGGGAGGCCCAGCCGAAGCCGCATCCCAAGTCGACAACGCGTTTGCCGGCGATTTCAGGCAGCATCATCCGGATTGCCGGCCATTCGGGCGCGCCGTCCAGGCCATGAACCTGACGGGGCAACCGGGTATAGCCAGCAAAGAATTCGGGGTTGTCATAGATGCTCTGCACCATGGCGTTCTTCACCTTCTTTGGATGAGACGAGGCAGGCCCCCATGCGCCATGGCACCGGGTAGACCTGGGGGCAGTCGAGCACCGCGTCGAAGTCGACAGTCGCGTCGCCGGGAAGCGGCTCCTTCGTTGCCCGCTGAGTGTCCACGCATCGCCTAGAGCTGGGCCAGACCACTTCGCCAGGTCATCGCTCCAGGCGATCGCGCCAATAGTAGTCAGGACGCCGGTGCAAGTGAGCGACCGCCAGCGCCAGAATGTCGCCATTGTCGATGGTGTAGATCAGCCCGTACGGCAACCGACTGAGGCGGCAGCGGCGAACACCTTCGCCCAGGGGATGCCACGCCTCAGGAATCGTGCGATGCGGGCCGCAGTGGGCAGCACCTCAATCAAGAAAACGCCTCGCCCAATCCGGGCGCCTGCTCTCCATACCAGTGGATAGCCTGATCAAGTTCGATCTCGGCAATTTCGAGAAGCCGGACCGTCACGGCCGGTATTTGGCAACAACGTCGCTCAGGTCCTTGGCGGCAATCTCGCCGCGCCGGTAGTCAGCCACACGGTCAGCCGCCTCCCGTGCCCACAATTGATCGATGTCGGGAGCACGGTCGAGGCTGTCGAGCACGTCCTCAACCAGCGCGATGCGCTCTTCCGGCGGCAGCGCTCGTGCCTGCTCGATCAGCGTCTTGGCCTCGTTTCTCATCTCGGCTCCTTGCCGTTCAGAACCCAAAATAGCGGTGCGCCCGCTGCGGCTCAAGGCACGAGTGCCCCACGCCGCGCGATTCCATCAACCCCAGAGCCGCTTGCTCGCGATGGCAGCACCGTCGCGCATCGCCGCGAGCTTGGCCCACACCACGTCCTCGGACACCTGGGTGTCGCCGACGATGGTGCCGAAGCCGCAATCGGTGCCGGCCATGACGCGCTCGCGGTCGCCGACGGCGCGCACGGCGCGCTCCAGCCGCTCGGCGATCACCTCCGGGTGCTCGACGTAGTTGTGCGTCGATTTCGACGACGCCGCAGACCAGGGTCATGCGATCGGGCAGCTTCTGGGTGCGGAAAGCGTCGACCTCGTGGCTGTGGCGCGGATTGGCGAAGGGCAGGCAGAGTGCACCCGCTTTCACCTGGAAGCAGACCGGCAGCACGTCGGGCGCCGGCACGTCGTTCACGTGCGGGCTGTCGCGGTTGCCCCAGCAGGCGTGGAAGCGCACCCGCTCGGGCGGGATGTCGGCCAGGGCCTCGTTCAGCGCGGCGACGTGCATTTCCATCGCCTCGATGAACTTCGCCAGCGGCTCGTCCTGGAAGTAGCCGGCGCGTTCGATGCCGAGGTCGGGCGAGTCGATCTGCAGCACGTGGCCTTGCGCGACGATGAACCGGTATTCCTGCCTGAGCTCGCGGGCGAGGGCAAAGACGTAGGCCTCGTGGCTGTCGTAGTGCTGGTTCTGCAGCGAGCAGGCGGCGAAGCCGGGCGAGACGGCGGTGACGAAGGTCTCGGCGAAGCGTTTGGTCTGACGCTCGAGCGCGCGGGCGAAGGCGTCGAGCTCGGCCTTGGCGCCATCGAGGCTCTCGTAGCGCACCGGGCCGATCGCCGCCGGGAAGCCGTAGACGTTGAGCCGGCGCACGCCGCGCGCCTGGTAGTTCCGCCACCACTTGGGAAAGTGCTGCATGTCGAGGATCGGCCGGCGCTTCGACTGGCCGCCGAAGCCCGACATGCGGCCGGTGATGTAGCCGAAGAAGGTGGAGCGCGGCATCTCGCCGTCGTTGCCGACATCGATGCCGCAGTCGAGCTGGCGGCGCACGACAAGGTCCATCGCCTCGTCGGTCAGCGCCGGGATCCGCGCGGCATCGACCGGCTTGCCCTCGGCCTGGGCCACCAGCAGGTCGGCCAGCATGTCGGGCCGCGGCAGGCTGCCCATGTGGGTAGTGAGGATGCGATCCGTGCTGCGTTTCATGCGCTCGATCTCCGGTCTGTTCGAAGGCTACGTCCCGCGATGTCGATGATGCAATGCGCCGACGACGGATTGGCGGGCGGAGGGTAGTTCCGCAGCGCAGCGAAATGACGTGATGGGCCAGATGGAGGCCTTCCGCCGCCGCACAAGACGGATGTAGCCTGTCCCCACGGGCGTCCAGTTGCATTGCGTATCCGTGCCGTCGCGCAAAAAAACAACTGTGGAGGGAGCATCATGAAGTTTCTCCGTCGCTCATTCATGCATCTGGCCGCGGGTGCTGCCGCGTTGCCGGCCGTGCCCAACGGTGCGTGGGCCCAAGCCTATCCGTCACGGCAGCCGGTACGCATCGTCGTCGGCTTTCCCCCCGGCGGGGCGACCGACATCATGGCGCGCCTGATGGGTGATTGGCTGACGGAGCGCCTCGGCCAGCAATTCCTCATTGAGAACAAGCCCGGCGCCAGCGGCAACATCGGAACCGAGATGGTCGCCAAGGCACCGCCGGACGGCTACACCCTGCTGACCGTCGTGACCCCGGCCGCGATCAATCCCGCGCTCTTCACCAATCTCCCTTTCGACTTCATGCGGGACATCGCGCCGGTCATCTACCTCGCGCGGCTGGCTTACGTCGTCGTGGTAAATCCGTCGGTCCCCGCCACGACCCTGCCCGAGCTCATCGCCTACGCCAAGGCCAACCCGGGCAAGATCAACTACGGGTCGGCCGGCGCCGGCACGCCGCAAAACATCACCTGCGAGCTCTTCAAGATGATGAGCGGGCTGAATCTGGTCCACGTCCCGTACAAGGGCGGCGCGCCTGCGGTCGCCGATCTGATCGCCGGCCACGTGCAGTTGGTTTTCGCTCCGGTGTCGGAAGCGATTTCACACATCAAGGCCGGCAAGCTGCGCGCCCTGGCGGTGACGCCCGCGAAGCGTCTGGACGTCTTTCCCGACGTTCCATCGGTGGGAGAGTTCTTGCCCGGCTATGAGGCCACCGGTTTTGCCGGCATCGGCGCGCCCAAGGCCACCCCGGCGGCAATCGTCGATCTGCTGAACAAGGAGCTCAACGCCGGCCTCGCAAATCCCAAGATCAAGGCCCGGATCGAAGAGCTGGGCGGCACGGTGGTTGGCGGCACACCTGCGGAATTCGAGAAGATCATCTCGGATGCCACCGAAAAGTGGGCGAAGGTGATCAAGTTCGCGGGCATCAAGGCTGAATAGAGCCGGTCGCCACCGGATTCCAAGAGGCACGCCATGAAAGACAACAGCATATGGCGGGCGGTGCGCGAGGGGCGGGCCGCGCTCGGAACCGGGCTGAAGGAGTTCGCATCGCGCGGGGTGCCGTGGATCATCGAGGCCTCGGGCTTCGACTACTGCATGATCGACCACGAGCACGGCGCCTTCGATCTCGAGACGATCGCCGATCTCGCCGGCTGGTTCCAGGCCACCGACGTCTCGGCGATCGTGCGGATCCACAAATCCTTCACCTACATGATCCCGGCGATCCTCGATCAGGGGATCATGGGCATCCAGGTCTCGGAGGTCGACAGCGTCGAGGAGGCGCGCGCGATCGTCGCCGAGGCGAAGTATCCGCCGATCGGCAAGCGCGGCATCTCGGGGCAGGGCATGCACACCGGATACAGGAGCCATGGCGCGCGTCACGCGTCGGAGTATGCGCCGTGGGCCAATGCCAACATCATCGTCTGCGTGTCGATCGAGTCGCTCGAGGGCCTGGAGAATGTCGAGGCGATCGCGGCCACGGAGGGCATCGACATGATCGCCTATGGCCACTCCGACCTCAGTGCGCGGCTTGGCGTTCATCTCCAGCTCGAGCACCCGACGTTCAAGGCCGCCGTGCGCCGGATCGCCGAGGCCTGCAACGCGCACGGCAAGCTTGCCCGCGGGTCGGCGGAAACCGAGGCGCAGATCGAGGAGTACTGGCGGCTCGGCTGCAAGGTGCTGAACCTGCCCGGCACCGACGTCAGCACCTATCTCGATGGCCTCAAGGCGCGCGCCGGTCGCGCCCATGCGCGGCTGAAGTCGATCGGTGTTCCGACGTAAACTCCCTCCGTCATCCCGACCGAAGCCTCGCGAAGCGAGGCGGAGCGGAGGGACCTCTTTTGTCGATGCGCCGACAAGAAGTGGTCCCTCGACTGCGCCGCCCTTCGGGCGGCTTCGCTCGGGATGACGGGGGCTTGAATGGGAGGACGGAATGCGACTGCGGGGCAAGGTGGCGCTGCTGACCGGCGCGGCGGCGGCGATCAAGGGCGAGCTGATGGGCTTCGGCGGCGCGGCCGCGCATCTGTTCGTCGCGAGGGCGCGAAGGTGGTGCTGACCGACATCCGCGATGAGCTGGGCGAGCGCGCGGCCGCGGCGCTGCGCGCCGAAGGGCATGACGCGCGTTACCTGCACCTCGACGTGACGTCGGAACGGAACTGGGCCGAGGTCGTGGACGCCGTGATGGCGGCGCACGGACGGCTCGACATCCTGTTCAACAATGCCGGTGTCGGCTTTCCCGGCAAGGTCGAGGACATCACGGTGGAGATCTGGGAACACGAGCTCGGTGTCCATGCCAAGGGCGTTTTCCTCGGCACCCGGACGGCGATCCCGGCCATGCGCAAGGGCGGCGGCGGGTCGATCATCAACACGTCCTCGGTCATGGGCATCGTCGGCAGTCCCACGTCGCCCGCCTATTCGGCCGCCAAGGGCGCCATCACGATCTTCACCAAGTCGGCGGCGTTGCAATATGCGAAGGAGAATATCCGCATCAATTCGGTGCATCCGGGCTATGCCGATACGCCGCTGACCGAGAAGCGCTTCAGCGATCCGGCCGTGCGCCAGGCGCTGGTCGATCGCACGCCGATGGGGCGGCTCGGCACCGCCCTGGATATCGCCAATGGCGTGCTGTTCCTGGCGTCCGACGAGGCATCCTGGGTCACCGGCTCGGAACTGGTGATCGATGGCGGCATGACGGCGCAGTAGGAGGAGCCTTGCGATGACCATCACCATCACCGCCTTCGAACGGTCCCCCGATGGCGGCCGGGGACTGGCGCGTGATACGCGCGTCCGCTGGGCGCTCGAAGAAGTGGGCCAGCCCTACGAGGTTCGCCTTGTTTCGTTTCGGGCGATGAAGGAACCCGCGCACCTGGCGCTTCATCCTTTCGGCCAGATTCCGACCTACGAGGAAGGCGATCTCGCCCTGTTCGAGACAGGGTCGATCATGTTCCATATCGCCCAGCGCCATGCCGGCCTGCTGCCGGAGGATGCCAATGCGCGGGCGCGGGCGATCACGTGGATGTTCGCCGCGCTCAACACGGTGGAGCCGCCGATCCTCGAGCTCGCAACCACCACGATCCTGGAAAGCGACAAGCCCTGGACCAAGGAGCGCCTGCCTCTGGTCAAGGATCGCGTCCGCGACCGGCTGAAGCAACTTGCCGCTCGCCTTGGCAGGGCCGACTGGCTCGATGGCGGGTTCAGCGCGGGCGACCTGATGATGGTGTCGGTGCTGCTCAGGCTGAGATCATCGGGCATCCTGGACGAATATCCGACCCTCGCCGCCTATCTCGCCCGCGGCGAAGCGCGGCCTGCCTACAAACGGGCCTTCGAGGCTCAATTGGCGGTCAACGCTCGACCCTAATAAGCGGAAAAGCCGCCTTCGGCCGGGATCGCGGCGCCGTTCACCATGCGCGATTCGTCGGAGGCGAGGAACAGGGCGACGTTGGCGATGTCCTCCGGCTGGCCGACGGCGAACGGGTATTGCCCGGCGATGTCGTCGATGCCGCCGAAGCGAATCTGGTTGCCGCCGGCAAAGCGGCTCCTGACCCGTTCGGTCAGCACGATGCCGGGGCAGATGGCGTTGACGCGGATGCCCTTGGGCGAGTAGGCGCCGGCCAAGGCCTGGGTGAAGGAGATCAGGCCGCCCTTGGCCATGACGTAGACATGGGCGATGTGGTTGCCGCGCAAGGCCACCACCGACGAGAAGTTGACCACGCTGCCTTTGCCCTGCTCGACCATCACGGGGATGACGTGCCGGCAGCACAGGAACGGCCCCTTCATGTCGAGGTTGATGGTCTTGTCCCAGACCGACGGATCGACTTCGGTCACCGGCCTGTCCTCGCGCAGCGAGCCGCCGGCGCAATTCAGCAGGACGTCGATGCGGCCGAAAACGTCCCTGGCCTGTTGCACCATCTGCTTGACGCTCTCCTCGTCGGTCACGTCGGTGCGCACGAAGCGGGCGCCGGCACTGGCTTCGCGTGCACTCGCCTCGCCCAGCGTCGCGTCGATCTCCGCCACGACGACCTTGGCACCCTCGGCGGCGAACAGCCTGGCCGATGCCCGGCCGATGCCGGAGCCCGCGCCGGTGATCACCGCAACCTTGCCCTCGAGACGATTCATCTATCCCTCTCCACGTTGCACGTCGCGGCTCGCCGCGGTCGCGTTACCACTTGTAGACTTGTCGCACCGTTCCTCCCATGAGCACCGCCTTGTCGCTCTCGGACAGGCGTTTGCTATCGCGGAACGGTGCCACGCCCTGCTCATAGGTCAGCATGCCGATCGTGCGGGTCCAGTCGGTGCCCCACATGCAGCGATCCAGCTCAAACGCATCGATGACCCGCAGCACCGGCTCCCAGATATCGTCATAGGGGAACGGCTGGTGCGACATCGTGCAGGCGCCGCTGATCTTCACCCTGTACGTTTCGATAGCGAGCCAGGTCGAGCAGCTTCGGCAGGTCGGCCCAGACGTCGGCGGGAACCGGCGGGCGAAAAGGCTGCAGCAGGCCGAGATGGTCGATGACGATGACCGTATCGGGGTGTCGCTGGATGTGCGGCAGGCCTTTGTCGAGGATGCCCCAGCACAGCAGATTGACCGGCAAGCCATGCCGGGCGGCCGCGGCGAACGCGCGGTTCAGGCCGGGATGGTCGGCGTCCATCGGCAGGCCCTTGCCCATGCGTATGCGAATGCCGCGCGCGCCCGGTGTCACGGCCCACCTCGCCACCACATCGTCGATCGCCGGATCGGTCGCGTCGACCGGCGTCACGACCCGGAACTTGTCCGGCCAGGCGTTGTAGACTTCTAGCGCGTAGCTCGGATCGTATTCATAGGCGCTGAACGACGACACCATGATCGCGCCGTCGACCCCAACGCTGTCCATCGCCGCGACCATTTCTTCGCCCGTGGCGGAGAGGAGCCCGTGCGAGGGACCGGCCCACGGCCGGCCTGGATGATTTTTGTCGAAGGGATGAACCTGGACGTCGATGATCGGCATGGTTACTCCGCGGCTTGGCGGTTTCGATTGTAGCGGCTCGTCACGGGTCGCAGGCCGAGATTTTCCCGCAAGGTCCTGCCTTCGTACTCGGTCCGGAACAGCCCGCGGCGCTGCAGCTCGGGAACGACCATCTCGACGAAATCCCCGCCGCCTCCGGGCAGGGTGGCCGGCGTGATGTTGAAGCCGTCGCACGCCGCTGCTTCGAACCATTCCTGCATGGCGTCGGCGATGTCGGCGGGCGTGCCGATCAGCGCCGAGCCGGTGAGACCGGCACGCAGGTACAGCTCGCGGATCGTGGGCTTCTCCCGTCGCACCCGCTCGACCAGCAGGGCGCTGAGGCTGCGCATCTCCTGGCTGCCCAGCGCGCTCTCGGGCACCGGCTCGTCCAGCGGATAGCCCGAGAGGTCGCCGAACGAGCTGTAGAGCGCGCCGAGGCCGGCCAGCGGGTCGATCAGGGCCTGTAGCGCGTCGTACTTCGCCTGCGCTTCGGTGCGCGTGCGGCCGACGACCGGGCAAAGCGCCGGCATGATCTTCAGGTCGTCGGGCTCGCGGCCGTATTTCGCCATCCGCCCCTTCACGTCGGCGTAGTAGGCGCGCGCGTCCTTGAGCGAGCCGCTGATCGCGTAGATGACCTCGGCGGTCGCCGCACCCAGCTCCCGCCCTTGCTCCGAGGCGCCCGGCCTGCACGATCACCGGATGACCCTGCGGCATGCCGGCTACGTTCAACGGACCGCGCACCTTGAAGAACCGCCCCTGGTGATCCAGCACGTGCATCTTCGCTTCGTCGAAATAGCGGCCGGCGGCCTTGTCGAACACGAGAGCGCCGTCGTCCCAGCTGTCCCACAGTCCCTTGACCACCTCGACGAACTCGGCGGAGCGGGCGTAGCGCGTGTCGTAGTCGAGCGTCGTCTCCAGCCCGAAGTTCTGGGCTTCGAGCTCCGACCAGGACGCCACCACGTTCCAGCCGGCGCGGCCCTTGCTTATAAGGTCCAAGCGTGGCGAACTTGCGCGCGAGGTTGTACGGCTCGTTGTAGGTGGTGGAGGCCGTCGTCACCAGGCCGACATGCCGGGTGACCATGGCCAGGGCCGGCAGCAAGGTCATCGGTTCCAGCTCGACCATGTCGCGGCCGGTCCGGGCGAGCGAGCCCGGCGGCGTGTCTCCCTGGCGAATGCCGGCGCCGTCGGCAAAGAAGACCATGTCGAGCTTGCCGCGCTCGGCGGCCTGGGCGCTCTGTACATAATGCTCGACGTGCAGCGTGCCGTCGGCCGGCACATCGGGATGGCGCCAGGCGGCCGGGTGATAGCCATGGCCGCGTATCGACAGACCGAGCCGCATCTTGCGTGCCGTCATCGCTCCCGTCTCCTCGTTGATACAGACCCGCTGTCATGTGTGGACGGCCCCCGTTTCGCAAGGGGTTTTGCAACATCTTTTGGCGAGAAGTAGGAGCGGTCATGTGTCCGGCCTGTTTGTGCGGCCGATCATGTGCCGCTGGCCTCGATGGTGTACTTGCCGAGGTTCCGATCATCCCGGCGCGCTGTTGCGCGCGATGACAGCACGGAGTGTCCCCGGTCCGGTATGCCTACCGATTTCGCCATCAGTTGCTGCTGTGCTCCTTGCGAAGGGGTTGGGCGGTCAGCCGACGGCTTAGCCGACGGCTGGCGCGCGATAGGGTTGGTTGTGCGTGAGCATGGCCCACAGGATACGGGCGGTGCGGGCGGCCTGGGCGACGGCCACGACCTTGCTGGGCCGGCGGGCGAGCATGCCGCGCAGCCACGGCGAGGCTTTCTCGGGGTGAGCCTTGGCGTAGCTCACCCAGGCGGTGGCACCGAGCACGAGCAATCGCCGCAACGGTTGATTGCCTTGCTTGGTGATGCGTCCGGTGCGCGTCTTGCCGCCGGTGCCGTGGAGCCGCGGTGTAAGGCCAAGCCACGCCGCAAAGTCGCGGCCGCTCTTGAAGAGCGAGGGATCCGGCAGGGTGGCCAGCGTGGCATGGGCACTGAGCGGACCGACACCGGGGGCGGTCTTCAGCATGACCGCCTTCTCGTCGGCCTTGGCCTGCGCGGTGATGCGCCGCTCCAGGGCATCGGCTGCCGCATCGAGGGCGGCGTGCTGATCGGCCAGCGCCATCGCCGCCGCCACCGCATCGGCTGGCAGCGCGAGCGTGCCGGCGCGCAGTTCGTCGACCAGGCGCGCCAAGCCGGCCTTGCCTTTGCCGTCCACGATGCCGAACTCCGACAGCAGAGAGCGCAGCGCATTGCCAAGCTGGGTTCGTTGGCTGACCAGCAGGTCGCGGCTGCGGTGCAGCGACAACGCCGCCTGCTGCTCGACCGTCTTGACCGGCACGAAGCGCATATCCTCATCAGCCATCGCCTTGCAGCACGCCGCCGCATCGATCGCGTCGGTCTTGTTGCGCTTGACGTGAGGTTTGACGTAGGCCGGCGGCATCAGCCGCACCTCGTGCCCCAGCTTGCCGAGCAGGCGTGCCCAGTGATGAGCCGAGCCACACGCTTCCATGCCAATCGACGTCGCCTCCAGCGTGGCAAAGAACTTCTCCACCTGCCCCCGCTTCAGGCTCTTGCGAAGCACCACCTGGCCCGCCGCGCTGCGGCCATGCACTTCGAACACGTTCTTGGCGATATCGAGCCCAATCATGCTAGCCTTTTCCATGGACGGTCCCCTTTCACTGGTTGCTGTTTACCCAGAACCAGTGTGGCACACCGATGCCGGGTGGGGGCCGTCCACCCCATCATCCCGAGCGTAGCGAGGGACCTTTCCTGCGGCTTTAAAGGCCCCTCGCTTCGCTCGGGGTGACAGTTGCAACTTTGCAGCCGGGTGTCACGCCGGTGTCTTTTTCATCAGGGACGAGCGTTTGCAATGGGCCACCAGCTCAGCGTTCTGGTTGAAGGCGCGGTGCGCGAAGATGACGATGCCCTCGCCGGGCCGGGACTTGCTCTCGCGCATCTCGAGTACTTCCGATTCGACCCGTACGGTGTCGCCGTGGAACAGCGGCTTGGGAAAGCGCACCTCGTCCCAGCCGAGGTTGGCGACGGCGGTGCCCAGCACGGTGTCGCCGACCGAGATGCCGACCATCAGCGCCAGGGTGAAGCAGCTGTTGACCAGCCGCTGGCCGAATTCGGTCTCGGTGCGGCAGTACTCCTCGTCGAGATGCAGGTATGACGGGTTGTGCGTCACGGCGCTGAACCAGACGTTGTCGGCCTCGGTAATCGTGCGGCGGATCGGGTGCTTGAATACCTGACCGACATGGAACTGGTCGTAATACAGACCGGGCATGCATTTCTCCCTATGACGTGCCGTCCGATGCCGGTTCTTGGGCCAGTTCCTGGCGCAGGCCGGGCTTGTGGATCTTGCCGGTCGGTGTGCGCGGAAATTCGCCGGCCGCGCGGAAGGCGAGGCGTGTCGGCACCTTGTAGCTCGCCAGCCGCTCGCGGCAGAAGGCGGTGATCGCCGCGACGTCGGGCTCGGCATCGGCGCGGATCTCGACGGCGGCGGCGACGATCTCGCCCTTCAGCCGATCCGACACGCCGACGACATGAGCCTGCACGATGTCGGGATGCTGCAGCAGGACATGCTCGACCTCCAGCGGCGCGACATTGACGCCACCGGTCTTGATCATCTCTTTCAGCCGCCCGCGGAAGCGCACACGGCCATCCGGCTCGATCGAGCCGAGATCGCCGGTGAGGAACCAGCCGTTGTCGAACGCCTGGGCGTCGAGCTCCGGCGCGCGGAAGTAGCCCGGCGTGGTGTAGCCCCGCACCGCCAGCTCGCCGATCTCGCCCGGCGGCAGCGGCGCCCGGGTCACCGGATCGACGGCGCGGATGGTCATGCCCGGCAGCGGCAGGCCTTGCGTGGCAAGCCTGAGCGGCAGCGGGTCGTGCGCGTCGGTGACGGCGCAATTGCCGTAGGTCTCGGTCGAGCCGTAGACGGTGCAGAGCTCGGCTGCGCCCAGCGCCTGGATGGTGAGCGTGATGTCCTCCGGCGGACCGATGGTGAGGCCGGTGCGCATGGCGCCCAGCCGGCGCCCGGGATGATCCGGATGCTCCAGCAGCGCGCGCGCCATGTTGGCCATGCCGTAGTACACGCTGCAGCGCTCGCGCTCGATCAAGGCCAGCGCCGCGCCCGGCTCGAACACTTCCTGCAGCACCATGCAACCGCCATGGGTCATGATCGCGGGCATCGCGTTGGCCGAGCCGAACGCCCAGAACAGCGGTACTGCTAGCCACAGCCGGTCCTCGGCCGCGAGGTGCTGCCGCTCGCCGATGTCGAAGCCGTTGGCGAGCAGCGGCCCGTGCGCCAAGGTCACGGCCTTGGGCGCGGCGGTGGAGCCCGAGGTGTAGAGGATGAAGCAGATGTCGTCCGGGGTGACCGCGGCCTGTGCCCGCGCCAGCGTCGCGCCATCGATGCCCGCGCCGCGCGCCAGGAATTCCTCCGGGCCGAAGGTGCCCGGTGAAGCATCGCCATCCAGCACGACGACGCTCGCCAAGTCCGGCAGCGCCGCGCTCTGCAAGGCCCCGGGCGGGCAGCGTGCCAGCTCCGGGCAGAGCTCGCCCAGCGGCTGCAGGAAGTGGCGGTCGCGGAACCGGCTCAGCATGACCAGCGCGCGGGCGCCGGAATGCTCCAGCGCATAGGCGAGCTCGCGCGGGCTGCTGAAGGTGCTGATGGCCGCCACCGGCGCGCCGAGCTTGGCGGCGGCGCCCGCGGCCACCACCCATTCGCTGCGGTTCGAGCACAGCAGGGCCACGCGATCGCCGCGGCCGATGCCGAGAGCGAGCAGGGCGCGGGCGAAGCCGTCGGTCCGCGCCTTCAGCCCGGCGAAATCGAGGCGCTCGGTGCCGCTGACCAGCGCCGGCGCCTGCGGCGTCGCCGCCGCCAGCTCGTCCAGAAGATCGCCGAGGGTGCGGCTCTGCGGCCGGGTCGTCGTCATCGATACCGTGGCTGGCGCTTTTCGCGGAACGCCGCAATGCCCTCGGCAAAATCCGGACTGGCACGCACGGCATCGCCCAGCTCCTGCTCGAGCGCCTCGCGGCTCAGCGCGTGGTCGGCAATGGTGCCGCTGATCTGGCGCTTCACCGCCTGCACCGCCGAGGGGCTGTTGGCTGCGATCATCGCCGCCGTCTCCAGCGCCCAGTCCATCAGCTGTTCGGGCGGCAGCACACGGTTGACCAAGCCCAGCGTCGCCGCCTGTCCGGCATCGATCAGCCGTGCCGTCAGGAGCAGGTCCATGGCATGCACATGGCCGATCTGCTGCACCAGCTTGATGGCCGCGCCGCCGAACGGGTAGATCGACCACTTCACCTCGGTCAGGCCAAAGCGCGCCTTGGGCACCGCGGCGCGGATGTCGGTCGACAGCAGCAGCTCGACGCCGCCGCCGATGCAGTCGCCGTTCACCGCGGCGATGATCGGCTTCCTGTAGGTGTCGGTCTTGAGCAGCGCGTGGCTCACCATGCGCGCCATCTCAGGGCCGGCCGACAGATCGCCGCTGACATCGGCGCCGACGCAGAAGGCACGCTCGCCCGCACCGGTGACGACGATGCAGCGGCTGTCGTCGCGCTCCAGCTCATCCCACAGGCGGCCGAGCTCGGCCAACATCGGCCGTGTCATGGCGTTCAGCTTCGGCGGGTTGTCGATGGTGATCAGCGCGACATGCCGGGCCGGCCGGCTGAGGTGGATCTCTGTCATGCGGGCTCCAGCTCGACCACGATCTTGCCATGCGCCTGGCGGTCGGTCAGCAGGCGGATCCCCTCGACCGCGCGCTCCAGCGGCAGGCGGTGGGTGATGCAGGGCCTGAGCTTGCCTTCGCCATGCCAGCGCAGCAGCTCCGCGACCGAACGTTCGAGCTTGTCCGGTGCGTGCCAGCGGAAATAGCGCAGCGACGAGCCGAGCGCGGAGCGATGCTTCACCAGGAGACGGTTGGCCGGGATCTGCGGCACGCCGCCGACGAAGCCGACCAGCAGGATGCGCCCGCCCCAGCCGAGCGCCGACAGCGCCGCATCGAACAGCCCGCCGCCGACGGGATCGAAGCAGACATCGGCGCCTTTATCTCCGGTCAGCGCCATCACCCGCTCGGTCAGCTTCTCGCTCGAGTAGTTCACCGTGGCGTCGGCTCCGTGCGCCGTGGCCACGGCCAGCTTCTCCGCCGTGCTGGCGGCGGCGATGACACGCGCGCCCATGGCCTTGCCGATCTCCACTGCGGTCAGGCCGACGCCACCCGCGGCGCCCAGCACCAGGAGCGTCTCGCCCGGCTCCAGCCGCCCCTGCCAGCGCAACGCCACGTGGCTGGAGATGTAAGCGATCGGGAAGGCGCCGGCCTCGGCGAAGCTCAGGTCGTGGGGGATGACGTAGGTCTCCGCGGCCGGCGCCACGGCAAACTCGGCCAGGCCGCCATAGGCCAGGATCGCCATCACCCGGTCACCGGGCTTCAGTCCCTCTACGTCAGGCCCGCAGGCCTCGATCACGCCGGCGGTCTCCAGCCCCGGGCTGAACGGCAGCTCCGGCTTGGTCTGGTAGCGCCCGGCGACCATGATGGCGTCGGCGTAGTTGACCGCCGTCGCCTTCACCCGGATCAGCACCTCGTCGCGACCGGGTCGCGGCACCGGTGCCTCGCCGATCTGCAATTGCTCGATGCCGCCCCATTGACGGCAGATCAACGCGCGCATGCTAGCCGCTCCTCAGCTGGGCTCCTCAGCTGGCCCCGATGATGGCGGCCGGCAGCCAGCCAAGGCAAGGCGATCTCTGCATCTGCGGAATTTCACGCATATCGGCAGTCTTTGCCCGGGATTCGCGGCTGTATGATCGCCGGCAACAGGGAGGCATGCATGGAAGATGTGCTGCTGGTCGAGACGCGGGGCGCCATACGGCTTCTGACCTTGAACCGCCCGAAGAAGCTGAACGCGCTCAACGCCGATCTCATAAAGGCGCTGACCGAGGCGTTGCTCGCCGTCCAGCACGACGACTCCGTTGCCGCCGTGATCGTCTCGGGCGCCGGACGAGCCTTCTGTCCAGGGATGGACACGTCTTCACCGCGCCTGCTGACGACGGAGAACCGCAAGCACCTGGTGCAGCATGCCGACAAGAGCATAGACCTGTTCAAGCTCCTGGCGCGCATCGACAAGCCGATCATCGCGGCGGTGCACGGCTATGCCCTGGGCGCGGGCTGCAGCCTGGCCCTCGGCTGCGACCTCGTCGTGGCCGGCGAAAGCGCGCGCTTCGGATTCCCTGAGCTGCGCGCCGGGCTGACCGCTTCCACGGTCACGGCGCATGCCGTGCACGTGATGGGCCGCAAGATCGCCTTCGAGCTGTTGATGCTGTGCGAGAACATCACGCCGCAGCGGGCCTATGAGCTGGGTCTCGTGAACCGCGTGGTGCCGGACGACCAGCTCCTGCCGGCGGCCCTGGCGATGGCCGAGATCATCGCCAAGTGGAATCCGGAATTCGTCGGCCAGACCAAGCGCACCTTCCATCGAGCGGCGTCGCTCGATATCGAGCAGGCCCTGGAGATGGCGCGTGATGTTTCGGTCATGATGGCGCGCTTGCCTGCGGGTGAGGTCAACTGAGGAGGCGGACATGCTGGAAACGCGGGAAGGCGGATGTCATTGCGGCCGGGTGCGGTTTCGCGCCGAGGTCGACCTCGACCACATGTCCAACTGCAGCTGCTCGATCTGCACCAAGAAGGGCATGCTGCACCTCAGCATGGAGCTGACCTCCTTCCAGCTGCTGCGCGGCAAGAGCGCGCTCAAGTCCTACACCTTCGGCACCGGCGTGGCGCAGCATACCTTCTGCTCGCATTGCGGCATGCATCCCTTCTACATCCCGCGTTCGCAGCCGCACCGCATCATCGTCAATGCCCGCTGCCTGGACGACATCGACGGGCCCAGCCTGAAGCCCACCCGGTTCTTCGACGGCCGCCATTGGGAGGATGCGCAACGTCGCCGGATCGCGGAGTCCGGCGACGTGCTGCCGCCCGACGCGCACGGCGCGAAGACGCTGCAAGCGATCCTCGACCGGGCGCCGGAGTAGGGGGCTCTTACGCGAGCTTGTATTGCCTTTGAAAGAACGCCGAATGCAGTCCGCCGTCGGGCGGTCTGGCGGCGATATGCTGGGTGATCTGAGAATTTTCTGAACCGTTGCCGGCGACCATCAGCATGACGCGATTTACCGGAATGGTTTTGAGCGTCTGCCGTTTCAACAGTTCATCGAGAATATCCTCCGGCTCGCCTTCGGGAACGGCAATCCAATATCTCAACGCCTTGAGCATGCTTTGCGTTTTGGGGTCGTGCGCCTTGTAGTCACCGGCAACATAGTGCGTCCCCAGCGTTTCGATCCTGGCGATGCAGATCGGCTCTCCCTCGGCCTTCGGATCTTCCGCGCTATGGTCGGTATGCAGACCATGCGGTTCGGGAACCGAAAATCTGCCGTAGGCGTAATGCGCTTTGCGATAGTGCGCTGAAGGAACGAGGATGCGCATCATCTCATCAACGTCGTCGTTATAGAGACGCACATAGTTCGCCATCGTGTCGGGTGCACCGTTCACAAAGTTTTCCGAGTACCAGCTGTCATTGACATATACCGTCTTGACGTCGTCGAAGTGCTTCGCGTGTTCGTAAATCTTCTTCGTTATAGCCTCGCGAAAGCGGGCAATCGGCATGGGCAAGTGAGCATGCGCTTCGCGATCATTGAAATTCGCATGCAGGCGCTCGATGAGCGACCAATCGTCGGAAGCCCACTGCACGGGTTCCAATATTTTCAGTCTGGGCGGTAAGGCGGCCCACGCCTGACGAAGAGATGCCATAGTCTTTCTACTAGTGCCAAACTCGTATGGTGACACGCGGGATCGTCAATACCATAGTGCAGTGGACTTGATGCGGTGACCGGTCGATCTGGGCCGCATGAAGGAGACATGCATGAAAATGGGTCGCGTGCTTGCCGCTGCGATGTTGATCGCCGCGAGCGGTCTGACGTTCGATGCGGCGCGGTCGCAGCAACCGGGGGTCACGCGGACTTCCCTGCAGCGGCACGATCTCAGCACTCCGGGCCATGAGATGGTGCAGGTCCGCGTCGATCTCGCGCCGGGGGTGACCTTCCCGCCGCACAGCCATCCCGGCGAGGAGATCGTCTACGTCATCCAAGGCGTGCTGGAATACCGGGTCGAGGGCAAGCCGCCCGTGACGCTCAAGGCCGGCGAGGTCCTGTTCATTCCGGCCGGAGCGGTCCACGGCGTGACGAATGTCGGCAGCACCAACGCCGCGGAGCTCGCCACCTACATCGTCGAGAAGGGAAAGCCCCTCGTCGTGCTGAAATAGGCGAAAGGAGCCTGTCATGGACATGAAACTCGAGGTCGTCGTCATTCCCGTGTCGGACGTCGAGCGCGCCAAGAGCTTCTACGGCAAGCTCGGCTGGCGGCTCGACGCCGACTTCGTCGTGAGCGAGGCGTTTCGCGCCGTGCAGTTCACGCCTCCCGGCTCGCCGTGCTCGATCCACTTCGGCAAGGGGATCACGTCGGCCACGCCGGGCTCGACGCGCGGACTTTTTCTCGTCGTGTCCGACATCGTGGCGGCGCGCGCCGACCTCGTCGCCCGCGGTGCCGCCGTGGGCGAGGTGTTTCACCGTTTGCCTGGGGAGGCGCCGGTGAAGGGCCCGGATCCGACGCGCCGCAGCTACGCCTCGTACGCGACGTTCAGCGATCCGGACGGCAACGAGTGGCTTTTGCAGGAGGTCACCGCTCGATTGCCCGGACGGGTGGATGCGGGGCCCACGGCCTTCACCTCGCTCGCCGAGCTTACAGGCGCGTTGCGCCGCGCCGAGACCGCGCACGGCGTGTACGAGAAGCGCCTCGGCCAGCGGGACGCAGAATGGCCGGATTGGTACGCCCGCTACATGATCGCCGAGCAAGCAGGCAAGCCGCTGCCGTCATGAGTTTGTGCTGGGAAGCGCGCCACTGGAGGCGGAGTAAACTCCGCCGTTGTGGCGCGTCTTCCTTGCATCAACACCGCATGAGCGGCACTGGAGTGCCGCGCGCCCGGCAATGAGGAGGCCCGCATGACGACCTACGATGCGATCATCATCGGGACCGGCCAGGCGGGTCCTGCGCTGGCGCGGCGGCTGGCCGGCGCCGGCATGAAAGTGGCGATCGTCGAGCGCGGCCGTTTCGGCGGCACCTGCGTCAACACCGGCTGCACGCCGACCAAGACGCTGGTCGCCAGCGCCTATGCCGTGCGCATGGCACGACGCGGCGCCGACTACGGTTTCAGCGCCGGCGAGATCACCGTCGACATGAAGCGCGTCAAGGCGCGCAAGGACGAGGTCGCCGGCGCCTCGACGCGCGGCGTCGAGCGATCGCTGCGCAACCAGGCGAACTGCACGGTCTATACCGGCCATGCCCGCCTGCGCTCGGAACGCGAGGTCGAGGTCGGCGACGAGGTCCTGCAAGCGGAGAAGATCTTCCTCAACGTCGGCGGTCGCGCCGCGGTGCCCGACATTCCCGGCCTCGACCAGGTCGACTACCTCACCAACAGCTCGATGATGGACGTCGATTTCCTGCCGCGGCATCTCGTGGTGCTGGGCGGCAGCTACATCGGGCTCGAGTTCGGCCAGATGTATCGCCGTTTCGGCAGCCAGGTCACGATCGTCGAGCTGGGGCCGCGCCTGATCGCACGCGAGGACGAGGACGTCTCCAAGGAAGTCGCGGCGTTCCTCGGCCGCGAGGGCATCGACATCCGCACCAACGCCAGCTGCGTCAGCGTCTTGCGGAAGGATGGCGGGATCGCCCTAAAAGTTTCCTGTGAGCAGGGCCCGATCGAGGTTTTGGGCTCCCACCTGCTGCTGGCGACGGGGCGGCGGCCCAACACCGACGATCTCGGGTTGGACCGCGCCGGCGTGAAGCAGGACAAGCGCGGCTACATCGAGGTCGACGACGAACTTCGGACCAATGTGCCCGGCATCTGGGCGCTGGGCGACTGCAACGGCCGCGGCGCCTTCACCCACACCGCGTGGAACGACTACGAGATCGTGGCCGCCAATCTGCTCGACGGCGGGCAGCGGCGCGTCAGCGATCGCATTGCCGCCTATGCGCTCTACACCGACCCGCCGCTCGGCCGCGCCGGCATGACGGAGGCGGAGGTCCGCAAGAGCGGCCGACGCGCGCTGGTCGGCCGGGTCGCCATGGAGGACGTCTCGCGCGCCTTCGAGAAGGGCGAGACCGAGGGCTTCATGAAGGTCCTGGTCGACGCCGAGTCCAAGCAGATCCTGGGCGCCACGTTCCTCGGCACCGGCGGCGACGAGGTGGTCCACTGCGTGCTCGACGCCATGTATGCCAAGGCGCCCTACACCGTCCTGCAGCGCGCCATGCACATCCATCCCACGGTGGCGGAGTTCATCCCGACGATGCTCGGCGATCTCGTACCGTTGTCGGGGTAGGCGGCTTCATCGGAGCGCGGAGCTCCAGGTCCGCTTCAAGTCTTCGTCTTCCGGACCGCCGGCTCCTGCCTTCGCCGAAGCGAAGCCGCTTCGGCTTCGCGCAGGCAGGTCCAGCCGGCCCATGATCATGAGCCGGCTGGAAGCCGGCGGTCCGGAAGAGCTTGAGCGGACCTGGAGGTCCGCTAGGCTGAGGGCATGTCAGCCCTCCGTCGCCTGTCGATCGTCTGCACCGCGACGCTCCTTCTTCTGCAGCCGTCGCTCGCATGGGCGCAGGACATCAAGCCGCCGATCCGCGGGCTGGTCTCGATGGGCGCCTATCGCTTCGTCGGCTACGGCGGCGATCCGGTCAATACGCTGGAACCGCTCAACGCCAAGCCCGGCATTTTCGGCGGGCTGGTCGTGATCGCGAGCTGGAAGCAGCTGCAGCCCACGCCCGACACGGAGATCGGCCCCGACAACGTCATCGACCGCGCGCTGGCCGAGGTCCGCGCCTACAACGAGCGCAATCCGAGCAAGCCGCTCGCGGTCAAGCTCAGGGTGTGGGGCGGCTTCGAGGCGCCCGACTGGGTCAAGTCGCTGGGCGGCCCGCCGATCGAGACGATCTTCAATGACAAGCCGCGCACCGTCGGTCGCTTCTGGAGTCCGGCCTATCGCCAGGCCTGGGCCGCGCTGCAGCAGCAGCTGGCGGCACGCTTCGACCGGCGGCCGCTGATCCGCGAGGTCGCGGTCACCAGCTGCATGTCCTACACGGCCGAGCCGTTCGTCGTGCCGATCCAGGAGGGTGTGCTGAAGCCGCTGCACGCCGCTGGCTTCACCGATGCGGCCTACAAGGAGTGCCTGTCGCATGCCTTGGCCGATTACGCGCCCTGGCAGCACTCGCGGCTGGTGCTGTCGGTTAATCCGCTGCGCACGGGACCGGGGCAGGGCAACGGCGATCAGGACTTCACCGAAGGCCTCATGCGCGACTGCCGCAGCACGATCGGCCGGCGCTGCGTGTTCGACAACCACGACCTCGACACCGACCTGCCGCGGCCGCTCCATCGTATCTACGCCACGATGAAGCAGCTCGGGCCGGAGATCGAATTCCAGACCTGGCGGACGACGCCCAAGGATTTCGACGGCACGATCAAACTGGGCGTCTCCTACGGCGCGAGCTCGATCGAGCTCTACCAGGACTATGGCGGCTTTCCGCTGGTAG
>CAWEIE010000017.1:0-419840 GCA_963809025.1 uncultured Alphaproteobacteria bacterium | reverse complement strand
AGATCGGGATTGGTGAGGTCCAGCAGGTCAGCATGGCGTTGTCGTCGCGCAGCGTGGAGCTGAGCAGCATCGGCCGCTGGCCGTCGAGCGTGACCAGGAGATGGGAGAGGGTAGCGCGTGTCGCGATGATAGAGGCCTTCGGGACTGCCGGGGCCGGCGACCGCGTCGCCGTTGGGGTCGAACACGCCGAAGCTGTCGCCATGCTTCAGCGTGCGCGGCCGGCGCTCCTGCAGCGAGGTGGCAGCCGGAATGAAGAACTGCGCCGTCGGCACGCCAGGGCCGGCGGGTGCAGGGGCGTGGGCCACTTCCCCGGCGTTCTTCATGCCGTGTTGTCCCTCATTCGGCGGCGCTGAGCTCGATGGGTTGGCGCGCATCTGCGCGCTGCGGTAGCGGTGCGCCACCTTCGAGCAGGCGACGATAGACTGCAAGGTAATCGCGCGCCATGCGCTCGACGGTGAAGCGCCGTTCGAACACCGCGCGCATTCGCGCGGTCGAGGTCGCCGCCCGCCGCACCGCCGCCACCGCCTCCTCGTCGCTCGACGACGAATCCGGTGATGCCGTCGTCGACCACCTCGGGCACCGAGCCGCACTTCCAGGCGATGACCGGCGTGCCGCACGCCATCGCCTCGATCATCACCAGGCCGAACGGTTCGGCCCAGTCGATCGGGAACAGCAACGCCGCGGCGTTGCCGAGGAACGCCGCCTTCTCCGCGTCGCCGATCTCGCCGATGTACGCACGTTGTCATGGCGCCGCACCAGCGGCGCGATGTCCTTGCGCCAGTAGGCGCGGTCGGCCTTGTCGACCTTGGCGGCGATGTGCAGCGGCGTCCGCCGCGGGCGGCGATCTCGATGGCCCGGTCGGGCCGCTTCTCCGGCGAGATGCGCCCGAGGAAGGCGAGATAGTCGCCGCTTCGCGCGGCGAGAGGCAGCAGGTTCGCGGCAGGCCGTGTGGACCGGCCCGCCCAGTTCACCGGCGGCATCGGCCGGCGCTGGCTGTCGGAGATCGACACCAGCGGCATCTCGGGGAACGCCGCTTAGAACGGCTGCAGGTCGGGCAGGTCGAGCCGGCCGTGCAGCGTCGTCACCGTGCGCGCGGCGAAGTCGCGGATCAGCGGGAAGTGCAACAGATCGATATGGAAATGCAGGACGTCGAACGTCGGGCGCGCCGGCGCACCTCGTCGAGCATGATCAGATGGTAGGGCACGGGTCCTTGACGCGCTCAGGCGCAGCGCCTTCGCCGGCACGGCACCAGGCGCGCGGGGGTCCGCGAATCGCCGCTGGCGAACAGAGTCACGTCGTGTCCCTGCCGACCAGTTCCTCCGTCAGATAGGAGACGATGCGCTCGGTGCCGCCATAGAGGCGGGGCGGCAGCTTTCCGTGAGAGGCGCGACTTGGGCAATCTTCATCGGGATCCCTCGCTCGGCATCCCGCCGGCCCAAGCCCGGGATACGCTGCAAAAGTCGCAACGATCTCACTGGCCAATTGGTTGCGAATGGCAGCTTGGGGGGCTCAGGGCGGGGATTTCACCGTGAACGGAATGTTGCCCTGGGTGACCTTGACATCCTGCATGGTGCGTACCGTCCAGTGCAGCATGTACTCGCCGGGCGGCAGAGTCGGCGCGCGGGCGAACAGCACGTCGGGCGACGATTCCAGCCGCGGTTGCAGGTGCTCGACGAGCCGGCCGTCGCGCCAGATCGACAGCCGTGAATGGATATGGTCGATCGGCCGGTCGAAGCGCACGAAGAACTCGCTGCTCGGCTCGCCGATCACGGCCTTGGCCTTGGGCGCGGAGTCCAGGACCGAGACATCTTGTGCCCCGGCGGACGCCGAGAACACCGTCGCGAACAGGCCGATCAGGACCAGACGCCGGATTGAGAATTCCATGCATGATAATTTCGCCAATCATGCAAGGAGTAAAGGGCGGAGCGTCACACGACCTTGACGACGATGTCGTTCGACACGTCGACGGTCGAGCGATCGCCCGAGGCGCGCAGCATCACCGAGCCTTTGCCGCCGATCTTGGCGTACTTCATCTTGCCCTCGAACCCGCCATAGCCCTCGATGCGACAGCCGTCGAGCAGCATGCTGCCGCCGTTGAGGAAGGCCTCGACCAGATAGGGCTGCGACTTGTAGGTGCTGGCGCGGCAGGCGAACAGCCGGCCTTCGTTGGCGAGCTTGATGCCGCAGCCGCCGTTGTTCTCGAAGCCGCAGCCCATGGCCATGGAGAAGCCGCTGGTGGCGAGCAGGCCCGGCCCCTTGTTCTCGACGAAGTAGGTCTGCGAGATGTTGAGGTCGCGCGGCTCCTGGTAGGGAAGCGAGCTCTGCGTCTCGATGCCGGCGTGGCCGTTCTTGCGCATCTGGCCGCCGAAGATGGCGATCGCCGAGACGATGCCGATGTCGCCGATCGATCCATTGTTTTTGAAGGTCATGCCGTTGCGGCCGTTGTCGGAGCAGGTGACGGCATGGCACTCGCCCTCGAAGACGCTGCCGTCGAAGTGCAGCCCGTCGCGCTGGAAGTGCTCGATGTCGAGGTTCATGAGCTTCCAGCTGTAGAGCCAGCTGTGGTTGGTGAGGCATTCCAGGCCGATCGCGTCCTGCGCCGGGCTGGCGGCGAGGATCGTGCCGTTCAGGATCTTCATGCCGCGCAGCGCGACGTTCTTGGCGCGCGCGGGAATGCGGATGGTGATGGCGCGTTTGCTGGCGTCGTTGAAGTCGGCGATCAGCTTGGCGCCGTTGAGGTCGAGCCCTGGCCCCAGCATGCTGGACGTGACCTCGATCACGATCGGCCGGCGCAGCCGCACATTGCCGCCGCGCCAGTCGAGCACGTCGCCGGCGGCGAACTTGGCACGCAGCGCGTCCTCGAAGCCCGCCGCCTCCGTTTCCTTGCTCTGGGCGAGGGCAGGGGCTGCAGCGGCCGTGGCAGTCGCCGACGCTGCGGCCAGGAACCTCCGTCGGGTCGTGCGCATGGCCACAGTGTCCGCGCCGGCCGCCGCCGCGGCGAGTGATCGAGTTGTGGCTGGCGGACGAGCCGGCCGGGAACAAACCGGCGAACGGATCGTTGCCAAGCGTATGGCCCGTTTTCTCAGGTTCCTGGCCTGGACGGCCGGCATTCTGGTGGCGCTGGTCGTCGTCGCGATCGGCACGGTGTATTTTTATGTCACGTCAGACGATTTCCGCGGCCGCATCGAGAGCCATGCCAGCACGCTTCGGGCCGCAAGACCACGATTGCCGACATCTCGATCGACTGGGGCTTCACTTCGCACGTCCATTTGAGCGGCGTTCAGTTCGCCAATGCCGAGTGGGCCAAGGAACCCCACATGCTCAAGGCCGAGCAGGTCGATTTCGAGATCCGCCTGTGGCCCCTGCTGAAGGGCGACCTGGTCCTGCCGAGCCTGGTCCTGCGCAAGCCCGAGATCGTGATCGAGAAGGGCGACAACGACCGGCTGAACTGGGAGCTGGGCGAGGCGCCGGCCGCCGCCGCGGCGGCCAAGGAGGTGGTCGAGCCCGACAACCGCTTCGAGACGCCGCTGATCGGCCGCCTCGAAGTCACCGAAGGCAAGCTCAGCTACCGCGATCCCAAGCGCAAGCTCGACCTCGACGGCACGGTCTCGACGGCGACCGGCCAGGCCGGCGACCAGCCGCAGGCCGAGCTGCAGCTCAAGGGCAAGCTCGAGGGCCAGCCGCTCACCCTGCGCTTCGTCGGCGGCTCGATCGTCATGCTGCGCGACACCGAGCAGCCCTATCCGCTGGACCTCGACGTCACCTTCGGCGCCACCAAGCTCAAGGCCAAGGGCACGGTGATGGATCCCTTCCAGTGGACCGGCGCCGACGTCCAGCTCTCGCTGTCGGGCCACGACCTCGCCGACATCTATCCGCTGCTCGGCATCCCCGGCCCGCCGACGCCGCCCTACAACATCAGCGGCAAGCTGCATCGCGAGTCCGGCGTCTGGAAATTCGTCCAGAGCAAGTGGCATGTCGGCGACAGCGACCTCGTCGGCGACGTGCTGGTCGACACGCGGCGCAAGCCCGGGCATCTCACGGCCAAGCTCGTCTCGCAGAAGCTGGTCTTTGCCGACCTGGCGCCCTTGATCGGCGCGCCGCCCGACAAGCCCGGCGGCAACGTCTCGCCCCAGCAGCGCCAGACCCAGAAGCAGCTCGAGGCCACGGGCGACCTCTTCCCCAATGTGCCGCTCAAGGTCGAGAAGCTGCGGGCGATGAACATGGACGTCACGCTCGATGCCAAGCGGGTGCTGGCGCCCGCCTACCTGCCGGTGCAGGCCTTGTCCTTCCGCGTCGTGGTGCAGGACGGCGTGGCGACGGCCAAGCCGCTCACCCTGATCCTGCTGGGCGACGGCCAGAGCGCGGGCGCCGGCCCAGGAGGAGCGGGCAAGATCGCGGGCGAGCTGGTGGTCGACGCCAAGACCGACACGCCCAAGGTGCGCACCAGCCTGGCGCTGAGCGATATCGAGCTGCGCAATTTCTTCCGCGAGTCACGCTACTTCGACGCCACCTACGGCAAGGTGCAGGGCCGCGTCGTGCTGGCCGGCACCGGCCGCTCGCTGGCCCAGGTCATGGGCACGGCCGACGGCTATTTCGCGGCGGCGCTGGGCGGCGGCTCGGTCTCCAGCCTGATGGTGAGCCTGGCCGGCCTGCAGATCTTCGACGCGCTGATCCTCTACGTCACCGGCGACAACCGCATTCCCATCAAGTGCGCCATGGGTCGGCTGAACTTCAACCACGGCACCGTCACCTTCGACCGCACCCTGCTCGACACCCAGAAATCGGTCCTGCGCGTGCAGGGCCAGGCCTCGCTGATCACCCAGGCGGTCAAGGCCGAGATCGACGCCGATGCCAAGCAGTTCGACCTTTTGGACCTGCATGGTGCAGTGATCGTGCAGGGCAAGCTGCGCCAGCCGCAGATTTCGCTGGGCCGCATCTTCCCGATCCCCACGCCGGTGATCGGCACCGCCAAGGACGTGCCCTGCGGGGCGGCGACGCAGCAATTGTTCTCCGGCCAGTAACAGGGAGCGACCAAGCGACTCCTTCATCGCGACACCCTACTCACGGTATAAGGGAGCGGAGGTGGAGCGAGGGCAGAAGAGGACTGGTCGGAGTGGCAGGTCGGCAGACGACAAGACGCAAGGCAAAAGCGGGCGCCCAGGGCTCGCCCAGGGGCGGGCGCGCCATGCGCCAGCCCGTTGCCACCGAAGGCTTCTGGCCGGGGCAGCAGGGCTACGCCATCATCCCCTGGTGGAATCCGCTGCACTGGAACTGGCGGCGCGGCTTGGTGCGATTGTGGCTGCTCGCATCGCTGCTGTGGGCGGGCTACTGGCTCTACAATCTCCAGCTCGCCTGTGCCTTCTGGTTCGCCCCCTGGTGCGAGGCGCCGGCCCATGTCGACTGGCCCAACGGCAGCATGCTGCTGGGCCTGGCGATGGTGCTGCTGAGCGGCCCTCTCCTCATGCTGGCGGCGTGGTGGGTCATCCGCTGGGCGATCCGCGGCCTGCTGGCGCGGCGCGCCCGCTAAGACGGAGCGACCGGCTCGAAGGGCGGGGAGGACAATCCCAATTGCCGAAAGACCTCGGCCCGCCAAGTCACCACATCGGTGTTTCGGCCGGACAGTTGCGCCGGCTATTTGTAGGAGGAGATCTCGATCAGGCTGCCGTCGGGATCGCGGCAATAGACCGAGACGATCGTTCCCCTGGCGCCGCGCTTGTCGGATGGCCCCTCGATGATCGCCACGCCGCAGGCGCGCAGGTGATCGGCCACCGCCTGCGGCGGGGCGTTGGTCAGGAAGCAGAGGTCGTCGCTGCCGGCCTTCTCATGGTCGGCGGTGAACCATTCCTGCTTGCTGGCCGACAGCGGCCGCAGGTTGATCTTCTGCCGGCCGAACTTCATCGAGGTGCGCCGAACCTTGCCGGGGCCGGGATCGAAGTCCTCGCGCGTCATGCCGAGCACGCGCTGGTACCAGGCGGCGGCGACCTCGACGTCGCGCACGTTGATGACGAGATGGTCGAGAGCATCGACGGCAAGCGCCATGGCGGAACCTCCTGATGGTATCGAAGCTATCACGTCCGGCATGATCGCGTTCGCCATCGCCCGCGCCAAGCGCATCCTGTTGATTTCCTTCCCGGTCGCCATACCGAGCCGGCTGATACATGAACATGTCGCCAAGCCGTCGCCGGTGCCCGGCTTCCGGCGGGTCCACGTCGCCCCGCGCGTCCAGGTGGTCCGCAGCCTGGACACGGCCTTCGCTGAGTTCGGCGTGACGCCCGGCGAGTTCGAACCACTTAACGCCTGAGGGTTATGGCCGGACGTAAGTCCAGCCTTGCTCCTGCAGCTCCATGAGCCGCACCACGCCCGACTTCACGAGGGTTGCCTGTGCCACCAGCGGGATTGGCTTGTTCTCGGCCTTGCCCATGTTCTCCTGGGTATTGCCGCAGGCCTTGAACGAGATCGCCGGGCTCTTCTCGGCGATCGCCTTGATGCGGTCTTTCACCGGCGAGGTGTCGTCGCGCAGCATGTGCAGGCCGGGACCGAAGGTGACGATCTCGATCTCGATCTTCTCGCCACGCTCCTTGTAGTACTGCTCGACGTTGGTCGCGTTGTTGAGCGCGAGCGTCATCGTTGCCGGCTCGTTGCCGTTGACCTGCAGCACCAGGCGATGCGCCTTCTTGGAGGCCGCGGCCGGCGCGGTCGCCGCGAGCTCCCGGCTCTGCGCCATCGCCGGCGGGGCAAGAAGCAGGAGCGCCACGCACACCGCGGCCAGATGCATCGCCTGATCGACCTTCGTCATCGTGCTCTCCTCAGTTGCGGGGCCATTTGCAGGGGCCGGCCAGCCGGGCGACCAGCGCCTTTATGCCGGCCAGGTCGTATCGTCCTTCGAGCGTTCCGCCCTGCCGGTCGGCGACGCGGAAGGCGATGGCGCCCTCTGCCGGCAGCGACATCAGGAAACCCGCGACATCGCCTTTGAGGGCGAGGCCGCTGCCCGACGACGACAGCCCGCTCGTCACCGTCATCGGTGGTGCGTCGTTGATCGCATAGCTCACGACATGATCCTCGGCGCGGCGCATCAGGGGCGCGCTGCGGATCACCATCTCGCTGCGGCCGCCGCGGCACTGGATCGAAAGCTGCAGGACGCCATCGGGTCCGGTGCTGGACGCGGCCGTGGCGATGGCGACCGGCGAATAGTCGATGGGCGATCGCGTTTCGCTGACGATCCATTTGCCGGCCGTTGGCGCCGCGGCGGTCAGGCATCGGAGGAGGAATGGCAGCGGCAGCGGGTGGTGCGGCCGGGGGTGCAGGTGCAGGTGCAGGCGCGGGATCGGGAGCAGGCGGCGGCGCCGGTGTCGCTGCCACCTGCGGCGGCGATGATGGAACGTCGCCGGAAAGCTTCTCCAGGCAACGCATCCGCTCGGCATAGGAAGGCAGCGAACAGGCGCTGAGCGCTTCGCTGCCGCTTTGCGCCAATGCGGTGGCGCTGCTGAGCGTGGCCGCCGCAACGCAGAGCACCGCGGCCCTCATTGCTTTTCCGCCGTTTTGCGCCCCTGCCGGTCGAGCCACTCCTGGGCGGCCGGGAAGCGCGCCAGGCCGGGCACCGTGGCGCCAAGGTTGATCGTCTTCCATTTGGGGTCGAAGCCCGCGACCTGCAGCTTGTCGATGCGGCCGAACAGGTGGTCGGCGAAACGGGCGACGCGCTGGTAGCGATTGGAGCCGGCCGGCCAGTTGTAGGAGACCAGCGCCGTCGATACCGCGACGGTCGGGATGCGCTCGCCCGCCTTGATCAGGTTGGGATAGTCGGCCGCTTCCAGCGCTGCCGGCAGGTAGTAGTCCTCGAACTTCGCATCGTAGGTCACCGGCAGGAACTTGAAGCCCGGCTCCCATTGCCCGCGCAGGAAGGCGTCGACCGGCTTGGAGGTGATGAACACCACCGCCGCCATCTCGTTCTCGCCCTTCTTCATCTGCTGCAACGCCAGCGGGTGCGGGATGAAGGTCTTGTCGATGTCGACGCCGAGCCGGCTGAACAGCAGCGGGCCGGAATAGGCTGCCGCCGTGCCCAGCGTGTTGAAGTTCACCTTCTTGCCGGCGAGGTCCTGCAGGCTCTGGATCTCGGGCCGCACGAAGACGTGCAGCTCTGACGGGAACAGGTTCAGCAGGTAGGTGACGTGGCGGCGGATCTCGGGAAGCTGGATGCGGTATTCCTCCATCGAATCGGAGTTGATGATCGCGAGATCGACGCCGCGCAGATAGAGCAGGGAGTTCAGGTTCTCGGTCGGGCCGCGCGTGACGATCGGCAGGACATGCAGGTTCGCGCCGTCATCGACCACGCGCGCCATCTCCGAGGCGAGCCTGAGCGGCGCGCCTTCGATCAGGCCGGCCGCCAGGCCGACGGTCCAGGCGTTGATCTTGTCCTGCTGGGCGCCGAAGTTCAGCGGACGCGCCGTTGGATCCTGGCGCGCCATCGCCGGTTGCTCCTGGCGGGGCGCCGCCGCGGCCTGCTCCCGTGTTTGCGCCACCGACTGGCTGGACATCAGCGCCAGTGCGACCGCTGCCGAAAGCGACAGCACGCTCGCGAGGCATGCGCCGGACATGGTGTTCATCGTTCAATCCTCCCTGCAGACTCGTCCTTTCATCGCCGTAACGTCGCCAATCGATCCTTCGCCGCGGTGACGCCGCCGGCCAACGCCTTGGCGTAGAGGTCGCCGGCCCTGGCTGCGTCGCCTTGTGTGCCCATGGTCCCCCAGGACGACAGGACGGCCGGGTCGAACGTCTCGGCCAGTGCGAACAGCGCCGGCGCGCTGCCCGATTCGGCCGCGCGTTCCAGCACGATACGCGCCGCGCCGATGTCGCCCTGGGCAAGCAGCAGGTTGGCGCGCGCCATCAGGCGCAGCAATTCGGGATCGGCCGTCGCCGCCGTCGCCTCCGCCGGCCGGTCGCCGTTCGTGTCGGCAGCCGCTACGGGCGTCGGTGGCGCAGCGGGACGGGCGGCAAGCTGTTGTTCGAGCTGCTGATTGCGGTCGCGTTCCCGGGCCAGCGATTGGGCGAAGGCGGCCGCCGTCGCTTCCGATTGCTGCAATGCCTGCTGCAGGGCGTCGCGCTCCTGGTCTGTTGCCGCCTTGTCGGCCGACGCCAAGACGTGCGCACCGAGCTCATGCCGCGCCGCCACCAGCGCCGCGCCGAGCTTTTCCGCCTTGTCCAGTTGCTGCTGCAGCGCCTGCCTGGCCGCCACCAGCTCGTTGCCGGCCCGCACGGCCGGCGCGTTCGCCAGCCACCAGCCGGCCGACGCAGCAAGGGCACACGCGGCGATCGGAACGGTCCAGTTCAGCAGCACACGCCATTGAGAGCTTGGTGCCTGGGGTGAGTCGACGATAGCGAGGCTGGTTCCCGGCCTGCTCGCGCGCCATGCCGCAAGCTGCTGGTCGAGCCGGTGGCGGTAGCGCAGCAATTCCGGATCGACCGGGATGGCCGGCACCTTCGATCGCGTCGGCGCCAGCGGCCGATCGGCCATATCCGGTTCCGGCTCAGCGTCGCGCGGCGCCTCCGGCGCCGTTACCGGCGGCGCCTTCAGTCCATCCCGGGCGCGCCCGATGTCGCGCGACATGATCCGTCACCCTCGGTCCCACGGCCCGCGGCATGCCTGCTCCAGACGATTCCCAATCGCCTCGGCATGAAGCGTCGGCTCACCTTAGGCCGCGGCGGAAGTTGCAGGGTGTGATCAGGCTGGGGCTTCGCCAGCGTGTGATCGGTCGGAGGCATCGGGCCGCGTCGGGAACCCTGCGTTTGGCGCCCAATCACTTCGCGCCCTTGGTCTCCGACAGATAGTCGACGATCGCAGCCACCGCGCCCGGCTCGATCGGCGCCTTGAAAGTATGGATCATCTTGTCGACCTCGGCCGCCCACGCCGCCTTGGCAAGGTTGGGCTGGGTCAGCACCATGCCGGCGGAGTGGCAGGACAGGCAGTTCGCATTGATCGCGTCGGCCGCCGCCCCGCCGGGGAAGGTGATGTCGCTGGTCGGCAGGTCGACCGAGACCGACTTCAGGGCGAACGTCTGCGGTGCGCTTGCCGCGCTCGGCGCGGAGGGAGCAATGGGCATCGGCTCTTGCGGCCCGGGATGGCCGATGAACGCCAGTATCAGGCCGGCCAGCACGGCGGCGCCGAATCCGACTTGAGCGGCGTTGAGGGTCATGTGCGCCTCACGCCGCCGTCATGTGGAGAGTCTCGATGCCGTTGTGCATGAAGCCGCTGGGGTTCCAGTTCATCGTCCTGGGCTGGGCGAGGCCGTCGCTGTTGGTGCAGCGGACCATGACCGACACGGGCCCCGCCGGCGGGGCGATCTCGGTCTGCCATTGGCGGAAGCTGTACTTGCCCTCGTCGTTGCCCAGCGTCGTCGGCCGCCAGCTCGTCCCGCCGTCGAGCGAGATGTCGACGGCCTTCACGCCGGTCGAGCCGCCGAAGGCGATGCCGCGCACCAGCGTCGACGCGCCGGCCTTGAGCGTGGCGCCGTCCTCGAGGTTGGTGACGAAGGAGCGCGGCACCATCCTGTTGATCGGCACCATCTTCACGCCGGTCTGCCCGGGCGTGATGTTGGCGCCGGGCGTGTCGGGGATGAGATAAGCGTTCTTGGTCCAGAAATTCTCGTCGACCGTGTCGAGCACGTCGATGCGGTCGAGCATCTTCACCCAGTAGGTCGAGTACCAGCCGGGCACCACCAGCCGGAGCGGGAAGCCGTTGAGCAGCGGCAGCTGCTCGCCGTTCATGGCGTAGGCGATCATCACCTCGCCGTCGCGCGCATGGTCGAGCGCCAGCGACTTCATGAATTTCGGCGCGCCGTCGACGACCGGCTGGTCGAGACCGGCGAACCTCACCTGCAGGGCGCCCGGCCTCACGCCGGCCCGGTCGAGCACGTCCTTGAGCCGCACGCCGATCCACCTGGCGTTGCCCATGGCGCCGTTGGCCCATTGCGCGCCGGGCACCGCCGGCTGCACAAGGCCGCGCGAGTTGCCTGAGCACTGGTTCACCGCCGCCAGCTCGACCCGCGGCAGGCCGTCGACGATGTCCTTGAGGGTGAGCGACAGCGCCTTGTCGACATGGCCGCTCACCGAAAGGCGGAAGCTGTCGACGTTGATCTCGGTCGGGATGACGGCCCAGTGCCAGCGGACGTAGAACTGGTCATTGGGCGTGAAGACGCCGCGGTCGAAGACCTCGAACGGCGTCTCGAGCAGCGGCGGCCGCGTGCGCTGCAGGATCATCGTGCCTTTCTGCGGGAAGGCCGTCGTCAGCGCGCGCTCCCGCGGTCCGCCGGGCAAGGGCAACTCGATCGATGGGCCGGCCCAGGCGGAGCCGGAAACGAGCGCCAGGCCTCCGGCCCCCGCCTTTCCCAGGAAGGACCGTCGCGTCGTAACCATTGTCTTGCGAATCCCCCAAGGCCTGAAAGCGGACAGAAGCTCGTCGTTCCTTTTAGCCCTATCCGGGCCACGTTTGTTGGCTTTCTCTGGAAGAAAGGAAACTTGCATACAGAGAAAGTACCGGCCATGCTGCCCGGCATGGACAAGATCGCCCGGGCCACGAAGCAGATCGGCCATCGCCTGCGCTCGGCACGAACCGGCGCCGGCTTCACGCTGGCCTCGGTGGCCCGCCAGGCCGGCCTGTCTGAAAGCTTCCTGTCGCGGCTCGAGCGCGGCCAGGCCGTGGCCTCGATCGCCAACCTGATCCAGCTTGCCGAGGTGCTGGGGCTCGGCCTGCACGAGCTGTTCCAGAGCGCCAGCGCGCCGGCCAGGACGCGGGTCGCGGTCCACCGTGCCGACGGCGGCCTGAAGGACGTCGCCGCCACCGGCTATCGCTTTCGCCATCTCGGCGGTGGTGCGCCGCTCGACCGGCTGGAAGTCTTCCATCTCGTCTTTCCGCGCGCCAAGGGCATGCCGGCCACGGTCTCCCATCCCGGCCAGGAGCATTGCTACGTGCTGTCGGGCGAGGTGCTGTTCCATGTCGACGGCGTCCAGCATCGGCTGAAGCCGGGCGAGGGCATCCTGATCGACTCCCAATTGCCGCATCGGGCGGAGAATGCCGGCCGCGGCCAGGCGCACGTGCTGATGACCGTGGCGCGCCCGGCTGACGCGTCCGACGTGCCCGACTGGTGGCATCTCGCAACCTCGACCGAGAAGGAGAAAGCCAGGCCATGAGCAAGCACATTCCCGACACGGCCGCTGCCAATGCCACCCTCGAAACCAGGCGCGAGGCCTCGCGGCGCGATCATCTGCCCTACCAGGTGCGCCATCTCGATGAGGTCGAGTGGGAGACCATCCGCTGGCCGGGCGAGACCGGCAAGATGCTGTTCCATCCCACGCCCGAGCAGCCGACCGCGCCCAACGCCGGCATCCTGCGGCTCGAACCGGGCGCGCATCATCCCGAGCACTATCACGGCTTCGCCCAGGTCTGGCTCATCCTGAAGGGCGAGTTCACCATCGACGGCCGGCTCTGCCCGCCGGGCACGATGCTCTACCACCCCGACCCGCATTTCGAGGGCGAGTTCCACACCGCCACCGGCGGCGAAATCCTGATCGTCCAGTATCCCGGTCCCTCGACCGGCGAGCGGCCGATCTATGCCGGGCGCTTCAACATGCAGGAGCGCAAGCCGCTGGCCGAGGAGCGTGTCGACCTTTGACACTTGCCTGACGCATTGGGTCCGGACGGCGGCGAAAAACACAGCCGCCTCTGCGGCGTGTGGAACGGCTGGATGCGCCGGTCGTCGACCTGGCCCGCCGCTTCCTCGAGCCAGGCGCGTGCCTCGGCCTCGGTCTTGAACAGCCGGGCCGGCCGCTTGGCGGGCGAGATGTTGACGAACCGCCGGAAGGCCGAGCGCGCCTTCTCGTTGAGGCCGATGACGGCGAGCGGCCCGCTCTTCAGCGTGGCGGTGTAGGCGCTGAGCCTGGCACCCATCGCCGTCGCGTCCTGGTCGGTATAGATCGGATCGGCTTCGGTCGCATCGAACAGCTTGCCCTATTGCAGCACGTCGGCCACGGCAAGCGCGTCGAAATGCTCCTCCATCTCGGGCAGCGTCACGTGTCATTGGCGATGATGTGGACCAGCTTCTGGTCGTGAAAGATTTCCCACTTGAGCGGCAGCGGATCGATCTCACCAGCCTGCTGACGACGCTATTGTGCCTGCCCAACAAGGCCGTGCTAGCGTTGCGCATGCTCGAGCTGCTCCTCACCAATGCGGCTGTCGCCACCATGGCCGACGATCGTCCCTTCGGGCTGGTGCGCGACGGCGCGGTCGGCATCGACAACGGAAAGATCGCCTGGATCGGCGCCGCTGCTCAGGCGCCGCCGGCGGCCATGGTCCGCGATCTTGCAGGCAAGGTCGTCACGCCGGGCCTGGTCGATCCGCACACCCACATCGTCTACGGCGAGGAAGGTCTCGTCGACTTCGAGGTGCTGAGCCAAGGCGGCCAGCGCTGGGATCTCGAGCCGCGGGCGGCGGCGTCGGCAACCTGGTGAAGCGCACGCGGCTCTTGTCCGAGGAAGCGCTCTACGCCGCGAGCCGGGCCCGCATGAGCCGCCTGATCGCCAACGGCGTCACCACGGTCGAGAGCAAGTCGGGCGCCGGCCTCGACAGGGAGACCGAGCTGCGCACGATGCGCGTGTCGCGCCAGCTCGGCCGCGACCTCCCCGTCACGGTGGTCTCGACCTATCTCGGCGCCCACGGGCTTGCGCCCGAGTTCGCCGGCCGGCGCGACGACTACGTCACGTTCATGTGCGAAGAGGTGTTGCCCGAAGCGGTGCGCCAGGGCCTGGTCGACCAGGTCGACGGCTTCTGTGACAAGGTGGGCTTCAACCACGCGCAGATGGACCGGCTGTTCGACAAGGCCGCGTCGTATGGCCTGGGCGTGAAGCTGCACGCCGACCAGTACACCGACTTCGGCGCCGGCGCCGTGGTCGCCCGCCATCGCGGCCTGTCGGCCGATCATCTCGAATACGCCTCGGAGGCGACGGTGCGCGCCATGGCCGAGGCCGGCACGGTGGCGACCCTGCTGGCCGGTGCGCACTTCTCCCTGAACGAGACGCAGAAGCCGCCGGTAAAGCTCTTCCGCGAGCTCGGCGTGCCGATGGCGCTCGCCACCAACTCCAACCCGGTGAGCTCGCCTACCGTGTCGCCGGCGGCGCAGATGCATCTTGCCTGTTTCCTCTTCCGGCTGACGCCCGAGGAGGCGCTGAGGGGCTTCACGGTGAACGGGGCGCGGGCGCTCGGCCTGCAGGCGAGCGCCGGGCTTTTGGCCGTCGGCCGCTCAGCCGACCTCGCGGTGTGGGACACCGACGATCCGCGCGGCATCGCCTATGCCATCGGCGGCGCGCCCTGCCTCGCCGTGATCAAGGACGGCCGGATCGTGCACGAAGCGCCCGCTCCCCGCTTTGATCCGCCCGACCTGGCGCGCGCATGACCGAAGACGCCGAGCTTCTGGGCTTGCTCGAAGCCGAGCGCGACCGCCAGGTCGATTTCCTGCAGCGCTTCGCCCGCATCGACACCGCCAACCCGCCGGGCGACACGCGAGAAGCCGCCGATTTCTTCCGCACCTTCCTGGACAAGGAAGGCATCGCCCATCGCACCGAGGCGCCGCGGGCTGACAATCCCAACCTCATCGCCAGCTTCGAGGGCGGCAAAGGTCCCGGCCGCCATCTGGTGCTGAACGGCCATCTCGACGTCTTCCCGGTCGGCGACCGCGCCGCCTGGCAGCGCGATCCCTGGTCGGGCGACATCGAGGGTGGCCGCCTGCATGGCCGCGGCACCGTCGACATGAAATGCGGCACCACGGCGCTGCTGTTCGCCTTCGCCTATCTCCATCGCCTGCGCAGCCGTCTTTCGGGCCGCGTCACGCTGACCGTGGTGTCGGACGAGGAGACCGGCGGCACATGGGGCGCCGCCTGGCTGCTCGAGAACTGCGCCGGGGAGGTGACGGGCGACTGCGTGCTGAACAGCGAGCCGAGCGGGCTTGCCACCGTGCGCTTCGGCGAGAAGTCCATGCTGTGGCTGCGCTTCACCATCGCCGTGAAGGGCGGCCACAGCGCCTATCCCCACACCGGCGGCAGCGCCAACAAGGTGGCGGCGGCGCTGATCGCCGACCTGCTGGCGATCGAGCAGATGACGCCCGACGAGCCCGCCACGGTGCGCGCCACCGCTCGACAGGCCGGAGGTGCGCCAGGCCGCCGAGCTGTCGCTGGGCGCGGGCGCCGCCGACGTGATGCGCCGCGTCTCGGTCAATATCGGCACCATCCAGGGCGGCGTGAAGATCAACATGCTGCCGCCGGCGTGCGTGCTGGAAATCGACTTCCGCCTGCCCGTCGGCATCAGCCGCGCCGCGGTGCTGGCCAAGGTCGCCGAGATCGCCGCGCGCCATCCCGGCACGCGCTTCGAGGAGCTGCTGCCAGGTGGTCCCGAGGCCAACGTCTCGGACCCTACGCACGAGATGATGGGCCATCTTCTGCGCCGCGCCGGCGCGCTGCTCCCAGCGCCGCCGCAACCCATCGTCAGCCTGGGCGGCACCGACACGCGCTTCTGGCGCACCAAGGGCGTGCCCGCCTTCGTCTATGGCTGCTCGCCGGCCGGCATGGGCGGTGTCGACGAGAGTGTCAGCCTGGCGGAGTTCCACCACGTGATGAAGGTCCATGCGCTGGCGGCATGGGACTACCTGACTGGCTGACTTAGACTTAGACTAGCGCTCCTGCGCGTAGTTGATCGGCACGATGAACGTATGGCGGTCGGCGGCAAGCTCCGCCGGCAGCGGCGCGAAGGGCGAGGCCTTGCGGATCGTGTCCATGACCCCGCGGTCGAGGGCCGGCGAGCCGCTGGGCCTGGCCAGCACGACATCGACCAGCCGGCCGTCGCGGCCGATCGTCAGCCGGGCGACCACCAGGCCGCGCTCGCGCTCCTCGGGCGTCGCCGGCGTGAAGTGCGCCTGCGACAGCCGGCGCACGATCTGCAGCAGATAATCCTGCTGCGCCTGGTGGGCGCTGTAGCTGGTGGCCGTGCGCGTCACCGGCGAGGCAGCACCAGGCGAGGGCCCGCCCGAGCGGTCGGCCTCGTTCTGCTGCGACGCCCGCTTGGGTGCGGCCTGGCGCACGACCTGGTGCGGCGGCGGCGCCTGCGGCTGGTCCTGCACGACCGACGACTTGGCGAGCGCGCTGGGCGCAGTGCGCGCAAGCTCCCGGCCGGTGACCATCGGCGGTGCGTCGATGGCGGGAAGCATCGCCTCGAGCAGGGGCTGCGGCCCGGGCGGCGCGGCGCTGGTGCCGAAGTCGCGCAGGGCGGGCTCGGGCGGCGGTTCGGCCGAGGGCAGCGTCCGGGCGAGATGCGGCTCGGCTGGCGCCGGCATCGGCGCCGAGGCGGCCTCCGACAGGCCGGGCGCGAGGGCGGCCGGCGCGAAGCCCGACGCGCCGGACGGCAGCCTCTGGGCGGCCTGCTCGGCGGCGGGTACGGCCGGCGCTTCCGGGGGCGCCGTCGGCCGCTCGAGCGTGAGCTCGATCGTCTGCTCGCTGAGGCGTTCCTGGCGCGGCAGGGTCTCGGGCAGCAGGGCCGCGAGCGCCGCCCCATGCAGCAGCACCGAGCTGGCGACGGCCACCACCGACATGCGTTGGAAACGCCAGGTCGTGACGTCGTCCGATTCGTCGATCATTGGCAGACTTCGAGCGGCAGGCGCTGGGTATAGGCGGCCGTCAGGCAGTCGGCCGTGCTCCTGAACTGGTCGCGCCGGAAATAGATGGCGCGCAGCGAATAGGGCCGGGCGCCCTGCAGGGAGGTCGCGCCGGACGGATCGCCGCCCGCATCGACACCGCCACTGGCGTCGCCGGCGCCACCACCGCCGGAGCCGCCGCCACCACCGCCACCACCCGCGGCGCAGGTGTTGGCGTCGTGATCGGCTGCCCAGGCAGGAAGAACAGTCGTGCAGATGCTGAGCACCGCCAACAGGCAGACCGCGGTCCGCAGGCGTCGCAATGTCATGGCAGTCTCAAAGAAAAGCGGGAGGAATCCGATGATGCAGCCGAAACGTCGGCGTCGTCGGATTCGTTGCTCACGCTTGACGTTTTGGTTCGACCTCGAACAATCGCTCTTCGCAACACAGACTGCGAACAATTCGCGATGAGCCTTCTGAGATCCAGGCCTGCCGGCCGCTCGCGACCGCGCTCTACACCACGGGCACGCGCCTGGCCGCCAGCATCGCGGGCGAGATCACGTCCATGTCGAGCGGCACGTGCCAGCGCTTGGTCAGGCGCACCTCGGGCGCGGCGTTGCCGGCTTTCGCGCCCGCCAGCACGAAGCCGTCGTAGCCCCGGTCCATGACCTCGTTGCACTTCTGCACATAGACCGGGAAGCCGCCGATATAGGGCATGAACACGCGCGGCCGGCCGGGCACGTTGGCGCCGACGTACCATGAGCTGCAGGTCGAGCGCAGCGACACCTGGCTCACTTCGTTGACGTGGTCGACCCAGCGGTCCTCGTCCTCGACCTTGGGCTCGAAGGTGCGGGCGCCGGTGTCGCGCATGTGGGCCATCAGGTCGACCATCCAGTCGACGTGCTGCTCGATCGCCTGGATCATGCTGGCCAGCACCGAGGGGCTGCCCGGCCCGGTGATCATGAACAGGTTGGGAAAGCCCGCCGAGGCGACGCCGAGATAGGTGCGCGGCCCGGCCCGCCACTTCTCGGTGAGCGTCAGGCCGCCACGGCCGGTGATGCGGATCTTCTCGTACGAGCCGGTCATGGCCGCGAACCCGGTGGCGAAGACCACGGCGTCGAGCGGATGGAGCGTGCCTGCCACGACGACGCCCTCGGCGGTGAAGCGCTCGATCGGCGTCCTGGAAACGTCGACCAGCTTCACATTGCGGCTTGTTGTAGGTGTCGAAGTAGCCGGTATCGACGCAGAGCCGCTTGCAGCCGAAGACGTTGTCCGGGCAGAGCAGATCGGCCGTCGCCGGATCCTTGACGATGCCGCGGATCTTTCTCCCGCGCGAAGTCGGCGATGGTGTCGTTGGCCTGCCTTGTTGAACAGGAGGTCGCCGTAGGCGCCGAGGAAGGGCAGGCCGCCGCTCGCCCAGAATTCCTCGTATTGCCGCCGGCGCTCCTCGGACGTCGCCTCCAGGGCGGGCTTCGGCGTTGAACGGGAAGTAGAAGCCGGTCGGCCGGCGCCCGCGCCTTGGCGCGCAGCGCCGGATAGTCGGCCTTCACCTTCGCCACGTGCTCCGGGTCGAGCGGGGCGTTCCAGGCCGGCACGCGAATAGTTGGGCGTGCGCTGGAACACGGTCAGCTGCGCTGGCCTGCTCGGCGATCAAGGGGATCGACTGGATGGCCGACGAGCCCGTGCCGATCACGCCGACCTTGATGCCCGGTGAAGTCGACGCCTTCCTGGGGCCATTCGCCGGTGTGCCAGATCGGTCCCTTGAAATCGGCCATGCCCGCGAACGGCGGCTTCGTTGGCCGACGACAGGCAACCCACCGCCATCAGGCAGAAGCGCGCTCGCCGATCACCCCCCTTCCGTCCGCTTCTCGGTCTCGACGATCCAGCGTCGCGCTCTTCTCGTCGAAGGTCGCCGCCGTCACCCGCGTGGCGAAGCGGATGTCGCGGCGCAGGTCGAAGCGGTCGGCGACGTGGTTGGCGTAGGCTCAAGATCTCGGGCTGCGGCGCGTACTTCTCGGTCCAGGTCCATTCCTGGTCGAGCTCGGGCGAGAAGGAATAGGAATACTGCAGGCTCTCCACGTCGCAGCGCGCGCCGGGGTAGCGGTTCCAGTACCAGGTGCCGCCGACCCCGTCGCCCGCCTCGAAGGCGATGGCGCTGAACCCCATCTGGCGCAGGCAGTACAGCGCATAGAGCCCGCCGAAACCGGTGCCGACGACGACGGCGTCGACCGAGGAGCGTGAAGAAGACATGCGGCGATCTTTTGCCGGGCTGCGCGCCGTCGGCAAGATGTCTCGGCGCGCCATGCTCGTCGGGCGGAACGGGAGACGAAACCGCAGGTCCGTAGTAGCCTGCGACGTCAGCGACGCGTGGGGAGAGCGGGCTGCAATGAAGCGCAGGATCATGGCCGCGGTGGCGGGTATAGCCTTCGGCCTGGCCGTGGTCATGGCCCCCGTGGTGCCGGCGAAAGCCGATCGCGACGTCCACCCCGTCGACAAGGCCGAAACGGCCTTGCAAATCATTGAGGCGCTCCTGCGCCCGTCGGTGATCGTGATCGGCTTTGTTGCCGGTATCCTGCTCTCTGCCGCGACCGTCATCGTCCTGAACGGCGACGTCCAGCAGACGCTGGACCAGCAGGGCGCGTCGAGCCAGCCGGCGCTCGGCGTATCGATCGCCGCGCACGTCGGCGGCCTGGCCTCCGGCATGGCGTCCACCGAGCGGCCGATGACCAGTCTCGGCAGTGCGCTCAGCTGTCCGGTGTTCGTGGGCGAAGGCACCCTGCTGGGCGAGGATGGCTGCGTCTGGTCGAAGCTCACCGGCCAGCGCACCACGCAGGCCGGCACGAGCGAGGACAGCGCGAGCTGGCGCATCGGCGGCCAGGCGGAAATCGCTCCCGGCTGGTACCTGGGCGGTGCGCTCGGCGCCGGCCCGACCTGGTCGCAATGGGGCAGCGTCGTCTCAGGCCGCGGCCAGACCTTCGACGGCAGCCTGGCGCTGAAATACGTGTCGGGTCCGTGGTTGCTGGCCGGCGCGGTGACGGTTGGCGGAAGTTCTACGCGCTACCAGCGCTTCCCCGGCTCAGGCATCACCATGCAGAGCGACGCCAACCTCTTCCAGGCAGGCGTGCGCCTGCGCGGCGCCTACGACGCAGCCTTCGCCGGCTGGTACCTGCGGCCGCGTCTCGATCTCGACGGCTATTACACGAGCCTGGCCGGGTTCCAGGAGTACGGCCCGGGTATCGCGGTGATGGTGAACGGCCGCGACAAGGTGGGCGTGGCGATCGCGCCGACGCTGGAGCTGGGCGGCCGGATCGCCGTCGGCCCCAAGACCATCCTGCGGCCCTACGCGGCCGGCGGCGCGGTTTTCCTGCCGGACAACAGCTGGTCGCTCGACACCGGCTTCGTCGGCCCGCTGTCGGCCTTCGGCTCCTCGCGCATCACCTATGCCGGGCCGAACGTGCTGGGTGTCGTCGAGGCCGGCCTGCAGCTCTATCAGGAACGCGGCCTGGACGTGAAAGCCGAGTACCGGCTCGCCACCGGCAATTCCGTGCTCTCCCAGAACCTCAGCCTGCGCGGCGCCTGGCACTTCTGACGGCCAGCCGGCGTCGCGATTGTCACCCGGCCGACACGACAACATCACGAATCGGCAACGCCCTCGATTCACAAGATGAACGTTGCCGTATCCGTACGCCCCTCTCCTCGGAGCGCCGTCAGGGCAGGCGCATGAGCGCGCGGCCCATGCGGATCAGCGTGCCTTCGCGAACCTCGCGGCAGAGCTGAAACCCCGGCGGCGCGAACACGATGATCGTCGAGCCATGCTCGAACCAGCCGAGCTCGTCGCCCTTCCTGAAGGCCGCGTCGCAGTCGATCGCCGTCGGCGCCGCGATAGTTCATGTTCATGACGACATCGAGGAAGTGCAGGCGGATGCTGGCGACCAGGATCGCCGCCACCGGCACCAGCGTGACGAGATGGCCGTTGCGCGAGCCGGGTGCGGATCACCGCCCGCTCGTTCTTGGCAAACAGGCGCTCGACGCGCCGGAGCGCGATCGGATTGACGTTCCAGGTGTCGCCGGAAATGTAGGTCACCCGCTCGACCGTGCCGTCATGCGGCGCATGGAAGCGGTGGTACATGCTCGAGGTGAGCCGCAGCGTGACGTAGGTGCCGCCGCGATAGGCCTCGACCAGGGCCGGATCGGCCAGGAGGTCGCCCAGCGTGTAGGGAAAGCCCTTGGCCTGCAGCAGCTCGGTGCCCTCGACCGTGCCGCAGGCGCCGACGATGGCGTCGCACGGGCTTGCCAGGACGCGGGCATCGGCATCGACCGGACGCGCGCCGGGCTTCAGCGCCCGCGTGAAGCAGGCATGCAGGCTTTTGAAGGATTGCTGCCGGGCATCGCTGAGATCGAGATCGGCGAACTGCCGCCAGATCGCGATCGACGCCCGCGCCACCAGGGGGTTCTCGATCTTGCTGAGCCAGCCGATCCAGCGCGTCGCCAGCCGCCGCGGGATGCGGTTGGTCAGCAGGAAGTTGATGTCCTCCTGGTGGAGGATCTTCAGCAGGCTCATGGCGCAACCGGAGAGGCGAGGGATCGGTGATGGCAGGACTGTTCGAGATCGAGCCGGCCGCGGCCTTCGCGCTGGCAAGCCTGGTGATCGTGGTGGCCCTGCTCGGGCCGAAGCTCAGCGCGCGGCTCACCCTGTCGGGCGCCAAGCACCGCTCGCTGGCGGGCCACGCCCGCATGTCCCGCGCCCTGGCCAGGCTGGTGCCGCACTACGCCTACGACGATGCCGCCTTCTTCCGCGCCGACGATGCGAGCGAGGAGATCGCCGCGCGGCGCCGCGCCGGCTTCGAGCGGCTGTCGCGCGCGCTCAGCGCCGGGGCGCAGCGCACGCTCGAGCGCACCGCCGAGGCCGCCTCGCACATCTCCGACCTGCAGTTCACCGAGAGCTATCGCGTGCCCTTCCAGTTCAGCCCGCGCGTCAGGGCTGCACTGCCGGCGGGCTCCTTCGTCGCCCAGTCGGCGGGCGTGCAGGTCACCGACCTCGACGGCAATGCCCGCTACGACCTCACCGGCTCCTACGGCGTCAACCTCCTGGGCTACGACTTCTACAAGGGCTGCATGGAGCGCGGCGCGGCCCGCGTCGCCGAACTGGGACCGGTGCTGGGCCACTACCCGTCGCTGGTCGCCGACAATGCCGCGCGGCTGGCGCGCATCTCCGGGCAAGGCCGAGGTCTCGTTCCACATGTCGGGGACGGAGGCGGTCATGCAGGCCGTGCGGCTCGCCCGCTATCACACCGGCCGCAGCCACGCCGTGGTCTTCTGCGGCGCCTATCACGGCTGGTGGGGCGACGTGCAGCCGGGCGTCGGCAATCCGGTGCCGGCGCACGAGACCTACACGCTGGCCGACATGTCGGAGCGGACCTTGGCCGTGCTGCGCTCGCGGCGCGACATCGCCTGCGTGCTGGTCAACCCCGTGCAGGCGATGTACCCGAACAGCGGCGCGCCGGCCGATTCGACCCTGGTCGCCAGCCGCCCGGATCGGAGCGTCGATCGCGCGGCCTACGCCGCCTGGCTGAAGGCGTTGCGCGCCGTCTGCTCCGAGCGCGGCATCGTGCTGATCTTCGACGAGGTCTTCCTCGGCTTCCGCCTCGCGTTGGGCGGCGCCCAGGAATACTTCGGCGTAGAAGCCGACATCGTGACCTACGGCAAGACGGTGGGCGGCGGCTTCCCGATCGGCGTGGTGTGCGGCGACCACCGTTTCATGAAGCGCTTCCGCGATGACCGTCCGGCCGACATCTGCTTTGCGCGCGGCACGTTCAACTCGCATCCCTACGTCATGGCGGCGATGGCTGAGTTCCTGGCGCATCTCGAGACACCGGAGATGCACGCCCTCTACCGCGACCTCGACGCGACCTGGCAGCGGCGCGGCGCTTCGCTCAACCGGCGGCTGGCCGAGCACGGCCTGCCCCTCACGATCGCTCATCTCTCGTCGGTCTGGACGGTCTGCTACACCGCCTCGTCGCGCTACAACTGGATGTTCCAGTACTACCTCAGGGAAGCGGGCCTGGCCCTCAGCTGGATCGGCACCGGCCGGCTGATCTTCAGCCTCAACTTCAGCGACGCCGACTTCGAGGCGGTGGCCGACCGCTTCCTCGCCGCCGCCGAGGCGATGCGCCGCGACGGCTGGTGGGAGCCGGGCGCGCTCGCCACCGACAAGGCCATCAAGCGGCGCATCCTGCGCGAGATGCTGGGGCAGTTCTTTCCTCCCCAGCGCAGCTGGGTGGGCGTTTTGGCCGTTTACGGCCAAAAGCGCCTTGGTGTCCGCGAAGCGGACGGAGGGGTCATGAGCGCCAGTACGGTTGCTCATGACCCCTCCGGCCCTTCGGGCCACCTCCCCTTCGCGGATTCCGCGATGGGGAGGAAGTGAGTCACGCGTTAGACGCCCGGCTTTGACACCGGCACGGGCGCCTCCTCGGCGATCTCCTCGCCGAGGTCGGGAATGATCTCGTCGGGGATGATCGGCGCGGCGACGGCCTCGGCGGTGTGCCTGGTGTAGCGGCCGGTCAGCAGTTCCCACGGCGCGCGGTGGTAGAGCTTGATGTCGTGGAACGGGTCGGTGGCGATCTTGGTGGCCCACACCAGGCCGGTCCGCAGATCCTTCAGCACGAAGAGCTGCACGACGCGGAAGGCGATGCCGGCCAGGCCGACCACCAGCCACAGCTCGCCCACATGGGTGATCAGCTCGAAGGTGTCGGCGTGCGGCGTGAAGATCCCGAGCAGGGTCGGATCGACGACCAGCAACAGGGGCGACGCCGCCCAGATGGCCAGCAGCACCAGCTTGCGCTTGATGTTGTAGCCGACCTTGATCTCTTCCTTGTAGGCGTCGGTCGCCTGGTTGATCTGGTCATAGCCGCGCGGCTCGAAGAACAGGTGGCCGACCTGGCGGCTGGTCATGGCGACCAGCCAGCCGATCAGCGCCGCCATGGCGGGGTCGGAGAACGCGATCACATAGGCGAACAGGAAGCTCGTCGCGCTGACGAGGTGGAGCGACTGGTTGACCTTGCTGTGGTGATAGTAGCGATGGTCGTCCCAACGCTGCACTTTCAGTTCGTTCCAGAAGCCGGTCATGGGCGCTTTCCTTGGGTTACGAGGGGGAAGCCGCGGCAGGTTGCGATCGCCGGCGCAATAGGAGCGGCCGGGGTTTGCGCGTCAGGATGCGTGACGGTCGGTTCGCGCCGGCGGGCGTTGAACCGAGGAGAGGGGGTCACTTCGCGATTCTTGTGTTTTTTCCAGGAGGCGCTGCACGCCGGTGACCTTCGTACCGCGATCCGGTTACAGGAAAGAGACGCCGTAGCCGCTCGCGCCGGCGAGGGCCGCGAGCCCGCCCGCGAGCAGGGCGAGGGGGAGCGCCGGGTGGATGATGTTCAGCCGGCGGAACAGGTTGCACAGATACCCGACGGCGACTTGCGCGGGGGTGCGCGGGCTCTTGGAGTATTCCATCGCCGCCTTCACGACGTAGAACACGGCGGTGTTGGCGGCGAGTGCGGCCCGACCGAACATGACGCCGCCGGACAGCGTTACAAGATAGTTGCACTTCAGCAGGATGCGCTGCCGGTCGGCCGGATTGAATGTGCCTTCGACCCAGTGCAGCTCGCGATGGAAGTCGAGCAGGCCGAACTCGTAGGTGGTGAAGGCCTTCTCGACACGGCTGTCGGCGAACACGACCTTGTAGGTGTCGTCGGACTGCAGGTAGATCAGCGCCCGCACGACGATGCTGGACGCAAGGAAGCGCAGGTTGCCGTCGTAGTGCTTGTCGAACAGCCCCTGGTCGCCGCCGCGGTCCTTGTTGTAGTGCGACAGGTAGAGCTCGTCGGTGTGCTTCATCGGCGCGATGGTGCTGCCGGCCGGCACGTCCCGCGCGATCAGGCCGCGGATGATCGGGCTGTCGCGCAGATGGTCGATCTCGGCGACCACGGCGGCGGGAAGCGTGCTGACGTAGACGTGCTTGGACGGCCGCTTCGCCAGGTCCTCGGCGTACCGCGCCTCGACCCAGCGCACGAGGCGGTCGATGACGGCGCGATCCGCCGGCGCGTCGAACCGTCCGATCGTCGCGGGAAAGTGCCGCGAAACACGGGCCTGCGGTTTGGCCTCGTCGGTCGTGCCTATGATGCTCATTGAGTTCCCCTTGCAATAGCGAGGATGGCGCCGAGCAGGGCGCCGCCCAGGACGAGGCCGCCGCCGATCCGGACGGCGTGCCGCCGCCGCGGCCCGGCCAGCTCCATCGCCAGCAGTCCGATATTGAGCGCGACATGCAGGGCCGCCAGCGGCCACCACTGCTGGCGGAAGTCGGCGTTGATCAGGGTGCCGCCGAAGGCCGCGACGTTGCCCAGGATCATCGGATGGCTGGTCAGCGAATAGGGAAAGCCGGTAATGCGGCGTGCCGGCAGGCCGGCCACTTCATGGCCGTAGTAGGTGCGATCGAGGCCGAGCGCCGCGGCGGCGCGGATGTTCAACAGGATGCCGCCGGATATGACGGCGAGCGAGGCGAGATCGAGGGGCGCGCGCAGATAGACGAACGCAAGGGCTGCGACCGAGACGGTCTTCATCGCAATGGCGTCGCGCTTGAAGACGTCGAACGCGATCGTGCCGAACGCGAAGGCGACCCAATAGAGAGTGTAGTGCCCGAAGCTCAGGAGATAGATCGCAAGCGGCAGCGATCGATCGACCAAGGCTCCGACCAGGACCGCAAGGACGAACAGGAGGCAGGCCAGCGACGAGCCGTTGCGGACGACGACGCTGCGAAACGAACGAGGACCCACCTGCAGGACGGCCATTCAGCGGCGCCGGCGGCTCAGGATCTGGATATCGACCGGCACATTCCCTCAACCAATAGCGGATGATTGTTTCACGCGCGTTAACCCGGCGCGCCGCCGTCTCCCGCCCATCTTGAGACGCCGACGCACAATTAATTAATTTACTAATTAAATTAACTAAGGTAGATTCGAGCGATGGCCAAGAACCGTGTCGAAGTCCCTCAGCCGCATCGCGTGCCCGCTCATCTGGCGCGGCGCTTCCACCAGATCTGCCTCGGCCTCACTGCCGAAGTGACCGAACGGGCGGGGCTCACTCCGGTCGAGTATGCGGTCCTCGCCAGCCTGGAGAGCGTGCCCGACATCGAACAGGCCGCGCTGGCGCGCCGGCTCGGCATCGATCCGGTGAGTGCGCACCACATCGTCAATCGCCTGACCGCCGCGGGCTACGTCGAGCGTCGCGTGAGCGCGCTCGACCGGCGGGCACGTGCGCTCCGGCTGACGCAACGGGGCCAGGCCCTGCGCGATCGGTTGCGCAAGGGCGCCGTAGCGGCCCAGGACCGCATCCTGTCCCCGCTGCCGGCCGCCGATCGCGTCAAGTTCCTCGACCTGCTGACGCGGCTCGTCGAGGTCCACGAAACCTATGCGCGCCCCGGCAATGGCCGCCGTCGCCCGCCGCGGGCGGTCGCCCAGGCTGAAATCAAGGAGGCCGGCATGACTGCACTGTCGCGACGTGTCCTGCTCGGGAATGGCGCCGCGCTTGCCCTGACGGCAAGCCCCGGCTGGGCGCAGACCGACCCGCCATGGCCCGTGCGCACCGTGCGATTGATCACCCTGGCGGCTGCGGGCGGCGGCACGGATGCGGTGGCGCGCGTGCTCGCCGAGGCCCTGTCCAAACGATGGGCCCAGCCTGTCGTCGTCGACAATCGACCGGGTGGCGAGGGCATCGTCTCGATCGAAACGTTTCTCGCGGCCCGCGAAGGAAATCACACGCTGTTGTTCAACCCCTCCGGCACATGGACAACGCTGCATCTGGTGCACGAGCGGCTGACGTTCGATACCGCCCACGATCTCGCGCCGCTATCGCTGGTCGTGCAGGATTTTCTCGCCGTTGCCGCCTCGCCGAAGCTTTCGGCGGCGACACTCGCGGAGGTCGTCCAGCTGGCGCGCGCCAGCCCGGGCAAGATGACCTGGGCAAGTGCGCCCAGCGTGCCCTACCTCGCCTTCACGGCGTTCCTCAAGGAGCAGGGGCTCGACCTTGTCTACGTGCCTTACCGCAATCCGCTCGCCTCGATTGCCGATCTCGGCGAGGGGCGAGTCGACCTGACCTTGCTGCCGCTTGCCCCCATGGTCGGACCGGCGCAGGCCGGCAAGCTCAACTTGATCGTCGTGGCGAGCGATGTTCGTGCGCCGCTTGCGCCGCAGGTCCCGACGGCGAACGAAGCGGGCTTCCCGGCACTGTCGATCGATGCCGCCCACTGCCTGTTCGGACCGAAGGAAATGCCCCAGCCCTTGCGTGAGCGGATCGCTGCCGACGTGGGCGATGTGCTCGGCCTGCCGGAGGTAAAGCAGCGCATGACCGGCTTGGGTTATGTGCCGCGCGGTACACCGACCGCCGAGGTCTCAGCCTTCCTGGCGCGCGAGCGGGCGCGCTGGACCAAGGTGGCGCAGGCCTACGGCGCCAAGCCGCCGCAATGAACCGTGTCGAGCCGCCGCCGGTGCGGGCCCTGGTCGGGCTGTTGGCAGGGGCGCGGCTGGCCCAGGCGATATCGGTCGCCGCCAGGCTCGGCCTTGCCGACCTCCTCGAGGCCGGCCCCCGCACGCCTGCCGAGCTGGCGGCGAGCACGGCCACGAATGCCGACGCCTTGCGTCGCATGCTGCGCGCCCTGGCCGGCGCTGGCATTTTCGAGGAGGAGGAGGCGGGCGGCAGGTTCCGGCTGACGCCGCTTGCCGGGCCGCTTCGATCGACGGCGCCCGATTCGATCTCAGCCTATGCCGTGATGGCAGGTGAACGCTGGGTCTGGCAGGCGCTCGGCGCCATGGAACATGCGGTGCGCACCGGCGAGCCGGCGTTCGAGCATGTGTTCGGGATGCCGTTGTTCGACTACTACGTCAGGCATCCCGCCGCCGGTCGCGTGAGCGTTGAAGGACTGCGCAGCGTCGGCCGGGGCGAGGATGCGGCAGTCGCCTCCGCCTACGATTTTTCCAGGGCGGCGACGATCGTCGACCTGGGCGGCGGCCAGGGCGGGCTTCTGGCCGCGATCCTGCGAACGGCCGGCGAGGCGCGGGGCACGTTGTTTGACCTTCCGCATGTCATGGACGCCGCGCGCCGGCAGTTCGAGCAAGCCGGCGTGGCGACGCGCGTACGCCTGGAGACCGGCGACTTCTTCAAGAGCGTGCCGGCGGGCGGTGACGTCTATCTGCTGCGCAAGGTGCTGCACGATTGGGATGACGACAAGGCACGAGCCATCTTGCGGGTCTGCCGCCGCGCCATGACCGCTGACGCCCGCCTGCTGATCGTCGAGACACTGGTCGCACCGGGCAATACGCCCTGCCATGCCAAGGAGCTCGATCTTCTGATGCTGGTCTACACGGGCGGAAGGGAACGCACCGAGCAGGAGTACCGCGAGCTGCTGGACGCCTCGGGCTTTGCCCTGGAGCGCACGCTGGCGACGGCCTCGACCATGAGCATCATCGAGGTGAAGCCGGTCTGACCTGCCGCCTGACACACCCATTGCGTTCAGGGCCATTACCTCCGCTTTTCCCGCTTGTCGCAGCGGTGATGCGGAACCTTCCTGTACAGGCGCACGTTGTACCGCAACACGTGAGGAACTTCGCATGACCACAATCCTGATCATCGTTCTCCTGATCGTGCTGCTGGGCGGTGGCGGCGGCTACTATGGTTACCGTAGCTACGGCGGCGCCGGCCTGGGCGGCGCGCTGGGGCTCGTTCTCGTGGTGCTGCTGGTCGTCTGGCTCGCGGGCGGGTTTCCTCTCCGCGCCTGAGACGCGTCCGCGGCGGCGTCGCGCGGCTGAGCTTGCGATGGGTCGGCGCCGGTCCTAGGGTCGGGCAGCAGAAACGCAGGAGGTTGTCATGACTGGGATCACGCGCCGGACCGTCCTCGTTGCTTCTTTCATCGCGCCGATGGCGCACATCCCGCTGGCGCTCGCCGTCGATGCGCTGCCGGATGCACGCTTTGTCGGCTTTGCCCAGGCCGTGAACGACTTCGATCTCGCCTCCGGCCAGATGGCCCTGCAGCGCTCGGCCAACGAGATCATCCGTGGCTATGCGACGCGCATCATCGCCGACGCCAACTACGACGCCAGCGCCTTGAGCAAGTCGAGCGCCGAAGCGGGCGTTTCCTACGCGCCGGACGGCAGCATGGGCCCCAAGACCCAGAACCTCCTGGCCCAGCTCAACGCGCTGCAGGGCCCGGCGTTCGACACGGCCTTCGCCCAGGGCCAGCTCTCGGTGCAGATCGATTGCGAGGCGCAGTACGGGGCCTACTCGCAGAACGGCAAGAGCGGTCCGCTCAGGCGCTTTGCCCAGAACGCCTTGCCCAAGGCGAAGGAACGCCTGGACCTGGCGCGCCGCCTGGCCGGCGGCCGCTGAGGGCTGTCATTCTGACGCCGCATTAGACCAAGCCGAGCTACCGACTCCGCTGTCATCCCGAGCGCAGCGAGGGACCTTTTCTGTTGCCTTAAAGGCCCCTCGCTCCGCTCGGGATGACAGTTGTGACGCATCCGAAGAATGTCGGCTACAATTGGCCGGCCGAACAACGGTGGGGTCGTCATGGCTGAGAAGACCTGGGAAATCAGCGGCGAGTACATGGAGAGTTGCAACTGCGACTATCTGTGTCCCTGCATCTTCACCAACCCGCAGGGCGAGGCGACGCACGAGAACTGCGTCGCGCTCATGGTCTACCGCATCGATCGCGGCCGCCACGGCGACACCGTGCTCGACGGCCTGAAGTTCGCCCTGGTCATCCGCTCGGGCCGGGTCATGTCGAACGGCGGCTGGGTGTTCGGCTGCGTCGTCGATGCCGGGGCCGACGAGGCCCAGCGCCGCGCGCTGGCCGACATCGCGAGCGGCGAGGCCGGCGGCCCGCCGCAGATGATCCGCGACAACCTGGTGAGCGACTTCCGCGGCGTCGAATTCCGCGACATCGGCTTCACGGCCGAGGGCTTGCGCCGCGCCACCGACATCCCGGGCATCCTGGCCTTCGAGATCGAGGGCGTGGCCTCGCGCAACCGCTCGGGCGAGCCGTTCTACATCGACAACACCGCCCATCCGGCCAACCGCCGCCTCGCGCTCGCACGCTCGCGCAAGACCGAGCTGCAGGGCTTCGGCCTCGGCCTCAGCCTCGCCGGCAAGGGCAACAATGGACATTTCGCGCCGTTCGCGTGGGCGGCCTGATAGCGGCCCGCCGCCGCTGCTGGAGCTGATGCTGGGGCCCAGGCTCGCGATCGCCGCCGCGCTGGCCGGCGTCACCGCTCTCTGCTGGCTCTACCTGTTCGCCGAGGCAGCCGACATGCGGGCGATGGGCGACATGTCCATGGCCATGCCGCCCAAGGGCGCCGTCGATCTGGTCCTGCTGCTGGTCATGTGGTGGATCATGATGATCGGCATGATGCTGCCGAGCGCGGCGCCGATGATCCTGACCTTCGCCACCGTCAACGCGCGCCGGCGCGCCCGCGGCAAGCCCTGGGTGCCGACGGCCCTGTTTTCGGCAGGCTACGTCCTGGCCTGGGGTGGCTTCAGCATCGCCGCGACATTGGCCCAGTGGGGGCTCGAGAGCGCGGCGCTGGTCTCGCCCATGGCGATGTCGGTGACCAGCGCGCGGCTGGGCGGCGTGCTGTTCCTCGCCGCCGGCCTCTACCAGCTCACGCCGCTCAAGCGCGCCTGCCTCGTCGCCTGCCGCTCGCCCTTCGACTTCGTCGTCAACCGCTGGCGCGACGGCGCCGTCGGCGCCCTGCGCATGGGCGCAGAGCACGGCCTCTCCTGCCTCGGCTGCTGCTGGATCCTGATGGGCCTCTTGTTCGTCTTCGGGGCGATGAACCTCGTCTGGGTCGCCGTCCTCGCCATCGCCGTGCTGGTCGAGAAGCTGTTGCCGTTCGGCGAGTGGACGGCGCGGATCGGCGGCCTGCTGCTGATGGGCTGGGGCCTGTGGCTGCTCGCGGCGGGCTGAGCCTCACCTGATTCGAAAGAGGGCGACAAATACTTCGGTGTCGTTATCTTTTGGCAGCGGGGAGATCGAACAAGATGTATCAGCCCAAGGTAACCGTGAAACGGCTGCAGAGGTCAAGGCGATCCTCGGCGCGGACTTCCCAAGCCAGGTTGCAAAGACCATCGACCACATTGATTTGCATTGCCGTGCCTGGATAGAACGATGTCCCTTCGTGGTGATCTCCAGCGCCAACGCAGCCGGCGCTATGGATGTTTCACCGAAAATCCAAGTGTTGGGCTCCTGTTCATCGTGCCGAAGCGTCGGGAAGTCGTGCGCGTCAGCGGCGTGGCGCAGGTGGTGCGGGACCCCGAGCTGCTTGAAAGCATGTCGGTCAACGGCAAGCTGCCGGACCTGGCCTTGCTGGTGCGTGTGCGCGCAAGGACCACTGCAATTTGCCATACCCGCTGTCGGACATCGAACGCAATTTGGCGCTCAATGAAACGGATCGACTCTATTGACGTACTGAGGCCTTCGCCTCCCGTCGTGCGGACGTGCACGGCCACTACCGGACCTGGCAACGGCCGGACGTCGGCGGCAGCTGCTGCAATGCGCGCTTGATAGGAAGAAGACGAGGAAATCGAAGACTGCGAGCCGATGACGGCCGAATTCGCGGCGACCGATGGTTCGCATGGCTTCGCGAGCAGGCGTGATGGGGCGCCTGCGAGCGGGTGCTTTGCTTCCTTCCCCTCACTCGCGGGTTGAGCCTCACTTGTTCAGATAATGCTTCTCCAGGAATTCGGACCTGAAGTTCTGCGGCGGCGTGTCGATGTCCGGCCGGCCCTCGGGCGTGAAGTCCATCATGTTCCAATAGACCCACACCGTGTCGACGTGATTGCTCATCGTCTCGGTGCCCCAGAAATGGCTGATCTTGTCGCCCTGCCGCCGGAACACATGCATCACCGGCAGCTGCATGTCGTCGGACTCCTGGCACTTGTAGTCGGCCTGGTAAGGCGAGTGGAAGCCGGAGAGCAGCGGGATCTGCGACCAGCCGCGCTGCCGGGCCCACGCATTGATGCGGTGGGCCGGCGCCTTGGCGATGGCGGCAAAGGCGGCGTTCTGGCTGACCGAGTACCAGGCGCGATCGAAGCCATCGACCAGCGACGTGCAGGACGGACAGGGCTTGTCCCAGTTCGGGCCGAACATGAACGAGTAGAGCAGCAGCGTGTCCTTGTCGCCGAAGAGCTCGGAGAACTTCACCTCCTGCCCGATCTTGCCCTCGCTGGCCCACTGGAAAACGTAGTCCTCCTTCAGCGCGCCGCCGGGCGGCAGCGTGCGGCGCTTGGCAGCCACCGCCTTCACCTTGGCGATCAACTCCTGCTCATCCTTGAGCAACTGATCGCGCGCCTGGCGATACTCTTTGCTTTCGTTGGGATAGCGCCGTTCGTTCATAGTCGTCTCCAGTTCACAGGAGGCCACGGTCTGGAACGCGAGCGCGCTGCTTTCGTTGCGCGCGGACAATCGGTCCAGCGGGCGCAGGCCGCAGGAACTCACTTTGACTGGAAACTGTGGTAATATTCGCCAGCCATGAACAGAAACAGCCTGATCGAGATTCTGAAGGCTTACGACGCCGCTCGACGTGAGAACGGCGCGACGGCTCTTTTCGTTTTCGGTTCGCGTGCCCGTGGTGCCGAGCGTGATGACAGCGACCTCGACCTCTTCATCGACTACGATCCGGCGGTGAAAATCCCGAATATGTTCCGCCTCATGCAAATCGAGGAGAAGATTTCGGAGACCCTCGGCATTCCAGTCACCATCACGACGCGGGACGCCCTTCACCCCTTGATGAAGAAGAACATCGAGCGAGACGCCGTTCGGGTCTCTTGATGCCGAAGGATCCGATCATTGCCATCCGAGATTGCCTGACAGAGATAGCCATCCTGCAGGAAATCGCCAGGCGCATGACGCTTCAGGGATTCCGCAGCGATCCGATTGCACGCCGCGCTGCCGCCTATGCCATTCAAACCATTTCTGAAGCCGTCCGGCGGTTATCACCATCGATGCGCCCAGCCTGCAATTGGTGATGCAATCGATGCTCGACCGGCATGGCGGCAACATCGGGTGAGCCGACGAACCGCTTGGCAGCCATTCGCTACTCTTAGCCGTTCGGCGTGTCCTGCCAGTCGAAGGCGAGCGGCGCCTCGCGGAAGGCGAAGCGGTCGATATGGCGCGCGACGGCGCCTTTCAGCGCGTCGAGCTGGCCGGCCGCGCTCGCCTCCAGCCGGCAGTCGAGGCCGTCGTCATGCGCCTGCATGGTGAGCGTGGCGTCGCCCGGCCAGTCGGCGCCGCGCGCGTTGCGCGGGAAGACCACCTTGCCGTTCTGCTCGGTGAACTCGACGCTGAGGTTGTGGCTCCAATGCTTGCAGAGCTGCTGGAGGTAGCGGCTGGCCTTGCCGGTGGGGACGCGAGCGGCGCTGTTGAAGGTCATCTTACAGCCGCTCGATCTTGCGCGCGGCCTCGTCGAGGATGGCCGCGACCTCGTGCATCGTCTCGCCCTGCACGCCGTCCCGGCCGAGGCGATCGAGCAGCACGGTGCGCAGGTTGCCCATGGCTCGGCGCACCGGGCCGCCGTCGGTCCGCTCGCGCATCGACGCAAGCTCGGCCAGGCGCGCGAACAGCGCCTCGACTTCCGGCTTCTTGGCCTCGAGCTCGGCGGTGCCGTCGGCCGTGACCGCGAACGCCTTGCGCGGACCGGCCGCCGTCGCCTCTTCGATGCGGCCCATGTCCTGCAGCAGGGTGAGGGTCGGGTAGATCACGCCGGGGCTCGGCACGTAGGCGCCGCCCGTCAGCTCCTCGATCGCGCGGATGAGCTCGTAGCCGTGGCGCGGCTGGTCGGCGATCAGCTTCAGCAGCACCAGCTGCAGCTCGCCCGAGTCGAAAACGCGACGCCGCCGACCGCGTCCTTCGTGCTCGCCGTCCCGGCCGAAACCGTGACGACCGCGATGGCCGAAGTGACGCCCGTGCGGGCCGCCGTGATCGCGGGCGAGTTCCAGCGCCTCGGGCTCGTCCGATCCGGGGTGTTCGGACCGCCGGCCAAAGCCGCCGCGGTGATGGCGGTCGTCGCCGCGCCAGTGGCGCCGGCGCTCGTCGTGGCCGTGGGTGGGGTGGGAGAATCGCATCAGTGTCGTTCCTTTATGTTTAGACATGTCTAAGATATATCTAAACATGACGAGACTTCAAGGGCCCCTCAGCAATTTTTGCAGCCAGCACCACGCGCGAAACCGGCGCGAACAACTTTCGTTATCCGTGTAACTATTGTGACTATTAAGTGTCTTCCGGCTCTCTTCGGGGGTAACCCGCGAAAATTGCATCGGAACTGCCCTAAAATCGGCGCGGGAACGGACCGGAGCAGCTCGGTGGGTCGAGCGCCGGGGGAGCACATGCGCTGTGGGGGTTTTGCCGCACCTTACCCGTGCCGCCTTGTGCGCGGCGCTGATCGCTTGCGGCAGCCTTGCCGCCGGGGGGCCGGCGTTTGCCCAGATGCCCGCCGCCACGTCGCCCTCCCCGGGGCCGGGCTCGTCGGCCCTGAAGCAGGAATACGACGAGGCCTTCCAGGAGACGATGCGCAAGCCCGCCGATCTCGACGTGCTGTTCCGCTTCGCCAGCCTGGCCACCCAGATCGGCGATCTGGAAGGAGCGATCTCGGCGCTCGAGCGCATGCTGCTGATCAACCAGAACCTGCCGCGCGTGCGCCTCGAGCTCGGCGTGCTCTACTTTCGCCTGGGGTCGTACGAGGTCGCGCGCAGCTACCTCGAATCGGCGCTGCGCTCGCCGACCGTGCCCGCGGACGTGCGGCGCCGGGCCGAGGAGTATCTCGCCGAGGTCGCGGGCAAGCTCAGCCCCTCCAGCCTGGCCGGCGATGTCTTCTTCGGCTGGCGCTACCAGTCCAACGCCAACCTCGGCCCGGCGGGCTCGCGCGTGCTCCTGTTCGGCCAGCCGGCCAGCCTCAACCAGGCCGGCCTCGGCACCGCCGACTGGGGCGCGGTGAGCTCGCTGCAGGTCCGCCACCGCTGGGATTTCGGCCATCAGGACAAGTCGGCGCTGGAGACCCAGTTCGCCGCCTATGCCAACCGCCAGTTCCAGGTCTCGGCCGCCAACGTCTCGCTGCTCGACCTGACGACGGGGCCGCGCTTCCAGGTCTTCAACGGCGTCTACGAGGACATCTCGCTGCGCCCGTTCGTGACCGGCGGCTACGTCTGGGTGAACGACACGTCCTACTACGGCAGTTGGGGCGGCGGACTCGAGGGCGGCGCGCTGCTGGCCAGCGGCCTGCGCAACGACACCGTCCTGCTCTTCCGCCGCCAGGACAACCAGGACACCAGCTACCTGCCGGCCAACAGCCAGTATCGCGGCACGTCGCTGTCGGCCAACACCGTCTTCCAGTACGAGATCGGCTCGTCGCTGGTGTTGTACGCCGTCGGCAGCGTGCAGCGTTTCACTGCCGATATCGCGCCCTGGCAGAGCTACAGCCTGTACGGCGTGGGCGGCGGCTTCTCCTTCCGCTTCCCCGATCCGTTGCTGCGCACCGGGCTGCCGTGGACGATCAATTTTTCGGCGACCGAGCAATGGTGGGCCTACGACCAGCCCGACCCCGTCGTCGATCCGGGCGTCCTGCGGTTCCAGAACGACACCATCCTCAGCATCGTGCTCGCCGTGCCGTTCGATGCGCGCACCACCTTCAGCCTTTCCGGCGGCCGTTTCGTGCGCGGCGCCAGCGTTCCCAACTACGAGTTCGCGAACAACAGCTTCATGTTCGGTGTCAACTGGCGGTTCTGACGACCGCGCGGGAGTTACCATGAGCGACGCAAACACCAACCGGCTTCTTCGTGCCGCCCTGTGCGGCCTCGTCCTGGCATTGTCTGCAACGGCCCCCGAGGCGCGCACGCCGGTCGGCGTCACCACCGCCTCCGACGGCGATCCCCTGGGCAAGCCGCCCAACGAGAACGAACGCATCCTGCGCATCGGCATCGACGTCCAGGCCAACGAGCTCGTGACCACTGCCGCCGCGGACCGCGCGCATCTGGTGTTTCTCGACGGCAGCTCGCTCACGGTCGGTCCCAACGCACGCGTGATCATCGACCGTTTCGTCTACGATCCCGCCAGCAACACCGGCGATCTCGCCATCAACGCCAGCCGCGGCGTCTTCCGGCTGGTCGGCGGGCGCCTCAGCAAGCAGAAGCCCATCGTCATCACCACGCCCTCGAGCACCATCGGGATCCGCGGCGGCATCACCATCGTGACGGTGACGCCGACCGAGACGGTGGCCAGCTTCGTGTACGGCAACAGCATGACCGTGACGGCCGGCGGCCAGACGCAGACCGCGACGCGGGCGGGCTCGCAGATCGTCACCGGAGCCGGCGGCGCGCCCGGCATGCCGAGCCTGCTGAAGCAGGGCGGCCTGGGTGCGGCGCTGAACCAGCTCGAAGGCGCGGCAGCCAATGCCAACATGGCTCCTGACCAGTCGGCGCAGCGCTCCGGCTTCTCGCGCCAGAATTCCGGGCAGCCGGCCAATGCCGGCCCCAACGGTCCGCCCAACCTGTCCAACAACACCCTGGTCAACGCGATCAGCAACGCGTCGGTCGAGAGCCAGCAGGCGACGCGGCCGGGGTCGCCGGCTTTGGCGCCGGTGCCGCCAGCCACGCCGAACATACCCGTGACGCCGCAGCCCACGGGCGGGACCGGTCCGACAATCCCGACGCCGACAGCGGGGCCGCCGCCAGTGCCGACGCCGGTGCCGACGCCGACAGCGGGGCCGTCGGTGCCGCCGCCGTCCGGGACGCCACGGACCAGCCAGACCCTGACCGGCTTTGCATCGGGGCTGGTCTACGGTCAGTCGCACCACGGCGATCATCACTCGCACCATGGCGGTTATCATTCGACGACCGCGAACCTGCTCCGGAAGCCGGGGACGGTCTCGATAACGACCGACGCAACCACCAGTCAGGCCCAGGGAACGCTCGTGCTTCGCGACCTGGCGGGTTCGCACCATCACCCCTCCGTCGCCACCCTGCAGCTCGGCGGCACGGGAGGCCTGGGCGCCACGAACAGCGCGTTCGTCGACGACAAGACCTACGTCATGGTCACGCAGTACAATGACCCGTCGCGCCTGTCGTCGTTGGCAGAAGGGCGGCTCGCGCTATCAGGTGACCGACACCAGCGCGCTGGAGAGCGGCGTGGGTCCTTTGCCGTTGCAGTTGCCGATGCAGGGCACGCCCGGCGCGTGCGTGTGCGAATTCCTGAGCTGGGGTTGGTGGGCCGCCAGCGTCCCCGATCTCCGCCACCCGGGCAAAACCTACACCGCGGTGGGACCCTACGTCGCCGGCACGCCGACGACGTCGTTCCAGATGCCGCAGACCGGCAGCGCCACCTACGCGGGCTTCATGACCGGCGTGGTGAACAACGCCGGCAACGTTTATGGCGGGGCGGGCTCCTATCAGAACACCTGGAACTTCGCCAACCGCAACGGCGCCTTCAGCGGCACGTTCGACGGGCGTGCCTATTCAGGCACGACGCAGGCGACGGCAGGGTCCAACGGCCAGACCTTCACCGGCACCTTCAGCGGTGGCGCTCGCACCGGCGGGCTCAATGGCGCCTTCTTCGCCTCGCCAGACGATGCCGCCAAGTACCAGGCCGGCACCTTCTCGATCGGCAACAACGGCGCGCCGTACAAGGCGTCGGGAGTGTTTGCGGGCCAGCGTTAGGCGTGAGCAGGCTGGATCCTGATGACTTTAGCTCGATCCGTCGTCCCGACCGGAGCGCCCCTCGACTTCGCTCGAGGTAAACTCCACGCGAAGTGGAGGGACCTTCTCTCGACAACAAGTGGCTTGTCGTGGAGAGAAGGTCCCTCCGCGCGGCGTGGAGTTTACCCCGAGCGAAGACGAGGGGGGCCTTGGTCGGGACGACGATCGATTTGAGTTCCTGTTCCAGGCGGCCATGACTTATCTGCTGGCCCTCCTCGCGGCGCTGGTCGGCGCCGCGCTGGGATTTGCTCTCGGCGCAGCCGCGGCCGGCTTGGCTGCGCCGTTCCTCGGCATCACGTCCTTCGAGGGCGCCTCCGGCTATTTCGCGGTCTTCATCGGCGGGCCGATCGGCGGACTGGCAGGGCTGGTGCTGGGTGCGCTGCTGGTCCTGCGGCGCGCCGGGCACCGGGGCGCCGCTGTTGGCGGCCGCATCGCGCTCGTGTTCGCGGGCGTGGCCGGGCTCGCCGCGGCGGGCATGGCCGCATTCTGGCTGATGCGACCGCTGGTCAACGCCAATGGGCCCGCGCCCCAGCTCGTCTTCGAGATCCGCCTGCCGCCCGGCGTTGCCGTCGCAGCACCACGCGCCGGGGACACCGTCGAGCTGCAGACCAGCAAGAACCGGATGCCCGCCAGTCTGGCGTCCGGCCGCGTTGACGACGGTCGCGACGTCGTCGTGGGCAGCGTCGAGCTCTACTATCGCACCTGGCAGCGCATGCTGGTGCTGCGGCTGCCCGACAAGACGGACGTTCTGTTCGAGCTGTCGCTTGGTCTTGCGCCCGATCACACCAGAACGTTCACCCCGTGGCGACGCGCCGACTACATCGCCTCTCCTGGCCAGGACCAGGCGCGGCGGACCACCGCGGCGGACGCCTACGACATCCGCCATCGCATCGTCTGGGCGGGCGAGGACTGATGCCGGGACCGGAGCAAGGTCACCGTGCTACCATCTGATCACAGACCGGTCGCCGTCGCGCGGCTAACGATTACGTCGGCACGTCCCGTCAGAGGACACCATGCAGTACGATCGGGCTTTCCAGGTCGAGGTGTTGTCCCTTTACGAGGCCACGCTGGCCTCGATCGACCAACGCGGACGCAAGCCGACGCCTTGGGAAGCGCAATGTCTTCTGTCGGCGCTTTATTCCATCGCCACCGACAGTTGGTCGTTGGCTGAGTACAACCTCAATCGTTGTCGCAGGGGTCCACGAGGCCGCAGGCCCGCGACCCCGGTCACGACGAATGCCTTGCGGGAGGCGCTGGCAGAGATCAGGTGCGTTCACGATACGTGAGCCCGGCCGAGGGCGTTCTGTCCAACTCTTCAACGTGTTGCGCCAGCTGTAGGCGATCGGCGCCTCGCGGAAGGCGAAACGGTCGACAGGGCGCGCCACGGCGCCCTTGAGCGCTTCGAGCTGGCCCGCAGGCGGCCTGATCCCCCTGTGGCTTTCCTGTGGCCTCGTCGGTTGTCCCCCTCGATCGGTTGTCGGCCTCGTCTAAGGCGCGCAGCGTCGCGTCCCGAGGGGCCGATGGTTGTTCAGCGTGGGAGGGGCCGATGTACAGGGTTTGGTATTGGGCGATGATTGATCGCGACAGCGACGGCCGCGTCGTCGCAAGCGTTCCCGATCTTGATGACGTGGCCGTGAGCGCGAGCACCGAAAAGGACGCGCTCGCCCATGTCACGGTGTTGGCCGCCGAACGCGTTCGAGCGGCCGTGGAAGGCGGGCAACGGGTTCCAGAGCGGCGCCATTTTACCGAGTTGCCAAGCCGCTTCCGGACCAAGGAAATCGGTCGCGCCATCATTCCGGTCGAAGTGGAGCGCACCGCTGCCTGGCCGGCACCGCCTTTCGCGATGTCGCCGTAGGCGTCGAGCTCGACAAACCGTTGGCGCGGATGGCGCGGGAGAAGCTGTTCTGGCGATGGCCGTGGCCACCCCTGTTAGCCGTTCAGCGTGTCCTGCCAGTCGAAGGCGAGCGGCGCCTCGCGGAAGGCGAAGCGGTCGATGTGGCGCGCGACGGTGCCTTTCAGCGCGTCGTACTGGCCGGCCGCGCTCGCCCGGGCCACCGTCGGTCCGCTCGCGCATCGACGCAGCTCGGCCAAGCGTGCGAACAGCGCCTCGACTTCCGGCTCCTTCGCCTTGAGCACCGCCGAGGTTTTGGCCGGCTGTCCGGCCATCCCGGATCGGACGAGCCCGAGGCGCTCGAGTTCTCCCGCGATCACGGTGGCGCGCGGGCGTCACTTCGGCCATCGCGGCCGTCATGGTTTCGGCCATGACGGCGAGCCTGGCGACGGACGAGGTCGCCGCCGTCGCGTTTTCGACTCGGGCGAACTGCAGCTGGTGCTGCTCAAGCTGACGTCGTGAACAAGGCGGTGTCGCGCCGCGGGTTCGTCACGGCCGGGGTTGCTTCGAGCATCGACTTGAGGATCGCTGGCCGGTGCGCCAGACGCAGCAACCTATCCCGCGGACGTGACCTCAACTCTTGCCGAAGCGTTCATCCACATAGCTATTTGCCGCGGCGAAAGCTCATGTGAGGAATTTCCCGACCGTACGAAGAACCGTTCGGCTTGGACGCCGCGTTTTTCGCTCGTCGTGACAAAGATCGGACGAACGGCGCGGCGAATCTCGACTTGGCAAATCTGGATGTCTCTGACTACGGGAAATGTCACCCTCACCTTTCGAGCGCAAAAGGCCTGCCCAAAGTGCGACGTCTCCTTGAGCAGATTCGGCCGTGAGGCGTCCTGGCCGGAACACCATTGGTTTGTTTTCGAGGACAAGAAACCGATAAATCTCGGCGGATCGTTCATTGACGACCTGAAGAATTCTGGCGGTCTTGCCGGACCGCGGCATGTTAAGGAGACGGTTGCGCGCAGACAGGTCGAACAGTTCCGTTCTAGCTCTCTCTAGCTTGGCCTCGAGTGGAAGGTTGCTCTGGAAGACGGACAACGTCTCGCGAGATTCTTGGGTAGTATTGTCTGTGGCCACTTCCCCTCTCCCCAATGAAGGAGTTGAGCCCAATATCTTCAACAAAGTCTAGTTGGTACGTTTCTGTCGTCGCTTAGTCGTGCTGCTGAAGGCACTTCGTACAATCTAGCACTGGTGTCGTTTGTCTACTCCGATCCCGCTGATGGCCGATTCGAGTGGACTGTGGGCCGGGTAACCGCGTAGCCTATCAGCCGAAAAACTAGACGGGCAGTACAACCCGCTTTGGCAAGGGGGACGGGGGTTCACATGCCACTAGGGAAGAAAACGCTGGACCGTATTGCGCGTGGGCTATCGCGGTACCACGTTATTCTCGTATCGGCCAAAAAACGCGATGTAAGCGAATCCGATACGGTCGTGATGATCGGCGACATGCTCGCCGACATCCTTGGCTACGAAAAGTACGTCGAAATCTCGACTGAGTTCGCGGTCAAAGGGACCTACGTGGACTTAGCCGTGAAAGTCGGCAATGAGGTTCACTTCCTCGTAGAGGCCAAGTCGATCGGCGTCGAACTGAAGGACATTCATGTTCGTCAGGCAATCGACTACGGCGCCAACCAAGGAATTGAGTGGACAATACTCAGCAATGGCGCCGTATGGCGTATCTACAAGATCGAATTCAAGAAGCCGATCACACATGTCCTAGTGGCGGAAATCGATCTCCTGTCGCAGGACACCAAGGACGATGATGCCGTCACTTTCTTTTCGAACCTTTGCAAGGAAGGCTTCGCCAAGAGCCAGATGGAGGATTTTTACGAAAGGCATCAGGCGACTAACAAGCATACGCTCGCCCGCGTTCTGCTTTCCGACAAGATGTTGAACCACCTTCGTCTCAGCCTCCGTCGTATTTTTCCTTCGGTGCGCGTAGAGACGAAGATCCTTGAGCTATCTTTGCGTAACGAAGTCCTCAAACGAGAATTGATCGAGGGAGAGGAAGCCGAACTGGCCGCTTCGCGTGTCAAAAAGGCTCTCCGAGCGGCCGCCCGACAGAAGCGCAGCGTTGGCAAAGCCGCCGCGTCGGCGCCACTCGCCGTAGCGCAACAGGCTCCGTCGGCTAATGCATCGTTGTCACCACCAGCCGTGCAGGCTGCAGCTGCGGCGGGCAAAGTACCATGAAGGCTTGGCTGGTTCGACTGGTGGCAAGAGCTACCGACTCCTTCTTTGAGCTCTTTCTGTTCTACGTAGGCTGCGTAGTAGTTGGTGGCCTCCTCTTTATGTTGAGTGAGGCAAGGCCGCTCGGCGATTCTCTTTGGTGGGCAGTCGTCACGGCCATGACGGTTGGCTATGGCGACGTTGTGCCTGTGACGACCAGCGGTCGCATCGTAGGCATCGCCCTGATGCACCTCGTTCCCTTGTTCATCATTCCATTGGTGATCGTGCGCCTGCTGAAGACGTTCGTTCAGGATGAGCATGAGTTCACTCATGCCGAACAGGAAGTCATCAAAGCGGATCTTGCAAAGATTAAAAAGGCGTTGAGGATCGAGGACTAGGGCGCAAGTCAGTGTGGGTGACATCGGGCATGCGATTAGGGGGGGAGCGGGATATGGCAAGGGGCGGCACGTCACGAAGAACGTATGCTCAGATCTTTCTGGATGAACTAACAATGTTGTCTGGAGGAAAACAGCAGCTTGTGGCCAACAGCCAACTTCGCGAAATGTTGGATTGGGACGAAGAGCGGTACGACAGAGTGCGAGGGCAACTCCGCGACGAAGGCAAAATTATCGTTGGGAGAGGTAGAGGCGGCACAGTCGGAATAGCAAATGCACCAGGAGCTAAGCCGCCCAGTGTCTTTATTTCCTATTCGCATATCGATGAAGAACTCAAAGTTGCGTTGGTAAAGCATCTGGGGCCATTGCGCCGTTCGAATCTGATCGATGTTTGGCATGATCGAAAGATCAAAGCGGGCGACCAGTGGGGCGACACCATATCGGGAGAACTGCAAAAGGCTGGCATTATTTTGCTTCTTGTTAGTATCGATTTCATCGATTCGAAATATTGCTTTGATGTTGAACTCGAGCAGGCCTTGAACTGCACGCCAAAGGAAAAGCTCGAGTTGTCCCGGTGATTTTTCGGAGCTGCCTATGGTCGAATACGCCGTTTGCAAAGCTTCAAGCAGTGCCGAAGGACGGCAAAGCAGTAACGAGTTGGCAAGATCGCGACGAGGCGTTGGTAAGTGTTGCTGAAGCGATCAAGTTGATCGCCGAGGACATACAGCAGTCTTAAACGCCTCTGCCATCTACCGACGCCAAGTAACTGTGACTGCAATGCCAGCATTTACTTTTGGCGGCCTTTGGTCCGCCAAAAGTAGGCTACTGCGTGGGCAAGAAATTATAATCACAGTAATTATCCTCTTGCAAAGATGTGTACGCCGGTTATCATGACGTTCATGACGACTACCGGACGACCCACCCTCTACAGGCCCGAATACGACGATCAGGCCCATAACCACTGCCTGCTCGGCGCCACCAACGCCGGCTTGGCCGAACTGTTCGATGTCGGGCAGCGCACGATCGATCGTTGGGTCGCCGACATACCGAGCTTCGCCAAGGCCGTGCGCGATGGCCGGGCGATCGCCGATGGGCGGGTGGCGCGCTCGCTCTATGAGCGGGCGGTGGGCTATCGCCACACGGTCGAGCGGACCGTGGTCCATCGCGGGCAGGAGATGAAGATCAGCAACACGGTGCAGCATCCGCCCGACACGCAAGCCTGCATCTTCTGGCTGCGCAATCGGTGCCGGTCGGGCTGGAATGTCAGGCCGGCGGCGGTGGCGGTGGATGATACTGAGGAGACGGCGGCGCTGTTGGCTGAGCTCGACGCTGCCGGCGAACGAGCGCGTCAGGCAGGCGACTGATGGCTCGGTGGGCGGGTTGTCAGCATCCGCCAGCTAAAGGTCCCTCCCTTCGGCTGTGCTCAGGGCAGGCGCTTGCGCTCGAGACGACAGGGTGCGCTGCCTCAGCGCCCCTCGCGCCACCAGGCGCTGCCGAGGGCCAGCAGGAAGGCCATCGCCACCAGGATGCCGGGCAGCAGCGGGAGCTGGTTGATGCCGGCGACCGTGTAGCCTTCGTTGCGGCGGAGCCCAATCCAGTCGGAGCCGCCGGCGGCGCGGCCGGGGCGGACCGAACGGATGTCGGGATCGGAGGTGTCGGCCAGCCACATGATCGAGCCGCCCGAGGCCTCGGTCAGGGGCTTCAGCTTGGCGTCGGTGGCGCGCACGTCGGAGAATTCCAGCGGGTCGGGACTGCCGACCGCGGCCACGGTGCGCAGCGTGCCGTCGTCGAAGCGGTAGAGGCCGGGCTTGTCGACGTCGATCACGCCCAGGCCAAGGCCCGGGCTGGTCTGGCGCAGGTCGATGGTCTTGGTGCTGCCGTCGGGCGCGGTCATGGTGACCTGCGGGAAGGTGGCGGCAAGCGTGCGGCGCGTCACTTCGATGCGGCCGCCCACGGAGGTGGCGCGCAGCGCCTCTTCCTCGAGGTCGGGCTCCTTCATCAGCCAGTGCGCGGTGCGGCGCACCAATTCCGGTTGAGGGCCGCCGCCGTCGATGCCGCGGTTCCACAGCCACAGGTGATCGGACATGAGCTGGGCGACGCGGCCCTCGCCGACGCGGTCGAGGATGACCAGCGGCCGCTCGTCGGCGCCCGACAGCACGGCATTGCCGCGCTCGGTGCGCGAGGTGACCAGGCGGAACCAGCGGCCCCAGTCCGGATCCTTTCCGGGATCGCCGGCCTGCGGCAGGTTGGTGGTGACGGGATGGCGCTGGCCGATCTCGGTGACCTTGGGCTTGAACGGCGTCTCCAGCACGTCGCCCAGCGGGGCGGCCGGCAGCACGGCGCCGAGTGGCGTGCGGTAGAGCGAGCGTTGGGTCGCGAACACCGGCCCGACCGAGACCAGCAGCGCCCCGCCGCCCTTCACGTATTCGGCGATGTTGCGGAAGTACTCGCGGGTGATGAGGCTGCCCAATTCGTAGCGGTCGAAGATGACGAGGTCGAATTCCTTCAGCTTCTGCTCGAACAGCTCGCGCATCGGGAAGACGATCAGGCTGAGCTCGCGCACCGGCGTGAAATCGTCCTTCTGCGGCGTGCGCAGGATGGTGAAGTGCACCAGGTCGACCGCCGGATCGCTCTTCAAGCAGGTTCCGCCACGCCCGCTCGCCCTGGTAGGGCTCGCCCGAGACCAGCAGCACGCGCAGCCGATCGCGCACGCCGTTGATGGTGAACAGGCCGCGGTTGTTGTCGAGCGTGAGCTCGTTCTGGCCGGGCGCCACCTCGAGCTCGACGACGTTGGCGCCGGGATTGCCGACGGTGATCGGCAGCTCGACCGATTTGCCGACCGGCACGTCGATCCGCTTCACGATCTCGCCGTTCACCGACAGGGTCACCGGCGCGGTGCCGCCGGCGGGATCCTCGATCTTGAACTTGGCCGTGACCTCGCGGCCGACGACGCCGAAACGCGGCGCCTGCTCCATCACGATCAGCCGGTCGCGCTCGTTCTTCTTGCCGGCGATCAGGGCATGGACCGGCGCGCCGCCGAGCTCGGGCGGCAGGTTCTTGTTGGACTCGATCGCAGGCACGTCGTGCACCTGGCCGTCGGTCAGCAGCACCACGCCAGCCAATCGCTCCGGCGGCACCTCGACCAGGGCCGAGCGCATGGTCTCGATCAGGCGCGTGCCGCCCGGCCGCTCGCTGCCGAGCTGGATGTGCGAGGGCGGCAGCACGGCTTCGCGGACTTCGAGGCCTTCCTGCTGGGTGAGCTTCCTCTTCAGCGCCTCGCGCGCGGCCTGCACCTGGGTGCGGCGTTCGCCGATCGACATGGAATCGGAATCGTCGACCACGACCAGCGCCACGTCGGCGATCGGCTTGCGCTGCTCCTCGATCAGCGAGGGGTTGGCCAGCGCCAGCAGCACCACGGCAAGCGTGCCCAGCCGCCAGAAGGTGCCGCGGGCGCGGGCGGCCAGGCTGAGCACGATCAGCACCACGCCGATGGCGCCCAAGCCGGCCAGGATCTCCCAGCTCAGCAGCGGGTCGAAGGCGACGGAGACGGCGGAGGTCGGGTTCATCGCCGCAGCCTCTGCATGATGTCCTGCATGTGGACCATGTCGTCCTTGTAGTTGCCGGTCAGCGCATGCATCACCAGGTTCACGCCGACGCGGTACGACATCTCGCGCTGGGTCTCGCCGCCCGGCGACACCGGCATGATGCCGCGCCCGCGCTGGTCGGCCGCCCAGGCGCCGATATAGTCGTTGGAGCCGATGATCACCGTGGTGACGCCGTCATTGACGCGCCCGCCGCCCGGCTCGATCCACAGCTTCCCGCCCGTCCAACGCCCCGGCACGTCCGACAGCAGATAGAACGCCTTGGTCAGCACATGCTCGGGCGGCATCGCGACCAGCGGCGGGATCTCGACGCCGCCCAGCAGGCGCTTGAGGTCGGGATTGCCGCCGGCCGGCCGGTCGAAACTGAGATGCTGGTCGCGCGTGTCGATGAACAGGATGCCGCCGGTGCGCAGGTAGCGGTCGAGCGCCGCCGCGGCGCGCGGCGAGAGCGCCGGCTGGGTCGGCGTGATCGCCCAGTAGATCAGGGGATAGAGGCGCGGCTCGTCCTTCTCGAGGTCGAGGCCGACCGGATCGGCCGGCTCGACCGAGGTGCGGTTGCGCAGGATCTCGCTCAGGCCTTCGAGGCCCTGCTTGGTGAGGTCATCGACTTCCTTGTCGCCCGTGGTGATGTAGGCCAGGCGAATGTCGAGCGAGCCCTTGAGCGCCTGCTCCTCGCTGAGCGGCGGCGGGCCGGGGCGCTGGTCGGCGGCCTGGGCGTCGGGCATCGGCAGGAACACGGCGGCGGCCAGCAGGATGGCGGCCGGCGCGGAACGGCTGCCGAAGCGGAAGGCACGGCCCATCAGCCCGCGCATCCACAGCGAGATGAAGATGTCGGCCAGCAGCAGCAGCAGGGCCGCCAGCAGGAACCACTTGGAGAGATCGGTCTCGCCGCCTTCGCTGAGGCGATCGGTGGCGACGCCGCCGGGCAGCACGATCGGCTTGGGCTCGCCGACGCGGCCGCCGATGTTGAAGGCCACTTGCGCGTTCTCGTCGCCGTACAGGCCGGGCGGCGTGGTCGGCTTGGGCTTGAACGTCTCGTTGGCGTCGGCCGGCAGGATCTGCGCGCCGGCGGGCGGGGCGCCCAGGCGGCCGAAGCCGTCGAGGGTGCGCCAGGGCTTGAGTGCCTTGTTGACGCCGTCGCCGGCGACGCCGCGCGACAGCGTCACCAGGCGCTGCAGCATGTTCACGAACAGGCCGCTCAGCGCCATGTTGCTCCAGCCTGTGTTGGCAGTGGTGTGGATCAGCACCAGGTAACCCTGCCCGCGCTTCTCGCCGGTGACCAGCGGCGTGCCGTCGGCCAGCCGCGCCCAGGTCTTCTCGGCGAGATCGGGCGTCGGCTCGGCCAGCACCTGCTGGCTGATGCGCACGTCCTTGGGGATCGGGATGCCGAGGAAGGGGCTGTTGGCCGGGAATTCGCTGAGCGCGCTGGGCTGGCCCCAGCTCATGACGCCGCCAAGGGCCCGGTCGCCCAGCCTGAGGCGCGTCGGCACCAGCGGATCGGTGCCCTGGGCGAGGTTGGGCCCGGCGAAGCGCACGGCAATGCCGCCGCGCTCGATCCACTTGGCGATCTCCTCGCGGTCGTTGGCCGAGGGTGCGGCGCCGTCGGGGATCAGCAGCACGGCGGTGCTGCGGTTCAGCACCGATTCGCGATCGCCGATGGTCAGGCTGACGTAGGGATCGAGCGCCCGCTCGAGGAAGTAGACCTCCTGCAGCAGCGGCTGGCCGGTGGCGGTCGGCCGCTCGCCCAGGATGGCGACGGGCCGGCGGCGATGGCGCTCGTCCAAAAGCACGGCCGAGCCCGCGCCGCCCTGGGTCTCGATGTCGAGGCGGGCCATGCGGTTGCGCAGCTCGGGCGGCGTCGGCAGCACGCCTTCGCCCTTGGTCGCGGTGGCGGCGAAGTCGAGGTCGATGCGGGCGACGATGCGGCCGCCTTCGTCGGACGCCTGGACCGCGATCTTGCGCGGGCCGTCGGCGGCGGGACGCAGCGCCTGCACCTTGAGGTCGCGGCCCTCGGCGACCGGCGGCAGCAGGAGCAGCGGCGTGGTCGCCTGGTCGGGCAGCAGGACCTGCAGGCCGTCGAACTTGCGCAGGCGCTCGGCGAGCTTGGATGTACCTTCGTCCTCCAGGCCATCGCTCAGCCAGACAACGTAGGAGCCGGGATCGACCTGCATCTGGTCGATGGCGGTGACGGCGGCGGCGCGGTCGGTCGGCCACGGCTTGGGGCGGAAGGCGCGCAGGAGGGTGCGGGCCTCGTCGGGACGCATGGCGCCCTTGCGCGCCGCGGGCGCGTCGAGCGGCAGCGGCGCGGTGCCGGTCAGCACGACCGGGCGCTGGGCGCGCTCGGCGCGTTGGATCAGGCGCTCGGCATGAGCAATACGCGTGGTCCAGCCCGGCGCCGACGACCAGCCGTCGTCGATCACCAGCATCAAGGGGCCGCGGCCCGGCAGGTCGGCCTGCGGGTTCAAGAGCGGCCGGGCGACCGCCAGGATCAGCGCGGTGGCGAGCAGCAGGCGCAGCAGCAAGAGCCACCACGGCATCTTCATCGGCGTCTGCTCGGTGGGCTCGAGCCCGATCAGCAACCGGATCGCCGGGAAGCGCACCAGCTTGGGCAGCGGCGGGATCATGCGCAGCAGCCAGTAGATCACCGGCAGCACCAGCAGCAGCGCGAGCATGCCGGGTGCGGCGAACGCGAAGGCGCCGAGGCTCAGCATGTCTTTGCCGGGAGCGCGCCACTCCAGTGGCGCTCATGGGATGTTGCGAGCGAAGAAAGACGCGCCACTGGAGTGGCGCGCTCCCGGCAAAGAGTCCGAGTGTTCTTCATCATATCAAGCCGCCGTCAGCCGACGCAGGTCGGCCATGGCGAGATAGAGCGACAGCAGCACGGTCTGCGGCGACTTGTCGGTGCGGTGCAGATGCACCGTCCAGTCGGTCGAGCGCGTCAGCCGCTGCAGGCCTTCCTTCTGCGCCGCCAGCCGCGCGCCGTAGGCCTGCCGCACGCCCTCGACGCGGCGGATGGTGTGCTGGCCCTCGGCCTCGAGGCCTTCGAACTTCACATGCCCGTCGAATGGCAGGTCTTCCTCGGCCGGATCGAGCACCTGCACCAGATGGCCGCGCACGCCGCCCGAGGAGTAGTGGCGGATCACCGCCTCGATATTGTCCAAGGGATCGAGCCAGTCGGACACCAGGACAACCGTGCCATGCGCCGGCAGTGGCAGCAGCGGCGGCAGGCTGGGCGGCGTCTTGCCTCTTTCCGCCGACTGGCGCGCCTCCTCGAACAGCGTTTCGGCGATGCGGCGCACGGCGACGCGGCCCGAGGTCGGGCGCATGCCCGAGCCCAGCACGGTGACGCGCTCGCCGGCATCGGCCAGCAGGCTCGCCAGCGCCAAGGTGAGCAGCTCGGCGCGCACCGCCTTGGTGTCGGTGTTCCTGAGCGAGGCGTACTGCATCGACGGCGACGCATCGCGCCACAGCCAGACGCTGGCCGCGGCCTCCCACTCGGTCTCGCGCACGAACAGGTGCCGGCTGCGCGCACTCTGGCGCCAGTCGATCTGGCTGGCGCTGTCGCCGTCGCGATAGGGCCGGTACTGCCAGAAGGCATCGCCTTGCCCAACACGCCGCCTGCCGTGCACGCCCTGGATCACGGTCGCGGCCACGCGATCGGCCGCCACCATCAGCGCAGGCAGCGTGCCGGCCAGTTCCAGCGAGCGGTGAAGGGTCGAGGGGGACGCCATTTATTGTTCTTTCGACAGAACCAACAAAACCACCTCACCCTGAGGAGCGGCCTGCAGGGCCGCGTCTCGAAGGGTGGGCATCGGGCACCGATTCGCCGCGTGCTTCGAGACGCTCGCTTCGCTCGCGCCTCAGCATGAGGTCTTTACTGATACCCACTTAACGCAAGCTCTACGCCAACCGCGCGCACATCTGGCTGATCACCGTCTCGACCGTAATGCCCTCGGCGCGGGCCGAGAAATTCACCGCCATGCGATGACGCAGGATCGGACCGGCCAGCGCCACGACGTCGTCGACCGACGGGGCAAGGCGGCCCTGGATGATGGCGCGGGCGCGGGACGCCAGCATGAAGGCCTGGCTGGCGCGCGGGCCGGGGCCCCAGGCGACGCGCTGCTTCACGACGTCGAGGTCGCTCGATTCGGGACGGCCGGCGCGCACCAGCTTGACGATGGCGTCGACCACGCTCTCGCCGATCGGCAGGCGGCGCACCAGCGCCTGGGCCGCCATCAGGTCGGAGGGCGTGAGCGTCGGGCTGGCGACCGCCGTGGTGGAGCCGGTCGTGCCGATCATGATCTGGCGCTCGGCGGCTTCGTCGGGGTAGCCGACGTCGACCTGCAGCAGGAAGCGGTCGAGCTGGGCCTCGGGCAGGGGATAAGTGCCTTCCTGCTCCAGCGGGTTCTGGGTGGCGAGCACGTGGAACGGCGCGGGGAGGTCGTAGCGCTTGCCGGCGACGGTGACGTGCTTCTCCTGCATGCTCTGCAGCAGCGCCGACTGGGTGCGCGGCGAAGCGCGGTTGATTTCGTCGGCCATCAGCAGCTGGGCGAAGACCGGGCCTTCGATGAAGCGGAAGGAGCGGCGGCCGGTATCGCCTTCCTCCATCACTTCGGAGCCCAGGATGTCGGCCGGCATCAGGTCGGGGGTGAACTGGATGCGCTTGGCTTCCATGCCCAGCACGACGCCCAAAGTCTCGACCAGCTTGGTCTTGGCGAGGCCCGGGACGCCGATCAACAACAGGTGGCCGCCCGACAGGAGCGCAACCAGGGTTTGATCGATGACATCCTGCTGGCCATAAATGACCTTGCCGATCGAGGCGCGCGCGGCCCGGAGCTGGGTGCCCAGCCGCTCGATGTCGGCCAGGGCGGCGAGGGCGTCAGCGTCGGTCGCGGTCGAAGTGTCTGGGGCCACCGGGGCGCTCCTGTTGTCCGAGGGATTAAAGGTCAGGGAAGCCCAGAATTGAGGCCGGAACAAGGGCATGACAGTTGACGAAATTGTGCAGCGGGTGGGTGAACGCAGCAGGCTGCTGTCATCCGGTTTGCCCGTGTCAAAACCTCCTCTGGGCAGCGACTTCTCGCTGAACGGCGTGGTTCCCGTGCCGACCAGCTTCCGCCCAGCTGCAGTTCTCGTGCCACTCGTGCGGCGCGAGGCGGGCATGACGGTGTTGCTGACCCAGCGTACCGAGGACATGCCGAGCCATGCCGGGCAGATCGCCTTCCCCGGCGGCCGCACGCAAACCGAGGACGCCGACGCCAAGGCGACCGCGCTGCGCGAAACCGAGGAAGAAGTAGGGTTGTCGCGCACGTTCGTCGACGTGATCGGCGCGGTCGACCCTTACCGGACGGGCACGGGCTACGAGATCACCCCGGTGGTGGGCATCGTGACGCCGGGATTCACCATCCATGCAGACCCGCGCGAGGTCGCCGACGTCTTCGAAGTGCCCCTGGCGCACTTTCTCGACGCCCAGAACCACCGCATCGACAGCCGCGTCTGGCAGGGCCGCGAGCGGCGTTACTACGCCATGCCCTACGGCGATCGCTACATCTGGGGGGCCACGGCGGGTATGTTGAAGAATCTGCACTTCGTCCTGAATGGCGGTTAGTGCATGTCCCGATCGAATAGCCTCATGGTCCGGAAGAGGAAGAACTAACCGCCATGCTGCGCATCATCGCCCTCGTCCTCATTCTTGTGATGGCACCGACCGTCGCCTTTTTCCTGTGGGCGTGGGGCGTCAAGATCAAGGAGCAGCGCAAGATCGCCGGCACCCTGCCCGAATGGCAGGACCTGCCGCTGACCTGGCTCGCCATCGCCGGTCTCGCCTGCACGATCATCGGCTTCGTCTTCATGTTCTTCACGCAAAACCAGGGCTACGGCGGCCTCTTCGCGTCATGACCCGGTTCGGAAGAGCGCTTCCTCCCCGCGCTACGCGCGGGGAGGTGTCCGCGCGAGCGGACGGAGGGGTCATGGCGCGGTGTCGGCTCAATCGAGGCGTCCGTCCATTTCGGTTCGGTAGAGCGCCTCATAGATGGTCTCGAGGATGACCTCAGTCCGAGCCAGCACGTCATTGTTCCAGAAGCGCAGGACTCGAAAACCGCGCGACCTGAGGAACATGTCGCGACGCGTGTCGTAGTCGGACTGTTCGGCATGCTGGCTCCCGTCCAACTCGACGACGATAGAAGCCTCAAGACACGCGAAGTCGCAGATATAGGGTCCGACCGAGTGCTGCCGGCGGAATTTGAATCCTGCCAACTGGCGTCGGCGCAGACGTTGCCAAAGCACGCGTTCTGCATGGGTCGGGTCTTTTCGAAGCGTGCGGGCGAATCGAAGCATCCGCCAACGGAGCCACGACTTGCGGGCATCAGTGTGGCAAAATACAACCTATACGTGCTAAAACTCTTGACCCCTCCGGCCCTTCGGGCCACCTCCCCAGCGAAGCTGGGGAGGCAGGCGGAGGAAGCGCCATGACGGACGTCGATGTCCTGTTCGACGCGCTCGACAAGGCAGGCATCGAGGCGCGCTTCGTCGGCGGTTGGGTGCGCGACAAGGTGTTGGGGCTGGCCGACGAGCGGACGGACATCGATTTCGCCGTCAACAAGCCGCCCGAAGCGGTGACCAGGGCGCTCGAGGCGGCCGACATCAAGGTCGTGCCCACCGGTATCAAGCACGGCACGGTGACGGCGGTCGTGAAAGGCCGCCCCTTCGAGCTCACGACCCTGCGCCGCGACGTCGAGACCGATGGCCGTCACGCCATCGTCGCCTTCACCGACGACTGGCGCGAGGATGCGAGCCGCCGCGACTTCACCTTCAACGCGCTCTACGCCGACCGCGCCGGCACGATCTACGATTACTTCGACGGCCAAACCGACCTGAAGGCAGGCCGCGTGCGCTTCATCGGCGATCCCGAGCAGCGCATCGCCGAGGATCGCCTGCGCGTGCTGCGCTTCTTCCGCTTCCATGCGCGCTTCGGCAAGCCGCCGTTCGATGGGCCGAGCTTCGACGCCTGCCGGCGCAACGCCGCGACGGTGAGCGGCCTCTCGGGCGAGCGCGTCCGCAAGGAGCTTTTCCGCACGCTCGACGCGCCCGGCGGCGCCGATGCCTTCGACGCCATGCTCGAAGCAGGCGTGCTCGATCACTGGCTGCCCGAGTATGCCGGCAGCACGAAGCTGCGCGCGTTGGCGGCGCGCGAGGAGAAGGCCGATGCGCTGCGCCGGCTGGCGGCGATCCTGCCGGTGGACGCCGATGCGACGGCGATCGGCAAGCGGCTGAAGCTCTCGACGCAGGAATCCGTGCGCCTGCAGCTCATGCTCGATCCGGCGAACGCGGTCGACACGGCCAATTTGCGCGCCAGCCTCTATCGTCTCGGCGCGAAGCTCTTCATCGATCGCGTCCTGCTCGACGCGCCCGGCGACTGGCGTGCAGCACTTGCGCTCGCCGGCAGCTGGACGCCGCCGGAACTGCCGATCGGCGGCAACGATGCGCTGGCGCTGGGCCTGAAGCCCGGTCCCAGGGTCGGCGCGCTGATCGAAGCGGTCGAGCGCTGGTGGATCGCCGGCGACTTTTCCGCCGACCGCGACGCCTGCCTCGCCGAGCTGAAGCGGCTCGCCGATGCCCCATCCTCTCATGATCAGGCCTAGCGTCACCTTTGTCCTGTGGCTGGCGATCGCGTTGTTCATCGTGGTGAACGACGTGGTCGGCGACACCTGGATCGCCGCCACGCTCACCGTGCGCACCGTCGAATGGTACAAGGTGCTGGTGCCGCTGCCCTACGTGGCGATGCTGGCCATCATCCACGCCCGCCGCACCGCGGGCCCGCGCTGGTTCGAAGCAGCGCTGCTGGCCGCGCTGCTGTGGCCGGTGTCGACGGTGCTGGTCGATTTCCTCTACGTGCGGCTCACTTACGAGGCCGAGCCGGCGGCGTTTTTCGACCGCTTCGGCGGGCCGTATCCGTTGCTGATCGCGAGCCTCTTTCTCCTGCCTCTAGTCGCCGGCGCGATGATGAAGCAGTTCAGTCATCCTGAGCGTAGCGAAGGATCTCATGCCGGGAACAACCGGCGATGAGGTCCTTCGCTACGCTCAGGACGACGGGATCACGGCCACCTCACCTCGGGCGGCAGCGACATCAGGATCGCCTCGACATTGCCGCCGGTCATCAGGCCGAACTTGGTGCCGCGGTCGTGCAGCAGGTTGAACTCGACGTAGCGGCCGCGCCGCACGAGCTGGTGCTCGCGCTCGGCCGCGGTCCACGGCTCGTTCATGTGCGACCGCACGATCCTCGGATAGACGTCGAGGAAGGCCTCGCCGACGCCACGCGTGAAGGCGAAGTCGCGGGCGAAGTCGCCGCTGTCGAGGTCGTCATAAAAGATGCCGCCGACACCGCGCGGCTCGCCGCGATGCGGCAGATAAAAGTACTCGTCGCACCATTTCCTGAAGCGCGGATAGTAGCCGGCGTCGTGTGCGTCGCAGGCAGCCTTGAGCGCGCCGTGAAAGGCGTCGGTGTCGGGCTGGTGCGGCACCATCGGCGTGAGGTCGGCGCCGCCGCCGAACCAGGCGCGCGTCGTCACGATGTGGCGCGTGTTCATGTGCACCGCCGGCACCCGGGGCGAGCGCAGGTGCGCCACCAGCGAGATGCCCGTGGCGTAGAAGCGCGGATCCTCGTCGGCGCCCGGGATCTGCTTGCGGAACTCCGGGCTGAACTCGCCGAACACCGTCGAGACGTTGACGCCCACCTTCTCGAACACGCGGCCGCGCATGAGTGACATGACGCCGCCGCCGCGATCCTCGTTGGGCCCGGCCTCGCGCCGCCACGTCTTGCGCTCGAAGCGCCCGGGCGCGAGCTCGCTGTGCGTGCCCGTGAGTTCGTCCTCGATCTTCTCGAAGGCGCCGCAGATGCGATCGCGCAGGCTCTCGAACCAGGCGCGCGCCTCGTCCTTGCGGCGCTGCACGGTGGCGGCGTCGGGCAGCGGCGTCGGATTTTTAGTCGGAGAGCGCATCGAATCCCGAGGTCTGGCGCAGGGCCTCGCTCACTACCATGGCGGCCGCCAGCGCGACATTGAGCGAACGGGCGCCCTTCTGCAGCGGGATACGCAGCCTGAGGTCGGCCGTCTGGTGGACATCGTCGGGCACGCCGGCACTCTCGCGGCCGAACAGCAGGATGTCGTCCTTGGCGAAGGCGATGTCCGGGAAGTCCGTCGCCCCCTTGGTCGTCAGCAGGACCAGCCGGCCCGCCGGCCGGTCGCGCTTGAACGCGGCCCACGAGGCGTGTCGGGCGATGCTGGCCAGGTCGTAGTAGTCCATGGCGGCGCGGCGGATGCGCTTGTCGTCGACCGGGAAGCCGCAGGGCTCGATCACGTCGAGAGGCACTTTCAGACAGGCCGAAAGCCGGATGAAGGCCCCGAGATTCTGGGGAATGTCGGGTTCGAACAGGGCCAGGCGCATGGCGTCTGTTCTACTCGCGTCCGCGTCGCGAAAGCGCCTGCCACGGGCCGTGCGGCGCGCTGTCGCAGAACGCCGCGTAAACGGCCTGCGACCAACAGAGCCTTGAAACATAAGGCCCTTTTGCGGTCTAAAGACCCCATCTCCTCGGGGGGCGGAAAGAGAAAGCAAAATGGCTGCATCAACTATTCCGACCGGTGGGCATGGCGATCCCACCCGGCGCGACTTCCTCATGGTCGCAACCGGCGCCTTGGGCGCAATCGGCGTCGCCGCGACCGCCTGGCCCTTCATCAACAATCTCAACCCGGCCGCCGATACGCTGGCGCTGTCGTCGATCGAGGTGAACGTCCAGCCGATCCAGGTCGGCCAGGCGATCACCGTGAAGTGGCGCGGCAAGCCGGTGTTCATCCGGCATCGCACGCCGGAAGACATCAAGGCCGCCGAGATCGTGCCGATGTCGGAGCTGCCCGATCCGCAGACCGACAATGCGCGCGTCACCGACACCGCCAAGAAGGTGCGGCCCGAGTGGCTGATCATGATCGGCATCTGCACCCATCTCGGCTGCGTGCCGCTCGGCAACAAGCCCGGCCAGGACAAGGGTCCGTACGACGGCTGGTACTGCCCGTGCCACGGCTCGGCCTACGACACGTCGGGCCGCATCCGCAAAGGGCCGGCGCCGAAGAACCTCGTGATTCCGGACTACCTGTTCACGTCCGACTCTCTCGTCCGTATCGGCTGATCGTCAGCGGTCGCCCGCCCAGGAGCTAGCAGAATGGCCTCGTCCCACGGCACGCCGCCGGTCTTCAACAACAAGGTGATCGCCTGGATCGATCACCGCCTGCCGGTCTTCTCGTATATCGAGAAGGAGTATCACACCTTCCCGACGCCGCGGAATTTCAACTACTTCTGGAATTTCGGCGCGATCGCCACGGTGATGCTGGTGCTGATGATCGTCACCGGCGTGGTGCTGGCGACCAACTACACCCCGCATGTGTTGATGGCCTTCGACTCGGTCGAGCGCATCGACCGCGACGTGCCGCAGGGCTGGCTGATGCGCGACCTGCACATGAACGGCGCCTCGTTCTTCTTCATCGCCGTCTACATCCACATCTTCCGCGGCATGTACTACGGCTCCTACAAGGCGCCGCGCGAGCTGCTGTGGATCTTGGGCGTCATCATCTTCCTGCTGATGATGGCGACCGCGTTCATGGGCTACGTGCTGCCGTGGGGCCAGATGAGCTTCTGGGGCGCCACCGTCATCACCAACCTGTTCTCGGCCATCCCGGTGGTCGGCGATTCGATCACCACCTGGCTGTGGGGCGGCTTCGCCATCGACAATCCGACGCTCAACCGCTTCTACGCCCTGCACTACCTGCTGCCCTTCATCATCGTGGCGGTGGTGGCGTTGCACGTCATTGCGCTGCACGTGCACGGCTCGAACAATCCGCTGGGCATCGATCCGCGCGGGCCGCAGGACACCGTGCCGTTCCATCCCTACTACACGATGAAGGACGGCTTCGGCGTGGTGGTCTTCCTGATCATCTATGCCGGCGTCACCTTCTTCGCGCCCGACTACATGGGCCATCCCGACAACTACATCCCGGCCAACCCGCTGGTGACGCCCGAGCACATCGTGCCGGAATGGTACTTCCTGCCGTTCTACGCGATCCTGCGCGCGATTCCCGACAAGCTGGGCGGCGTGCTGGCGATGTTCGGCGCCATTGGCGTGCTGTTCGTGCTGCCCTGGCTCGACACCTCGCGCGTGCGCTCGGCGACGTTCCGGCCGATCTACAAGTGGTTCATGCTGGTGCTGGTGATCGACGTGATCGTGCTGGGCTTCTGCGGCGCCAACCCGCCGGCCGGCTTCTGGATCCCGCTGTCCCAGCTCGCCACGGTCTACTATTTCTTCCACTTCCTGATCCTGCTGCCGATCCTGGGCAAGATCGAACGACCGTTGCCATTGCCGCCCAGCATTGCCGACGCTGTGCTCAAGAAGAAGGCGGCCTGATCATGCGCAAGCTTCTCGTCACCGGCGCGATCGCGGCTGCGTCGCTCGCTACGGCCGCCGTCGCCATCGCGGCCGGCAACACGCCCCATCCGCCGCACAAGCACTGGCACTTCCAGGGCCCGTTCGGCACCTACGACCGCGCCGCCGCCCAGCGCGGCTATCAGGTCTATCACGAGGTCTGCGCGGCCTGTCATTCGCTGTCGCTGCTCGCCTACCGCAACCTGATGGAGCTCGGGCTCACCGAGAACCAGGCCAAGGACCTGATCAAGGACATCCAGGTTCCCGACCTCAACGACGACGGCCAGCCGATCGAGCGGCCGGCGCGCCTGGCGGACCGCTTCAAGAAGCCGTTCCCCAACGAGGCCGCCGCGGCCGCCGCCAACAACGGCAAGGCGCCGCCCGACCTCAGCGTCATCATCAAGGCGCGCGAGAACGGCCCGGACTATGTCCATGGCCTGCTGACCGGCTACGTGCCGTTCGACAAGCTCACGCCCGAGCAGATCAAGGAGTTCGCCGTCACCAAGGACGACAACTTCAACACGTACTTCCCGGGCCACAAGATCGCGATGGCGCCGCCGCTCAGCGACGACAAGGTGACCTACGTCGACGGCACCAAGGCCACGACCGACCAGGAAGCCTCCGACGTCGTCGAGTTCCTGGCCTGGGCGTCCGAGCCGCACATGGAAGACCGCAAGCGCACCGGCGTTCGCGTCGTGCTGTTCCTGCTCGCCATGGCCGGGCTGATGTACGCTGTGAAGCGGTCGGTGTGGTCCGACAAGCACTAGAACACTGAAAGGTCACTGACCTGGTCAGTAGTACGAACCCTAAATTTTTCTTTGGTGGTTGAACCAAAAGGGCCCCATCCCAGTTGTTAAAGACGTTCCCTAACTGGAGGACGTCTATGTGCGATTACTCACTTGAGCTTTATCGTTCACGGCCTGCTACTCAAGAAGAGCAGTACACGCTCCACCGCTTCCCCAGCGGAACCATGGGCTTCGTCGCCGGCACCGACTGCGAGACCGCAGTCTGCATGCCGGCCGGGGCCCGCCTCAGCCTCCAAGGCATCAACGAGACGGTGCAGCGCGCCTTCTCGCTAGGGCCTGCCGAGGAAGTGACGATGACCCGCCTCGAGGTCACCGGGCACGCCCATCGCGACGCCGTCCGCTTCGGCAACGGCCGCGAAGTGCTGCTGCAGAGCCTCAATGCCGGGGTGACCTGCACGCTGGCGCCGCGCGACCTCGACAAGGTCCTTGGCCTCGAGACGACCACGCCTGAGCTGGTCGAGGCCTAGGCTTTCTTCAGACGGCGTTCGATCGCGTCGTAGCGGGCAATCAGCCTTCGGGCGCGATCGATCACCGGGATGTCGATCATCTTGCCATCTACGGTGAAGGAGCCGCGGCCCTCGGCTGCGGCTTTTTCATCGGCCGCAATCAGCTTGCGGGCGTAGGCCACTTCATCCGCCGAGGGCGTGAACGCCTCGTTCAGCGCCTGGACCAGGCCGGGATGCACGCAGGTGCCGCCCGAGAAGCCGAAGCGCCGCGCCCGCTCGGCGCTCTGTTTGTAGGCCGTCGGATCGGAATAGTCCGCCACCGTACCGAGGATGCCGATCATCGCCACGCCGTGCGCCTGCGCGGCGAAGGCGACCAGCCGCTTGGGCAGTTCCAGCGATTCGTCGCTCGGGACCGAGCCGGTCTCCAGCGCAAAGTCCTCGCCGCCCAGCATCATGGCGATGACGCGCGGGGCCCTTTCGGCGATGTCGTCGAGCTCGGCCAGCGCCCGCGGATGCTCGATCATGGCGCCGAAGCCGACGCTGCCGACGGGCATGCCGCGCTCGCGCTCCAGCTCGCTCACCGCCTCGTCGAGCAGGCGCAGATGCTGCACGCCCTCGGTCTTGGTGATGAACAGCGCCGACAGGCCCGGCCGCACGGCGGCCTCGATGTCGGGAATGGCCAATCGCATCGGCCGGTTGATGCGCACGGCGACGTCGGCGCCGCCCCGCACCACCTTCTTCATGGTCTCGGGCAGCATGGCGCGCGCGGTGGGCTTCTCGGCCACGGTCACGCTGTCCTCGAGATCGACCAGGATGCAGTCCGCGCCGCGCTCGTGCGCCTTGTCGATGAACTTGGGCACATTGCCCGGCACGTAGAGGATCGAGCGCCAGACGGGCGGAGCAGGGCGGTTCACTTCTTCTTCCCCTTGGAGATCACGCCGGCCTGGCAGAGCTTGTCGTATTCGGCCTCGCCCAGCAGCGGCTTCAACAGCGCCTCGTTGTGCTCGCCGATCTTCGGCGCGGCCGCGCGCAGCGTGCCGGGCGTGCCGGACAGGCGCGGCACCACGGGATGCGTCGGCAGCTCGCCCATCTCCTCGTCCGGCACCTCGATCAGCGCTTCGCGCTCCAGCACGTAGTCGTCCTGCACGATCTGGGAGATGTCGTAGACCGGGCCGATGGTGACACCGGCCTCGTCGAAGAACTTCAGGTTGGTCGCGAGATCGCGCTCGGCGATGAAGCCGCCGATGATGCGCATCGAGCTCCAGGCCGTTGCGGACGCGCTCGATGTTGGTGGCGAACTTGGGATCCTTCACCAGCTCGGGCCGGCCGATCTTGACCAGCACGCGCTCGGCCATGCCCTGGGTCGAGGCCGACAGGCACACCCAGTGGCCGATCCTTGGTCTGGTAGACGTTGCGCGGCGCGGCGTTGGTCGAGCGGCTGCCCGTGCGCTCCTTCACCTCGCCGGTGAGCTTGTGATTGGCGGCCTGCGGGCCCAGCACCGAGAACAGGGGATCGAACAGCGGCAGGTCCATCACCTGGCCCTTGCCGCCGTTCATCTCGACTTCGCGCAGCGCCACCATCACCGCGCCGTAGCCGTAGAGGGCCGCCATGGCGTCGGCGAGATACATCGGCGGCAGCACCGGCTCGCGGTCGCCGAAGCCGTTCATCGAGGCGAAGCCGCTATAGCCCTCGATCAGGGTGCCGAAGCCCGGCTTGTGGCGATAGCGGCCGTCCTGGCCCCAGCCCGAGATGCGCACGATGATCAGCTTGGGATTGATCTTGTGCAGCTCGGCCGGCGCCAGCTGCATGTCCTCGAGCACGCCCGGCCGGAAACTCTCGACCAGGATCTGCGCCGACTTGGCGAGCTCGCGCACGATGGCGCGGCCGGCGTCGGAGCGCAGGTCGAGGGCCACGCTCTTCTTGTTGCGGCTATTGACCTTCCACGCCGTCTCGATGCCCTTGACGCGCCACGAGCGCAGCGTGTCGCCCTCGGGCGGCTCGATCTTGATCACCTCGGCGCCGAAATCGGCGAGCTGCAGCGTCAGGACGTTGCCGGCGACCAGGCGCGACAGATCTATCACGCGGACCCCGTTCAGGGGGCCGCGCGCGTCGGGTGTGAAGCTCTTCTTTGCCGGTCGCTTAGCCAACGTGCTTGCCGAAGAACTCCAGCGTGCGCGCCATGGCCTGCTTGGAGGCCGCGGCATCGTAGCTGCCGCGCTCGTCGCAATGGAAGCCGTGATCGGCCGGGTAGTCGAAGACCTGCACGTCGGGATGGAGCTTGCGGAGCTCGTTCACGTGCGTCATCGGGATGTGCATGTCCTTGTCGCCGAAATGCAGCTGGGTCGGGACCGTGGCCTTCTCGCTCTTGAGGCCGTGGATGCCGCCGCCGTAGTAGCCCGACACCGCATCGGGCTTGAGCCGGGTCGCCGCCAGCCAGGCGATGGTGCCGCCCCAGCAGTAGCCGGTGACCGCGACCTTCTTGATGCCGCGCCGCTTCAGCTCCTCGATCGCCGCCTCGACGTCCTGTACTGGCTTGTCGAGCCCGAGCTCGGTCACGTACTTGCGGCCCTCGGCAATGGTGTCGGGCGTGTAGCCGAGCTCGATGCCGGTCTTGATGTGGTCGAAGAACCGCGGCGCCAGCGCGAGATAGCCGTCGGCCGCGAACTTGTCGGTCACCGCCCGGATGTGGTGGTTGACGCCGAAGATCTCCTGGATGACCACCACGCCGCCCTTGGGTGTGCCCTTGGGCGTGGCGAGGTAGGCGCCGATCTCGCCGGCCTTTGACTTAAGACGAATATCCTCACCCATGAGAAAACCTCCCGATTGCGGGCGGCATTGGACATGGTAATGCCGCGCCATTCAACATGTCCCCAATCGGGGAGCGAAAGCGAGCCAACAGCCAGCCATGTACATTCCCAAGCACTTCGAAGGCAGCGAGCCGACCGGCCAGGAGATCATGCAGGCCCATAGCTGGGCCCTGCTGATGACCGCCGACGCCGAGGGCGCGCCGATCGGCCACCCATCTGTCGCTGCTCTGGCAGAACGACGGCAGCCGAGCACGGCTCGCTGATCGGCCACATGGCGCGCGCCAACGGCCATTGGAAGCTGTTCGAGCGCGCCGCCGATTCACTGGCGCTGTTCTGGGGCCCGCACGCCTATGTCTCGCCGACCTGGTACACGCCGGGCCCCAAGGTGCCGACCTGGAACTACGTCACGGTGCACGCCTATGGCCGGCCGCAGGTCATCGACGACACCAAGGGCGTGCTGGTCGTGCTGGCCAAGCTCGCGGCGGCCTACGAAGGAACCGGCGCCGACGCCTGGGGCCTCGGCCGCCTGCCTCCCGGCAACGCCGAGATGCAGACCAAGGGCATCGTCGCCTTCCGCATGCCGCTCACGCGCGTCGAGACCAAGATCAAGCTCAGCCAAAACCGCGACCTGGAAGACCGCACGCGCGTCATCGCCAAGCTCGAAGCGAGCGACGGCCAGGACGCGCAGGCCACGGCCAAGTGGATGAAGCGCGTGCTGCCCTGATGGCGGCGCGCGAGTTCAAGTCGGCCGCGAGCTTCTATACGTGGCTTGCTAAGAACCACGACAAGGCGGACGAGGTCTGGATCAAGATCCACAAGGTCGGCTCAGGCCTGAAGTCGATCACGCCCAAGGAAGCGATCGACGTCGTGCTGTGCTGGGGCTGGATCGACGGCCTCCGCAGGGGCTTCGATGACAAGAGCTTCCTGCAGCGCTACTCGCCGCGCACGAAGAAGAGTGTCTGGAGCCAGATCAACGTCGACAATGTCGCCCGCCTGATCAAGGAAGAGCGGATGACCGGGCACGGCTTCAAGCAGGTCGAGGCCGCCAAGGCCGACGGGCGCTGGGATCGCGCTTACCGCAGCAAAGGCGCTGCAGTTCCCGGCGATCTGCAGGCCGCCATCGACGCCGAGCCCAAAGCGCGACGCATGTTCGATAAGCTCAGCGCCCAGAACCGCTTTGCGCTCGTCTTCCGTACCCAGAACATGAAGACCGAGGCCGGTCGACGAAGGAAGATCGAATCCTTCGTCGCCATGCTGAAGCGCGGCGAGACGATCCACCCGCAGAGCAAGCGCCGGGTGTCATCCCGAGCGTAAGCGAGGGACCTTTCCTGTTGCCTGAAAGGTCCCTCGCTGCGCTCGGGATGACAGCCTTGTGTGGCGCTACTTGGCCTTCAGCAAGTCGGTGACCCTGAGCACGATCAGCTCGTTGTCGTCGGCCTTGCCGAGCGCGCGGCCCGACGAGAAGGGCAGGTTGTTGTCGTTGCCGACGATGATGCGATCGCCGTCGATCACGTCGACATTCTCGATGGTGAAGAACGGGAAGGTGAGCTTGCCGTTCTTGCCGCCCTGGCGCGCGAGCTTGTTGGGATCGTCGATATCCATCAGGTCGATGTAGCCCACCTTCTTGACGAACCCGTCGCCGTCGGCCTGGCCGAAATCGACCTTGTAGATGCGCTTGAACTTGGCCGGCACGTTGAAACAATCGGGCTTGGGGGAACCGGCGGCGCAGGCCAGCGCCGGATCGCCCTCGCTGTCGTCGCGCTCGATGATGAGGCCGCTCTGGGCATCGATCAGGTTGAAGTCGCCGATCGAGTTGGTCGGCGCCTCCAGCGCATACTTCCAGCTCTTGCCCGTGTAGGCGCCCTTGTCGACGTCGAATTCGAGGATGCGCAGATAAGCCGTGCCTTCCTTGGCCTCGGGCTTGCCGTCGGCGGCCAGCAGCGGGCCTTCGAGCAGGGGATAGAGGAACTTGCCGTCGGGCGAGGCCGCCATGCCCTCGAAGCCCTTGCTGCGCCGAACCTCGAACTTCACCGGCCCGGGTACCGCCGGCATCACCGTCGCCGGATGGTCGGGCGAGCGGACGGGCTTGCCGTCGACCACGGTCTCGAACACCTGCAGCACCTTGCCGGTCTTGTCGGTCTTGATCAGGAAGGGCCCGAATTCGTCGCCGAACCACAGCGCATCGCCGATCGGCTGGATCGATTCGATGTCGAAGTCGGACCCGGTCAGGTAACGCTTGGCCGTGTTCTCGTTGACGATGCGGAACGACACCTTGCGGTCGGGATCGTGCAGGAAGGTCGTCGCCACGCGCTCGACCGCGCCCGTCTTCCAGTCGGGCTTCACCACATGGAACATCAGGATGGCGTCGGGCGAGTTGGCCTTCGAGCCGAAACCGTTGTCGGTCAAGGTCAGGAACGTGCCGTCCTTCATGTTCTTGATGCCCGACAGGCCCTGCACGGGCTGGCCCTTGAGCGGCAGGCTGATGCCGGTCGGGCGGGGTGCCGCCTTGTCGGACAGGGCCGAGATGCCGGGCACGCTCTCCGGCGCGTCGATGCGCTGGCCGGGCGGGCCGGCATAGCGGCCGGAGATCTGCAGCTGCTCGGGCGCATCGGCCGGCGGCGGCACCAAGGTCAGGGCCGGCAGCACGGCATGGCCTTCGAGGACGGCCGGATACTTGGTCTGGGCCATCGCGCTGGTTGCCAGGAGAATCGCGGTGGTGGCGAGCAGGAAGGGTTTCGGCATGCTTGTCTCCCGATTTGATCGCCCCGGTGCTAGCGGCAGGGCGCTACGGTTTGGCTACAACCTTGGTGAAATTCCGGGGATCGTCATCGGACCGTCATAAAGCGCGTGGCTATCGCCGCTGGCTGGGCCATCATTCGGACCGGCTGGGAGAAGGATGATCCATGGTTGACGAGGACGAAGGTGTCTCGGGCTCCACCGAGGTCTCGATCGGTGAGCTGATCGAGCGGCGCCTGTCGCGACGCGGCGCGCTGTTCGGGCTGGCGGGGACCGCTGCGGCGGCGGCCTTCGGTGGCGGGATGGCGCAGGCGCAGAAGAGCGGGCCGTCCTCCTTCACCTTCACGGAAGTGCCGCACGTCAACGATCCCATGCATCACGTGCCGGACGACTACGAGGTGCAGATCCTGATCCGGTGGGGCGATCCGGTGTTGCCTGGTGCCGCCGTCTACGATCCCACCAAGCAGAGCGGCGCCGTGCAGGCCCTGCAGTTCGGCTACAACAACGACTTCCTCGGCCTGCATCCGCTGCCCCTACCTGGTCCAGGGAGTGGCAGCACGGCGGGCGACCGCTTCCTGATGGTGGTCAACCACGAATACACGAACTCCAACCTGATGCTGGCCGGCATCGGCGAGGGCCGCGAAGCGCGCCTGCGCGCCGACCAGCCGCAGGCCGAGATCGAGATGGCGGCGCACGGCGGCTCGGTGCTCGAGATCGCCCGCGAGGGCCAGCGCTGGAAGGTCGTCGACGGCAGCCGCTACGCCCGCCGCATCGACGCCAACACGCCGATGCGCATTGCCGGCCCGGCGGCGGGCGATGCCAAGATGAAGACGTCGGCCGACCCTGCCGGCACCAAGGTGCTGGGCATGTTCAACAACTGCGCCGGCGGCGAGACGCCATGGGGCACCTGGCTGACCTGCGAGGAGAATTTCTACTTCTACTTCGCGGGCGACGGCGCCAAGCATCCCGATCAGGTGCTGGCCAAGCGCTACGGGCTTGGCCGCACGGTCGCCTATGCCTGGGGCAAGTATTTCGACCGCTTCAACTTCGACAAGGAACCGAACGAGCCCAACCGCTTCGGCTGGATCGTCGAGATCGACCCCTATGATCCGCAAGGCACGCCGGTGAAGCGCACGGCGCTCGGCCGCTTCGCGCATGAAGGCTGCCACCATGCCGTGGCCAAGGACGGCCGCGTCGTCTGCTACATGGGCGACGATTCACGCATGGAGTACGTCTACAAGTTCGTGACGGCCAAGCCTTGGAACTCCTCCGACCGTGCCGCCAACCGCGACCTGCTCGACGAGGGCACGCTCTACGTCGCGCGCTTCGACGAAGGCGGCAAGGTCGTGTGGCTGCCGCTGGTTCATGGCCAGGGGCCGTTGACCGCGGAGAACGGATTCGCCAGCCAGGCCGATGTGGTGATCAACGCCCGTCGCGCCGGCGACCTTTTGAAGGCCACGCCGATGGACCGGCCCGAGGACATCGAGCCCAACCGGGTCAACGGCCGCGTCTATGTCGCGCTGTCGAACAACAGCTCGCGCAAGCCCGAGCAGGTCGACGCCGCCAATCCGCGGGCCAAGAACGACCATGGCCACATCGTCGAGATCGCGCCCAAGGACGGCGACCATGCGGCCACGGAAGGTACCTGGGAGATCCTGATTGCTGGCGGCCAGCCCGGAAAGCACGAGGGCACCAAGTACCATCCGGCGACCTCGGCCGATGGCTGGCTGACCTGCCCCGACAACGTCACCTTCGACAGCAAGGGCCGCCTGTGGATCGCCACCGACAGCGGCGAGGGCGCCGGCATCGCCGACGGGCTCTATGCCTGCGACGTAGCGGGTGAGGGCCGGGCGCTGACGCGGCAGTTCTTCGCCGCACCCAAGGGCGCGGAGGTCTGCGGCCCGATTTTCACGCCGGACGATCGCACGCTTTTCCTTGCCATCCAGCATCCCGGCGAAGGCAAGGGCTCGACCTTCGAGACGCCGTCGACGCGCTGGCCCGATTTCAAGGACGGCGTGCCGCCCCGGCCTGCGGTGATCGTCATCACCAAGAAAGATGGTGGGCCGATCGGGTCGTGAGCGACCGTCATCGAAGTGAAACATGTTCGTCACGTAGCCATCGCTCGTGAGGGTCTACCTCCGGCCACAAAGTCGGCCAGAGGAGAGATGGGATGGACCTGCGCAGCACCGGAAACGTCGACCCCGAAGATTCGGGCTCGAACCCCAGCACCGAGCCGTCGATGGAGGAGCTGATCGAGCGGCGCCTGGGCCGCCGGGCGGCCCTGCGTGGGCTGATGGGGGCCGGCGCCGCCGCCGCGCTCACCCACGAACTCCTGGGCAGCAGCGCGCTCGCCCAGCCGACCGGTCCCTCGACGCTCACCTTCAAGGAGGTGGCGCACGGCCTGGACAAGACCCAGCACGTGCCCGAGGGCTACGAGGCGCAGGTGCTGATCCGCTGGGGCGATCCCGTCGTCGCCGGCGCGCCGGCCTTCGATCCCAACAACCTCACGGCCGCCGCGCAGGAAAAGCAGTTCGGCTACAACTGCGACTTCATCGGCCTGCATCCGCTGCCCGCCGGCAGCACGACGGGCGATCGTTTCCTGATGGTCGTGAACCACGAATACACCGATCCCGGCCTGATGTTCGCCGGCCTGGGCTCAGGCCGTAACGTCAACCTCAAGGCGTCCAAGCCGCAGGTCGAGGTCGAGCTGGCCGCCCATGGCGGGGCGGTGATCGAGATCGCCCGCGACGGCGGCACCTGGAAGGTCGTCGACAGCAAGTACGGTCGGCGCATCTCGGCCAACACGCCGTTCGAGGTGTCCGGCCCCGCGGCCGGCCACGACAAGCTCAAGACCTCGGCCGATCCGACGGGCCGCAAGGTTTTCGGCATGCTGAACAACTGCGCCGGCGGCTCGACGCCGTGGGGCACCTGGCTGACGGCCGAGGAGAACTTCAACGGCTACTTCGGCGGCGATGCCGAGAAGATGCCGGATGCCAAGGCTTACAAGCGCTACGGCGTGTCGAAGGCCACCTGGTATGCCTGGTCCCAGCACATCGACCGCTTCAACGTCGAGAAGGAGCCGAACGAGCCCAACCGCTTCGGCTGGGTGGTCGAGATCGATCCCTACGATCCGGGCTCGACGCCGATCAAGCGCACCGCGCTCGGCCGCTTCAAGCACGAGGGTTGCACCTACGCGATCGCCAAGGACAACCGCGTGGTGTTCTACAGCGGCGACGACGAGCGCTTCGACTATGTCTACAAGTTCATCACCGCGCGGCCGTGGAACCCCAACGACCGCGCCGCCAACAAGGACCTGATGGACGACGGCACGCTCTACGTCGCCCGCTTCACCGACGACGGCAAAGTCGAATGGATGCCGCTGGTCCATGGCCAGGGACCGCTGACCGCCGAGAACGGGTTCAACAGCCAGGCCGACGTCGTGATCTATGCGCGCATGGCGGCCGACCTGTTGAAGGCGACGCCGATGGACCGGCCGGAGGACGTCGAGACCAACCCGGTGAACGGGCGCGTCTACGTCATGCTGACCAACAACACCCAGCGCACCGAACAGCAGGTCAATCGGCCCAACCCGGTGGTCCGTAACGCCCATGGCCACGTCATCGAGATCACGCCCAAGGACGGCGACCACGCCTCGACCGAGGGCACCTGGTCGATCTTCCTGGTCGGTGGCCGGCCCGGCATCGATCCGGGCGCGCGCTACCATCGCGCGGTGACGGAGAATGGCTGGCTGTCGTGCGTCGACAACTGCGCCTTCGACAGCAAGGGCCGCATCTGGATCGCGACCGACGGCGCGCCGACGGCGGCCGGCATCGCCGACGGGCTCTATGGCGCGGATACCGCGGGCTATGGCCGCGGGCTCACGCGCTGCTTCTACCAGGCGCCGACCGGGGCCGAGGTCTGCGGCCCGATCCTGACGCCGGACGACAGCACGGTGTTCCTGGCCATCCAGCATCCGGGAGAGGATGCCGGCTCGACCTTCGAGAAGCCCTCGACGCGCTGGCCCGACTTCAAGGACGGCATGCCGCCCAGGCCCTCCGTGATCGCGATCACGAAGAAGGGTGGCGGTGCCATCGGGTCATAAGGGAGCGCGGGCCTCCGGCCCGCTCATGATTCATGAGCGGACCTGGAGGTCCGCGCTCCGATGATGCGGGCCGGAGGCCCGCGCTCCCTTAAGAGTCGATGACGGCGGTCGCGTCGATCTCGAACAGCCAGCCCGGCCGCACCAGGCGGCTCACGAAGACGAAGGTGCTGACGGGCGGCGCCTTGGTGTTGACGTAGCGGTCGCGGACCTCGCGGAAGGTCGCGAGCGCGGCCGGGTCGACTGACGCCACGCAATAATTGTTGATCTTCACGATGTCCTTGAAGGTGCCGCCGGCTGCGCGCACGGCGGCATCGAGGTTCTTGAAGACCTGCTCGACCTGGGCACCGAAATCGTTCTCGCCGACGAGGTTGCCGTTGGCGTCGTGCGCCACCTGGCCCGCGATCAGCACCAGCTTGCCCTTGGTCACTTCGGCGATCTGCGAGTAGCCAGTCGGCGGCGGCATGGTCTTGGGGCTGGAAAGGGTGACGGTCATGGCAAGATTCCTGTGTTGCGCAGGGGAAACTGGATCTCGGTGAGGTCGAAGCGACTATCGCCGGCGCTCGAGAAATAGCGCTCGCGCATCGGGCCCTCGATCTCGAACGGCTGGTCGGCCACGGCGGCCTTGGCGGCGGCGCGCGCCGAGGCGAAATCCTCCTCGTCGCTGGGATGGACGACGCAGGCCGCGCGGCAAGCCGGGAGGCGGTAGAGCTTGACGTTGCGGGCCGAGATCGGCCGCTCCAGCAACACCAGCGCCTCGCAATCGATCTGTCGCTTGTGCGGCGCGCAATGATGCCACACGGCGCCGTGGCCGGCGATGCGGGCGGTGTCGGGCAGGGCGCGGGCGATCTCGTCGAACAGCGAATTGACGACGCCGTAATCGGGCACGACACGCCGGAGGCTGGCGACGAACGCTGCCGGCACGTCGCGCACCACGGCACCCGGCGCGGCGCCGCGGTCACCTTCGAGGTGCCGGATACGCGCCTCGATGGCGGCAAGCTGCGCCTGCTCGGCGTCGATGCGGCGGGCCACGGAGGCGCGGCGCTCATTCAGCAGGCGGCGCATGCGATCGGGCGAGGGATCATCCTGCAGGACCTGGCGGATGCGCGCCAGCGACAGGCCGAGCGCGCGCAGCACCATCAGCCGATGCAAGTCGTCGAGCTGGCCGGCTTCGTAAGAACGATAGCCGGTCGCGGCATCGACGTGGGCCGGCTTCAAAAGGCCGATTGCCTCGTAGTGGCGCAGCGCCTTGACCGACACACGGCCGCGGCGGGCGAATTCACCGATCCTGAGCATCATGCCCGGACCGTAGCGCCTCCCCTTACGGGAGAGTCAAGCCATCAGCCCGGATCACAGCAGGCTCGAGATGTCCACCCAGCCAATGTTCCAGGTCAGCTTCTGTGCGCCGAGGATCAGCTTGGTGCCGCAAGGAAAGAACTTGGCGTGCTGGCAGTTCAGAGTGGACACGGTCACCTGCGTGACCGACTTGTTCTTCAGGCTGTACAGGTAGATCGAGTAATTGGCGGCACCGTTCGGGCGATTGGACTCGAAGACGATCATCGTGCCGTCGGGTGAAATGTCGGGAGCGCGGCCCTCGTACTGCGGATCGAAGGACGAGATCGAGGCGTCCGATTCCAGCGGAGAGCTGACGAAGCCGGTGTCGGTGAGTGCGTTGAGGAAGATGTAGTTGTAGTTCTCGCTGTATTTGATCGGCGTGTTGGGGCCGTTCCAGTTCGCGAGCATCGGCTGCCCGGCATAGGCGATCTGCGGCAGGTCGGTCGACATCACGGCGGGCATGCCGCCGAACATCGACACGTTGTTCGCATCGACGCCGTCGATATTGGCGGTCTGCGCGACGCCGCCGAGGGTGAAGATCGTATTGCAGGGGGAGGGAGTGCCGCCGTCGTTCTCGGTGACGAACAGGGTGCCCTCGAGGTTCCATTTCGGATAGTAGGCGCCCGTCGTGCCCGAGATCAGCGTGGGGTTGGCGCCTTTGTTGCCGACCACATAGACGCTGACGGGTGACTTTGTGCTGTTGTTGCTGCTGGCGCCGTTGAAGAGGACGTTGGATTTGTCGGTCGCCCAGCACCAGTCGGGCCGCGTTTGTGAGGCCGGCGCCGGGCCCGACAGGAACGGCGAGGGACTGGGATTGCTGACATCCATCATCTGCAACGTCGTCGGGCCGCCGTCGTCCCGTGTTGGCGTGCGCTCGAAGATCACCATGGTGCCGGATGGGTCCATCGTCGGGCGATAGTCGTTGAAGCTGGAATCGCTGGTCAGGAAGATCGGGGTCGTCGGAAAAATAGTCGCCAAGGTTGCACCTCCCTTCGTCGCCAGGGCCCGCACCGTAGCGCCGGCGCTTGGCCGCACAAACTCTGATCTTTCTGCCGTGTTTTCGGGCAGGGATGCGACCGGGCATCGCCCCAACCGCTTGGTGTCCATGATCCTGTGAATTGGCCCGCTTCTTGCTGCCCGTCCTGCGGGGCCAACGATGGCCCCGCTTTCCAGCGCTTCACCCAACGACGGGTAGCTCGGCAGTGCCGCCGACGTCTTTTCGGTTCCTCGAGGGGAATCGGGAGAACGATGACCCGTGCGCTCTTCTGGCGCGTTCTTTTGTTTGTTGGGTGTACGCGATGGCCTCTCACGCGAAGCAAAGACTCGTCGTCGTCGGCAACGGCATGGCGCCCGGCCGTGCCCTTGAGCGGCTGTTCGAGACCGCGCCCGATGCCTTTGACGTGACGATCTTCAACGCCGAGCCGCGGGTGAACTACGACCGGATCATGCTGTCGCCGGTCCTGTCGGGCGACAAGTCGTTCGAAGAGATCGTGATCCATGGCGACGGCTGGTACGTCAAACACGGTGTCACCCTGTACAAGGGCGCCAAGGTCACGAAGATCGACCGCACGGCGCGCACCGTCACGGCCGAGTTCGTGCCCTCGCGCAGCGGCCAGCTCTCGCTGCAGCCGCCGGTCACCGTCGCCTACGACAAGCTGATCGTCGCCACCGGCTCCAATCCCATCATCATCCCGGTGCCTGGCCACGACCTGCCGGGCGTGCTGACCTACCGCGACCTCGACGACGTCGAGGCCATGCTGCTGGCCGCCAGGTCGCGCGGCAATGCCGTGGTCATCGGCGGTGGCCTCTTGGGCCTCGAAGCGGCCGCCGGCCTGCAGGCGCAGGGCATGGACGTCACGGTCGTCCACCTGATGCCGACCCTGATGGAGCGCCAGCTCGATCCCGCCGCCGGCCATCTCCTGCAGCGCGCCATCGAGGCGCGCGGCATCAAGGTGCTGACGCGGGCCAACACCAAGGCGATCATGGGCTCGGGCCGCGTCGAGGCCGTCGAGCTCGACAACGGCACACGCCTGCCGGCCGATCTGGTGGTGATGGCGGTCGGTATCCGGCCCAACATGCAGCTCGCCAAGGAGGCTGGCATCACCGTCAATCGCGGCATCGTGGTCGACGCGACGATGCGCACCAGCGATCCCGATATCTTTGCCCTGGGCGAGTGCGCCGAGGCCGATGGCCAGGTGTTCGGCCTGGTGGCGCCGCTCTATGAGATGGCGAACACGGCAGCCGCGCAGCTCGTCGGCGATGCCGCAGCGAGCTTCAAGTCGAGCGCGACGGCGACCAAGCTCAAGGTCACCGGCATCAACCTCTACTCCGCCGGCGACTTCGCCGAGGCCAAGGACCGCGAGGAGATCGTCCTGCGTGATGCCACGCGCGGCGTCTACCGCCGGCTGGTGCTGAAGGACAACCGCGTCATCGGCGCGGTGATGTACGGCGACACGTCGGATGGTCCGTGGTTCTTCGACCTGCTGAAGCGCGGCACCGACGTTGCCGACATGCGCGAGACGCTGATCTTCGGCCAGAACTACGCGGGCGGCATCCCGCTCGATCCGGCGGCTGCGATTGCGGCGCTGCCCGACGATGCCGAGATCTGCGGCTGCAACGGCGTCTGCAAGGGCAAGATCACCGGCGCCATCGCCGGTCTCGGGCTGAAGAGCCTCGACGAGGTCCGGGCGCATACCAAGGCGTCGGCGTCGTGCGGTTCCTGTACGGGCCTGGTCGAGCAGCTGCTGAAGGCCCAGCTCGGCGAGGCCTACAATCCTGCCGCCGTCCAGCCGATGTGCGGCTGCACCGATCTCGGCCACGACGACGTGCGCCGGCTGATCGTCGCCAAAGAATTGAGGTCGATCCCCCAGCTCATGCAGGAGCTGGAGTGGAAGACCTCGTGCGGCTGCGCCAAGTGCCGGCCGGCGCTGAACTACTACATGCTGTGCAACTGGCCCGGCGAGTATGTCGACGACAGCCAGTCGCGCTTCATCAACGAGCGCGTCCACGCCAACATCCAGAAGGACGGCACCTACTCGGTCGTGCCGCGCATGTGGGGCGGCCAGACCAGCGCCAAGGAACTGCGCGCCATCGCCGACATCGTCGACAAGTACAAGATCCCGACGGTGAAGGTCACCGGCGGCCAGCGCATCGACATGCTGGGCGTCGCCAAGGAGGACCTGCCCGGCGTGTGGGCCGATCTGAGTGCGGCCGGCATGGTGTCGGGCCATGCCTATGCCAAGGGCCTGCGCACGGTGAAGACCTGTGTCGGCACCGACTGGTGCCGCTTCGGCACCCAGGATTCGACGGGGCTCGGCGTCAAGCTCGAGAAGTTCATGTGGGGCTCGTGGACGCCGGCCAAGGTCAAGCTCGCGGTCTCGGGCTGCCCGCGCAACTGCGCCGAGGCGACCTGCAAGGACATCGGCGTGATCTGCATCGAGTCCGGTTACGACATCCACTTCGCCGGCGCTGCCGGCCTCGAGATCAAGGGCACTGAGCTTCTGGGCCACGTCGCCACGGAAGAAGAGACAATCGAGGCGATCGGCGCCCTGACCCAGCTCTATCGCGAGCAGGGCCGCTACCTCGAGCGTATCTACAAGTGGGCCAAGCGCGTCGGCCTGGAAACCATCCGCCAGCAGATCATGGAGGACGGCGAGCGTCGCCGCGCCCTCTACGACCGCTTCGTGTTCTCCCAGCAGTTCGCTCAGAACGACCCGTGGGCGGAGCGCGCGCAGGGCAAGGACGCGCACGAGTTCAGGCCGGTCGCTGACCTCACCCTGCACGAGGCCGCGGAATGAGCGCGCTGGACAGCCCCTGGATCGAGGTCTGCCCGATCGACGAGATTCCCCTGCGCGGCTGCCGCGTCGTGCGCACGCGGCACATGCAGATCGCCCTGTTCCGGACGGCGAGCGACGAAGTGTTCGCGCTCGAGAACCGCTGTCCGCACAAGAACGGCCCGTTGAGCGAAGGCATCGTGCACGACCGCAAGGTCACCTGCCCCTTGCACAACTGGGTCATCAGTCTCGAGAGCGGCGAGGCGACCGGTGCGGACAAGGGCTGCACCCGAAGCTTTCCGGTCAGGCTCGACAAGGGTCGGGTCTATCTCGAAGCGAGCGTGGCAACGGCGCCATGACCACCGACCAACGCCAAACACCAACAAGAGGACTTTCGTAATGGCCTATCTGGTACCTTCCGAGTTCGTCACCAAGATGGTGGATGCGGGCGAATCCAAGGTCTTCATGTCGACCCGAGACACGGTGATCCGCGCCTACATGGCCGGCGCCATCCTGGCCCTGGCGGCGGCCTTCGCCGTCACGATCACGGTGCAGACCGGCGTGCCGATCGTCGGCGCCATCCTGTTCCCGGTCGGCTTCTGCATGCTCTATCTGTTCGGCTTCGACCTGCTGACCGGCGTGTTCGTGCTGGCGCCGCTCGCCCTGATCGATCGGCGCCCCGGCGTCACCATCGAGGGCGTGCTGCGCAACTGGGGCCTGGTGTTCGTCGGCAATTTCCTTGGCGCCTTCACTGTGGCCGTGATGATGTCGTGCGTCTTCACCTTCGGCTGGAGCTCGCCGCCGGACAAGGTCGGCGTGGCGCTGGCCAATATCGGCGTCGCCCGCACCCTGGGCTACGAGGAGCACGGTGCGGCCGGCATGCTGACGCTCTTCATCCGCGGCGTGCTGTGCAACTGGATGGTCTCGGCCGGCGTCGTCGGCGCCATGATCTCGACCTCGGTCAGCGGCAAGGTGATCGCCATGTGGATGCCGATCATGCTGTTCTTCGCCATGACCTTCGAGCATTCGATCGTGAACATGTTCCTGTTCCCGACGGCCCTGCTGATCGGCGGCAAGTTCTCGGTCATGGACTACCTGATCTGGAACGAGATCCCGACCGTGCTGGGCAACCTGGTGGGTGGGCTGGCCTTCACCGGCCTCACCCTCTACGCCACGCACCTGCGCACGGCGCCCAAGCGCCAGCACAACCGTTTGATGGCCGACGCCGACTAAAGGATGGCACGTGACCTGAAGATCTCGATCGGCCAGCACTCCGACAAGGGCCGCAAGGAGTCCAACCAGGACTTCCACGGCGCCATGATGCCTCCGCAGCCGGCGCTCGGCTCGAAGGGTGTCGCGGTGGCGCTGGCCGACGGGATCAGCAGCAGCAGCGTCAGCCGGGTGGCGAGCGAATCGGCGGTAAAAGGCTTCCTGACGGACTACTACTGCACGTCGGATGCCTGGTCGGTCAAAACCTCGGCGCAGCGCGTCATCGACGCCACGAATTCCTGGCTGCATTCGCAGACGCGGCGGTCGCACGTCGAAGACGCCGACCGCGGCTATGTCTGCACCTTGAACGTCGTGGTGCTGAAGGGCCGCACGGCGCACATCTTCCATATCGGCGATTTGCGGGTCTACCGCGTCGCCGGCAACGCGATGGAGCAGCTCACCGACGACCATCGCGTCGTGCTGTCGTCGGAGCAGATCTATCTCGGCCGCGCGCTCGGCATGAGCCCGCAGGTCGAGATCGACTACCGGCCGATCCAGCTCGAGGAGGGCGACCTTTTCCTGCAGGCGACGGACGGCGTCTGCGAGCATCTCGATGCCGGCGTCGTGGCCGACGCCATTGCGGCCAACGAGAACGATCTCGACGGCGCGGCCAGGGCCATCGTCGCCGAGGCTTTCAGGCGCGGCAGCCCGGACAATCTCACCGTCCAGCTCGTGCGGGTGGATGCCCTGCCCGAGGGCGATGCCGGCGAAAGCCTGGGGCTGGGAGCCGACCTGCCGCTGCCGCCGCTGCTCGAGCCGCGCCAGGCGTTCGACGGCTATCGCATCGTGCGCACCATCCATGGCGGCAGTCGCAGCCATGCCTATCTCGCGGTCGACGGCGAGAGCAATGAGACCGTGGTGCTCAAGATCCCGTCGATCGACCTGCGCGCCGATCCGGCCAACCTGAAACCGTTCATGATGGAGGAGTGGATCGCGCGGCGCCTCAGCAGCGCCCATGTGCTGCGGCCGCAGCAGCATACGCGCAAGCGCAACTTCCTCTATGTCGTCACCGAGTTCGTCGAGGGCCAGACGCTGCGGCAATGGATGATCGACAATCCCAGGTCGGACATCGAGACGGTGCGGAGCATCGTCGAGCAGATCGCGCGCGGGCTGCGGGCCTTCCATCGCATGGAGATGCTGCACCAGGACCTGCGGCCCGAGAACGTCATGATCGACAAGACGGGGACGGTGAAGATCATCGATTTTGGCGCGGTCCGCGTCGCTGGCGTTGCCGAGACCGAACGGCCAGCCGATCGCGACCGCATCAAGGGCACCGCGCAGTACACTGCGCCGGAGTACTTTTTGGGTGAAGGCGGCACGCCTTCGTCCGACCTGTTTTCGCTGGGCGTGATCGCCTACGAGATGCTGACGGGGCGGTTGCCCTACGGCGCACGCATGGCGACAGCACGCACCCGCGCCCAGCAGCGCAGCGCGCCCTATGCCCCGGCCATCGACAACGAGAGCGAGATCCCGGCCTGGATCGACGGCACGCTGCGCAAGGCGGTGCATCCCGATCCGAACAAGCGCTACGGGGAGCTTTCCGAGTTCATCTTCGACCTGCGGCATCCCAACGAGAGCTTTCTGCGCTCGAGGTCGGCGCCCCTGATCGAGCGCAATCCGCTGCTGTTCTGGAAGGGGTTGTCATTTGTGCTGGCGGCAGCGGTGTTGGCGCTATTGGCTCTGCACTTCGGCCGATAGGCTCATTGCCGGGAGCGCGCCACTCCAGTGGCGCTCATGGGCTGTGTGATCCACAAAGACGCGCCACTGGAGTGGCGCGCTCCCGGCAAAGACAAGAATACTAAACGTTGAACCGGAAGTGAAAGACGTCGCCGTCCTTGACGGCGTACTCCTTGCCTTCAAGCCTGAACTTGCCGGCATCGCGGGCGCCGGCTTCGCCGTTCAGCGTCACGTAGTCGTCGTAGGCGATGGTTTCGGCGCGGATGAAACCCTTCTCGAAGTCGGTGTGGATCACACCCGCGGCTTCCGGCGCCTTGGCTTCGCGGCGCACCGTCCAGGCGCGCGCTTCCTTCGGGCCGACGGTGAAGAAGGTCACCAGGTCGAGCAGCTGGTAGCCGGCATGGACGACACGGGCGAGACCGGTCTCCGTCAGGCCCAGCGACGCCAGGTAGTCGCCCTGGTCCTCGGGCGCCAACTGCGCCACCTCGGCTTCGATCGCGGCTGAGATCACGACCGACAGCATGCCGCGCTTCTCGGCGTACTCCTCCGCCACCTCGCTGTACCTGTTGCCGGTCGCCGCCGAGGCCTCCTCGACGTTCAGCACATACATCATCGGCTTGGCGGTGATGAGCTGCAGGCGCTGGAAGACCGGCCACTCCTCGTTGGTGAGCTCGGCCTCGCGCGCGGGCTTGCCGTCGCGCAGCGCGTCCAGAGCCTTCTTGACGACAGGCGCCTCGACCGCCGCTTCCTTGTCGCCGCCCTTGGCCCGCTTCTCCAGGTTGGGCAGGCGCTTTTCGAGGGAGTCGAGGTCGGCCAGCATCAATTCGGTCTCTACGATCTCGGCGTCGCGCACCGGGTCGATGTTGCCCGAAACATGTGTCACGTCACCGTCCTCGAAGCAGCGCAGCACATGGGCGATGGCGTCGACTTCGCGGATGTTGGCCAGGAACTGGTTGCCCAGGCCCTCGCCCTGGGAGGCGCCCTTCACCAAGCCGGCGATATCGACGAACTCGAGCTGGGTGTTGATGATCTTGGCCGAGGTCGCGATCGCCGCGAGCTTGTCGAGCCGCGGATCGGGCACGGCGACGCGACCTACGTTGGGCTCGATGGTGCAGAACGGATAGTTGGCCGCCTGCGCCGCCTGGGTGGCGGTGAGCGCATTGAACAGGGTCGACTTGCCGACATTGGGCAGGCCGACGATTCCACAGTTGAAACCCATCTTACGCTTTCGACTCTTCGCTCGGTTGCCCCTTCGGAGGGGAAGGTGGCGGCGGCGCGAGATGCGCCACGCGGCTCATATAACGTTCGTCGGCCTTGGCGCCGCCTTCGGCCAACAACGCCGATTCTTCGGCCAGCGCGCTTAAGACCTTAGGCAGCCAGCCGTCCTTGGGATCGCGCTCATCGGGCTCGAAGTCGCGCAGCACCCAGTGCAGCACCAGGTCCTTGTGGCCGGGATGGCCGATGCCGATGCGCACCCGGCGATAGTCCTTGCCGACATGGGCATCGAGGTCGCGCAAGCCATTGTGGCCGCCGGCACCGCCGCCCTTCTTCACCCGCACCCGGCCGGGTGCGAGGTCGAGCTCGTCGTGGAACACCACGACGCGATCGAGCGGGATCTTCAGGAAGCGCACGGCTTCGCCCACCGCCTTGCTCGATTCGTTCATGAAGGTCATGGGCTTCAGGATCAGCGTGCGCTCGCCGCCGAGATGGCCTTCGGCCACCTCGCCGTTGAAGCGCGCTCGCCACGGCGAGAAGACACGGCGGCGGACGATCTCGTCCGCCGCCATGAATCCAACGTTGTGCCGGTGCCCCGCATAGCGTGGCCCGGGATTGCCGAGCCCGACCAGCAAAAGCATCGAACCGTACGGACTAGATGCCCGCCTCTTACTTCTTGGCCGGGGCCGGAGCCGCCGCGCCTGCCGCCGGAGCCGCACCCGCCGCGGGTGCTGCACCCGCCGCCGGAGCCGCACCTGCCGCCGGAGCAGCACCCTCGGCTGCTGCCGGAGCCGACGCCGCTGCCGCCGCATCCGCCGCCGCCTGGGCTGCCGCTTCGCGCACCACGGTCGGTGCCGCGATCGAGGCCACGGTGGCGTTCTTGTCGCGTGTCACCAGGCGCACGCCCTCGGGGACCGCCAGTGCCGACAGATGGACCGAGTGGCCGATCTCCAGCCCGGTCAGGTCGACCTCGAAGTACTCGGGGATGGTGGCGGGCTTGGTGCGCACCGTGATCTCGTGCAGCACGATGTTCAGCACCCCGCCGCGCTTGATGCCGGGCGACGCCGCCTCGTTCCTGAAGTGGACCGGCACCTGCACGGAGATGATCGAGTCGGGCCCGATGCGCAGGAAGTCGAGATGCAGAGGCTTGTCCGTCACCGGATCGACCTGCACGTCGCGCGGCAGGACATCATAACCCGTCCCGTCGACGTCGATCTTGAGCTGGTGATTGAAGAAGCCCTCCTTGTGCAGCTCGCGCTCGACGGATTTCGGCTCGACCGCGATCATCAGGGGGGGCTGCTTGTCGCCGTAGATCACGGCGGGAATCAGTCCATCGCGACGGCTGGAACGGGCGCCCCCTTTGCCGGCCCGGTCCCGCTTCTTCGCGATGACCTTTGACGTCTCTGCCATTTCAACTTCTCCTAAGGTTGCTGTTTCTCTCTCTCACTCACGGCGTGGCCTCCAGGGGTGCCCATCGCCGGATCTCCAAAACTCCTAATCGAAGAGGCTCGAAACCGAGGTCTCCTCCGAAATACGCTTGATCGCCTCGGCCATCAGCGTGGCGATGCTGAGCGGCCGTACGTTGGGCGACACGCGCACCGCTTCGGTCGGCTGGATCGAATCGGTGATCACCATCTTCTCCATCGGCGAGGCCGCGACGCGGGCGACCGCGCCGCCCGACAGCACGCCGTGCGTGACATAGGCCGACACCGACTTGGCACCCTGGTCCATCAGGGCGACGGCGGCGTTGCAGAGCGTGCCGGCCGAGTCGACGATGTCGTCGATCAGGATGCAGTCGCGGTTCTTGACGTCGCCGATGACGTTCATGACCTCGCTGACGCCGGCCTGCTCGCGGCGCTTATCGATGATGGCGAGATCGGCGTCAATCCGCTTGGCGACCGCCCGGGCGCGCACCACGCCGCCGACGTCGGGCGACACCACGGTCAGCTCGCGGTTGGCCAGCGTGTCCTTGATGTCCTTGCCGAACAGCGGGCCGGCGAACAGGTTGTCGACCGGGATGTCGAAGAAGCCCTGGATCTGCGCGGCATGCAGGTCGAGGGTGAGCACGCGGCTGGCACCGGCATGGGTCAGGAGATTGGCCACCAGCTTGGCCGAGATCGGCGTGCGCGGGCCGGTGCGGCGATCCTGGCGGGCGTAGCCGAAGTAGGGCATCACGGCGGTGATGCGGCGCGCTGAGCTGCGGCGCAGCGCATCGATGGTGATCAGGAGCTCCATCAGATGGTCGTTGGCCGGGAAGCTCGTCGATTGCAGGACGAACATGTCCTCGCCGCGCACGTTCTCCAGGATCTCGACGAAGATCTCGTTGTCGGAGAACCGGCGGACGTTGGCCTTGACCAGCGGCAAGGCCAGCTTGGCGGAAATGGCTTCAGCCAGCGGACGATTGCTGTTGCCGGTGAGAATCTTCATATCGCGACCCCTGAGCCGGGCGGGGTCATCATAAGTCGTTGAAATAGAACGACAAAATGGCCTTCCCCGGCCGCGACGCGGCGGACCATACCAATGAGTCCTCGATCTGTAAACGGGCTGAAATGGCGCGTTTTGGTGCGACCGGACGCAGGTCTTGTGTGCTCTAAGAGCTTATGAGCGCTCCCAAATTTCACATCCTCGACGGCTTTCCCCGGTCGGTCTCGCCCAGCAGCCACGCCACGGAGGCCGACGGCTTCGTCTTCCTGACCGGCCAGTTCGGCCGCGACCTCGACGACCCGGCCAAGCCGTTGCCCGAGGGCATCCGGGCGCAGACCGACGGGACCCTCGGCAATATGCGCCGCGTGCTTGAATCGCTCGGACTTTCGATGGGCCAGGTGATGAGCGTCAGGGTGTTCCTGACCCATTTCAAGCGCGACTACGACGCCATGAACGAGGTCTATGCCGGCTTCTTCCCCGAGGGTGCGCGGCCGACGCGGACCTGCGTCGGCGTCACCGACCTGGTGCGCGACGCGCTGATCGAGATCGACTGCATCGCCAAGCGGTGACGGCTTCAGCGTTGGGCCGGTGACCGCTCATCCGATCGGGCAATCCAGGCCGCCGCGGCGGTGACCGTCGAGCCCAGGCCCATGACGAGGAACGCGGCTGCCCAGGCGTCAGGACTTTCGGTGCCGCCGAGACGCTCGAGCATGAGGCCGACGACTGCAGGCCCGGCGAAGCCGCTGGCAAAGCCCACCGTCGCATAGATCCCGAACGCTCTGCCGCGCTCTGCCGCTCGCGTTGCGGCGACGGCGCCAGCTCCCAGGGCACCGACGTCGGCAAAACTCGTCACCTGCAGCAGCACCAGGAGGGCAAGGACAACGAAGACATTGCCGCCTGCCGTCGCTGCAAGTCCCAGGCACACCGCCACCGAGAGGAGACAGGTGAGGACAATGACCGTGGACCGCCGGTATCTCACAGCCAGCTCCGCAACGGCGATGCTGACGGGTACTCCGGCAAGTGCCGCCAAGCCCGAGACCACGCCAAGATTGGGCAAGGCGATGTCGTTGCCCGGCAGCCGCAACGTCCACGCCAGGCAGGCCACGAACCAGACCCGAATTGCGAACACTTCCCATGTGTTGCCGGCGAATCCGACGATGTAGGCGACCAGAGCCCGATTGCGCCTCAAGATGACGGGGGGCGCCGTTCTGTCTTCGGCCGCCGCGTGCTTCGGCGCAGACGCCAGCAGGGCCAGCGCCGGCAACGCCAACAACGTGACGATCCCGCCGACAACGAACGGCGCCCGCCAATCGAACATGGAGTCCACGACGCCGGCGATGAGCGACGAGCCCGCGTTACCCAGGGCGTAGCTCGACGTGTAGATGCCGGCGCTGCGAAGTTGTGCCGGCCCATGGGTCCGGTCGGCCAGCATCTTGAGGCCGGGCATGTGGATGCCGGCCATCGCCACGCCGCTTGCAAACCGCAGCGCGAGCGCAGGCCAGAAGCCATCAACCAAAAGGCCGAACGCAATGCTGGCGGCGGCCCCCACGAGCGATGAGCCGGCAAGCACCCACCGACCGTCGATGCGATCCGAGAGGCGTGTCAGGATCGGAGCCGCGATCGCGTAGCCCGCAAAGTAGATACTGCCGATCCAGCCCGCTTGACCGGCGCTCAAGCGCCAGTGCGACTGCAGGTCGGGCAGGACCGTCGGCACCGTCATCAGCGGAACGAGGTTGGCAACGAGCACGAAGCTGAGGAGCGCCGTGATCAGGCTTGCCGACTGTTGATGGGTTGGCTGCATGCAAACTATCCAGGACGGAGGATCATGCAGGTAGTGCTGCCGTATGCCAGTGCCGCCCGCTCCTGCCCTTTGTGGAACGGTAACGCATCAAGCTGCGGCGATGCTGGCGGGTTTCGGACTCTATCTCCGCTCTCCCGCGCGGCATCGACAGGAGGTAAGGGTCACTTCTTGGCCGGCGCGTAGAAGACGCTGTCGATCTCGATGATGTCGTTGTCGAACAGCCGCTTGGCCTCGAACATGGTGCGCGGCGGATAGGGCGGCTTGCCCCACAGCTCGGCCTGCACCTTGTCGACGAGGGGGGCGATCCGGGTGAGGTCGCTGACATAGACGGTGAGTCGCACGCAATCCTGCAGCGTCGCGCCCTCCGACTGGGCGATCAGCTTTATGTTGAGAAAGGCCTGGCGGATGCGGGCCTCGTCGCCCTCGACCAGCTTGCTGGTCGCAGGATCAACGCCTTGCATGCCGGCCACGAAGACGAAGTCGCCGGCCCGGGCGCCCAGGCTCCAGGTGCCCTCGACCTTGATCGCCCCGGGCGGGTTGAGCGTGCGCACGCCGTTGGGCGATTGCGCGAGGGCGCTGGCCGCCGTTGCGGCGAGCAGGACGCCGGCGAGGGCGAGCGCTCTCATGCGTGCGGATTGGCGACGAAGGGCCATTGCGCCTTGTCGACCTTGGTGTAGGGCAGCAGCGACCAGTCCGGCACCAGGGCACCGGGGGCTGCGACATAGACCACTTCGCTCGCGATCGGCGCGTAGGCGGCGTGGAAGTGCTGCATGGACTTCACGACCACGATCTTCTTGGTCGAGGGGTCGACGCCAAGCTTGGTGAAGCAGTCGCGGCTCAGGCACTGGGTGCGCTTGCTGTTGACGATCACCGTGACGCCGTCGATCTGCAGGGCCGCCGCATCGCCGATCGAGCCCACGCTCTTGCGCTCGCCGCCGAACTCGATGGTGACGTTCTTCTCGAGCTTCAGCACCTTGGCGCGCCCGTCGATCGGCGGGCCGGATTGCGGGCCGAGCTTGCCGCCGAGGCGAATGTCGAGCTCGGCGCCCTCGCCCACTTCGAAAGCGAGCTTCACCGCGCCCGGGTCCCAGAACATGCCGATGGCGGCGTCCTTCACCTTCTTGTCGAGCAGGGCCTTCAGGATGAAGGTGGAATCGGAAGCCGCCCCGCCGCCGGCATTGTCCGACACGTCGGCCAGCACCATGGGCTTGGGCAGGTTGTGCGAGGAAACACGCGCCATCGCCGCGTCGAGCGACACGTACGGCGGCTGGGTGGCGTCGCGCATGGCGAAGAATTCCTGGCCAAGCTCGCGCGCCAGCTTCTCGGCCTTGGGCCTGTCGCCGTCGGTGATGGCGATGACTTTGCTGCCCATCTCCTTGATGTCGGACCACGGGAAGCCATGGGCGATCGACAGCGACAGCACGCCGTCCTTGCCCTCCATTGCCTGCAGCTTGTCGACGAAGCCGCGCATCGGCTGGCGCGTGGTGTGGAACACGCCGATCATCTTGCAGTCCCAGGCCGCCATCACCGGCTTGGTGCGGCCCTCGATGGCGCCTTCCATCACGTCGAACAGATCGTCGGCGCGCTCGGGCACGTCGACATGCGGGTATTCCTTGAACAGCACCAGGGCGGTGGCGTCGCGCAAGGTGCCCTCGCCGATGTTGCAATGCAGGTCGAGCTCGACGCCGACCGGCACGTCCGGCCCGACGGCCTTGCGGACATGGGCCAGGATGTCGCTTTCGCAGTCGTCGTAGCCTTCGGCCACCATGGCGCCGTGCATGGACAGGAACACGCCGTCGACCGGCAGCGCCGCCTTCAGGTCGGCGACGATCTCGTCACGGAAGGCTTCGTAGACCTTCTTCACCGTCTTGCCGGCCGGCATGGCGAAGGCGCACAGGCTTTCGACCACCTGCCATCCCTTGGCCTCGGCGCGGCCGCGCCATACCGCGAGCGGGGCGCCGAACATCGGCACGTTCTTGCCGTAGCTGCCTTTGCGGAAGAGGCAGGTCTCCTCGAAAAGCTGGTGGCCGGTGGGGATGGAGGCGAAGGTGTTGGTCTCGGTGCCGAGCGTGGCGGTGAAGATCTTTTTCATGCATCGATCTTAGAGCATGTTGCTTTGCGTCCAGGAGAAGAAATGAGCGATCCATCCGACCTGCGAGCCGTGCCCCTCTACACCCATGTCGAGCGGGTCGCGCGGGGGTTGGCGGCCCGCGGCATTGGACCGAATGATGCGATCCCGCCCGCTGAGCTCTTCGCCCTCGACCAGTGGCATTACCATGGCACCGACGCCATCCGTGATGCCGGCGCCTTTTTAGGTCTCAGTCCAACCAGCCGCGTCCTCGACATCGGTTCGGGCATCGGCGGGCCCGCCCGTTTCCTCGCTCACACGACGGGCTGCCACGTCACAGCGCTTGAGCTGCAGCCTGAACTGCACCGAGTCGGGCTCGACCTGACGCGGCGCAGCGGCCTTGCCGACCATGTGACCCACCTGTGCGGCGATGCGCTGGAGCAGCCGCTGTCGCAACAGGCTTTCGATGCCGTCATCAGCTTCCTGGCGATCGTGCACATCCCGCATCGGCCGGCCTTGATGAAGCGTGTGCGCGACGCACTGCGTCCCGGCGGCCAATGCTACATCGAGGACCTCGCCTGCCGCGCACCCTTCACGCCGCGCGACCTGGGCGATTTGCACCGTGTCGTGCACGGGGTGAGCGTGACCTCCATCGAGGATTATGCCGGCGATCTGCGCCAGGCGGGCTTGTCCGATGTCGTCGCCACCGACCTGACCGGGGACTGGGCACGCTATGCCGCGCAGCGTCTCGCCGACTGGCGGCGCGATCGCGAGACATACAGCGCCGTGCACGGCCACGAGGCCTGGAAGGCCCAGGAACTGTTCTACACGGTGATCGACCGCCTCTATCGCAGCGGCAGTCTGGCCGGCGTCCGGCTGACGGCCCGGGCTTAGGCCGCCAAGGCGCGATCCATCAAAGCCTGCTCGGCACCGCCGAGGTCAGCCGTGCCGAACTGGGCGAACTTCGCGCCCTTGAGGCGGGTGTCGCCGTAGAGCGTGGCGAAATCGGACTTGGCCTCGGCGAGGGCGGCCAGCGCCGCGATCTTGGCCAGGCCTTCGCACAGGAAACGCGCGCGGCGCTCGGCGTCGCCGGACTTCAGAATGTTGGCCAGGGTCTCGGCGAGCGGCCGCACGTCGAAGGCAGCTGACGCGGCTTTGGCGAGCGCACCGACCGTGGCCATCGCCTGGTCGGGATGGCGGCCGGCGGCGCGCAGCACGTCGAGCGCCATGACGTTGCCCGAGCCCTCCCAGATGGCGTTGAGCGGCGATTCGCGGAAGTAGCGCGCCAGGGGCAGGTCCTCGGTGTAGCCGTTGCCGCCCAGGCATTCGAGGGATTCGTAGACGAGTTGCGGCGTGCTCTTGCACACCAGGAATTTCACCGCCGGCGTCAGCAGGCGCACGTAGGCCGCCTCGGCCGGATCGTCATGGGCGCGCTCGGAGGCGCGGCACAGGCGGAACACCAGCGCCACCTGCGCCTCGAGCTCGAGCGCCAGGTCGGCCACGGTGGCGCGCATCGACGGCTGGTCGGCAAGCTTGCGCTGGAAGACCGAGCGATTGCGGACGTGGTTCAGCGCCTGGGAGAGCGCGATGCGCGACTGGCCGGCCGAGGCGATGGCGCAGTCGAGGCGCGTCAGGTTCACCATCTCGATGATGGTGCGCACGCCGGCACCCTCAGGCCCGACGCGCTCGGCATAGGCGCCGTGGAATTCGACCTCGGACGAGGCATTCGACTTGTTGCCGAGCTTGTCCTTCAGGCGCTGGAAGCGGATCTGATTCTGCGATCCGTCGGGCCGATAGCGCGGCATCAGATAGCAGGTGAGGCCGCCCTCGGCCTGAGCAAGGACCAGGAAGGCATCGCACATCGGCGCCGACATGAACCACTTGTGGCCGGTGATCTCGACATGATCGCCGACCGCGACGGCGCGCGTGATGTTGGCGCGCACGTCGGTGCCGCCCTGGCGCTCGGTCATGCCCATGCCCAGGGTGACGCCGTTCTTCTCCCACCACGGCAAGGGGCGCGGATCGTAGGTGCGGGTCTGGATCCTGGGCAGCCACTTGGCGAGCAGCGTGGGCTCCGACCTGAGCGCGCCGATGCAGGCATGGGTCATGGTGACGGGGCACATGTGCCCGCTCTCGGCCTGGGTCGCGAGATAGAGCCGCACGGCGCGCGTCGAGACCGGGCCTGGCTTGTCGCTGCCGTCATGCGCCGAGGCGTGGATGCCGTGGCCGATGCTCTTGGCCATCATGGCGTGATAGGCGGGATGGAACTCGACCAGGTCCAGCCGGTTGCCCTTGCCGTCCACGAGGTGGAGCTTGGGCGGGTTCTCGTTGGCGACGCGGCCGAGATCGAGCGTGGCGGCGGCACCATAGTCCTTGCCGCAGGCCGCCAGGTTCGCAAGGTCGAGTCCGGCGCGCTGTGCCGCATCCGCCAGCGGCCGGTCGGCGCTGAACAGGTCGACATCGCCGAACGCCGGCGACTGGTTGAACGAGGCGTCTTCGAGCAGGCCGGAGGACATGACCGGACTCTATCTCGCCGGACCTCGGGCCTCCAACGCCAAATCGACCGAAGGTCGATTCGGCTCTCCGCGCTCATGCTCTTCCGGACCGCGCGCGTCCCGCGCGCTCATGAAGCGCGCGAGGACGCGCGCGGTCCGGAAGAAATGAGGTCAGCCGCCGCCTTCGTACTTGAAGGAGAGTTTCAGCTTGGTGCGGTAGGCCGTGACCTTGCCTTTTTCGATGACCAGGTCCTGCTCGAGGACCTCGGCGACGCGCAGGTCGCGCAGCGACTTCGCGGCCCGATCCACCGCCGCCTTTGCCGCCAGCTCCCAGGATTGGCTGCTGGTGCCGACGAGCTCGATCACCTTGTAGACGCTGTCCGCCATGGGTACCTCCCTCGACACGGTTTCACCGTCTCATCCGGTGCCGGGTCAGGGGGAGGCGCGGCAGCGGCGCCGAAAAGGCCTTTCCTTGCCGTCGAGCCTAACACAAATCAGGCAGTGGCAAACTTGCCGAACTCCCAGTGCCGGCCGGGGGCGGCGGCGAACAGCGCCTTGGTGTAGTCGTCGCGCGGCGAGCCGAACACCTGCTCGGCCGAGCCGTACTCGACGACACGGCCCTTGCTCATCACCGCGACGTAGTCGCAGATCTGGGCGGCGACGCGCAGGTCGTGGGTGATGAACAGCACGGCGAGGTTCAGGCGCTGGCGGATCTCGTCGAGAAGCTCGAGCACCTGCTTCTGCACCGACACGTCGAGCGCCGACACCGCCTCGTCGGCGATCAGCAGCTCGGGCTCCATGGCGAGCGCGCGGGCGATGCAGATGCGCTGGCGCTGGCCGCCCGAGAACTGGTGCGGGTAGCGGTCCAGCGAGTTGGGATCGAGCCGCACGGTCTCCATCAGCTTGCGCGCGCGCGCCAGCGCCTCGTCGCGCCCCAGCCCGAAGTTCATCGGCCCCTCGATGATGAACTCGCCCACGGTGATGCGCGGATTCATCGAGCGATAGGGATCCTGGAACACGATCTGCACCTTGCGGCGGTGCGGGCGCAGCTTGCCGGCGGCCATGGTGGCGATCTCGGTGTCGCCCAGGAAGACCTTGCCCTCGGTCGGATCGATCAGGCGGGCGATGCAGCGCGCCACCGTCGACTTGCCCGAGCCCGATTCGCCCACGATGCCCAAGGTCTCGCCCTTGCGGATGTCGAGGTCGACGTCGACCGCGGCCTTCACGATGCGCGCCTTCTGGAAGAAGCTCTTGCCGCTGTAGACCTTGCCCAGCTTCTCGGTGCGCAGGACGGTGATGCCCTCCTTGCGCACGCCGCGGTGCTGAGGAAGGATCGACGGCACCGAGGAGATCAGCATCTTGGTGTAGACATGCTCGGGCCGAGACAGGATCTGCTCGGTCGGCCCCATCTCCACCAGCTGGCCCCAGCGCAGCACGGCGACACGATGGGCGATCTCGGCGACGACGCCGAAATCGTGGGTGATGAACAGCACGCCGGTGCCCTCGGTCGCCTGCAATTCGGCGATCAGCTTCAGGATCTCGGCCTGGGTGGTGACGTCGAGCGCCGTGGTCGGCTCGTCGGCGATCAGCAGCACGGGATCGAGGACCAGCGCCATGGCGATCATGATGCGCTGGCGCTGGCCGCCCGAAAGCTGGTGCGGAAAGGAGGCGTAGATGCGCTCGGGCTCGGGCAGCTTCACGCGCTCGAGGATGGCGATGATCTTGGCCCGGCGCCGGGCGGCGTCGAGATCGGTGTGGGTGTTCAGCACCTCGTCGATCTGATCGCCGCAGGTCATGACCGGGTTCAGCGCGGTCATCGGCTCCTGGAAGATCATCGACATGCGCGTGCAGCGCAGCTCGCGCAGCCGGTCCTCGCTCGCCGCCAGGATGTTCTCGCCCTCCAGCAGGATCTCGCCCGAGCTGGGTTTCAGCGCCTTGGCCAGGAGGCCCATGACGGTGAAGGCGATCACCGACTTGCCCGAGCCCGATTCGCCCACCAGGCAGACGATCTCGCCCGGGTTGACGGTGAAGCTCACCTTGTCGACGGCGAACTCGCGATCGGCGCCCTTGGGCAGCGTGACCGAGAGGTTGCGGACCTCGAGGACCGGCTTCTTCGCTTCACTCATCGATACAACCATCCGTCGTCCCGACCGGAGCGCCCCTCGGCTTCGCTCGGGATAAACTAAGCGCGGAGTGGAGGGACCTTGTTTCAATCACTGAGACTTCGAACATGGAGAGAAGACCCTTCGGCTCGCTTCGCTCGCTCAGGGTGAGCAAGAAGGTGCGACGCTTCGCGTCACACCTTCTTGCTCATCTTCGGATCGAGCGTGTCCCTCAGCCCGTCGCCCATGATGTTGATCGCGAGCACGGTGAAGGCAAGGAAGATGCCGGGATAGAAGATGTTGTGCGGGAACACGCGGAACAGCGTGCGGCCCTCGGCCATGATGTTGCCCCAGCTCGGGATCTCCGGCGGGATGCCGATGCCGAGGAAGGAGAGGGCGGCCTCGACCAGGATGGCGGAGGCGGCGAGGAAGGTGCCCTGCACGATCAGCGGCGCCACGGTGTTGGGCAGGATGTGGCGGAACATCAGGATCCAGGTCGGCGTGCCGACCGAGATGGCGCCCTCGACGTAGGGCTCCTCGCGCACCGTCAGCACGATCGAGCGCACCAGGCGCACGACGCGCGGCACGTCGGGCACGACGATGGCGAAGATCACGGTGATCAGGCCGGCGCGCCAGATCGAGACCATGGCGATGGCGAGCAATATGCCCGGGATCGCCATCAGGCCGTCCATGATGCGCATGATGATGCCGTCGAGCCACCGGATGTAGCCCGAGATCAGGCCGATCACGACGCCGATGGCGATGGAGATGACGGCAACCGCGGCGCCGACCGCCAGCGACACGCGCGTGCCGTAGATGACGCGGCTGTAGACGTCGCGGCCCAGGCTGTCGGTGCCCATGATGGCGATGCGCTTGACGGTCTGGCCATCATCCAGGCGCATGGTGATCTCGGTGCCCGGCTTCTTGTTGCGCGATGCCGGATCGATGCGCGTGGGATCAACCGTGCCCAGCAAGGGCGCCAGGATGGCGATCGCCAGCATGACCAGCAGAATGCTGCCGCCGATGATGACCATCGGGTTGCGCAGGGCAACGAGCCACAGGCTCTTGCGCTTGGTCGATGCCGCCGCGATCGAGGCGGAGTCGACGAGGTCTTCGGTCGCGACGGTCAATAGCGGATCCTCGGATCGAACACGGTGTAGCTGATATCGATCAGCAGGTTGATCAGCACGTAGACCACCGAGAACATCAGGATGACGGTCTGGATGGTCGGGAAATCGCGGCTCAGCACCGCCTCGACGGTGAGGCGGCCGAGGCCGGGCAGGCCGAACACGCTCTCGGTCACCACGGCGCCGCCGAGCAGGATGGCGACGCCGAGGCCGATCACGGTCAGGATCGGCACGGCGGCATTGCGCAGCGCGTGGCGCATCAGCACGACGCGATTGGAGAGGCCCTTGGCGCGGGCGGTGCGGATATAGTCCTCGTTCAGCACCTCCAGCACCGAGGCGCGGGTGATGCGCGAGATCAGCGCGATGAAGCCCACCGACAAGGTGAGCGAGGGCAGCACCATGCGCTCGAGGAACTGCCAGAAATTGACGCCGATGCGGATGTAGCCCTGGACCGGCAGCCAGCCCAGCTCGATGGCGAAGACGTAGATCAGGCAATAGCCGATGACGAAGCCCGGCACCGAGAAGCCCAGCACCGCGAAGGCCATGACGACGCGGTCGAACAACGAGCCCTGGCGGTAGGCGGCCATCACGCCCATCGGCACGGAGAGGCAGACGGCGAAGATCAGGGTGCAGGTGGCGAGCGCCAGGGTGGGCTCGATGCGCTGGGCGATCAGCTCGGCCACGGTCTTCTTGAAGAAGAAGCTCTCGCCGAAATTGCCCTGCAGGATGTTGCCGATCCAGATGGCGAACTGCGTCCAGATCGGCTCGTTCAGCCCGAGCTTCTCGCGAATGTCGTTGATCTGGTCGGAGGTGGCGTTGTCGCCGGCGATCACCGCGGCCGGATCGCCCGGCGTGAGCCGCAACATGAGGAAGATCGAGCACCGCCACCACCGTGAGCACGGGGATGATGGCGATGAGACGACGGGCGATGAAGTCGAGCATTTTCCCTCTAACTGTCACCCCGAGCGAAGCGAGGGGCCTTTATGGATCAGAAAAGATCCCTCACTCCGCTCGGGATGACAGCAAGGCCGCACGCGGCCTTGCTGTCACTTCTTCTCGATATTCCACATAACCGGCACCGGCGCCTTGAGCCAGCCGGTCACGTTGGCGCGGGACGCGCCCGGGCCGTACCACTGGCCGATCCAGCCATACTGGGCGGTTTCCAGGGCACGATCCTGCACGGCCTTGGCGAGTTGCTTGGCCTTGGCCGGATCGGTTTCCTTGGAGTAGGCGTCGCGCAGCTTCTCCATCTCCGGATCGGTCGGCCAGCCGAACCACGACTTGTCGCCCTGGGCGACCATGTAGGAGGTCGCGATCGGGTTCAGGATGTCGGCGGCCACCGAGAAGGTGTGAAGGATGTTCCAGCCGCCCTGGTTGGCCGGGTCCTTCTTGGTGCGACGGGTAACCAGCGTCTGCCAGTCCATCGACTGCATGTCGACCTTGAAGCCGGCCTGCTCGAGCAGCGACTTGGTCACCGGCGCGGTGTTGGTCAGCACCGGCAGGGTGGTCGACTGCATCAGCACGATCGGCGTGCCGTCATAGCCCGCCTCCTTCAGCAGCGCCTTGGCCTTCTCGAAATCCGGCTTCACCAGGAGGCCGTTGGGCGCGTCGAAAGCGTTGGGTGTGCCGCAAACGAACGCCGCCGAGCAGACCTTGTAGTATTCGGGCTCTCCGACGGTGGCCTTGAGGTAATCCTCCTGGCGCATCGCCAGCAGCGCCGCCATTCGGATCTTCGGATTGTCGAACGGCTTCACGACGTGATTGAAGCGGATGACGAACTGGTGCCCGAGCGGGTTCCAGTCGACGAGCCGCACGCCCTTGTCCTTCTTGAGCAGCGGGATCAGGTCGTGCGGTGGCTGCTCGATCAGGTCGATCTCGTCGTTGATGATCGCGTTCACCTGCTGCTGGGTGTCCGGCATCTCGATGATTTCGACCCTGTCGACCTTGACGACCTTGCCGCCGGCCAAGCCGGACGCCGGCTCCGAGCGCGGCTTGTACTTGGGGTTTTTCAGATAGACGTGTTTCTCGCCGGGTTTCGAATCGTTCTTCTGGTAGATGAACGGGCCCGAGCCGATCTGGCTGTCGATCTGCTTGAAGGCGTCGGTCTCGGCGACCGCCTTGGGCATCATGAACGGCACGTTGGAGCTGAGGCTTGCCGAGTGAGTCGAGCACCAGGCCGTACGGCTCCTTCAGCACCATCTGGAAGGTCTTGTCGTCGACCTTCTTGAACTCCTTGACGAAGTCCATGAGCTTGAGGCCCATGGCGTCGCGCTTGCCCCAGCGCTGGATGGAGGCGATGCAGTCGTCGGAGGTGACCGGCTTGCCGTCGTGCCACTCGAGGCCGTCGCGCAGGGTGAAGGTCCACACGGTCTTGTCGGGCGACACTTCGTACTTGTCGACCATCTGCGGCTTGACCGCATTGTTCTCGTCTGACGAGAACAACGTGTCGTAGACCAGATAGCCGTGGTTGCGCGTGACGTAGGCCGTGGTCCAGATCGGATCGAGAATCGTCAGGTTGCCGTTCTGCACGAAACGCAGAACCTTGTTCTGGGCAAGTGCCGAGCCCGCACTTGCCAGGACGGCACCGGCGGCCAACGCCGCGAGAGTGCGCCGCATCATCTTCATAGAAGCCCCTCCAGTTGTCGCAAATGACGAGGGAGGCTCGGATCCCCGTTCCGGCCTCCCTCGGACTCTTACTTCTTTGTAACGTTCCAGAACACCGGCACCGGCGCCGTCAAGTTGCCGTCGATATTGTTGCGACGGGCGAGCGGCGAGTACCACTGGCCAACGTTGATGTGCGTCGGATGATTGACCCAGTACTTCTGCAGGTTCTCGACGATCTCCTTCTGCTTGACCGGGTCCGTCTCCTTTGCGAACTGGTCGCGGAACTTCTCGATCGTCTCGTCGCAAGGCCAGCCGAACATCGCCTTGTCGCACGAGGCGTTGAAGAAGCCGGCCATCACGGGATTGAGGATGTCGGCCGCCACCCACGAGGTCAGGAAGGCGTGCCAGCCGCCCTTGTCCGGCGGATCCTTCTTGACGCGGCGGGCGACCAGCGTCTGCCAGTCCATCGACTGCATGTCGACCTTGAAGCCGGCGCGTTCGAGGAACGCCTTGGCGACCGGGGCGAGGTTGGTCAGCACCTGCAGGTCGGTCGAATGCATGAGCACGATCGGCGTGCCGTCATAGCCCGCCTCGGTCAGCAGCTGCTTGGCCTTGGCGGCGTTGCCGTTCAGCACGTCGGCCATGCCGGCGTCGGTGCCGAGTGGCGTGCCGCAGATGAACGGCGCCTTGCAGACTTTGTACCACTGCGCATCACCGATGGTGGCCTTGAGGAAATCCTCTTGAGCGAAGGCCACGAACGCCGCGTGCCGGATCTTGGGGTTGTCGAACGGCTTGGCGGTGCTGTTGAAGCGGAAGGTATACTGGTTGCCCGTTGGGTTCCAGTTGAGCAGGTTGATGTTCTTGTCCTTGGCGAGCAGCGGCAGCAGGTCGTGGCCGGGCGATTCGATCATGTCGATCTCGCCGTTCTGGATGGCGCCGACCTGGGTCTGCACGTCTGGCATGGTGATCCATTCGACACGGTCGAGCTTGACGACCTTGCCGCCGGTCAGGCCCGAGGGCGGCTCGTTGCGCGGCTTGTACTTCGCGTTCTTGACGTAGACGATCTTCTCGCCCGGCTTCCACTCGTCGGCCTTGAAGATGAACGGGCCCGAACCGATCACGTCCTCGACCTTGATCTGCTGCATCGGGTCGGTTTCGGCGGTCTTCTTCGGCATCATGAAGGGCACGTTCGACGACGGCTTGCCGAGCGATTCGAGCACAAGGCCGTACGGCTCCTTCATCTTCATCCTGAAGGTCTTGGCATCGACGACTTCGAGGCCGGTGACCGAGCCCATCAGTTTCTGGCCCATCGAATCGCGGGCCGCCCAGCGCTTGATCGAGGCAACGCAGTCCTCGGCGGTGACGGGCGTGCCGTTCGTCCATTCAAGGCCGTCGCGCAGCGTGAAGGTCCAGGTGAGCTTGTCGGCCGACACGTCGTACTTGTCGACCATCTGTGGCTTCACGGCGAACTTCTCGTCCATCGCGAAAAGCGTGTCCCAGATCATGTAGCCGTGATTGCGCTGGATGTAGGCCGTGGTCCAGATCGGATCGAGAATCTTGACGTCCGAATGCATCACGACCTTGAGTGTTTGCGCGCTGGCCGGCGCTGCTCCCAGCAGCCCCGCAACGCTTGCGACGGCCGCGAAGGTCGCGACCGACTTTCTGAAATACGACATAAGCAACCTGCTCCCTATTGTGCGGTCTTCTCTGCAAGAATCGAGCCGCTGCCTGGGACAGTAGCAGTCCCGGACCCCCCTCTGACAAGACGATTCAGCCTCGGCGAAGCTTACGGATGCGTTCACTAACGGGGCCGGTTGAACGCCTTTTCGAGCAGCTCGAGCACGCCTTCGGAGGCCGCCGTTGCGACAATGTCGCCGAATCCGGCCCAGCTTCCCTTGGTGGCGGCGAGCGGCACCGGATTGGACTGTTCGAGGTCGCCGACATTGCGGCCGGTCGGGTCCTTGACCAGCCATTTGATGACGAGCTGGCCCCGTTGCTCGTCGATCTTCGTCAGGTTGACGTTGCCGATCACGGTGAAGACGTCGGCGCCCGCGGCGTCGACGATGACGATCTTGCTGGAACCCAGCGCGCGGCGCATGCCCGAGTAGAGCTGGCGGTTGCCGTCCGACGGCGCGCCGGTCACCGGCGCCACCATCACTTTGACCTGCGCTTCCTGCGGCTGCGCCGGCTGGGTCGACGAGGGCGGCGGTGCGCCGGACGAGGCGGCCGCCATCGCCGTCGCCGTCACCGGATCGACCGGCTGTTCCATGGGTACGCTGACGCCGGCCGCGACCTGGCCGGGAGACCGCGCCAGGAAAGTGGGTGGCTTGCCGATCAGCGTGGCGACGCGTGGGGCGGCCTGCTGGGCGATGCGCGAGACCAGCCGCTCGCTTGCCTCGCCGTAGTCCTCTGGCCGCGCCTTGGTGCGGCTGGTCTGCGGATCCTGGGTGTTGGCCGCGCCCTCGATGCGCCAGTCGATCTGGACTTCGATGCCGGTCTCGCCGGAATCGCGCGTGCTCATGGTGCCGGTTACCTGGATCGGCGCGTCGGCCGGCTGCACGGTGGCGACGATGCCGTAGGCCTGCAGCTCCATGGCGAGGGCGGCGGCGACGCGCTGGCCCATCTCCGGCGGCATGTTGCGCGGCGCCCCGATGGCGAGCTCGATCTTGTCGCTCGGCAGGCGGCGATTGGTGGTCGCTGACGAATCGTGCTCGAAGGGCCTTGGCGGCGGCGCACAGGCCGACAGCACGACGAGGCCCAGCATTGCGCCAAGCAGGCGCCTCATAGCATGGCGCCTCATAGCATGGCGCATGTCGCGATCACGCCGAGCAGGCAGAAGAACATCAGGATGATCAGGTAGGGCACGTCATCCCCGGAGCGCCACGGCCGACAGGCCGCGGCCGTAGTCGCGCACGCCGCGGAGCGTGTTGCGGCGATAGCTGAAGAAATCGTCGGTCGCCGCCAGCGTGTCGTGGCCGGTGGCGCTCGCGGTCGCGCCGGCCAGCGCCAGGCGCTGCAGCAGGTAGCCCGCGAGATCGAACATGAAATGGCCCGCGCGCTTGGCCGGCCGGAAGAACGTGGCGTTGGCCTGGTCCTGCACGAGGAACGGCGCGGGAAACTCCGGGCCGACCTCGTAGGACGCCGCACCGATGCAGGGGCCGATGGCGGCGCGCACACGCTCGCGCCGGGCGCCGAGCTTTTCCATGGCGGCGATGGTGGTGTCGACGACACCGCCCAGCGCCCCTTTCCAGCCGGCATGCGCGGCGCCGATCACCTGGGCCTCGGCGTCGGCGAACAGCACCGGCGCGCAGTCGGCCGCCATCACACCCAGCGCGACTCCCGGACGGTCGGTCACCAGCGCGTCGGCCCTGGGCGCGCCCGGCGAGGTCCAGCGGTCGGCGCCGACGACCAGGACGTCGGTCGAATGGATCTGGTGCACGGTCAGGAGATCGGTCTCGCCCAGCGCGAAATGGGCGGCGGCGCGGCGGCGGTTCTCGCGCACATTGTCGGGCAGATCGCCCGAGCCGTAGCCGCAGTTGAGCGAGGAGTAGAGGCCTTCGCTCACGCCGCCCTGGCGCGTGAAAAAGCGATGCTGCACGCCGTCGAGGCCGGCAAGGGTGCGCGCTTGGATCATGTTTTAGCCCGAGGGGTATCCGAAAAGCCGGCCGGCGCGGCGCTTCTGTCGTCGCCCACGGCCAAAACACGGAAGAGGGTGCCCATTTGGTCGGGCTCGATCAAGCGAGCCGACGCCGCATCGATCGCCGCGCGCTGGGCCCCGCTGGCGTGGGCTTTCAGGGCGCCGGCGCGCTCGGCGATGCCGAGCCGCCGCAGGAAGTCGCCCTGGCCTGTCGGGCCGAAGGTCGGCCGGCCGGTGGCGCGCGCCAATGCTGCAAAGTCGACATGGGCGCTGAGGTCGGTCTCGCCCGGCCGGTCGAGGATGTCGGCGCCGCGATGGCCGCGCACCGCCTGCAGCGAAGCGCCGAACCCGCCGTCATGGCCGTAGTCTATGATCAGCGCCCAGCCGCGGTGGCGACCGAGGCGCTCGCCGATCACCCTGCCGAGCGCCAGCCCGGCTTCGCAGATCTCGGCCTGCGCACCGACCGCCGCCTCCGGCAATGCCGAGGCGAAGGGCGTCGCACCGGGCGCCAGCGCCAGGCGCAGATTGCCATCGCCGTCGAGGCCGACCATGCGCTCGGTCCAGCCGCGCGCGGTCCTCTCGAACTGGCGCACCGGCAGGGCGTCGAAGAACTCGTTGGCGACCAGCAGCAGCGGCCCCTCGGGCACGTCGTCGAAACGGGCATGCCAGGTGGGCTTGTAGGCGGCGAGGGCCTGGCCCTGCAGCGCGTGCAGCTGCTCGTTGATCTCAACAAGGTGGAGATCGATGGCGGCATGGAAGCCCGGCACGCCACGCGTGGCGCGCAAGGCATCGGCCATCAAGGTGCCGCGTCCCGGTCCAAGCTCGACCAGCCGCACGCCGGGCGGACGTCCCATCGCCAGCCAGCGCTCGGCGAGCCAGGCGCCCAAAAGCTCGCCGAACATCTGGGAGATTTCCGGCGCGGTGGTGAAGTCGCCGGCGGCGCCGACGGGCAGCGCCTTGCGGTAGTAGCCCAGCCGCGGATGGCCCAGCGCCTCGGCCATGAAGTCGGCAAGCGAGATCGGGCCGGTGAGCGCGATGCGTCGGGCGATCAGCCGGCCGAGCGCAGTGGTCACGACACGGCAGGGCGGGCGTAGGCGCGGGTGATCAGCCAGGCGCCGACGAACAGCAATGGCACCGACAGCAGCATGCCCATGGTGATGGGCCCCCATAGATAGCCGAGATGCACATCGGGCTCGCGGAACAGCTCGCCCGCGATGCGGGCGACGCCGTAACCCGCGAAGAACACGCCGCAGAGCAGGCCCGGCCGATGGCGGCCGTCGGTCAGGCGCCACACCAGCATCATGACGGCAAACAGCGCGATGCCCTCGAAGAAGGCCTGGTAGAGCTGGCTGGGATGGCGCGGCAACGGACCGCCGCGCGGAAACACCATGGCCCAGGCGACGTCGCTCGTGCGCCCCCACAGCTCGCCATTGATGAAGTTGGCCAGCCGGCCGAAGAACAGGCCGATCGGCGACACGATGGCCAAAAGGTCGCCCAGCAGGAACGGATCGGTCTTGTTGCGCAGCGAGAAGACGATGGTGGCGACGATGACGCCCAGGAAGCCGCCGTGGAACGACATGCCGCCTTCCCACAGGGTCAGGATGGCGAGCGGGTTCGCGAGGTAGAAGCCCGGCTTGTAGAACAGCACGTAGCCCAGCCGGCCGCCCAGGATGACGCCCAGCGCCGCCCACAGCAGGAAGTCGTCGATCTTGGCGGGCGTCAGCACCTTGGGCGACTGCTCGCACAGCCGGCGGATGACCTGCCAGCCGATGACCAGGCCCGCGATATAGGCGAGCGCATACCAGCGGATGGCGAGCGGCCCGAGCTGGATCAGCACCGGGTCGATCTCGGGATAGGGGATGACGAGGGGATTCATCGGGCGAGCCTTATAGCACCCCAGAATCGTCGCGGCGCCGGTCTGGGGGACCGGCGCCGCTGAGGACAATCCAACTACGGAGACTTATTGTTCGTCTTTGTTTCTTACGAGAGGGGGCGTCGGAAGGTCCTTTTTCGCTCAGGCTTCGCCGACCGTTTCCAGGATCGAGGCGGTCAGGGCGTCGAGGGGCGTCTTGCCGGCCCACACGACGTACTGAAAGGCAGGGTAGAAGCGCTCGCTCTCGCTGATCGCGACTTCGACCAGGTCGTTGAGCTGCTCGGGCATCAGGCCCGTGGTGCCACGCAAGGGGATGGCGTGGCGGAACATCGGCAGGCCTTCGTCGGTCCACAGGTCGAAGTGGCCGAGCCACATCTTCTCGTTGATCAGGGCCAGCAGCACATGGATATCGTTGTGGCGCTCGGTCGGGATGCGCACGTCGTAGGCGCAGGTGAAGTGCAGCGCCTCGACATCCTCGCGCCAGCTGAAGAACATGCGGTAGTCGCACCAGCGGCCGGCGACCTCGACGGCGATCTCACGGTCCGATGTCCGGTCGAAAGGCCAATCGTTGGCGGAGACGACCTTCTCGATCATCTCGAGCGGGTTGAGATCGACTTTTCGTCTGGTCCGCTCGTGTCGCGATAACGCCATCGACCCACTCCCCAACCATTTCCGCCTTGCGGCTCCGGATTGAGCCATTCTTGAGGCGACTGGCCGACATATCGTGGTGGGTACCCAAAAACCCACAAGCGGTAGACTGCCATAACGGTGACTCCCACCGCAATAAGAAATCAGACGGAAATCGGGGAAAGAGTCAGGGATTCCATTGTTTTAATCCCCAGAGCTAAGATTCGAATCGCAAAATTCCGCTCGCCGAATCGCGACCGTTTGCCCGTATTTTAGGCATATCGGGCGTCGACCCCGCCTGATCGCCCATTCTTCGAGGGTCTGAAGCCCTTGGCATATGGCTTGCGTTCGAAGCCTCCAAGACGCGCCGCCGGCGCCAACAAGGAGGAGGCTTCCCACCATGTTCAAGGACCCGTTCGATCCCAAGGCCCTGCTGCAGCAGCGCTGCGGCTGTGGCGGCGACCATGCGCCGGCCGACCACGCCCGCCTGTCAGCCGTGCCGGCGAGCGACGAACAGCGCTTCAGCCGGGTGGTCGATGCCGCGGTCCTGCGCGCGGTCTTCCCGGTCGATGCCCAGCGCCGGCTGTTCCTGAAGACGGTCGGGGCCGCCACGGCGATGGCCGCGATCGCCTCGGTGTTCCCGCTGGCCACTGCCCGCGAGGCCTTCGCCCAGGGTGGGGCGCTGGAGAAGAAGGACCTCAAGGTCGGCTTCATCCCCATCACCTGCGCCACGCCCATCATCATGGCCCATCCGATGGGCTTCTATTCCAAGCAGGGTCTCAACGTCGAAGTGGTCAAGACGGCGGGTTGGGCGGTGATCCGCGACAAGTCGCTGGCCAAGGAATACGACGCCGCCCACATGCTCTCGCCGATGCCGCTCGCCATCTCGCTGGGCGTCGGCTCGAACCCTGTGCCGTGGACGATGCCGGCGATCGAGAACATCAACGGCCAGGCGATCACCTTGGCCATCAAGCACAAGGACAAGCGCAACCCCAAGGACTGGAAGGGCTTCCGCTTCGCCGTGCCGTTCGACTACTCGATGCACAACTACCTGCTGCGCTACTACGTGGCCGAGCATGGGCTCGATCCCGACAAGGACATCTCGATCCGCTCGGTGCCGCCGCCCGAGATGGTGGCCAACCTGCGCGCCGACAACATCGACGGCTATCTCGGCCCCGATCCCTTCAACCAGCGCGCCGTGTTCGACGGCATCGGCTTCATCCATCTCTTGACCAAGGAGCTGTGGGACGGCCATCCGTGCTGCGCCTTCACCGTCAGCAAGGAATTTGCGACGCAAAATCCCAACGCCTATCGCGCGCTGCTGAAGTCGATCATCGAGGCCACGGCCTATGCCTCCAAGCAGGAGAACCGCAAGGAAATCGCCAAGGCGATCGCGCCCACCAACTACCTCAACCAGCCCGAGACGGTGCTGGAGCAGGTCCTGACCGGCACCTACGCCGACGGCCTGGGCGGCGTGAAAAAGGATCCCAACCGCATCGACTTCGACCCTTTCCCCTGGAACCAGTTCGCCATCTGGATCATGACCCAGATGAAGCGCTGGGGTCAGCTCAAGGGCGATGTCGACTACGCCAAGGTGGCGGCCGACGTCTATCTCGCCACCGACACTGCCAACATGATGAAGGAGATGGGGCTCACCCCGCCCGATCCTGCGAAGAAGACCATCGTGGTCATGGGCAAGGCGTTCGATCCGGCCAAGCCCAACCAGTACGTCGACAGCTTCGCCATCAAGCGGAGCTGATCCCGTGGCGACCCTGAAGAGCTCGCTCGGCCTGCGGGCCGCGCTGCTGTCGCTGCTGATCTTCGCCGCCATCGTCGGTTTGTGGCAGATCGCGGCTCAGCCCACGGCCGGCACCGGGCCTGCCGTCGATCCCGAATACGCCAAGCTGGTCGGCGCCGCGGCGGCGACCGGTTCTAAATCGGCGATGCCGACGCCCGCCGATATCGGCGTCACCATCTGGAAGCACCTTATGGATCCCTTCTACGTAAAGGGCACCAACGACAAAGGCATCGGCATTCAGCTCGCTTACTCGCTGGGCCGCGTGCTTTTAGGCTTCGTCTTGGCGGCGCTGTTCGCGGTGCCGCTGGGCTTCCTGATCGGCATGTCGCCTTTGGTCTATCGCGCGCTCGATCCCTTCATCCAGATCCTGAAGCCGGTCTCGCCGCTCGCCTGGATGCCGCTCGCGCTCTACACCATCAAGGACAGCGCCATCTCCTCGATCTTCGTGATCTTCATCTGCTCGGTCTGGCCGATGCTGATCAACACGGCGTTCGGCGTGGCGAGCGTTCGGCGCGAATGGCTGAACGTGGCGCGCACCCTCGAGGTCGGACCGTTCCGCACCGCCTTCAAGGTCATCCTGCCGGCGGCCGCGCCCACCATCATGACCGGCATGAGGATCTCGATCGGCATCGCCTGGCTGGTGATCGTCGCGGCCGAGATGCTCGTGGGCGGCACCGGCATCGGCTACTTCGTGTGGAACGAGTGGAACAACCTCTCGATCGCCAACATCGTCACCGCGATCCTGCTGATCGGCGTGGTCGGGCTGCTGCTCGACCAGGGGCTGGCGCGGCTCACCAAGCTCGTCACCTACCCGGAATAGCTCAATGGAACGCCCTCTCATCAGCGTCGAAGGCCTGGCGCGCCGCTTCGGTGACAGCAAACAGCCCGCGGTGTTTGAGAACATCTGGTTCGGCATCGACCGCGGCGAGTTCGTCTGCCTGATCGGCCATTCCGGCTGCGGCAAGACCACCATCCTCAACGTGCTGGCCGGCCTCGACCAGCCGAGCGACGGCGCCGTCATCGTCGACAACCGCGAAATCGACGGACCCAGCCTCGACCGCGCGGTGATCTTCCAGGGCCATGCCCTGCTGCCCTGGCTCTCGGTGATGGGCAACATCGCCTTCGCCGTCTCCTCGCGCTGGCCGTCGTGGGGCCGTGCCAAGGTCCAGGACCATGCCCGCAAGTTCATCGAGCTGGTCGGGCTGAAGGGCGCCGAGGCCAAGAAGCCCTCGCAGCTCTCCGGCGGCATGAAGCAGCGAGTGGGCATCGCCCGCGCGCTCTCCATCCAGCCCAAGATGCTCCTGATGGACGAGCCGTTTAGCGCCCTTGATGCGCTCACTCGCGGCATGCTGCAGGACGAGGTGCTGCGCATCTGCGCCGACACCAACCAGACCGTGTTCATGATCACCCACGACGTCGACGAGGCGATCTTGCTGGCCGACAAGATCGTGCTGATGACCAACGGGCCCGGCGCCAAGATCGCCGAGATCGTGGTCAACACCATGCCGCGCAACGAGCGGCACCGGAACGACCTGCACCGCCATCTGCAGTACTACGCCATCCGCAATCACCTGGTGGAGTTCCTGGTGAACCGGTCGAAGGCGTTCGACCAGGAGATCGCCGACGGCAGCTACGACCCGCGCCGGCTGAAGCTGGTGAAACCGGGTCTGGCCGCGGTGAACCCGCCGGCCGAGGTCGTGCCGCTGCGGCACACGCACTGAAGAAGCAAGAGACGAGGAGAGACGACAATGAAACGGGCAGAAGTCACGGAAAAGATTCTCACCGCCAAGCGGCTGAAGGAGCTGAGCTGGGAGGAGATCGCCAAGAAGATCGGCGGCGCCTCCAAGATCATCGTCACCGCGGCCTGCATGGGCCAGATGAAGATGACCAAGGAGCAGGCGACCAAGGCCGCCAAGCTGTTCGGCCTGGGCAAGGAGGAGACGCTGCTGCTGCAGGAGGTGCCCTATCGCGGCTCGCTGCCCCAGGTGCCTCCGACCGATCCGCTGATCTACCGCTTCTACGAGCTGGTGCAGGTCTACGGCACGACCTGGAAGGAGCTGATCCAGGAGGAGTTCGGCGACGGCATCATGTCGGCCATCGACTTCGACATGACCATGGAGCGCCAGCCCGACCAGAAGGGCGACCGCGTGAAGATCGCGATGTCGGGCAAGTTCCTGGGCTACAAGACGTACTGAGCCGATCGGCCGACACGCGCCCTTGCCGGGATGTGTCGGTTCGTGGTAGATTGTCAACAATCGACGATCAGTCGGTTTAGAGGCGAATTGGCTCTTACCGATCTTTCCCTGCCCGAACTCAACCTCGGGCCCGTCCCCAAGGCGACCTTGCGCGCCCATATCGCCGAGCGTCTGCGCGCGGCGATCCTGGCCGGCGACATCGCGCCGGGCGCTCCGTTGACTGAAACGGCGCTGTCGACGCGCTTCGACGTCAGCCGCGGGCCGCTGCGCGAGGCGATGCGCCAGCTCATCGAGGAGGGGCTGCTGGTGACGGTGCCCTATACCGGCACCCACGTCGCCGCGCTGTCCGTCGAGGACGTGCGCGAGATCTATTCGCTGCGGACCGCGTTGGAGATCTTCGCCTTCGAGCAGGTGTGGGAGCGCCGCGACGACCGCTTCCGCCGTGAGCTCCATCGGCGCAACGAGGCGCTGCTGGCCAGCATCGATGCCGGCGACGATCGCACCAGCATCTCGACCGAGCTCGCGCTGCATGGCCTGGTCTTCGAGGCGAGCGGCCACAAGCTGCTGCAGCGCGCCTGGCACGGGCTGCGCGGCCGCCTGCAGCTCTACTGGGCGGCCCATCATCGCGCGCACGGCCGGCGCGGTCCGCGGCGCGACAGCCACGACAGCTACATCAAGGCGGCGCTCGGCAGCGATCTCGACGCGCTGCGCCTGGAGATCGCCGACCACATGCGCCGCGGCGCGGTGGTCACGGAGAAGTTCGTTTCGGGGGAATCGAAGAGGGAGACATGACATGACGATCAAGCGCCGCAAGGTCCTGGTTGGGGCCGCATTGGGATTCGCCGCAGGAGCCTTGCCGCCGCTGGCCGCGCACGCCGGCACCATCGAGGAGACCAAGAAGCGCGGCACCTTCCGCGTCGGCGTCACCCAGGCGCCGCCGTGGTTCTCCAAGGATCCCAAGACCGGCCAATGGTCGTCGGGGCTCGGCATCTCCATGGGCAAGGCGATGGCCGATGCGCTGGGCGCCAAGCTGGAGACCGTCGAGGTGAGCTGGGGCAACGCCATTGCGGCACTCCAGTCGGACAAGATCGACATCATGTTCATGCTCGACGCCACGCCGGAGCGGAAGCAGGCCGTCGACTTCCCGGAATCGCCGCTGCTCTACTATTCGCTGGCCGTGCTGGCGCGCGACGACCTGCCCGCGAAGACCTGGGAAGACCTCAACAAGCCCGGCGTGCGCATCGCCGTGCCGCAGGCCTCGTCGATGGACCGGTTTGTGAGCGAACACGCCGCCAAGGCCGACCTGCAGCGCTTCCCCGACAATGCCGCGGCCATCGCGGCGTTCCAGTCGGGCCGCGTCGATGCCGTGTGCCTGTTCCATCCGCCGCTGCTGGCCGCCCGCCAGCGCCTCGGCAAGGGCAAGATCGTGGTGCCGACGCCGGCGCAGTCGCAGGCCTCGAGCGCGGCCATCCGCAAGAACGATGCGGAGTTCGTCGCCTGGGTCGATAAGCAGCTCGCCGGCTTCTACAAGAGCGGCCAGACGCAGAAATGGTACGAGGCCGCGCTCAGCGACTTCGGCCTCGATCCCGCGCTCGCCCCGCCGGTCATGAAGGAAATGATCAAGTAGGCTCGCGTGGCCTATCAGTGGGACTTCGCGCCGGTCTTCGCCAACGCCGACCTGTTGGCGCAGGGCCTTTTGAACACGCTCAAGGTCACGGGCGCCTCGCTCGCCTGTGGCATGGTGCTGGGGTTGGGGCTTGCGCTGATGCGGCTGTCGCGGCGCCGCCTGGTCTCCTGGCCGGCCGGCTTCGTCATCGAAGTGTTCCGCACCACGCCGCCGCTCGTGCAGCTCTTCTGGTTTTTCTTCGCCCTGCCGCTGATCGTGGGCATCGAGATGACGCCGTTGCTGGCTGCCGTCGTCACCTTCTCGATCCAGTCGGCCGCCTTCTTCGCCGAGGTGTTCCGCGCCGGTATCGTCTCGATCGAGCGCGGCCAGTGGGACGGCGCGCGCGCCATCGGCATGACGCACGGCCAGGCGTTGCGCCGCATCGTGCTGCCCCAGGCGGTCAAGCGCATGATCCCTGCCTTCATGGAGCGGGCGATCGAGCTGATGAAGACCACGACCCTGGTCGCCACCATCGCCTATGCCGACCTGCTGTTCGCCGCCAACGAGATCTCGCAGAAGACTTTCAGGCCGCTCGAGACCTTCACCGTCGCGGCGCTGATCTACTTCGTCGTCATCACCGCCTTCAGCCTGCTCGCCCGCCGGCTGGAACGCCGCCTGGCGGTGAGCGGCGAATCGACGGTGCACTGACATGCATCAATGGGATTTCGGCTCGGTCCTGGCCAACAGCGACGCGCTGCTCGCGGGAGCGCTGGGCACATTGCGCATCTTCGCCATCTGCCTGGTCGCCGGCCTGAGCTTCGGCCTGGTGGTCGGCCTCGGCCGCTATTCGCAGCGACGCGTCTTCTACTGGCCGGCGACGGCGTTCGTCGAATTCTTCCGCAACACGCCGGTGCTCGTGCAGATCATCTGGTTCTACTTCGCCCTGCCGATCCTGATGCCGTTCTCGATCAGCCCGCTGGCGGCGGCCTCGCTCGGCATCTCGCTCAATTCGGCGGCGTTCTCGGCCGAGATCTATCGCGGCGGCATCCAGTCGATCGACCGCGGCCAATGGGACGGCGCGCGGGCGCTCGGCATGACCTTCCTGCAGGCGATGCGGCGCATCATCCTGCCGCAGGCGCTGAAGCGCATGACGCCGGCGCTCACCAACCGCGCGATAGAAATCTTCAAGATGACGACGCTGGCCTCGGCCATCGCCTATGTCGAGCTGTTGCAGCAGGCCAAGCTGATCGCCTCGCTGAACTTCAATCCCATCGAGGCCTACACGGCGGTCGCGGTGATCTTCTTCGTCTTCCTGTGGCCGCTGGTGCAGCTCACCTACGTGCTGGAACGGCGGCTGGCGAGGGACGAATGACCATCCTGCGCGTCTCCGGCCTCACCAAGCGGTTCGGCTCAAACACCGTGATCGCCGGCATGGATCTCGACGTGAAGAAGGGCGAGCGCATCGCCGTGCTCGGCGCCTCCGGCTCGGGCAAGTCGACCCTGCTGCGCTGCCTCAATTTCATGGAGATGCCCGACGCTGGCACGATCATCCTCGACGGCAAGGTCGTGGGCCGCGGCGAAGCCGAGCTTACGCTGGTGCGCCAGCGCATCGGCATGGTGTTCCAGCAGTTCAACCTCTTCCCGCACATGACGGCGCTGGGCAATGTCATGGAGGGCTTGCGCACGGTGCGCCGCATGAGCAAGCCCGACGCCCGGGCGCGCGCCGAACGTGAGCTGGCGCGCGTCGGACTGGCCGACAAGGCGGCGCACTATCCGGCGCACCTCTCGGGCGGCCAGAAGCAGCGCGTCGCGATCGCCCGCGCGTTGGCCATGGATCCCGAGTTGCTGCTGTTCGACGAGCCCACCTCCGCGCTCGATCCCGAGCTGGTCGGCGAGGTATTAGGCGTCATCCGGGCGCTGGCCGAGGAAGGCCGCACCATGCTGCTGGTCACCCATGAGCTCGGCTTCGCCTACCACGTGGCGACCCGCGTGATCTTCCTGGCCGACGGCACGATCCACGAGCAGGGCACGCCCGACGAGGTGCTGAAGCGTCCGCGGCGCGAGCGCACGCAGGCCTTCCTGGCCCGCCACAAGGAATTCAGTCTCTAGGAGTACCAGCATGACGACGGAACAGGCGAGCGCGCAGGCCTACATGGCCGATGCGCGCAACGAGGACGTTCTGGTCTACGTGAACGGCGCGTTCGTGCCGCGCAACGAGGCGCGCGTCTCGGTGTTCGATTCCGGCTTCGTGCTGGGCGACGGCGTCTGGGAAGGGCTGCGCCTGGTGAAAGGCAAGCTGATCAGCCTGGACGCCCATCTCGACCGGCTGTTCGAAGGCGCGCGCTCGATCCAGCTTGACATCGGTCTGTCGCGCGCCGGTGTCGTCAAGGCGGTGCAGGACACGCTCGACAAGAACGGCATGACCGACGGCGCGCATGTCCGCCTCATGGTAACGCGCGGCGTCAAGAAGACGCCCAACCAGGACCCGCGCTTCGTGATCGGTCCTGCCACGGTCGTGATCGTGGCCGAATACAAGACGCCGCTGCCCGAGGCCAAGGCCAAGGGCTATGCGCTCTTCACCTCGACCTTCCGCACGACTGGCCCCGACCAGTTCGATCTTCGTCTGAACTCGCATTCGCGCCTGAACCTGATCCAGGCCCTCATCCAGGCGATCAATGCCGGCGCCGACGAGGCGCTGATGCTCGATCCGCGCGGCTTCGTGGCCTCCTGCAATTCGACCAACTTCTTCATCGTGCGCGGCCGCGAGCTCTGGACCTCGACCGGCCTCTACAGTTTCAAGGGCATCACGCAGGCCAACGTGATCGACGCCTGGCGCAAAGCCAGCAACGTCGCCCGCGAGTGCGACTTCACCCTGGCGCAGGTCTACTCGGCCGATGAGGCGTTTGTGACGGGCACCTTGGGCGGCGTCACGTCCGTCACCAAGGTCGATGGTCGGCTTATCGCCGACGGCAAGACCGGCAAGATCACGAAGGAGGCGAGCGACCTCTACCTGCGGTCGGTCGGAGCGTTTTAGGCAACGGGGTGCGCTGTTGGCGTATATACGCTTATAGCGTATAATCCCAATGGACCAGCTTGCGCGAGGGGCACGGCGAAGTTCGCTACGTCGCCGTCGGCCTGATTGAAGGCCTGGAGTTCACCTGCGTCTTTACGATGCGCCGACAGGTGGCTCGGATCATATCCGTGAGGAGGTCGAGGCATGAGGAAAGGGAACGTTTCTGGAAAGTCCGGCGCGCGCAAGGTCGTGCGGGTGACGGTGACGCCTGAGCGCGTACGGAAGGCCTTGCGCTCGATCGACTGGAAGCGTGTGAAAGCCATGTCCGAACGGGAAATCGAACAGAATGCGCTGGATGATCCCGACAGCATCGTGCAGGCCGACGAGGCGACAGAGCCGCAATTGGTGCCGCCGATGCCCGACGTCACCGTCCTGCGTCGGCGCCTGAAGCTCAGTCAGGCCGAGTTCGCAAATCGCTTCGGCTTCAGTGTTGCGACAGTACGCAATTGGGAACAGGGGCGCGTGATGGCTGATGGACCCGCTCGCGTCCTGCTGACCGTGATCGCCAATGAGCCGCAGGCCGTCATCCGGGCGTTGCGGCCGCCGATACATTCGAAGCCAAAGAAGAAAGCCGCCTGACGCGGCTACTCGGCCGCCAGCTTGCGCGCCGCGCGGGGATCGCGCGTGAGCAGCCCGTCGGCGAGGTCACGCTCGATCATCGCATCGGGCCGCTCGGAGATGCGGCCAAAGCCACCGCCGCCGCCCACGAACATTTCGACGATGTCGCCCTTGGCGAGGTCGACGGCGGCCTTGCTCTTGAGGTCGTCGACCGTGCCGTTGGCGCGGTGGACGCGGCAGTAGCCGCGCTGGCCGGGCTCGCCGCCTTGCAGGCCCTCGGGCGCCAGACGGAAGCGGTCGGAGTAGATGGCGAGCTGCACGTCGTCCTTCAGGATCTCGCAACGGCGGATGAAGCCCGCGCCGCCGCGCCGCGCGCCCAGGCCGAAGGAATCGGGGGCGAGCTCGTAGCCGACGATGCGGAAGAAGTCGTAGTCGATGTCGAGCGATTCGACCGGGGCGTTGGAGCAGTTGCTGAGCGGCGAGTCGACCGCGTCGCAGCCGTCGGCGTCCTTGGAGGCGCCGTAGCCGCCGCCGAAGATCTCCAGGTAGACGCTATAGCCCTTCTCGCCGAGTTGGCTGAGGCAGAAGGCCGTCGTGCAGTCGAAACCGGTGGCGATCACCTTGTCGGGCAATGCCTGGGCCATCGCCTTCATCACCGCGTTGAACACGCGATAGGCCGGGATCATGCGGGCACGCACCGGCGCCGGCGGCCGCGGGTTCAGCAGCGAGCCGTAGGGCACCTTGATGCGGATCGGCCGCGCCATGCCCTCGTTGTAGGGAATGTCCGGGCTGGTCAGCACCGACTTCACGCAGGAGAGCGCCGCCGACAGCGTGCGAGGAGTAGGGGCAGTTGAGGTTGCGCTTGACCTGCGCGCAGGTGCCCTCGAAGTCGATCTCGACCGAATCTTCGGCGATCGTGACCTTGGCCTTCACCACCAGCGGATCGTCGGTGAGGCCATCGTCGTCGACCGCATCCTCGCCGTAGAACGTGCCCTTGGGCGCCTGGGCGATGGCAGCGCGCACGCGGCGCTCGGAGTAGTCCTGCATCTCCGTCATCGCCGCTTCGACCTTGTCGGCGCCATAGCGCTCGCAGAGCTGTTTTACGCGCAGCACGCCGATGGCGTTGGCGGCGAACTGCGCATTGAAGTCGCCGATGGTGAGGTCGGGCACGCGCACATTGGCCGTCACCAGCCGCTCGAACGAGCCGCCGTTCCAGTCGCGCTGGAAGTCGTACTTGCTGGGCGGGAAGCGCAGCCCTTCCTGGTAGACGTCGGAGGCATGGATGTTGAGGCCGGGCGCGCCGCCGCCGAGATCGAGGTGATGGGCCACCGAGGCGCCGAAGCCCACGACGCGGCCGGCGACGAAGATCGGCGTGAAGATGAAGACGTCGGGAATGTGCTGGCCGCCCTCGAACGGGTCGTTGTTGATGAGGAAGTCGCCTTCTTTGAGGGTCTCGACCGGATGGCGCCTGAGGCAGGCGCGCAGCGTCTCGCCGATCGGGCCCAGCTGCATGGGAATGAGCTCGGCCTGCGCCACCGTGTTGCCGTGGCGGTCCATCAGGCCGGCCGAGCCGTCGCGCGCCTCGCGCAGGATGGTCGAGTAGGCCGAGCGGATCAGCTTCACGCCCATCTCGCGCGCCGAGGCGATCAGCGCCTGGCTGATCACGGCATAATCGATAGGACTGAGCGCGGTCATTGTGCTCTCCGCAGGATGAGATTGTCGGCCGCGTCCAGCTCGGCTGTCCAGCCGGGCGGCACCCAGGTCGTGGCCGTGTAGCCCTCGATGACGGCGGCACCCGTGATCTTCTGGCCGGCCGTCAGCGTCTCGGCGGTGTAGCGGGCGCAGTCGATCCAGCCGTCGCCGTGGAAGATCCTGGCCTTCTCCGGCGCGCGCGCCGCCAGCATCTCGCGATCGAGCCGCGGCGCCGTGCCGATGGGCAGGGTGGCGCCGACCCGCAGGGTCACGATCTCGACCGGCCGGTCGAGCGTGGCGCCATGCATGAAGGTGCGGTGATGGGCGTCGGCGAACAGCTCGGCGAGATAGGCCGCGTCGAGCGAGCCCAGCCGATTGGCCGGCACTTCGACGCCGACCTCGAAGGCCTGGCCGACGAAGCGCATGTCGAGGGTGTGGGTGTATAGAAGATCGCCCGGCAGCTTCATGTCGGCGAACTGTGCGGCCAACCGCGCCCGCATCTCGCCGAAGACGCGGCCGGCTTCCTGGGCCGCCGCATCGTCGAGCTTCATCTTGCGCGTGACGGCATCGAACTTGATGTAGTCCGAGGCGACCAGCCCATAGGCCGAGATCACGCCGGCATTGGGCGGCACGACGATGGTCGAGATGCCGAGCTCCTCGGCGATGCGCGCGGCATGCAAGGGGCCCGCGCCGCCGAACGGCACCAGCGCATAGTCGCGCGGATCGCGGCCGCGCTCGGTCGAGACGAGCTGGATGGCGCGCACGATGTTGGCGTCGGCGAGTTGCAGGGCGGAGGCGGCGGCCTGCTCGACGCCGAGGCCGAAGCGTTGCGCCAGCGGCTCGAAGGCGCGCTTTGCCGCCTCGCCGTCGAGACTTCATGCGGCCGCCCAGGAACGCACCAGGCCGGATGGTGCCGATGACGATATGGGCGTCGGTCGTGGCGGGCTCCGTCCCGCCCTTGCCGTAGCAGGCCGGACCGGGATCGGCGCCGGCGCTTTGCGGGCCGACGCGCAGCATGCCGCCGTCGTCGACCCAGGCGATCGAGCCGCCGCCCGCGCCGACCGAGACGATGTCGAGCACCGGCGTGCGGATCGGCAGGCCGTCGATCTCGCTTTCCGAGGCGAGCGAGGGCCTTCCGTCCTGCACCAGGCAGACGTCGGTCGAGGTGCCGCCCATGTCGAAGGTGATGAGGTCGTCGAAGCCCGAGCGTGCGGCCTGGCGCGTCGCGCCGACCACGCCGGCGGCCGGACCTGAGTAGAGCGCAGTGATGGCGCTTTCGCGCATCGCTTCCGCCGGCAGGCGTCCGCCGTTGGACTGCATCACCGTGAAGCGGCCCTTGAAGCCGGAGTCCGCGAGCTTGGCCTCGAAGCGATGCAGGTAGCCGTCGATCACCGGCTGCACATAGGCCGACAACAACGTCGTCGACGCGCGCTCGAATTCGCGGAACTCGCGCGCCACCTGATGGCTTGCCGTGACCAGCACGTCGGGCAGCGCCTCGGTGATCAAGGCGGCGAGCCGCTTCTCGTGCACGGGATTGGCATAGGCATTGAGCAGGCAGATCGCGACGGCGCGATAGCTGCCGGCCTTGATGGCCGGGATCAGCACGCTTTTGATTGCAGTTTCGTCGAGCGCGTTCTCGATCGAGCCGTCGGCGCTGATCCGCTCCGGCGCCTCGAAGCAGTCCTTGCGGCGCACCGGCGGCGCCGGCTTGGCATAGAACAGATCGTAGATGTTGCGCCGGTCGTGGCGCTGCATGAACAGGAGATCGCGGAAGCCGGCCGTGGCGACGAACGCGACCGCCGCGCCCTTGCGCTCCAGCACCGCGTTGGTGGCGACCGTCGAGCCGTGGCCGAGATCTTCGATGCGCGCGAGATCGATGCCCGAGGCGGTCAGAGCCGCGAAGGCGCCGATGTCCGGGACTTCTAGGCGTGCTCGGAACCTTGGTGACGACGACCTTGCCGCCCTCGACCGCCACCAGGTCGGTAAAGGTCCCGCCGACCTCGACACCCACACGCATGTCCAAACCCTTCCCTGAGGCGGCTATGCTACGAGGGCTGCAATACGTACACTAGTCGTATTGAGGCCCATCATGAAGAAACTGACCATAACCATAGACAATGATGTCTATCGCGGCCTGAAGAAGAAAGTGGGACCCAGACGCATCAGTCGCTTCCTCAATGATCTCGCGCGACCGCACGTCGTCGACGACGATCTGCTGAAGGCATGCCGCCAGATGGCGAAGGATCGGGCTCGCGAAGCGGAAGCGGACGAATGGGTCGAAGGGCTGATCGAAGATGCCGCGCCGCAGCCTGAGTGAACCGGCACGCTCCTTCGAACTTCGTCGGCCCCTCGTCGAGGCGAAGTCCATCGGTCGCATTCGGTCCATCACTCGGCGGTGAGATTCAAAAACATGCCCCGCCGTCGTGGCAGGCGGTGGGTGGGCTATCTCGGCAGGTTGAGCGTGGGCGGCATGAAACAGGTCGACCGCGCCATTCGCCTTCAACTCGCTCTTTCCTGACCGGCCGCGATCAGCCCTGGGGCCCGGTGAGCCTGGCCTGCAGGTCGGCGATCTGCTTCTTCAGTTCCTCGTTCTCCTCGCGCGCCTTGGCGGCCATGGCCTTCACCGCCTCGAACTCGTCGCGGCGGGGAATGTCCATGCCGTCCAGGATCTTGGCGATCTGGTCGCGGACGCGAGCCTCGACCTCGTCCTTGACGCCGGTCAACGCGCCCATGGCGCCGTTGGCCATCTTGGTGAGGTCGTCGATGAACGGATTGCGGGTCTGCATGATTGTGACTCCTGATGCGGCGAGTATGGGCGGCTGGTAGCATCCCATCAAGAACGCCCGAGAATGCCGGAGGAGCCCGTGGGTCTGGTCAAAGTCGAGTCGAGCGAAGGCATCGCCACCATCACCATGACGCGCGCCGACAAGCGCAACGCGTTGAACCAGCAGCTTTGTGACGAGCTTTTGGACGCCTACACGGCCTTCGAGGCGGGGGCCGACCAGGTCGCCGTTCTGCAGGCCGATGGCCCGGCCTTCTGTGTCGGCGCCGATCTCAAGGAACCGCCGGCCGCGATGTGGAAGGCCGTCCCCCATGTCAGCCACAAGCTCAGCAAGCCGGTGATCGGCGTCACCCAGGGCTGGGTGATCGGTGGCGCCATCTGCATGGTGATGACCTGCGACCTGATGGTGTCGGCTGACACCACCAAGTTCATGTACCCCGAGGCCAAGGTCGGCGTGTTCGGCGGCCTGATGCCCGGCATCGTCTCGCGCATGCCGCACAAGGTCGCGATGGAGCTGCTGCTGCTGGGCGAGGAGATTTCCGTCAAGCGCGCCTATGATGTCGGCTTCGTCAACAAGGTTGTGCCCTTGGGCGAGGAGCGCAAGGAAGCGCGTCGCATGGCCAAGATCATCGCCGAGTCCGCGCCGCTGGTGATCCGCACCCTGCGCGACTTCGCCAACCAGACCTTGCCGCGCGGGCCGGCCGAGATCTTCGTGCCCGAGCGCTACAAGCTCGAGCGCATCGCCGGCAGCGAGGACCGCAAGGAAGGCGCCGCCGCCTTCCGTGAGAAACGCGCGGCGCGATTCAAAGGCAGGTAGGCCATGGGCGATCTTCTCCTCGTCGGTTGCGGCAAGATGGGCGGCGCCATGCTCGAGGGCTGGCTGGCGCGCGGGCTCTCGGCCGCGGATGTCATCGTTGCCGAGCCGGTCGATGCCCTGAGGCCGCACACCGAAGGCCTGCGTGCCGTCGTCTCGACCTCCGACGTGGCCAAGACGCCCGAGATCGTCGTGCTGGCGGTCAAGCCGCAGTCGATGGATGGCGTGCTGCCTGACCTGAAACGCTTTGCCGACGAGGGCGCGGTGTTCCTGTCGATCGCCGCCGGCAAGACGTTGAAGTATTTCGCGAGCCATCTCGGCACGACGGCCAAGATCGTGCGCTCGATGCCCAACACGCCGGCGGCGGTGCGCCAGGGCATCAGCGTGGCGACGGCGGCGCGCGGCGTGTCGGAGGCCGAGAAGAAGCGCTGCCATCAACTCTTGAAGCCGTCGGCCAGGTCGTGTGGGTCGACGACGAGGCCCTGATGGATCCGGTCACCGCCTTGTCGGGCAGTGGTCCGGCCTACGTCTTCCTGCTGGTCGAGGCGATGGCGGCGGCCGGCGCCAAGCTCGGGCTCACGCCCGACATGGCCATGCAGCTTGCCCGCGCCACCGTGGCGGGCAGCGGCGAGCTCCTGAAGCAGTCGAGCGAACCGGCCTCGCAATTGCGCGTTAACGTCACCAGCCCCGGCGGCACCACGGCCGAGGCGCTGAAGGTGTTGATGGCAGTCGACGGCATCCAGCCGGTGTTCGACAAGGCACTGGCGGCAGCTTCGCGGCGATCGAAGGAGCTCGCGGGATGAAGCCGGTCAACGAAGCGGCCCTCGACGCTTTCATCAAGCTGATCGCCGAGAAGGGTTTCGCCGATGTGGCTTTGCGCGATGTCGCCGAAGCCGCCGGGCTTGGCCTCGCCGACCTCTATCGCGTCTATCCCGACAAGGTGGCGCTGGTGGCGGCCTTCCTGGCGAAGATCGATGCCGAGGTCCTGGCCGGCACGCCAAGCCGCAGCGATCCCGAGGAGACGGCGCGCGATCGCCTGTTCGACGCCATGATGCGCCGCTACGACGCGCAGAGGCCGTACCGCGAGGCCCTGGGCGCGATCCGTCGCGCCGGCGCCCGCGATCCCATGCTTGCCCTGGCGATGGGACCGGCGCTCCGCCGATCGATGGCCGCCATGCTGGAGGCCGCCTCGGTTCCGAGCGAAGGCCTGAGTGGTGCGCTGCGGCAAAATGGGCTGCTGGCGATTCACTATGCCGTGTCGCGCGTTTACGACAAGGACGAGACCACCGATCTGTCCAAGACCATGGCGGCTTTGGACAGCCGCCTGAAAACGGCGGAACGGTGGGCCCAACTCTTTGATAAATATGTAAAACACCCCGAGACCACGAAGCCGCAGAACGAGGCGAATTCGCCCGCAGCATGAACCTTTTGTGCAGCGCACAAAAAGTTCTCTTGACTTGGTGCACCGCAAGCATAAATTAAGCTTCGTTGTGCACCGCAGCAAAGCGGTTCAACCCGACTTTCACACATCTCGTTTGTCCGCAGGAGAGCCCCCCATGTACGCCAACGGTACCTTCAAGAACCCCTTCACCGACTTCGACTTCACCAAGTTCGCCGGCGAGTTCAAGCTGCCGACCATGAACGTCGAGAGCTTCGTCGAGACCGCGCGCAAGAACTTCGCCGTGATGACCTCGGCCAACACCGCCGCCGTCGAGGCGATGAAGACCATCGCGCAGCGCCAGGGCGACATGGTCCGCGCGGCGATGGAAGACTTCTCCAAGCACGGCAGCGAAGTGCTCGCCGCCGCGACGGTCGAGGAGAAGGCAATCAAGCAGATCGACTTCGCCAAGAAGAGCTACGAGACGGCGATCGCCAACAGCAAGGAGATCGCGGACCTCTTCGGCAAGAGCCAGGCCGATGCTTTCCAGGCGCTGAGCGCGCGCGTCGCCGAGCTGACCGAAGAGGTCAAGGCCGCGATCGCCAAGAAGTAAGTAATTTCAGTCAGCCCTGGCCAAAGCCCTCCCCTGCCAGGCGGGGGAGGGCTAGGTTGAGGGCATGACCACGATCACTTACGACGACTTCGCGCGGGTCGATATCCGCGTCGGCACCATCCTCGAAGCCGCACCCCTCGAGGGCGCCCGCAAACCAGCCTATCGACTGTTGATCGACTTCGGGCCCGAGATCGGCCGGCGTAAGTCATCGGTGCAGATCACGGTGCACTATCAGCCTGGCGAATTGATCGGCCGGCAGGTCGCCGCCGTCGTCAATTTCCCGCCGCGCCAGATCGGCAAGTTCATGTCCGAAGTCCTGACGCTCGGCTTTCCCGCCGAAGACGGCAGCGTCGTGCTGATCGCACCGGACAAGAAGATCCCCAACGGCGGGAAGCTGTTTTGAGGGAGCGCTCCCAGAATGAGGCCCGCGCTCCCATCAGAAGACCTTGTGGATCCAGCCGTACGTGTCGGCGGCGTGGCCGCGCTGGATGCCGACCAGGGCCGATTTCAGGTCCTCGGTCTGGGTGCCGGGGCCGCCGTTGCCGATCTTGAACTCGCCGTCCTTGCTGCGGACGGTGCCGATCGGCGTGACCACCGCGGCGGTGCCGCAGGCGAAAGCCTCGCGCAGGCGGCCGCTGCGCGAGTCGGTGCGCCACTGGTCGATCGAATAGCGATCCTCGCGGACCTTGATGCCCTTGTCCTTGGCGAGCGTGAGCAGCGAGGAGCGCGTGATGCCGGGCAGGATCGTGCCGCCGAGCGGCGGTGTCACCATCGAGCCGTCGTCGAAGACGAAGAAGATGTTCATGCCGCCCAGCTCCTCGACCCATTTCTGCTCGACAGCGTCGAGGAAGACGACCTGGTCGCAGCCGTTGCGGGTCGCCTCGGCCTGCGCGAGCAGGCTCGAGGCATAGTTGCCGCCGCACTTGGCGGCGCCGGTTCCGCCCGGTGCCGCGCGCGTAAATTCCTGCGACACCCAGAGCGACACCGCCGGCGCGTCGGTCTTGAAGTACGAGCCGACCGACGAGGCGATGACGATGAACAGGTAGTCCGACGACGGCTTCACCCCGAGGAAGATCTCGTTGGCGAACATGAACGGCCGGATGTAGAGGCTGCCGCCGTCGCCGTCAGGAATCCACGCGCGGTCGGTCTTGACCAGGAGATCACACGCTTCGAGGAACAACTCCTCGGGCAGGCTCGGCATGGCGAGCCGTTCGGCTGACTGCTGGAAGCGTCGCGCGTTCTCGATCGGACGGAACATGGTCGCTCCGCCGTCCTTCGTGCGATAGGCCTTGAGCCCCTCGAAGATTTCCTGCGCGTAGTGCAGGACAGCGGCGGCCGGATCCATCGGGATCGGCGCCCTAGGCTCGATGCGCGCGTCGTACCAGCCTTTGGACTCGTGATAGCGGATGGTCACCATGTGGTCCGAGAACACGCGGCCGAAACCTGGGTTCTTGAGCAGCTCGGCGCGCTTGTCGACGGGCACCGGCGACGGATGGGGATGGTGAACGAACTGAAGCTTGGTCTTGGACATTTTTCTCTCGGATGTTTGCCCTGACTGTAGCACAGGAACTCAGGCAGCCCGGTCGACCGGCGGCGCGAGATGCGTCGATTCGCCAAACCCTTCGCAATCGGGCGCGCGCACCAGCTGCTGGAAATCCGCCATCAGCGTGCGGACAACCGGACCGGCCTGATAGTGATGCCCGTCGAGCGAGCCCACCGGCACGATCTCGGCCGCGGTGCCGCACAGGAAAACCTCGCTCGCTTGGCCGAGTTCATGCGGCTTGACGGTGCGCTCCTCCACGGCCCAACCGCGCTTCCTCGCCAGCCTCATGACCGCGCGCCGCGTGATGCCGTCCAAAAAATTCTCCGGCGTCGGCGTCACCAGCGCGCCATCGATCACCAGGAAGATGTTGGCGCCGGTCGATTCGGCCAAGTCGCCCTTCCAGTCGAGCATCAGCGCATCGTCGAAGCCTGCCTTGAGCGCCCTGTCCTTCTCGATGCCGCAGATCAGGTAGAGCCCTGCCACCTTGGCGTGACCGGGCGCGAAGTCGGCCGACGGGCGGCGATACTTGGCCATGGTGACGTTGATGCCGGCATCGCGCGCCTGCACCGACAGCCGGCCTTCCTGCGCCCACGGCGCGATGGCGAGATGCACCGTGGTGCCGATGGCCGACACGCCCATCACCTCCGAGCCGCGCCAGGCGATCGGCCGCACGTAGCCCAACTGCAGGCCGTTGGCCTTGACCACGGCGCGTGTCGCCTCCTCGATCTCGGCGCTGCGTCCACGGGATCTCGTAGTCGAGCAGGCGGGCGGAATTGATCAGGCGCTGGCTGTGGGCGGCCAGGCGGAAGACGCGGCCGTCATAGATGCGTTCGCCCTCGAAGACGGCCGAGCCGTAATGCAGGGCGTGGGTCAGCACGTGCATGCGGCTGTCGCGCCACGGCACGAGCTTGCCATCGAGCCAGATGAAACCATCGCGGTCATCCATCCCTAAGGACATTGCTGGTCCTCTTCGCAATTTTTGCCAAATCGGTCGTTTAGAATCACTAAAATGCAAGCTTCTGAGTATATAGGTCAGTATTACTGACCTTGTCAATATCCGGATGTCTCTCGCGAAGTGCGGGATTGATCACCAAATTGTTGAGTAGCCAGAACAAGTTTCTAGAGTGCAGTCATGTCCGATCTCTTGTCCGCCATCTTGTCTGACGACCCGGCAGGCGTTGCTCACGGGATCACTGATGTGCGCATCAAGTTGGCGCCAAACGATCGACCGAAAGCTCTGAAGCTGAGGGCTCTCAACAAGTGGCTGCTTCGTCGGAAGTACGTGCCGAGCGAGCAGGTAGTCGAACTCGGCTGATTTTCTAGTCGTGAAGGTCGACATCCAGGACGGGCGCGTTGTGATCGACGTCCTGTGGTCTCCCGAAGAGGAAGGGAGGTCGCAGTACCTCCTCACACACGGGACTGTCCTGGCGAAGGGACGGGCGGACACACGCGCATTCATTTCCGAACAGTGGGCGGGTGCGACCGCGCCCGAAACCACACTCCCCTTGATGAAGGACAAATCTGCGGCGGTGAACGAGGATCATTCGCACCAATTCTTCGTCGTCGGAGAGGACGCCGGCGGACGTACCCTTATCGACCGAGCCGAAAAACTCATCGGAGATCGCGGGAAAGCCGAAGCCTGGTTCAGATATGCCCCTCTTCCGGCCTTCGGAAACAAGACGCCCCGGCAACTCGTCGAAGAGGGTCGCTCCAACGCGGTGGTGCTTCATTTGGATACGCTCGAGGACGGCGTCTACGCGTGAATCCATCGACACCTTCCGTAAGGGTCGTCGGTCGTCTTGTGAGAGTAATTGCCCCCAAATGGGCCACTGATCCACTGAGCGGCGCCGGCGCCGCTCGTCGCGGAGCGCGTTTCAATCCCGAAGGCCAATCTGCGTTGTACTTGTCCTACGAGCTTGAGGTCGCAGCCAACGAGTATGGCCAGGATATGCCCGACCGGCCTGGCACGTTCTGCCGTTACGACGTGTCGCTTTGGCCTGTGGCCGACTTGACGTCGGACGCGACCCTTGCCGCCCTCGGCTTGACGAGGAACGAGGTTTCAGCGGCCTGGAAGGAGCAGCTCAGCCGGGGCGAGCGGCCGTCGACCTGGGCGATAGCCGAAAAGCTCATGAAGATGGGCTATGTCGGGGCGCTCTACGAATTGGTGGTGTCGCAGAATCGGCCGCCAAATCGACTGACACCTAGTGTAAACCTCGTCGTCTGGCACTGGACTTCGACTGGCAGCGATCAACTGGTCCAAGCGCTGGATCCTACCGGCGACCTGCCGCGTGACAAGAGTTCATGGCCGACGCCCTGAGCGTGCCCATGAGAGGGACGATAGAGGAGGTAGTCGTGGGCGGAGGTCATTCGCACGCCGGACACACGCACGGAGGCGGCACCGCAGGCGGCCGGCACAAGGGCAAGCTGAAGGGGGCCTTGGCGCTCACCGCGGGCTTCATGGTGGTCGAGGCGGTGGGTGGATGGCTGACCGGCAGCCTGGCGCTGGTCGCCGATGCCGCGCACATGCTGACCGATGCCGGCGGCCTCGCGCTGGCGCTGATCGCCATCCGCTTCGCCGAGCGCGCGGCGACGCCGCAGAAGACCTACGGCTATGTCCGCCTGGAGATCCTGGCGGCCCTGCTCAATGCGGTCGTCCTGATGCTGCTCACGATCTTCATCCTCTACGAGGCGGTCGATCGCTTCCTCAATCCGCCGCCGGTGCTGGCCGGGCCGATGCTGGCGGTGGCCCTGGTCGGTCTTGCCGTCAACCTCGCCAGCATGAAGCTGCTTTCCGCCGGATCGAGCGAAAGCCTGAACGTGAAGAGCGCCTATTTCGAGGTCATGAGCGACATGCTGGGGTCGCTCGGCGTCATCATCGCCGCCCTGGTCGTGATGTTCACGGGCTGGCGGCTCGCCGACCCGATCATCGGCGCCGGCATCGGCCTCTTCATCGTGCCGCGCACCTGGTCACTGATGAAGCAGGCGATCCACATCCTGATGGAGGGCACGCCGCCCGAGATCGACCTCGTCCTGCTGGAGGGCGCCATCAAGGAGATCCCCGGGGTGGTGTCGGTCCACGACCTGCATGTCTGGACCATCACCTCGGGCCTCGATGCCATGAGCTGCCATGTCGTCATCGCCGACATGGGCCGCGCGCGCGAAACCCTGCTGCAGGTGAACGAGGCGATGAAGGCAAAATTCAACCTGACGCACACGACCATCCAGATCGAGGACCAGGCGCTGCGCGACGCCGAGGCACATCGCGGACTCTAGACAGACGGCAAGATTATGTCGCAACGGCAAGCCGGCGACGCGAACATCGGCCTCCCGGGATGCTATAGTCAGGCAACGCACGAGAATCGGCACAGACCGACAATACGTAGATCACATGGTGGAATCGAAAACTCCCGCTAATCCGCTGTTCCTGCGCGACGAGGAACTGCGCCAGGGCATAGAGCTGATGTTCTACGCCTACCGCGACTTCACGTTCGAATCCGACCAGCAGCTCAAGCGCTACCAGCTCGGCCGGGCCCATCACCGCGCGCTCTATTTCATCGGCCGCCATCCCGGCCAGACCGTCGGCCATCTTCTGTCGATCCTGAAAGTCACCAAGCAATCGATCTCGCGCGTGCTGAAGGATCTGCTGGAGCAGGGCTACGTCGAGCAGAAGAGCGGCGCGCGCGACCGCCGCGAGCGCCTGCTGTGGCTCACCGAGAAGGGCGTGAAGCTCGAGCGCGAGCTGACCGACCGCCAGAGCTCGCGCTTCGCCCGCGCCTATCGCGAGACCGGCGCCGATTCCGTCGAGGGCTTCCGCAAGGTCCTGCTGGGCCTGCTCGATCCCACCGAGCGTGCCATCGTCGACAAGCGGGTGCGTGGCAACCGGTGAGCGTCATGGACGCCTCGGCCGACAAGCCGCACATCCTGGTCGTCGACGACGACACCCGTCTGCGCGAGCTCCTGCGCACCTTCCTGTCGAAGAATGGCTTTCGCGTCACCGTCGCCAGCCAGGCCGCCGAGGCGCGCGAGCGGCTGGGCGTGCTCGATTTCGACCTGATCGTGCTCGACGTCATGATGCCGGGCCAGACCGGGCTCGACTTCGCCAGCGAGATCAGGCGTTCCGACGACGTGCCGATCCTGATGCTGACCGCCATGGGCGACACCAAGGACCGCATCGCCGGCCTTGAGACTGGCGTCGACGACTATCTCGGCAAGCCCTTCGAGCCGCGCGAGCTCTTGCTGCGCATCCAGAACGTGCTGAAGCGCAACCGCACTGCCGCAGTGCCGGCCGGCGAGCCTCAGCGCCATGTCTCGTTCGGCCCCTTCCAGTTCGACCAGGAGTTGGGCGAACTCACCAACAAGGGCAAGCGCGCGCCGCTCACCGACGCGGAGACCGCGCTGCTGCGCGTCTTCACCATGCGGCTGGGCGAGGTGCTGAGCCGCGAGACGCTGTGCAAGAGCGTCGGCCTGGCGGTCAACGAGCGCGCCATCGACGTGCAGGTCACGCGCCTGCGCCGCAAGATCGAGCCCGACCCGTCCTTCCCGCGCTATCTGCGTACCGTCCGCGGCCAGGGCTACCGGCTGGTCGACGCATGAGCGCGTTGGTTGACGCATGATCATCGGCGCCGCCCGCGACATCTTCGAACGCATCGCCCGCTTCGCCGACCGGCATTCGCCCCAGACGCTGTTCGCCAGGGCGCTGATCATCATCGTCGTGCCCATGCTGCTGCTGCAGGCGCTGTCGGCCTGGTGGTTCTACAGCCAGCGCGGCGACAACGTCACCAATCGGCTCGCCATCCTGCTGGTGCGCGACCTGCGCATGCTGATCGCGCTGCGCACCGAGTTCCCCGACGATGCGCACCGCGCCTGGATCATGAGCCGCTCTGCCCAGGACCTGCTGCTCTTTGTCAGCTTCCGCAAGGGCATCGTGCGGCCATTCAAGGACCCGGAGTATTTCGACATCGCCGCCCGCGAGGTCCAGGGCGCGCTCGAGGCCGACCTCAAGCGCAACTACTACATCGACAACAACATCGGCGGCGGCCAGATGCTGATCGAGATCCAGCTCAACGACGGCGACGTCATGGACGTGCTGGTGCCGCATGTGCGCCTCACCTTCGGCTCGAGCTTTGCCTATGTCGTTGCCCAGGTCGGCCTCGGCCTGGTGCTGTTCGGCCTCGCCATCTGGTTCATGCATCGCGAGCTGGTGCCGATCGCCCATCTCGGCGTCGCGGCCGACGCGCTGGGCAAGGGACGCGATGTGCCCGATTTCGCCTTCTCCGGCGGCACGCGCGAGGTGCGCAACGCCGCCACTGCCTTCCACACCATGCGCATCCGGCTCCGCCGCTCGATCCAGCAGCGCACCGAGATGCTGGCCGGCGTCAGCCACGACCTGCGGACTCCTCTGACCCGCATGAAACTCTCGCTGGCGCTCCTGCCCGAGTCGCCCGAGACCAAGGAGCTTTCGGACGACGTCTCCGACATGGAGCGCATGATCGAGGGCTACCTCGCCTTCGCCCGCGGCGAGGGCGACGAGGATCCGATTCCGGCCGACCTCTCCGAGATCCTCGAGGACGTGGCGGCGGGCGCCCGGCGCGACAACGCCAATGTCGAGGTGACCTGGCAGGGCGACATGAATGTCCAGCTGAGGCCGCTCGCCATCAAGCGCTGCCTGACCAACCTGGTGTCCAACGCGCTGCGCTACGGCACCATGGTCCAGCTTCAGGCGGTGCGCGGCCGCACCTCGGTCGAGATCACCATCGAAGACAACGGGCCCGGCATCCCGCCCGACAAGTACGAAGACGTGTTCCGGCCGTTCTTCCGCCTCGACGAATCGCGCAACGTCGACACCGGCGGCGTTGGCCTTGGCCTCACCATCGCGCGCGACGTGGCGCGCAGCCATGGCGGCGACGTGGCGCTCGCCCCGTCGGCGCTGGGCGGGCTGCGCGTCATCGTGAGAATCCCGATCTGAGAGCTGCATTTACGGCCTCACCCGCTCTTGACAGAGCGGGGCCCCCGCACTTTCTTTAGTGACGTCCGAGGGGTGTCCGGTTTCCGCCAGGGAGCCGGGCTGAGACAGCCAGTGGGGCTGAACCCTTTGAACCTGATCCGGGTCATGCCGGCGAAGGAACGGGAGTTAGCCATTGGCCAAGCCAACCATCCTCGTCATCGGCGCCGGCGTTGCCGGCCTCACCTCTGCGCTCGAGCTGGCCGACCGCGGCCTCGGCGTCGACGTGGTCGAGCGCGGCCGCGTGCTGGGCGAGGGCAGCTGCTCGTGGATGGCGGGCGGCATGCTGGCGCCTTGGTGCGAGCGCGCCACCACCGAGCCCGAGGTCGCCGACTGGGGCGCGCCGTCGATCGACTGGTGGGCCGAGCGTTTCCCCGAGACGGTGCGCAAGGGCAGCCTGGTGGTCGCCCAGCCGCGCGACCTTCCCGACCTCACGCGCTTTGCCCAGCGCACCGAGCGCTTCGACTGGCTGGACGCCGATCGCATCGCCCAGCTCGAGCCCGATCTTGGCGGCCGCTTCCGGCGCGCGCTGTTCTTCGCCGGATGAGGCCCATCTCGATCCGCGGCACGCGTTGGCCGCCCTGGCGAAGCGCCTGCAGGACCGGGGTGTCGCGATCCGTTTCGGTGTCGAGATGGCGCCGCACGATGCGCCGACCGACATCGTCGTTGACTGCCGCGGGCTCGCCGCTCGCGACGCCTTGCCGGACCTGCGCGGCGTGCGCGGCGAGATGGTGGTCGTGCGTGCGCCCGACGTGTCGCTGCAGCGGCCGGTGCGCCTGCTGCATCCGCGCATCCCGCTCTACATCGTGCCGCGCGGCAATGGCCTGTTCATGATCGGCGCCACCATGATCGAAAGCGAGCGCCGCGGCCCGGTCAGCGTGCGCTCGGCCGTCGAGCTCTTGAATGCGGCCTATGCCCTGCATCCCGCCTTCGGCGAAGCCGAGATCGTCGAGCTGGGCGCCGACCTGCGGCCGGCCTTTCCCGACAACCTGCCCGACGTCAGGCGGAGCGGCCATGTGCTGCACGCCAACGGCCTGTTCCGTCACGGCTTCCTGCTGGCGCCCGCCCTCGCGCGGCGCACGGCCGAGGCCGCCCTGTCGATGCTTCAACCGGAGACCAACCATGCGGATCTTCCTCAACGACGACGCGCATGACGTCGACGCGGCCACGCTGGCTGCGGCCCTCGAACTCGCTGGGCTTTGCCGGCCGCAAGATCGCGACGGCGGTGAACGGCCGCTTCGTCGCGGCCGCGGCGCGGCCCGCCACGAAACTTGCCGACGGTGACCGCATCGAGGTCGTGGCGCCGATGCAGGGAGGCTAGTCATGTTCTACGGCGTAAACCTTTCCTCGCGATTGCTCCTGGGCACGGCGCGCTATCCGTCGCCGGCCGTCCTCGAGCGCGCCATCAAGGCCTCGGGGGCGGAGGTCGTCACCGTCTCGCTGCGCCGCGAAGGCGGCGGCGGACGGGCGGGCCAGAGCTTCTGGCAGTTCATCCAGTCGCTCGGCCTGCGCGTGTTGCCCAACACCGCGGGCTGCCATTCGGTGAAGGAGGCGGTGACCACCGCCCACATGGCGCGCGAGCTGTTCGACACGCCGTGGATCAAGCTGGAAGTGATCGGCGACGCCGACACCCTGCAGCCCGACGTGTTCGGCCTGGTCGAGGCGGCGCGCATCCTCGGCCACGACGGCTTCGAGGTGTTTCCCTACACGACCGAGGACCTCGTCGTCGCCGACCGCCTGGTCGAGGCCGGTTGCCGGGTGCTGATGCCGTGGGGCGCGCCGATCGGCTCGGCGCGCGGCCTGAACAACGTCTATGGCCTGAAGTCGCTGCGCGCCCATTTCCCCGACATCCCGCTGGTGGTCGATGCTGGGCTCGGCGTGCCCTCGCACGCCGCGGCGGCGATGGAGCTGGGCTACGACGCGGTGCTGCTCAACACCGCGGTCGCCGAGGCGGGCGACCCCGTCGAGATGGCGCGCGCCTTCGCGCTCGCCGTCGAGGCCGGCCGCGCCGCCCGTCTCGCCCAACCGTTGGAACCGCGCGACATGGCCCAGCCGTCGACGCCGGTGATCGGCAAGGCCGCGCTGGGAGGCCTCTGACGTGCTCGATCCCTTCTATCCCGTCGTCCCGGACCTGAGCTGGGTGAAGCGCCTCGTGCCGATCGGCACGCGGCTGATCCAGCTGCGCATCAAGGACCAGCCTGTCGACGAGATCAGCCGCCAGGTCAGGGAAGCGATGGACGTCTGCGTCCTCCATGGTGCCCAGCTCATCGTCAACGACTACTGGCAAACGGCGATCGACGAGGGCTGCGCCTGGGTCCACCTCGGTCAGGAGGACCTGGCGGATGCCGACGTGAAGGCCTTGCGCCGAGCCGGCATCAAGATCGGCGTCAGCACCCACGATCACGCCGAGCTGGAGAAGGGCCTGGCGATCGATCCCGACTATGTGGCGCTGGGACCGATCTGGCCGACGCAGCTCAAGCAGATGCCGTGGGCACCGCAGGGAACGGATCGGCTGGCCGAATGGAAGCGCCTCATCGGCAAGCGGCCGCTGGTGGCGATCGGCGGCCTCACGCTCGACCGTGCCCTGCAGTGCCTGAAGTCCGGCGCCGATGTCGCCGCCGTCGTCGGCGACGTCGTCAACCATCGCGATCCCGACGGCCAGGCCAAGGCATGGATCGCCGCCACAAGGAGGAAGCCATGAGCGATCGCTACGCGCGGCAGACTGGTCCTTCCCGAGGTCGGCCCCGACGGGCAGGCCAGGCTCGCCGCGGCCTCGGTCCTGGTGGTCGGTGCCGGCGGGCTGGGCTGCCCGGTGCTGCAGTATCTTGGCGGTGCCGGCGTCGGCCGTCTCACCATCGTCGACCACGACACGGTCGAGGAGACCAATCTCCACCGCCAGCCGCTCTATGCGATGGCCGACATCGGCAAGCCGAAGGCCGAGACCGCGGCAATGGCGCTCAAGCGCTTCAATCCGACGATCGAGGCAATGCCCGTCATCGCGCGCCTGACGCCGCAGAATGCCGCCACGTTGGTCGCCGGTGCCGACCTGGTGATCGATGCCGCCGACAGCTTTGCCGTGAGCTACATCCTGAGCGACATCTGCCATGCGATGGCCAAGCCGCTGGTCAGCGCCTCGGTGATCGGCACGACCGGCTATGCCGGCGCCTTCTGCGGCGGCGGACCGAGCTATCGCGCGGTCTTTCCCGATGTCTCGGTCGACGGCGGCACCTGCGCCAGCGTCGGCGTGCTGGGCACGGCCGTCGCCGTCCTGGGCAGCCTGCAGGCCCATCTTGCGCTGCATCTGCTGCTGGGCCTGGAGCCCAGCGTGCTGGGCCGGGTCGTCACCTTCGACGCCAGGCGTCTTGCCTTCGGCGGCTTCGGCTTCGCCGGCACGCCGGAGCCGGAGACAGCCGTGCCCTTCATTGCGCCTGCAGCGGTGACGGCCGACGATCTCGTCGTCGACCTGCGCAGCCTCGAGGAAGCGCCGCAATCGCCCTTCGCCGGCGCGCGGCGCCTCGGCGTCGAGGGAATCGACGCGCTCGTCGGGCAACCAATGCCCCGGGGCCGCATTGTGCTTTGTTGCCGAAGCGGCCAGCGCGCCCTTGCGGCCGCCGACCGGCTGCGTGAACGGGGGGTGGCCGACCTGGCGCTGGTGGCTCTGGGCTAGCCCACCCGGAGGTGACAATGACCCTGCACACCACGGACAAGAGCGTTCTCAAGCACATCGAGCGGCTGGTGACCGAGGAGAAGGAGCTCTACACCGAGAGCGAGATGTCCGACGCCCAGCGCACGCGATTGACGACCATCAACGTCGAGCTCGACCAATGCTGGGACCTGTTGCGCCAGCGTCGCGCGTTGCGCGAGTTCGGCCGCGATCCCGACGAGGCCGAGGTGCGGCCGGCGAAGGTGGTCGAGAACTACAAGGGGTGAGGGCTTCGCCGCCTCATGCGCTTCATGCCCCTCTCCCCCTAGCAGGGGAGAGGAATATGAGGTGGTGTGCGGCTCAGCCCGGCCCCGCGCCCTGCACGCCCACATACAGGGCATAGAGCGACTGGCTCGCGGCCATGAACAGGCGGTTGCGCTTGGGGCCGCCGAAGCAGACGTTGCCGCAGACCTCGGGCAGCCGGATACGGCCGATCAGCTTGCCGTCGGGGTTCCAGACCGTGACGCCGCTGTAGCCGACGTTGCGGCCGGCGTTGCTGGAGACCCAGACATTGCCGAAGACGTCGCAGCGCAGGCCGTCGGGTCCGCACTTGATGCCGTCGATCATGAAGTCGCTGAACAGCTTGCGGTTGGAAACCTTGTTGTCGGTACCGACGGCGAAGGAATAGACCTCGCCCTTGCCGCCCGGTCCGGTGTCGCCGGGACCCTTGCCGGTGCTGGCCACATACAGCGTCTTGTAGTCGGGCGAGAAGCAGAGGCCGTTGGGATCGGGCACCTGCTCCTCGGTGACCACGAGGTCGATGCGGCCGCTGGGATCGATGCGGTAGCAGTTGGTCGGCAGCTCGCGCTTGGCCACAGTGCCGATGCCCGGCGGCTGGCCGAGTTTCGGGTTGATCTTGCCGTCGAGGTTGCTGGGACCACCGGCAACATCGGGCGTGCCTTCATAGAGCTGGCCGCCGTAAGGCGGATCGGTGAACCAGTAGCTGCCGTCGGGATGGGCCACGACATCGTTGGGCGAGTTGAGCTTCTTGCCCTGGAACGCCTCGGCCAGCACCGTCGCCGAGCCGTCGAGCTCGTAGCGCACGACACGCCGCGTCAGGTGCTCGCAGGAGAGCTGGCGGCCCTGGAAGTCGAAGGTGTTGCCGTTGCTGTTGTTGGACGGCGTGCGGAAGACGCTGACCCGGCCGTTGTCCTCGATCCAGCGCAGCTGGCGATTGTTGGGGATGTCGCTCCACACGAGATAGCGGCCCTGGGCGTTCCACGCCGGCCCCTCCGACCACAGTGCGCCGGTCCACAGGCGCTGGATGGGTGCATTGGGCTGGCGCAATGAGTTGAAGACCGGATCGACGGTGATGACGTCGGGATCGGTGAAGTAGACGTTGGGCGGCGCGTTCGGGCCGAAGTCGCGCGGCGGTGTGGTGACGGTGGAAGGTGGTGTGGCCGGACCTGCCGGCGCCGCTGCGGGCGGCTGCTGGGCGAACGCCCGACTGGTCACAATGGCTGCCGCCGTGACACCGGCCGCACCGACGAGCGCGCGACGCGACAGCGTCGCTCCGCCCCCCTCTTCGAACAGCTTCGATTCCTCGAATCGCTTCGATGAGCTCATGAGCGTCACTCCCAACGGTTTTTCGTTGTGTGAACTTTATCAGGGCGAAGAAGTACGCGGACGCATACCTAAGTGGCCGCGAGCTACTGGCTCTTCTTCTCCCAGCGCGCCGCGGCGGCATCGTCGCCTTCGTGAGCGCCGACCCATTTCTCGCCGGTCGGCGTCTCTTCCAGCTTCCAGAACGGTGCCTTGGTCTTGAGCCAGTCTACCAGGAATTCGCAGGCCTCGAAGGCGGCCTCGCGATGCGGCGAGCCGACGGCCACCAGCACGATGCGATCGCCAGCCTCCATGCGGCCGTAGCGATGCACGATGAGTGTAGCCTCGAGCGGCCAGCGGCGGTTGGCCTCGGCCTCGATGTCCTCCAGCGCCTTCTCGGTCATGCCGGGATAGTGCTCAAGGGTCAGCGCATCGATGCGGTCGCGATGCAGGCCCTCGCGCACATGCATCTCGCGCACCAGGCCCACGAACACCGCGAGTCCGCCGATGCGCTTGTTGCCCTTGGTGAGGCGGTCGAGCTCGGCGCCGGTGTCGAAATCAGCCTCCTGGACGCGCACGGCCATGTCAGCCTCCCGTGAAGGGCGGGAAGAACGCGACCTCGCGCGCGCCGCCGATCGGCACATCGAAGGTCGCCGTGCGCTGGTCGACCGCCGCGCCGAAGGCCGCACCCTCGGCCAGCGCCTCGGCGTGGCCGGTGCTGCGGCCGCGCAGCCAGACCACCAGGTCGCCGACCGTCTTCACCTCGGCAGGCGGCGCCACTTCTTCGTCGGCCGTGCCGACGGTGCGCTTCATCCAGGCGAAGTAGCGCACCTTCATGGCCTCGGGCGGCCGCCTTCGGCCATGTGGCGCAGGCCGGTGCGCAGGTAGTCGTAGCCGGTGATCAGGGTGAGCACGGCAGCGACCCAGATCAGCACCAGCCCGATCTGGCCGATGACAGCTGGAACGGCATCGCCCAGCAGCAGGATGGTGATGGCGCCCATCTGGGCGCCGGTCTTCCATTTGGCGAGCTGGCTCACCGGCACGCCGATCTTGAGCTCGGCTAAAAACTCGCGCAGGCCAGAGACCAGGATCTCGCGCGCCAGGATGATCAGGGCGGCGAGCACGTTCAGGCCCTTGAGCGTGCCGCTATCGACCAGCATCACCAGCGCCGCCGCCACCAGGAGCTTGTCGGCGATCGGATCGAGGAAGCGGCCGAACCGCGAGATCTGGTGATAGCGGCGGGCGAAATAGCCGTCGAACCAGTCGGTGATGCCGGCGATCGCGAACAGGCCGGCCGACAGCCACTGCGCCCAGCCGTGGTCGAGCCAGAAGCAGGCGACGACCAGCGGAATCGCAGCGATCCGCGACAGCGTCAGCACATTGGGAAGACTGAACATGTCGGCCTTTCTTAACGACCGCCCCGGAAGTGGTCATGGATTTTCTGGGCGAGGGCGTCGGAGATGCCCGCCACCGCCTTGATGTCCTCCAGGGTGGCGACGGCCACCGCACGGGCGCTGCCGAAATGATGCAGCAGGGCGCGTTTGCGGCCGGCGCCGATGCCCGGCACCTCGTCGAGCGCGGAGTTGGTGATGTCGGCGGCGCGCCGCGTGCGATGCGTGCCGATGGCGAAACGATGCGCCTCGTCGCGCAGCCGCTGCAGGAAATAGAGCACCGGATCGCGCGGCTCGAGCGAGAAGGGCGGCTTGCCGGGCATGAAGAAGCGCTCGCGGCCGGCGTCGCGGTCGGGCCCCTTGGCGATGCCGACGATGGCGATGTCCTCCAGGCCGAGCTCGCTCAGCACCTGGCGCGCCACTTCGAGCTGGCCCTGGCCGCCGTCGATCAGCACCAGGTCGGGCCAGCTCTCGTCGCCGCGCTCGGGATCCTCGCGCAGGGCCCGGCCGAAGCGGCGTGTCAGCACCTCGCGCATCATGGCGAAGTCGTCGCCCGCCGCGCCCTCGGTCTTGATGTTGAACTTGCGATAGGAATTCTTGGTGAAGCCTTCCGGCCCCGCCACGACCATGGCGCCGATCGGCGCCGTGCCCTGGATATGGCTGTTGTCGTAGATCTCGATGCGCTCGGGCGGGCCGTCGAGCTTGAACACGCGGGCGACCCCTTCCAGCAGCTGGCGTTGCGTGCCGCGCTCGGCCATGCGCCGCGCCAGCGCCTCGCGGGCATTGACCACGGCCTGGTCGAGCGCGTCCTTCTGGTCGCCGCGCTTGGGATGGCGGATCTCGACCTTGTGGCCGGCCGTAAGCGCAAGCGCGCTTTCCAGCAGTTCGCGTTCGGCGACGTCATGGCTGGCCAGGATCAGCTTGGGCGCCTGGCGCGCTTCGTAGAACTGGCCGATGAAGGCCGACAGCACGGCAGGCGCGTCGAGATCCTTGGTGTGACTGGGGAAATAGGCGCGGTTGCCGAGGTTCTGCCCGGCGCGCAGGAAGAACACCTGGACGCACATCTGGCCGCCCTCGGCGTGCGCGGCGAAGATGTCGGCTTCGTCGATCGACGGCAGGGTGATCGCCTGGTGCGACTGGATATGGGCGAGCGCGCGGATGCGGTCGCGCAGGACGGCGGCGCGTTCGAATTCGAGACCGACCGAGGCCTGCTCCATGCGCTGCGACAATGCCTGCTGGACCTCGCGGTTGCGGCCGCCCAGGAAGCCGCGCACCTCGTCGACGATGGCGCCGTACTCGGGCTTGTCGATGCGGCCGACGCAGGGCGCGGTGCAGCGCTTGATCTGGTACTGCAGGCAGGGCCGGGTGCGGGTCGAGAACACGCCGTCGGAGCAGGAGCGCAGCGGGAAGGCGCGCTGCAGGGCATAGAGCGTGCGGTTGACCGCGGTGGCCGAGGCGAAGGGGCCGAAATACTCGTTGCTTCGGATCGCGCACGCCCCTGTGCTTGGCGAGCTGCGGCCATTCGGTGTCGCGGCGGATGACGATGTAGGGGAACGACTTGTCGTCGCGCAGCAGCACGTTGAAGCGCGGCTTGAAGCGCTTGATCAGGTTGTTCTCGAGCAGCAGGGCCTCGGCCTCGCTGCCGGTGACCGAGAACTCCATGGTCTTGGTGCCCGAGACCATGCGCAGCAGGCGATTGTCGAGCCGCGTCGGCTGGGTGTAGGCGGCGACGCGGCTCCTGAGGAACCGCGCCTTGCCGACATAGAGAACCTCGCCGTCGGCCGCGATCATGCGATAGACGCCCGGCTTGCGCGGCAGGGTGTGCACGAACTCGCCGATGATGCGCATGCCGTCGGCCAGCGAACCCTCGCTGGGCGGCGCCTCCTCGGCGGATTTCAGGTCGATGTCGGTTTCGTCACTCACGAGATCCTGCCGCAGGCCGCCATCCCTACGCCGGCCCCGGGTTGCAAGACAGTGGGCCACCACGGGCCCTTTGGGGAGCCCATGTGGGGAAGTCTGTGAACAAGCCCGGTGTCAGCTTACCGTTGCGCCATCGTCACCGTATTGACTCAATGTAGGGGCGGTGGCAGCAGGCCCCTACATAGGCGTTAATCGCCTGATTTCAATACGGAATTTAACTTGGGGACGGCCGGAATATATCACTGGCAGCGGCAGACGTTCGCGTTTTGATCCGATCGTCTGCCGCGTTCCAATGTGTGGGTAAGTTCGGTCGCTTTACAGCACCGACAGCATGCGTCCGACCAGCGGATGGCGCACCACGTCCTTGTCGGTCAGGCGTACGACGGCGACATCGTCGAGCCCGTCGAGCTTCTGGGCGATCGCTCCCAGGCCCGACAGCTCGGGCAACAGGTCGGTCTGGTCGGGATCGCCGGTCATCACCATGGTCGAGTGCCAGCCGAGGCGGGTCAGCAGCATCTTGATCTGGCCATAGGTGCAGTTCTGCGCCTCGTCGATCAGCACGAAGCTGTTGTTGAGCGTGCGGCCGCGCATGAAGGCGACGGGCGCGATCTCGATCGTGCCGTCGTCGAGGTTCTGGCGCAGGCGCTTGGCGCCCAGGCGGTCGTTCAGGGCGTCCCACAGGGGTCGCAGATAGGGATCGAGCTTTTCGCGCATGTCGCCGGGCAGGAAGCCCAGGTTCTCGCCGGCTTCGACGGCCGGACGGGACAGAATGATGCGCGAGACAGTGCCGGCTTCGAGGGCCTCCACGGCGGCCGAGATGGCGAGGTAGGTCTTGCCGGTTCCGGCGGGGCCGAGGGCCACGGTCAGCGGCTTGCTGTCTATCGCCTCCATCAGGATCCGTTGATTGTCGCTCCTCGGTCGTATTTTTCGGACGTAGCTCTGATCGCGGTCGTTGGCCGGAGTGTGGTCGAAGACAAGGTTGTGAATACGGGCGCTATCGATGGCGTGCAGCTTGGTGCGGCGTGCGGCGCGTTTGGCCATATTCGTACTCCGGAGTCTTGGTCAGAGGAGCGGGAACCGGTCGCCCAAAAGCAAAACGCCCCCGCAAGCGGAGGCGTTGGCGATCGGTGGTCAGGCGGAAAGTGAGGCTGACAGGGCACGCGGTGGAGACTCCACCGGTGATCTGATTTCCGTCGGGGTACGAACACCTCGGACGGATAAGCACCTCCTTCTGCTACCGGAGGAAGGGTACCTCGATTGAGGCGGCCCGGCCACAATATTGTGGGTCGGAACGCAAAATTCACACTATGGACAGTGCCCCCTCCTAGCCTCCCCCATCAGATGGGGGAGGTGGCCGAAGGGCCGGAGGGGGACCGATCGTGGGCCAAGTGCCCGGCGATGTAGGTGGCCTGCACGGCGCGGTCGTCGCCAAGCGTCATCTGGACGAAGAGCTGCTCTGCGAAGTCCTGGGCGAAGTTCATGCGGAAGTCGATCAGCGGCGTCGAGCGCATGTCGAGCACGACCAGATCGGCTTCCATGCCCGGGGCGATGCTGCCGATGCGATCGTCGAGATACATCGCCCGCGCCGAGCCGCGCGTGGCGAGATAGTAGGCGTGGCCGGCCGACAGCGACTGGCGATTGAGCTGGGCCGCCTTGTAGGCCTCGCCCAGGGTGGCGAGCATCGAGAACGACGTGCCGGCGCCGATGTCGGTGCCCAGGCCGACGCGGACCGGCCGCTCGGGCTTCAGGGCGCGCGCGAGATTGAAGGCGCCGCTGCCCAGGAAGAAGTTGGAGGTCGGGCAGTGGGCGATCGCGGCACCACAGGCGTGCAGGCGCTGCAGCTCCGGCTCGTCGAGCCAGATGCCGTGACCGAACACGGCGCGCGCGCCGCACAGGCCGTGGTGATCGTAGACGTCGAGATAGCCGCGGCGGTCGGGGAACAGCTCCTTGATCCAGGCGACCTCGGCCTCGGTCTCCGCGATATGCGTCTGCATCAGGCAGTCGCCGTGCTCGCGCCACAGCGCGCCGGCAGCCGCCAGTTGCTCCGGCGAACTCGACCCGGCGTAGCGCGGCGTGATGGCATAGAGCAGCCGGCCGCGGCCGTGCCATTTGGCGATCAGTGCCTTCGACTGGTCGTAGCCCGACTGCGGCGTGTCGCTGAGCGCCTCGGGGGCGTTGCGATCCATCAGCACCTTGCCCGCGGCGAGCCGGAGGCCGAGCGTCTCGGCCTCTTCGAACAGCACGTCGACCGAATGCGGATGGACGGTGCAGTAGACGCAGCTCGTGGTGACGCCGTTGCGCAGGTTCTCGCGCAGGAAGATGCGGGCGACGCTGCGGGCATAGTCCTTGTCGGCAAATTTCAGCTCGGCCGGGAAGGTGTACCGGTTCAGCCAGTCGAGCAGCTGCGCGCCGTAGGCCGCGATCATCGGCGTCTGCGGGAAGTGGACGTGGGTGTCGATGAAGCCCGCCGAGATCAGCGCGTCCTTGCCGAAGTCGCGGATCTCGATGCCGGCCGGCAGCTCGCGCAGCATCCGGCTCGCCGGCCCGAAATGCGTAATGCGTCCGCCCGCCATGGCGACGATGGCGTCGGGCTCGTGGACCATCGTCTTCTCGAGGCCGTCGCGGAACGGGTCGCCGGTGAAGGTAAGGGCGGGGCCACGGATCGCGGTCGGGCGGGAAGGCGTCGTCGCAGACATATCGGACGACGTTGAAGAGCCTGTGATCAAAGTGCAATAGGTGTCCGGCCGCAGCAGCTTCGGCTGCACTGGTCAAATGTGATCCATCACCCATAGCAGGGCTGTCACGGCGCCAAAGTACGCGCAGACGAGCAAGACGGCATAGCGCTCGGGCCATGAGATTGCTGGCCGCTGCTCGGGCTCATCCGGTCGAACAATCATCGAATTCAACGCGTCTTGCCCTTCGCCTTGAGCTGGAGCTCGACATGCCGCCGCCCAATAACCCCGCCATCGTGATCAGCCATCGGTCGAAGGTAGACCCGTAGACAGCATATTCAAAGACGGCAACGGCGCCGCACGGCTTGCCGACGCGACGCTTGCACAACGCCCCGTATCATCGCCCACCGATGCGCTCCGGCCGCACATTGCTTGCCAAGGGCATGGCCGCGGCACGGAAAGGCGGCGGCGTGCGGTAGGCATCCCGCAGCTGTCGGCGACAGCACGCTGGCCGGCGGTCACTTGCACTCGGGTGCAAGTGAGGCGGGAGCGCTGGCTAGTCGAATGCGCGGTTCATATGAACGCGCGCAGGCGATCAGCACCGAGGTGCGGTGCGAGTACGGTAGCCATCGTAGTACTGGCTTCCGCAGACGACCTGCTGCTGAACGACGTCGTCCCGATACCCGTTCTGGCCGCGGTTCGTCACGGCCACCGTGGTGTAGCGACGGCCGTCAGTCGGATTGTAATTCGGCGCAGCCTGCGAATAGCCATACCGTGATGGAGCAGGAGCGTAGTAGGCCGGTGCCGGCTGATAGTAAGCCGGCGCCGGCTGATAGTAGCCCGGTGCCGGCTGATTGTAGCCGCTCGGTGCGCCGTAGCCGTCGCCTTGGCACGCCGCCGCGGTCATGCCAACGCCCGCAACGAGGATCAGTCTCAGAAAGAGCCTCGACATCTCTCTATTCCTCCTAGCCTGGACGTTCCCGTTACTCGGTCATTCTGTCTTCTTGAAGACGAACAACGGTCCGGGGATCGAATCGGTTCCTGTTCACCGCGTTGGCGCAGCCAGCCCTGGAACCGGCGGGACGGCAAGTGACCATCGTGGGATCGAACTGCCGGGCCGAATGAGCAAGGGGCCGGCCTTGCGGGCCAACCCCTTGATTTGAATGGTGGAGCCAGACGGGATCGAACCGTCGACCTCTACAACGCCATTGTAGCTCTCTCCCAGCGGGCAGGTCGCCCAGCGCGCGGCCGGCCGGCATGGGTCGGAAATTATGGCCTATGACACCTGTCGGCTTGAAACGGTCATGTAGCTCTCCGTTTACATGCCTGGAGCAAACCTCGGGAATTTCCGCCATGTCGCCTCCATCGACCGCCATTGCCCGGCACCCTTGGCCGGCCCGCCTCAGGCGCAAACAGGCCAGCGAGTATCTGCGGGAGCGGCATGGCATAACGCTCAGCGCCGCAACGCTTGCCAAGCTGGCCGTGGTCGGTGGCGGGCCCGCATTCCGCAAGGACGGTCCGTTCCCGCTCTATGAGGTGGACATCCTCGATGCCTTCGCCACCGCCCGTCTCGGCCCCCTACGGACGTCGACCGGTGACGGGCGGGGACCTGACCGGTGAGCCGCCGGCTGGAGTTCGAAGAACGGGCAGCAGTGCTCGAATTCGACGGCGGATTGAGGCGCGCCGAAGCCGAACAGCGGGCGCTGGCCGAAATCTACCGCGAGCTGTCGGGCTGCCGGGGCCGCGCTCGCGGCGTCCTGGACGAGTTGATCCGCGCGGATGCGCGGCGACGTGCGCCCGCGCTCGAGGAGGCTCTGCAGGCGCTCGGCCTTGCCGGGGTGCGGGCGCCGCTGTGGGGCTTCGGACATGTCGTGGCCGAGCAGGACACCTGGCGGCCTGCCGGCGACGATGAGCCCGGGATGGCGGCGCTGATCGTGCCGGCCTGCGAAGAGGGCGCCATCGTCGACCTCGTCGCGCAGAGGCTTGGCGATGGGCGCGTGCTTTCCCGTCTTGGTGTGGTCGACCTGCTGGGATGGGACGACCTGCAGATCGCCCGAGACAGCGGCGGTCCCCTGCTGGTCTACCACGACGTCCTGACCTGGCTGCGGGGACACGGCCGCGGGACTGTGGTCCTGGACTGGCGCTCTGCGCACCGTCACCTCGACGGTCTCGCCACGCTGTTGTGCAGCAAGCGTAGCGCTCCGTTTCTGCATCGAGCGACCAGGCGGTGCCGGCCGGTGCCGACGATTGGCATTCTGCGACCGCAGGAGGCCGACCTTGCCGCGTGAGATCGTGGGCGCAGGCGGCACGCGCTTCGTCGAGTTCGAACCGCGGGCGCACGTGCCGGCCGGATCGACGGTCGAGGTGCTGCCGGCGACGGCGTTCGCGCCGGAGGCGATCGACTGGCTGTGGCCGAACTGGCTGGCCTGCGGCAAGCTGCACCTGCTGGCGGGCGCGGCCGGCACGGGCAAGACCTCCATCGCCCTCTCGCTGGCCGCCAGCCTGTCGCGCGGCGGCGCCTGGCCGGACGGGGCGCCGATCGAGCCGGCCGACGTGGTCATCTGGACGGGCGAGGACGGCATCGCCGACACGCTCCTGCCGCGCCTGCTGGTGGCCGGCGGCGATCCGCGCCGGGTGCATTTCGTCACCGGCGCCAGCGAAGGCGGCCGCTCGCGGCCCTTCGATCCGGCGCACGACATGGCGAAGCTTGCCGAGGCCGTGCGCGGCCTGCCGCCGGTGCGGCTGCTCATCCTCGATCCCGTCGTCGCCGCGGTGACCGGCGACAGCCACAAGAACACGGAGACGAGGCGCGGCCTGCAGCCGGTGGTCGGTCTGGCCGCCGAGCTCGGCTGCGCCGTCCTCGGCATCACCCACCTGTCGAAGAATTCGAGCGGACGCGAACCGCTCGACCGGGTGACGGGCTCCGTCGCCTTCGGCGCGGTGGCGCGCGTCGTGCTGGCGACCGTGAAGGCGGCCGACCCCAATGCGCCGCGCCGGCTGGTCCGCGCCAAGTCGAACCTCGGCCCCGATACCGGCGGCTTTGCCTACACGCTGATCGGTGCGCCCGTGCCGGGCCACAACTTTCACGCCCAAGGTGTCGAGTGGGGTGAGCCGCTGGAAGGCTCGGCGCGCGAGCTGATGGCCATCGAGGACCCCGAAGACGGTGGGCGCGCGGCGGCAGAGGCTGAACGGTTTCTGTCGGAAATGCTGGCCGGCGGGCCGGTCGCGACTGTCGAGCTTCGCGAGGCCGCGAATGCTCACGGTCACGCCTGGCGGACGCTTCAGCGCATCAAGGACGATCTCGGCATCGTCGCCACCAAGGCGGGCTTCAAGGGCGGCTGGGCGTGGCGCCTGCCGGAGGTGAAGAGTGCCATTGCCGATGTCGAAGGACGCCACGATGACTGAGTTTGGCACCCTTCGGGCCGGCGCCGTGGAAATGGGCCTTGCATCATTGCGCTTTGTTGAAGAGCGCCAAGTTGGCGAATGTTGGCGCTCTTCGCGGATAGCGGGCCCCAGCCGGCAACACCAGTGGCCGGGCTGCATCAGCCCGGAGGCGAAGGTAGTCAGGGGATGCAACCTTTGCGAGATTGCTTGGCTTGGTAAGCGGCTAGTGTTGAAGTGCCCGAGGCGGTCACCTAGTCTCGGACGGTGAGATGGCTGGTTCCTTTGCTGGTCACTTTGTTGATCGCGCCGCCCGCAATGGCCCAGGTCGCCATTAAGTGCGCTGCGCCGCAAGGTTGGAGCTACTTCTTGGATGGAGCTGTGCGCTGGGAAGAGGACGGAATCTCTGGCGGCTCGGTATCGCTTGTCCAAGACGACGCGGGTCGATGGGATGTCATCTACGCGACCGACTACAATAAGTTCACCGCCCGGCAGGACGGCGCAAGAATTGATGTCGTGACGAACGAGGGCTGATCAGGCTCTCTCATATTGGTGGCGACCTATCCGTTAGGCGTAATTGAAGCCTACCATCTCCGTCGCAACGAGAAGGGTGGCAGCAGTCTTGTCATCACTGCGGCACGGCCCGCAATTGGTGGTCCCGCCCGGTCGAGCATATTCGTCTCACAGTGTGCTCGTTGACCACATGCGAAAGGCCTTAATCACGATTCTTGTTGCTGTTGCAACGACAGCGGTTGCTCGCGGCGTCGTACTTGCACTCGGTCTCGACAAGGCGGCTGCACAGATCCTTGTTGAGTTCGGCGCGTTTGCCGCACCTCATTTACGAAAGGAGGTACCCGCAATGCGTCGTGGCGTCCCCCTACGCGGTAGTGCTCTCGTCAGGCAATGCACGACGTACTGAAGGACGGAAGCTGAATCGGGCAAATCCGCAAGCTAGGGGCTATCGGCGCGTGCCACACAGCGGAAAGGGTCGTGGAGGGGAACCGGCTCGCTGGGGCGTCGTTCTAGATGACACGCCGGGGGCGTCATCCCAGATGAAAGGTCGTAGAAAGGACATCCGCATCATGTCGACGCGTCACGTGACACGCCCAATTAGCAACGAATATGCCCATCCCAACGCAGGCCACTTAAGCAGCAAAGCTATAGTATGTACTGCGCATCTTATGTTGTTGCAGAACCCGAAAGCCGTTCTCAAAACTAACGAATGGGTGGCTTATCTTTGCTTGGTACGCGACTGGTGCATGAAGCAGGAGATCGACGGTGTGCGCTATTATTGGTATCCCGGCTTCAGTCCAGAGGATGAAGATATTGAGGGCGGCCCCTATGCCGGGAAACTGAATTAACGACTGGGGCATTCTGCAGTCGCAGGCGCACCTTGATACAAGCGCGTCCTGGAGGGATTCGGAACAGCTTGGTCAGAAATGCCACTGACGGATGGCTGGTTGGCCACCCGTCAGTGAAGTAGTTCAATCAGCTAGCTACGCAGAGCGCGCCAAGTTTTCGGGCCAACGATGCCGTCCGCGGGCGTTGCGAAAATGGCTTGGAATGCCTTCACGGCCGCTTCCGTATTGGGACCAAAAAGGCCGTCGGGAGGCCCGGGGTCAAAAGCGGGAACCGCAAATGACTTGAGAATGAGTTGGCAAAGCCTCACGTAGTTGTGCTGAGGCGCATTCTTTTTGACCTCCGGCGGGTCCAATCTTCCCCATGTATTCGGGCCCACAATGCCGTCGACGACCAGAGGCAGATTGAACCCCAAATGGACATGCGGCGGCGGCGGACTCGCCGATCGATCGACCTGATAGTGTAGGACGGCAGCCTTCGTCTGCGGGCCGAAGAGGCCGTCGACCGGACCAGGCGAATAGCCTCGTGCCGCGAGCGCTTGTTGGCAAAGCGTCACTTCAGGGCCAGTTGATCCGATGCTGATTGTGGGATGGGCCATTTGCTTACTCCTTCGATTAAGCGATAGGGAAGCACCGTGAAGGGGGACCGGTAGAGCAATTCGCTTACGCAGTACCGTCCAACATTACGGCCGGCTTCAACGCAGCCGTAAGTTGCAAAAGTCGCCCAATTTCACAATTGCACTAACCACACATCCCAGCACGGGACAAGCCTAAGGTGACTTTGACCCCGCAAAGTCACAGCCTGCAGCAACCGTCGATAAAAAGTAGTGTCCTGCCCAGGCAAGAGCGAGGGGAAGCCTGCTCCTGGTCACACAACTCCGGCGTTCAGCTCCAAACGTTTGATTGATCTTAGGTCAGACAAAGGCGCCAACGTTTTAGGACGCGTGGACAGAACAGGAAGGCAAGCGTCACTGGGCGCGTTTGTGACTTATCGGCGGCCCCATCGAACCGGCCCACAAACTACTAGAATCAGTCAGCCTGCCTCATGCCGGCCGGAAGAAGTACGGGTGACGCGCAACCCTGGACGCCCGTCCGCCATTCGATTCAGTGCCGGCTTTTCCTCGTTGCACCGGTAGGGGTCCGGCCTCGACCTACTCCTGTAGGTAGTGCCGGGGTCGGACCTTGACGCAGAGTGCGGCGACACTCCGCAACTATACTCTCTCAAACGACATTTCTAGGACGATGTCCCCGTCGCCATCGACTTGGGGGAGGTGCGAAATGCCAGCCAAAGGCACAGCAAAGCAAAGGAGCAAAGCAAAGGCGAACGGGTCCGGCAGGAGAGGAAGAGCCAGGCCGGTGCCAACCTTCGACACCGAAGCGTTTCTGACCACGGTCGGTGCGGGCCGGACCATTTTGACCTACCGGCCCAAGAGTTACATCTTCCGGCAGGGCACCAAATGCAACGCGGTGTACTACGTCCAGCAGGGCCACATCGAACTCAGCGTCGTGTCCAAAGAAGGCAAGGAACGAGTGGTCGGCCTCTTGGGACCAAGTACCTTCGTCGGCGAAGGGTGCCTGGGCGGACAGCCCGTCTATCTGGCGTCGGCCCGCGCCTCGACCGAGGCGACCGTCATCCGAGTCGAGGCCGAGACCATGGTCCAGGCCATCCATGAGCATCCCGAGCTGTCGCAGCGATTCATGGCCTACCTGCTGCTGCGCAACAGCCAGATAGAATCAGACCTGGTCGACCAGCTGTTCAATTCGAGCGAGAAGCGCCTGGCCCGCCTGCTGATCATGCTGGCCCAGGTCGGCCAGGAAGCCGAGCTGCGCACCGTCGTGACGCCGATCAGCCAGGAAGTGATGGCCGCGCGCGTCGGCACCACGCGCTCGCGCATTAACCACTTCATGAACAAGTTCCGCAAGCTCGGCCTGATCGAATACAACGGCCACATCAAGGTGCATTCCTCGCTGCTGAATGTGATCATCCGCGAGTAGTTCACCCCGACCACTCCCGCTTTATCTCCCCTTGCGCAGGCGCTTATTGCCGACGGGGGTGCGCCATAGGGCGATAGTCCTGCATGCCCGTTCTTTGACCGGCTCGACCACGAATCGACGCTAGGGCCGTTTTCTGCCCGTGGAGTCGAATTTGCCCGCGGCTGGTAAGGGGGGACTCACCGGCCCGACAAACGCTCCCGTGAGTCAGATTTTGACTCTGGGGCCTGCTTTCTGATGATGCGTCGGAGGCCGGCGTACCGACGCGGGGAGATCGACGCATGCGCTTTGGATGGACTGTGGCCGCTGCCGCCCTGTCCAACTCCACGTAGGCGTCAGGGACGAGCCAAGCAAATGCTTTTGAGGATTTTCCGCAGTCATGCCCAAGCCCTCCCCCAAGACCAAGCTCCGGCCCCAGCCCAACGTCCTCTTTGAAGCTACGGTGCGCCGGATGCTCGCGACTCCACCGCAGCCCAAGAAGTCCGCGGCGAAGAAGCGCCGACCCAACACTCGGAAAAAGCGAGGGTCAAATGGGTGAACCGACCAAGGTGGATGTCGCCGTTGACGTTCTCCATGCTGCGATTGGCCTTCCAGACACTAGGAGACGGCTGACGGACTTATGCCGGCGCCCTTCAATGGCCGGCAGCTCGTCGTGGGCGCGTGATGGGCAGCGTTCACCGGACCTGCTTAGCGAACGGCGCCGTGGCCTCGATGGTCATTGTGCAGATGTTCGGTACATGGGACCTGTGGGTGCTGCAGACGATGCCGCCCGCTCGCCGCGCAATCACATCGCCCTCGATTATCTGATTTGAGACCAGCTCCATCGCAGTGAACAGCGCGAGCGCTGGTTGCCCCTCGCATGCGTAGACAAGGGACGCTGCACTATCAACGTCGAGCATCTGCGGCAGCGGATGGGTCAACGCCTGCGTCATGCAAGCCGTCAGCGCAGCCTTGAGCCTGCTGTCCTGCGCGCTTGCGGGCACGATCAGCGCGACGAAACCGGCGGCGACAACGGCCATGCATCTCATTGTTAGTCCCCCAAGCCTGCAAGTCGCGTGAGGCGGGCCCACTCACAACTGCCCACTAGGGCGTGGACCGCTGCTATTCCGGCTTCGCGGTCTTCTCGGCTTCTTCGGCACTTCCAGCAAGCTTTCGCCAGTTGACGGCGGCGGCCAGCATTACGTCGCGGTCTGCGTCCGAGAGCGCGAACTTGGCCAGATGATCGCACTGAATCGCGTGCCTGTAGCAGTCGGCGGCCGTTTCCATGGTGACTTACCGTTTCAATGCGGGGGATCCGGGGGCACTCTCGAGTCAGATGCCTCCGCTCTCTGCCGTTGGCGCTCAATTGAACACCCGTAACGATGGATCGACCCTAGGCCCATTGGGCAGGGACGTCACGCCCCATCCTAGAGAGTGCAACGCCCTTAGCGCAGTCCCGTTGGGCGGCATGGTGCTGACTGCACTGCTGCGCGCCCGCATGCCGCAGCGTGCTGTCACTGCTGACATAGGGACCGGACGTGGCGTTCGAAACACACGTTAGTTGGCTATGTCGGTTTCTTTCCTGGGCCGCCGCACTGCAGTGTGAATTACCCCAATGCGCTAGCGCGGAATTGCTCGCAAAAACGTATTTTGCTGGGAGCGCCTGCGAACTCTGTTGGTGAGCCCATTCCCACCAACAGAGTTGCAGCGTCAGGGACCAAAGCCGGATAGGAGCCCACACACCCCACGATCCGACTTTGGTCCCGCCTGAGGGCCGACCGTTTGCACCTCGTCGCGAGCGGGAGCGTATCAATGGCTCTCTCGGTCGTGCGCAGCTCAACGGCTAAGGCAACGATGCCTCAACGTAGCGCCTTTAGGGGCTCGCACAGTGTTCAACATTGCACACATCGGGCCAGTTGCTGGTTGAGAGTGTTCCAACATGCTGCCTCGAACTCCGATTCTCGAAGCGCGCTGTGGCCCGCGAGGGTCCTTGTAAGCCGCGCCGGAAGGGCCATGTTAGGGCGTCACCTGTCAAGATGCAGTCCTGCATTCGACATGATGTCAGTCCCGCCAAAAATCGTGACGGAGTGCCGGTAGGAGGGGTCCCATGACGACCGAATGCTCCGCACAGCCGACCCTGTTGCTGCGGCAGCTCGCTCGCGAAAAGGCTGTCCGTCGATTGTCGAACCTGTCCCTCGGCAAGGATGTGCTGATTGCGTTGGCACTCCTCGTCGGCATCGGGCTGGTACTGAGCATCGCCTCCTCGGCACTGGATTTGATGGCCCTGAAGTAGGGTCGTGCTAACCGATTGGCGGCCCGCTTACCGGCTGCTGCTAGTTCAGATGTCAGACGTGGTGGGGTGCATGATGACGTTGACCAGGTTTTTCATCGCGGCGGTCGTCGTTACTTCGGCCGCTGGATGCAGTTATCCCACTACAACCTCGACCGCGCCGCCCTCCGCCCATCTTGTCGGCGTGGAGCAAGCTGCTTGCGTGGACTATGGCTTCAGGGCGGGTACTGACTCGTACGCTCGCTGCGTATCGGGCGAAGCCGAGGCGCGGGCGCTTGATCGCGTGCCAATCACCTACAATTCGATGAACCTAACCATCGACGCCCAAAATGCCTGCCATTCCTATGGCCTCGCATCCGGCAGCGGGACATACGACCGGTGCGTGAACCGCGAGATCGAAGCTCGCCGTTATCGTGAAGCAGCCGCCGTGCCGGCGGCCTCCGCCACCTAATCCAGCCACCGGCGCGGCGAGATGACCGGGAAATAGGGATTGGGACCCTCGGCGACCTCAATGCCCGTAAGTCGCCCGTCGCTCGCAAGCCTTAGAAGCGTCCAGCTCTTACATTCGACAGTGTCGTTCACATCTGCTGTAGGCGCCGCACCGATCTTCGCTTGAGCGACAGCCCAACCCGAAAAAATCAGGAGACTTATGTCCAATAGCCCCGCCATGATCGATGACGCGCACTCGGGCGACAGCGAGCGCGACGACGTGCTGAACGCCATTTACACCAGGTGGAGCCGGTTCAACCGGCAGGAACTCTCGAAGCTCAGGACCTTTGACGATGTGGTCGCCCAAGTGGTCGCCAAATACGACCTCCAGAAGGGCGCCGCCCAGCGCGAGGTCAATATCCTGCTGGCGGGTCGCCGCGCGTAGCAGGGGTAGCAAGTGTAGCAGTAGCAGCGGGGCGAGATCGGCCGGTGGGAAATGCTCCACCCAGTTAAGATCGGACTTCCTGAGGCGAAAGCGTCTCGAAATTAGTCCGCCTGCTTACCCGAAATAAAAAGGGGCTAGCCGATAAACAGCTAACCCCTTGATTTTGATGGTGGAGCCAGACGGGATCGAACCGTCGACCTCTACAATGCCATTGTAGCGCTCTCCCAGCTGAGCTATGGCCCCGAAATCTTTGCCCCTGGGTCGTAGACGGGCGGCGCGAGGTATAATTCCTGCCTCGCGAAGTGGCAACCCTCCTACGCTCCTGCGGAGCTTCGGAGGGCATGCTTCCTACGCTTCACAGGGCTTGTCCTCCGAAGCTCCGTAGGAGCGTAGGAGGAGCTAGCGGTCGCCCTCGCCCTTGTCGTCCTCGACTTCGACCTCGACCTCCAGGTCCTCGGCGTCGTCGGCGAGATCGTCGGCATCCGCCAACTCCTCGTCGCCCTCGACATCGGCCACCTCGTCGCCCGCCAGCGCCGCCTCGTCGCTCTTCTTCTTGGCCGCCAACTTGGCGGCCGCCGCCGCTGCAGTCGCCGCTGCCGCTGCCGCTGCGGCAGTCGCGCCACGACCGCGGCGGACCTTCACGAAGTCCTCGCGATCGTGCTCACGCCCGCACTTGGGGCATTTGATCGGCCCCTTGTTCAGGTCGTAGAAACGCGCAGCACAGCTCTGGCAGGTGCGCTTAGTACCCCAGCTCGCTTTGACCACGCAGAAACTCCCGGAAATTCCGCAGAAATCGGCCGAATCGGCCGCGAGGGACGGCGTATGTCACGCGTCTTTCACCCTGTCAAAACCAAATTCCTCCATGTTAGGAGATCGCGGCGTCGCATTTTCGCCGCCTTTTCAGGAGGCCATCCTGTCGTTGCGAGCCCCGTCGGCCAAGCTTGTCGCCCGTCCGGTCGGTCCTCTGCGGGGCCGGGTGCGCGCGCCGGGCGATAAATCGGTGTCACACCGGGCTTTGATCTTTGGTGCCCTGGCCCTGGGCGAGACCACGGTGCGCGGCCTGCTGGAGGGCGAGGACGTGCTCGCCACTGCCGCGGCGCTCCGGGCGCTGGGCGCAGAGGTCACCCATGAGCGCGACGCAGCCCTGTGGCGCGTGCGCGGTTTCGGCGTGGGCGGTGGCCACGAGCCTGCCGACGTGCTGGAGCTCGGCAACTCCGGCACCTCGGCGAGGCTCCTTGCCGGCATCCTCGCCAGCCATCCCTTCACCAGCGTCATGACCGGCGATGCCTCGCTGCGGCGGCGGCCGATGCAGCGGGTGATCGAGCCGCTGACCCGCATGGGCGCGCGCTTCGAGGGCCGCGAGGGCGGCCGCCTGCCGCTCGCCATCGTCGGCACCGACGAGATGCTGCCCATCGAATACCGCCTGCCGGTGGCCTCGGCGCAGGTGAAGAGCGCCATCCTGCTGGCCGGCCTCAACACCGCGGGCGAGACCACCGTGATCGAGCCCGAGGCTACGCGCGATCATACCGAGCGCCTGCTGCGCCATTTCGGCGCCGAGGTCCGCGTGACGCCGGCCGACCCGAGCGCCAAGGGGGGCGGCGGCAAGCGCATCACCGTGGTCGGCTGGCCCGAGCTTCTGGGCCGCGACATCGTCGTGCCGGGCGATCCCTCGTCGGCCGCCTTTGCCGTCGTTGCCGCCGCGATCCGGCCGGGCAGCGACATCACGGTCGAGAATGTCGGGATCAATCCCTTGCGCGCCGGGCTCTACCAGACGCTGCGTGACATGGGCGCCGACATCGCCTTCGAGAACGAACGCGAGCTGGGCGGCGAGCCGGTGGCCGACCTGCATGTCAAAGGCGGCCCGCTGAAGGGCGTCGAGGTGCCGGCCGAGCGCGCGCCCTCGATGATCGACGAGTATCCCATCCTCGCCATCGCCGCGGCCTGCGCTGCGGGCACGACGCGCATGCTGGGCCTGGCCGAGCTGCGCGCCAAGGAGAGCGATCGCCTGGCCAGCGTCTCCGCCGGCCTTCTGGCCAACGGCGTGAAGCACGAGATGGGCGCGGCAGACCTGGTCGTGCACGGCACCGGCGCCCCGCCCGCCGGCGGCGGCCTGGTCGCGACCCATCTCGACCATCGCATCGCCATGTCCTTCCTGGTGCTGGGACTCGCGGCGCGCGAGCCGGTGGCGGTCGACGACGGCTCGCCGATCGACACCAGCTTCCCGGGCTTCGCCCAGTTGATGAACGGACTGGGTGCCAGAATCAGCCCAGACATCGAGGCGGCGTGAAACCTCTCCTGATCGCCATCGACGGGCCGGCGGCGTCCGGCAAAGGCACGCTCGCCAAGCGCCTGGCCGCCCATTTCAAGTTGCCGCACCTCGATACGGGGCTGCTCTATCGCGCGGTTGGCTGGGCCGCCGCGCATACCAGCCGGACCCCGGCAGACGTTGCCGGTGCCCTGAAGGCCGCCGACCTCGACAATCCGGCGCTGCGCACCGACGAGGCGGGCCAAGCCGCCTCCAAGGTCGCAGCGATCCCCGAGGTCCGCACCAACCTGTTGAAATTCCAGAAAGAATTCGCACATCAGGCATCGGGCGCCGTGCTCGACGGGCGCGACATCGGGACCGTGATCTGCCCCGACGCGCCGGTGAAATTGTTCGTCACGGCAAGCCTGGAAGCGCGGGTCGAGCGCCGGTACCAGGAGTTGCGCGCGCGGGGTGCCGACACTATAAAGCCGCGCGTTCTTGCCGAGATGGCGGAGCGGGACCGTCGCGACAGCGAACGGGCGGCTGCACCATTGAAAGCCGCACCCGATGCTTACCACCTCGATACCAGCGATTTGGATGCCGACGCGGCCTTCGCCGCCGCTTTGACATTCATATCGAGCAAGGGCTTTCGATCCTCCGGGCCGTAAGTCGCCGCCGGCGGATCGCAGATTTCTTAGCGGCGACTGCGGACGGAGCGCGCTCTGCACGCGGTGTTTCAAGGCAGTGGATCCGCCGGACTTAACCGGTTGGCCGACGGGCGGCAGCGTTTCGCCCGGGATCGACGAAGGAAGAGGTATTGAATGGCTAAGGGCAGCGCCCTGCGTACACACTCGAACGACGCCGCCAGCGCGGAGTTCGCAGCACTCCTCGAAGAATCGCTCGGCGGTGCCTCGAGCTTCGAAGGCACGGTCGTCAAGGGCCGCGTCATTCGTATCGCCAACGATTTCGTCGTGGTCGATGTCGGGCTGAAGTCCGAAGGCCGCGTCGCCCTCCGCGAGTTCGCCAATGGCGGCACCGCCGCCCCCGAGGTCCGCGAAGGCGACACCGTCGACATCTTCGTCGACCGCATGGAGAACAAGGACGGCGAAGCCGTTCTCTCGCGCGACAAGGCGCGCCGCGAGGAAGCCTGGACGGTCCTCGAGAAGGCGTTCACCGATCAGGAACGCGTCATGGGCACGATCTTCGGCCGCGTGAAGGGTGGCTTCACCGTCGACCTCAGCGGCGCCGTGGCTTTCCTGCCGGGCAGCCAGGTCGATGTCCGCCCGGTGCGTGACGTCGGCCCGCTGATGGGCCAGGCCCAGCAGTTCGCCATCCTCAAGATGGACCGCCGCCGCGGCAACATCGTCGTGTCGCGCCGCGCCGTCATGGAAGAGACCCGCGCCGAGGACCGTACCCGCCTGATGGGCGCGCTGTCCGAAGGCCAGGTGCTCGACGGCGTCGTCAAGAACATCACCGACTACGGTGCGTTCGTGGATCTGGGCGGCGTCGACGGCCTCCTGCATGTCACCGACATCGCCTGGAAGCGCATCAACCATCCGTCGGAAGCCCTCACCATCGGCCAGCAGGTCAAGGTGCAGGTCATCCGCTTCAACCCCGAGACGCAGCGCATCTCGCTCGGCATGAAGCAGCTGATGAGCGATCCGTGGGACGGCGCGGGGGCCAAGTACCCGGTCGGGCTGAAGCTCAAGGGCCGCGTCACCAACATCACCGACTACGGCGCCTTCGTGGAGCTGGAGCCGGGCGTCGAAGGTCTGGTGCACGTCTCCGAGATGAGCTGGACCAAGAAGAACGTCCATCCGGGCAAGATCGTGTCGACCTCGCAGGAAGTCGAAGTGATGGTGCTGGACGTCGACATGTCCAAGCGCCGCATCTCGCTCGGCCTCAAGCAGTGCATGGCCAACCCGTGGGAGAGCTTCGCCGAGCAGTACCCGGGCGGCACCGAGCTCGAGGGCGAGGTCCGCAACATCACCGAGTTCGGCCTGTTCGTCGGCCTGCCCGGCGACATCGACGGCATGGTGCATCTCAGCGACCTGTCGTGGGACAAGGCCGGCGACGAGGCGATCCGCGACTACAAGAAGGGCGACCAGGTCAAGGTCAAGGTCCTCGACGTCGACATGGACAAGGAGCGCATCTCGCTCGGCATCAAGCAGCTGGCCAACGATCCGTTCGAGAAGGTGGGCGCGGTCGCCAAGAAGGGCGACGTGGTCACCGTCATCGTGGCCGGCATCCAGGACAACGGCATCGACGTCACGGTGCAGGACGGCATCCCGGGATTCATCCGCAAGTCGGAGCTTTCCCGCGACCGCTCGGAGCAGCGTCCCGACCGCTACGCGATCGGCGACAAGCTCGATGCCAAGATCACCAACATCGACCGGGCCTCGCGCCGGGTGGTGCTGTCGGTCAAGGCGCGTGAGCTCGACGAGGAAAAGAAGGCGATGGCCGACTTCGGCTCGTCCGACTCGGGCGCCAGCCTGGGCGACATTCTCGGCGCGGCGCTGAGCCGAGCCCAGAAGAAGGACGAAGACGAGGACAAGTAAGCTCCCCTCCAGGGACTTTCGAGAAGGGCCGGCTCGGCAAGAGCCGGCCCTTTTTTCGTGGGTAAAATGGCCCTCGGAGGCGTTTGGACGGGCCCTTCGGGGCTCTTTCCCTTGTGATTCAATGGCTTAGGCTTGAAGGAGGCCTTTTTTTCCTTTATTGTCATGGCAATGACCAAGTCAGAGCTGATTGCTCGCCTGGCGGCCCGGAATCCTCATCTCTATCAAAGGGATGTCGAGCGGATCGTGGCCACGGTCTTCGACGAAATCTCCAAGGCGCTGGCCGGAGGGCATCGCGTCGAATTGCGCGGCTTTGGCGCGTTCTCCGTGAAGAAACGCGAGCCGCGCACCGGCCGCAATCCGCGCACCGGCGAGCAGGTCGCCGTCGCCTCCAAGCGCGTGCCTTACTTCAAGACCGGCAAGGATTTGCGCGACCGGCTGAACAAGGAAGCGGTCAGAGCTGCGGGCCTCGCCCCGCCCGAGCCGGACGAAGACAAGAAGTAAGCTGGGGGCGCGCCACTCCAGTGGCGCGTCATGCTTTGCGGCCAACGATGATCGCGCCACTGGAGTGGCGCGCCTCCAGCATGGCATTCTCCCGCGCGCATGAAGCTTCTCGTCCGCGTCCTGTCCATCCTCTTCATCCTGATCGGCGTGCTGATCGCCGTCAGCAACCGCCAGCCGGTGCAGCTTGCTCTGTGGCCGCTGCCGCATCTCGTCGTCATGCCGGTCTATCTCCTTGTGATCGGCATGCTGCTGCTGGGCGTGCTGGCGGGATTGGGCATGGGCTGGTGGGCCGGTCGTCACCATCGGAGGCGGGCCCGCGAAGCGAGCGGCGAGGCCGCTCGGCTGGATCGCGAGGTGCAGCGCCTGCGCGAAGCCGCTCAGTCGGCGGCTCCTGCGCTGCCGAGCGGGCCCGCGCCACGCGACCAGAGGGCGATCGAGCGGCAGGCGGCTCTGGTCTCGGCCGAACTCTCCACACCGTCCGGCACGCGCGGCCCCTTCTCGTGAAGATCCTCTCGGCCGCCGAGGTCGATGCCGCTCTCGACGATCTCGCCCTGATCGATCGCCTCGACGCGCTGTTCCGCGCCGGCTGCGAGATGCCGGTGCGCCACCATCACTCGATTGCCCAACCGACCGGCCCCGGCTCGGCCGACGCCATGCTGCTCCTCATGCCGGCCTGGACGCGCGGGCCCAAAAGCCATCTGGGCATCAAGGTGGTCACGGTCTTCCCCGACAACGGCCGCCGCTCGCTGCCCTCGATCTACGGCCAGTACCTGCTGCTCGACGGCACGACCGGCCAGACGGTGGCGATGCTGGACGGCACCATGCTGACCAAGCGGCGCACCGCCTGCGCCTCGGGGCTCGCCTCGCGCTACCTGTCACGGCCCGATGCGCGACGGCTCATGATGATCGGCACCGGTGCCCTGGCGCCGCAGCTCATCCGCGTGCACGCCAAGGTGCGGCCGATCGAGGAAGTCGCGATCTGGGGCCGGCGCCCGGACCAGGCAGCCAGTCTTGCCCGGGAACTTTCAGCATCGCTGCCGCAGGCACTGGCGCGGCCGATCGCCGTGCGCGCCGTGACCGACCGCCGGCAGGCGGTGAGCGAGGCCGATATCATCTCGTGTGCAACGCTTTCCAGCACGCCTCTGGTCGAAGGCGCCTGGCTGCTCCCGGGCCAGCATGTCGACCTGGTGGGCGCCTATACCCCGAAGATGCGCGAGAGCGACGATGAGGCGGTGCGCCGGGCGCGGGTCTATGTCGACACCCGTGCCGGCGCCCTCAAGGAAGGCGGCGATATCGTCCAGCCGCTGGCCAACGGCATGATCGCCGAAACCGACGTGATTGCCGACCTTTACGAGCTCTCTCGCGCCCAACGAGCGGGCCGCACGCCGGGCGACGCCACCTCGATCACGTTGTTCAAGTCGGTCGGCGCGGCCCTGGAGGACCTGGCGGCGGCGGAACTGGCAGTGAGCGGGTAAACCGACGGTTACGTCGGCTCGATAAGCGCGCCGTCCTTCTTGAGCGCGTCGATCTCGGCCGCGCTCAGACCGGCTTCGGCAAGGACGCTTCGAGAATCCGCACCCATCAGCGGCGCCATGCGACGGATGGCGGGTGGCGTGCGGCTCATGCGCATGGGCGGCTCGACCATCATGATCTCGCCCTCGCTGGGATGCGGGTACTTCTTGAAGAGCTGCCGCCACACCAGGTGCGGGTCCTCGAACAGGTCGCTGGGCTTGCAGACGGGCGCATTGGGGATCTGCGCCTTGTCCAGAAGCGTGACCCATTCCGCCGTGGTCCTGGTCGGCGCCAGGGCCTCGACCATGGAATACATGTCGTTGATGTGCAGCGAGCGGGCATTCAGCGTCGAATAGCGCGGATCCTGCAGCACCTCCGGCCGGCCGACGATCTCGAAGAAGTTGCGCCAGTGCTTGTCGTTGTACGGCAGGATCGCCATCCAGCCGTCCAGGGTGCGGAACGGCTTGCGGGTGCGGGCGAGCAGCCGCGTGTAGCCGACCTCGCCCTCGTCGGAGAACGTCCGTTCCCACAGGTGCTCGACCATCAGCCAGGCGGCCATGGTCTCGAACATCGGCACCTCGACGAACTGGCCCTCGCCGGTGCGCTGTCTATGCATCAGGGCTGAAAGCGTCGAGAAGGCGAAGGTGAGCCCGACCGTCTTGTCGGCGATGATGGTCGGCGGATAGCGCGGGACGTCGTCGCCGGCCGCGCGTCCCATCAGGTCGGCGATGCCGAATCGGGCCTGGATGGCGTCGTCGTAGGCCGGCAGCTTGCCGTAGGGGCCGTCGGCCGAGTAGCCGTAGGCGCCGACATAGACGATGTCGGGCTTGATCTTGCGGATCGCCTCGTAGCCCAACCCCAATCCCTCGATGGCCTGCGGTCTCAGCGCATGCACGAAGGCGTCGGCCGTGGCCACCAGCTTGAGCAGCGCCGCCTTTGCCGCCGCGTTCTTGAGATCGAGGCAGAGCGATCGCTTGTTGCGGTTCACGTAGAGGTAGGTCGGCCCCATGCCCGGCGTCTTCGCGGGCTTGCCGATATGGCGCACCATGTCGCCTTCCGGCGCCTCGACCTTGATCACGTCAGCGCCCTGGTCGGCCAGCAGCATGGTGCCGTAGGGGCCGAGGATGATGTTGGTCAGGTCGACGATCCTGATGCCTTCGAGCGCGCCGGGCATTTTCTCTCTCTGTAAGGGACCGTACGAGACTGCCACTGCCTCGACGTGGCGTCACCGCCTCTGGCACTGCGACGCAGAACGCGGGAGGAAACGATGGACGTGCGCACCCAGATGCGCAGCGCCGCGCACGACAACGCGCACCGCGAGGCGGTAGCGGCCGGCGACCGGCGGCTCACCCCGAGGCGATCCGCGCGGTGCTGGCCGATCTTGCGATCAGCGAATGCATGCTGGTGGCCGCAGCGCCGGTCTCGGAAGAGACGGCGCTGAAAGCCTGCGAGGACTTCGGAGACGCCATGTATCAGGGCAATGGCCAGACCGAGGCACTACCTATTGCGATGATGGGCCGCGGCAGCGGGTCGAGATCGTCGGCAAGTGCGAAGGACAGATGCGCGGCTTCGGGAACAACCCCGAGGCGCATCGTCGACGGCTGGGTGAAGACGGGCGACGTCGGACGCCTCGATGCCAATGGCTACCTCTACATGCTCGACCGTGCCGACGACAGGGTGATCTCGGGCGGCTTCAATCGTCATCGAGGTCTCAGTCTTCGGCGAAGCATCAGTCACGGAAAAAGAACTCGTCGAGCTCCTCGCCGGTCACAAGATCAGGCGCAAGGAACTTCGCGAGCCGTTCCGGGTCGGACGAGAGCGCAGCGTCGCAGGCAACTGACGGCGCGCGCGCACGCTTGCGCGAATGAGTCAAGAGGTCCGCTCAATTCACCTCGTGCGCCGGGTGTTATGAGACCGTTGTGCTACGCGCGCGGGCGGTGTAGCCAAGGACCAAGCAAAGGCGGGGGCGATGCGAAGCAACGTCGCAAGAAGACAATCAGAGACCAAGCCGGCATCAAGTCCGGCATCACGGCCCTACCGCATCGAAGAGCAAGTCGGTTATCTGCTGCGCCGCGCGCATCAACGAGCCTCCTCCATTTTCCAGGTGTCGATCGGCGATCCCAACATCACGCCGACGCAGTACTCGAGCATGGTGAAGCTGCACGAGTACACCGAGCTCTCGCAGAATCATCTCGGCCGTCTCGTCGGCATGGACAAGGCGACGATGCAGGGCGTGGTGCGCCGTCTCAAGGAACGTCACCTCGTCGATTCGCGTCCGCATCCCGGCGACGCGCGGCGCACGCTGCTCAGTCTGACCACCGACGGCCATCGCCTGATCACCAGGCTGCTGGTCAATGGGCCGGCGGTGTCGCGCGAGACTCTGAAGCCGCTCAGCAACCAGGAGCAGCGCCAGCTCCTCGAGCTTCTTTCCAGGATCATCTGAACGGAGCGCGGACCTCCAGGTCCGCTCATGTTCTCGAACGAAGATGAAGATGCGGACCTGGAGGTCCGCGCTCCGTTTGACTCATCCTGAGCTCATGGGCATCGTACGTACACGAACGATATGGGTGTCTACCTTCGTCCACGCCGCCTTGAAGAGGCGCTGAGCGCACTGGCACGGCCGCACGCCGTCCTCGCCGGCGGCACCGACTTCTACCCGGCGCGGGTCGGCCGGGCGATCGACGAGGACGTGCTCGATATCGGCGGCATCGACGTTTTGCGCGGCATCACGGCCGGCCCGGCGGGCTGGCGCCTGGGCGCCACCACGACCTGGAGCGAGCTTCTGGAGGCCGACCTGCCCTCTCTGTTCGACGGCCTGAAGCAGGCCGCCCGCGAGGTCGGCGGCCGCCAGATCCAGAACGCCGGCACCTTGGCCGGCAACATCTGCAACGCCTCGCCGGCGGCCGATGGCGTACCCGGCCTGCTGGCACTCGACGCCGCGGTCGAGATCGCGGGCCCAGCCGCCCGCCGCCTGCCGCTGCGCCAGTTCATCACCGGCGTGCGCCGCACGGCGCTGGCGCCGGGCGAGCTGGTGGTGGCGATCCATGTCGCGCGGCCGCGCCATGACGCTGAAAGCGCGTTCCTGAAGCTGGGCGCGCGGCGCTACCTCGTGATCTCGATCGCCATGGCGGCGGCCACTGTGGAGTTCGCCGAGGGTCGCGTCGCCCAGGCCCGCGTCGCGGTCGGCGCCTGCTCGCCGGTCGCCGAGCGATTGCCGGCGCTGGAGGCCGCTCTGGTCGGCGCGCCGCGCGATCGGCTGGCCGATCGGGTCGATGCAGCACAGCTGGCACCGCTCGCGCCCATCGACGACGTGCGCGGCAGCGCGACCTATCGGCGGGACGCGGTCGTCACCCTGCTGCGCCGGCTGCTGGCGAGCTTCGCGCGATGACGGTCGACTTCACCCTGAACGGCAAGCCGGTCGCCTGGGAGGGCCCGCCGGTCACGCGCCTCGCCGCGGCACTGCGCTCCGATCTTTTACATACCGGCACCAAGGTCGGCTGCGATGCCGGCGACTGCGGCGCCTGCACCGTCCTGCTCGACCGTCGGCAGGTCTGCGCCTGCCTGGTGGCCATGGGGCAGGTCGCAGGCCGCACGGTCGAGACCGTCGAGGGCCTGGGCGACGGCAACGGCGCGCTGGCGGCCCTGCAGACATCGTTTCTTGCTCATGGCGCCGCGCAGTGCGGCATCTGCACGCCCGGCATGCTGATGGCGGCCCAGGAGCTTTTGGCCAGGACGGCGCGGCCGACCCGCGGCGAGGTCGAGGATGCGCTGGGCGGCGTGCTGTGCCGCTGCACGGGCTACGGCAAGATCGTCGATGCCGTCATGGACGCGAGGGCATCGCTGCCTGCCGCGCCGCCGGCCGGTGGTGCGGTCGGTTCGCGGCTGGCGCGGGTCGATGGCATCGACAAGATCGCGGGTCGCGAGATGTTCGGCGCCGATGGCGTTCCCGCCGATGCGCTGTGGATCCGCGTCGTCCGCTCGCCCTATGCGCGGGCCCGCTTCACATTGGGCGACCTCGATCCGCTGCGCCGGCGGCTGGCCGCGGTGCTGACGGCGGCCGACGTGCCGTCGAACGGTTTCGGCATCTATCCCGACATCAAGGACCAGCCGGTGCTGGCCGACGGCCAGGTGCGCTATCGCGGCGAGGCCGTCGTCGCCCTGGTCGGCGAGCGCGACGTCGTGCTGGCGATCCGCGACGAAGAAGTGCCGATCACCTGGACGCCGGAGCCGCCGGTTGCCGGCCTCGATGCCGCGATGGCCGCCGATGCGCCTCTGGTGCAGGCCGACAAGCCGCGCAATCTCCTGCTGGAGGGCGGCGTGAGACGCGGCAGGACGGGCGAAGCCTTTGCAACCTGCGCCGCTGTGGCCGAGGGCGTGTTCGAGACCGCCTTCGTCGAGCACGCCTATATCGAGCCCGAGGCCGGCTGGGCCGAGCGCGTGGGCGATCGCATCGAGGTCCATGTCTCGACCCAGACGCCCTACATGGACCGCGACGAGGTGGCGATCGTCATGCGCCTCAGGCCCGAGGCCGTGCGCATCGTGCCGACGGCCTGCGGCGGCGGCTTCGGCGGCAAGCTCGATCTCTCGGTCCAGCCCCTGGTGGCGGTGGCGGCGTGGAAGCTTCGCCGGCCGGTCGCCCTGGTCTACACGCGGCCGGAAAGCATGGCGGCCTCGACCAAGCGCCATCCCGCGCGCATCGCCGCCAGGTTCGGCTGCGATGCCGAGGGCAGGCTGCTGGCCTGCGAGGTGACGGCGAACTTCGACACCGGCGCCTATGCCTCGTGGGGGCCGACCGTCGCCAACCGCGTGCCGGTGCACGCCATGGGACCGTATCGCGTGCCCAACGTGCGCACCTGGGGCGATGCCTGGTTCACCAACGCCCCGCCGTCCGGCGCCTTCCGCGGCTTCGGCGTGCCGCAGGCCGCCATCGCCCACGAGGCGATGATGGACGAGCTGGCCGACAAGCTCGGCATCGATCGCCTGGAATTCCGTCTTCGCAATGCGCTGCGTGTCGGCGACACCACGGCGACCGGCCAGACGCTGGCCCATTCCGCCGGCCTCGCCCAGTGCCTCGAGGCATTGCGGCCGCACTGGCGCAAGGCTGAGGACGAGATCGCGGCCTTCAATGCCGCCGGCGGGCCGAAGCGGCGCGGCGTCGGCGTGGGCTGCATGTGGTACGGCATCGGCAACACCTCGATGTCCAATCCCTCGTGCATGCGCATCGGCCTGTCGTCGGCCGGCACGCTGACGCTCTACAGCGGCGCGGTCGATATCGGCCAGGGCTCCAACACCATCATGACCCAGATCGCGGCCGATGCGCTTGGCCTGCCGGCCGCAAAATTCGCCCTCGTCTCGGGCGACACCGATCTCACCGCCGATGCCGGCAAGACCTCGGCCTCGCGCCAGACCTTCGTCTCCGGCATGGCGGCCGAGCGCGCCGGCCGCGACCTGCGCGGCCAGATCCTGCGCCTGGCCAATGCCGGGCCGCAGGCGGTGCTGTCGCTCGACGGCGCCAGGCTCTCGGTGCGCGACGGCGGCGAGGTGCGCGTGATCGATCTCGCCACAGCGGGTCCGTTGATGGGCGAGGGCACCTTCGATCCGCCGACCACGCCGCTCGACGCCGACGGCCAGGGCATCCCCTATGCGACCTATGCCTTCGCCGCGCAGATCGCCACGGTCGAGGTCGATATCGAGCTGGGCACGGTGAAGGTGCTGCGCATGGTGGCGGCCCACGACGTCGGCAAGGCGATCAACCCGACCCTGGTCGAGGGCCAGATCGAGGGCGGCATCGCCCAGGGCCTCGGTTTGGCGCTGATGGAGGAATACCTCCCGGGCCGCACCGAGAACCTGCACGACTATCTCATTCCCACCATCGGCGACGTGCCCGAGATCGAGTGCATCCTGATCGAGGATCGCGAGCCGCTGGGCCCGTCGGGCGCCAAGGGTGTCGGCGAGCCTGGCCTGGTGCCGACGGCGCCGGCCATCCTGGGCGCGGTCCATCACGCCACCGGCGTGCGTGCCAGACGCGTGCCCTTGTTGCCGCATCGCCTGCGCGAGGCTTTGCTTTCCCTCCCCAACGCAGTTGGGGAGGTGTCCGCGAAGCGGACGGAGGGGTCAGAGGCTTCATTGCTGATGCCCATGACCCCTCCGGCCCTTCGGGCCACCTCCCCAGCTTCGCTGGGGAGGAAGGAGACGCCATGAGCGACGACATCACTCTCAGCGAGGCCGAGGCCAAGGCTGGCATCGTGCGCTGCGATGCCTGTCCGGTGCTGTGCCGCATCCGGCCGGGCCGCGCCGGCGCCTGCGACCGCTATGCCAACGAGGACGGCAAGCTGGTGCGCGTCGATCCGCTGGTGCTGCTGGCCAAGCCCGATCTCGCCCGTGTCGCCTTCGTCGAGGGCAGCGATAGCTGGCGCGGCGAGCTCGGCCCGCCGTGGAACGGCAAACTAGGCAAGGGAGAAGGCGCCTTCGTCACAGGCATCGGCGCCACCACGACCTATCCCGACTACAAGCCCGCGCCGTTCATCGTCTCGTCGAAGCACGAGGGCGTCGACATGGTCACGGTCGTGACCGAGGGCATCTTCAGCTACTGCGGCGTCAAGGTGAAGATCGATACCGACCGCTATCTCGGCCCTGAGCAGGCTGCGGTGCGCGTCAAGGGCGAGGCCGTGGGCCACGTCACCACGGCCGAATACGGCTCGCAGATGCTGTCGCTGGGCGGCGTGCATCACCTGGTCGGCGGCAGCAAGAAGGAGGGCGTCGTCACCTGCGACGCCCTGCTGGCACTGTGCAACCGCGAGGCCGTCGAGCTTTCGATCGACAACGGCTCGACCGTGGTGGTGCAGGCCGACCGGCCGCCGGTGGTCAACGGCACGCGCGAGGAGCGCATGCGCGTGGGCTGCGGCTCGGCCGCTATCGGCATGTTCGCGCCGCAATGGCAGGGCCATGTCGACGAGGTGATCGTGGTCGACGACCACATCACCGGCGTCCTGAGCGAGCACCAGGGCGGCCGCTTCCTCGACATGAAGCCCGCCGGCATCCGCGTGCGTGGCCGCAAGTCGACGCCCGGCCGCTATTTCCAGGTCGCCGAGCCCGGCCTGGGCTGGGGCGGCACCAACGTCTCCGATCCGTTGGAGATCATCGAGAAGATCGACCCCAAGCAGGCCTGGCCCGGCCTGAAGCTTCTGATGGTCTCGACCACCGGCGAGCACTCGGCGTGGTTCGAGCTCGACCAGGAGCTGAAACCACGGCCCGCCGACATGCCGGCGCCGGTGCGCCATGTCGTCGAGCGCATCGCCGAGAACTGCGAGCCCGCGCTCTGCACCGTGATGTTCATGGCCGGCGCCGGCGGCTCGCTGCGCGCCGGCGTCACCGAAAATCCGGTGCGGCTCACGCGCTCGGTGCGCGATGCGCTGACCAAGGTGACCTTGGGCGGCGTGCCGGCCTATGTCTGGCCGGGCGGCGGCATCACCCTGATGGTCGATGTCGCCAAGATGCCGGAGAAGTCCTTCGGCTATGTGCCGACGCCGGCGCTGGTGGCGCCCATCGAGTTCACCTTGCGCGCTTCGGACTATGCGGCGCTGGGCGGCTACGCTTCGCGCGCCGTCACGCTCGACGACGTGCTGCGCGCCCACAAGGTGCGGCTCGACGAGGGTGGCCAATGAGCGCCATTGCCGCCCGTCTCTCCGACGGCCGCCTGCACCTGCAGCACGGGCCGATCGATCTCATCATCGAGGCGTTCGGCGCAGCGGCCGAGGTCGAGCGCGCCTACGCCCAGGCGATCGAGCGCTTCGGCGACATCCTGCCGACCTTGGTGCGCGAGCTTCCCACGCTGCGCCGCCCGGTCGGCGATGCCTATCCGCTGCTGCAGGGCCCGGTGGCGCGCCGCATGGCCGAGGCCGTGTGGCCGCATCGCGCCGTCTACATCACGCCCATGGCGGCAGTGGCCGGCGCCGTCGCCGACGAGATGCTGCAGGCGCTGGTGCGCGGCCGCACCCTCGACAAGGCCTACGTCAACGACGGCGGCGACATCGCCCTCCATCTGACGCCCGGCCACGAACTGCGCGCCGGCATCTTTGCCACTGCCCTCGATGGCGTTGCGCGCCTCACCCACGACCAGCCGGTGCGCGGCATCGCCACCTCGGGCTGCGGCGGGCGTTCGTTCTCGCTGGGCATCGCCGATTCGGCGACGGTGCTGGCGGCGACCGCTGCTGCCGCCGATGCCGCGGCGACCCTGATCGCCAATGCGGTGAACCTCGATCACCCCGCCATAGAGCGCCGGCCGGCGCGCGAGCTCGATCCCGACACCGACCTCGGCGATCTGCCGGTCACCGTCGCGGTCGGACCGCTGCCGGACGAGGCCATCGGCGAGGCGCTGGACCGGGGCGCCGCTGAAGCACGTCGTTTGCGGCTCTGCAGCCTGATCGAGGGCGCGGCGACTCTCGCTTGCGGCCAATGGCGACTGGAGACGGGCGGCACGGCGCTTGCTCGGAAGAGGAGCAGGAGGTGAGCGATCCACTGAAAGAGGCGATGGCGGTTCTCGACGCCTACATGGACGGTCTCAATCGCGGCGACGAAGCGGCGACCAACGCGGCCTGCAACTTCCCGCACGTGCGGCTGGCCGGCGGCAAGGTCGTGGTCTGGAACAATCATGGCGACTACAAGCTCGCCGACTTCGTGGCGCGCGCCGGCGACGGCTGGGCGCGCAGTCAATGGGACGAGCGCACGCCGATCCATGTCGGCCCTGACAAGGTGCACCTGAAGGTGGCGTTCAGCCGCTGGAAGGCGGATGGCTCGCTGATCGGCCGCTTCGAGACGATCTACATCGTCACGCGTCAGGACGGTCATTGGGGGATACAGGCACGCTCATCGTTCGCGAACTGAGCGTCTTGCGCGCCTTCACAGGCGCTTGTGGTGTGTAGGCCGGGCTCGATAGGCTCGGTTTGGGAGAAGGTCTGCTTCACGGAGGGGATGACATGCTGACCCGCAACAAGTTGCTCGCTGGCGCCGCGGTGCTGGTCGGGTTGTCGATGGCGGCGCCTGCCAGCGCGCAGGCGCCGATCAAGATCGGCGAAATGAACAGCTACAAGGTCTTCCCGGCCTTCCTCGAACCCTACAAGAAGGGTTTTGAGCTGGCCGTCGAGGAGGTCAATGCCGCGGGCGGCGTGCTCGGCCGCAAGATCGAGGTTATAAGCCGCGACGACAACGGCAATCCCGGTGACGCCGTGCGCGTTGCCGAGGAGCTTTTGAGCCGCGAGGGCGCCTCGTTCCTGGTCGGCACCTTCCCGTCGAACGTCGGTTTGGCCGTCGCCGACTTCGCCAAGCAGCGCAAGGTGCTGTTCCTCGCAGCCGAACCCCTGACCGACAAGATCGTGTGGGACCAAGGCAACGCCTACACCTTCCGCCTGCGCACCTCGACCTACATGCAGACGGCGATGCTCATTCCCGACGCCGTCAAGCTCAACAAGAAGCGCTGGGCGATCGTCTATCCCAACTACGAGTACGGCCAGTCGGCGACGGCCGCCTTCAAGAAGCTCCTGTCGGCCAAGCAGCCGGGCGTCGAATTCGTCACCGAGCAGGCCACCCCGCTCGGCAAGATCGACGCCGGCGCGGTGGCGCAGGCCCTGGCCGACGCCAAGCCCGACGCGATCTTCTCCTCGCTGTTCGGTCCCGACCTCGCCAAGTTCGTGCGCGAGGGCCAGCAGCGCGGCATCTTCAAGGGCGTCGAAGTCTTCAACCTGCTGGCGGGCGAGCCGGAGTATCTCGATCCGCTGAAGGAGGAGGCGCCCGACGGCTGGTACGTCACGGGCTATCCGTGGAGCGAGATCAAGACGCCCGAGCACACCAAGTTCCTCAACGCCTACCAGGCCAAGTACAAGGATTATCCGCGGCTCGGCTCGGTCGTGGGCTACGCCACCATCATGTCGGCGGTCGCCATCATCAAGAAGGCGGGCTCGCTCGACCAGGACAAGCTGATCGCGGCGGCCAAGGGCATCACCGTGCTGACGCCGTTCGGCATGATCGAGTACCGGCCGATCGACCATCAGTCGACCATGGGCGCCTATGTCGGAAAGATCGGCGTCAAGGACGGCAAGGGCTACATGAAGGACTGGCGCTTCGTCGACGGCAAGGATGTGCTGCCATCCGATGCCGACGTGAAGAAGATGAGGCCGGCCAATTGACAGCGACGAAGTCGCTGTCATCCCGAGCGAAGCGCAGCGAAGTCGAGGGATCTTGCCTGGAGCAGGCAAGGTCTCTCCGCTCCGCGCTCCGCGCTCCGGTCGAGACGACGGATAAGTGACCTTCGCCTCCATCATCATCCAGCTCCTGAACGGGCTGGCGGCCGCGGCGTCGCTGTTCCTGGTGTCGGCCGGCCTGTCGCTGATCTTCGGCGTGACGCGGATCGTCAATTTCGCGCACGGCTCGCTCTACATGCTGGGCCTCTACGGCGCCTACAGCCTGATCCAGGCACTGGGCCGCACGCCCGTGGGCTTCTGGACCTCGGTCGTGCTGGCCGCGCTCGCCGTCGGCCTGGTCGGGCGTGCTGATCGAGGTGCTGATGCTGCGCCGCATCTACCGCGCGCCCGAGCTGTTCCAGCTTCTCGCCACCTTCGCCGTCGTGCTGGTGATCAAGGACATCGCGCTTTTCACCTGGGGTGCCGAGGACCTGGTCGGCCCGCGCGCGCCCGGCCTCTCCATGGCGGTCGAGATCCTGGGCCGCCGCATCCCGGCCTACGACCTGCTGCTGATCGCCACCGGTCCGGTCGTTCTGCTCGTCCTGTGGCTGCTGCTGACGCGCACGCGCTGGGGCGCGCTGGTGCGTGCCGCGACCCAGGACCGCGAGATGGTGGGCGCGCTCGGTGTCGACCAGGCCAGGCTGTTCACCTCGGTGTTCTTCGTCGGCTCGGTGCTGGCGGGCCTCGGCGGCGCGCTGCAGATCCCGCGCGAGCCCGCCAACCTCGAGCTCGACCTTTCGGTCATCGCCGACGCCTTCGTCGTCACCGTGGTCGGCGGCCTGGGCAGCATTGGTGGCGCCTTCCTCGCCGCCATCCTGATCGGCGTCGCGAAAGCCTTCTGCATCGGCGTCGGCACCGTCCACTGGTTCGGCGCCGACATCAACTTCTCCAAGCTCACCCTGGTGGTCGAATTCCTGATCATGGCGATCGTCCTGGTCGTCCGCCCCTTCGGCCTTTTGGGCAAGCCGCAGGCCCTGCAGCGCCTCGCCGCCGATCCCGCGCCGCCACTCACCGTGCCGTCCTGGACGTTCGTGCTGGTCGGGTTGGCGCTGCTGCTCGCCGTGCCCATCGTCGCCGACCGCTACGTCACCATCCTGCTGACCGACATCTTCTGCTTCGCCCTGTTTGCTATAAGCCTGCACTTCATCATGGGCCCGGCCGGCATGGTGTCGTTCGGCCATGCCGCCTATTTCGGCCTGGGCGCCTATGCCGCCGGCCTGCTGCTGAAGCGCGGCGGCCTGCCGATGGAAGCAGCGCTGGTGCTGGCGCCCCTGGTCGCCGGCGCCTTCGCCGTGGTCTACGGCTGGTTCTGCGTGCGGCTGTCGGGCGTCTACCTCGCCATGCTGACCTTGGCCTTCGCCCAGATCAGCTGGTCGATCGTCTTTCAGTGGGATTCCTTCACCGGTGGCAGCAACGGCCTCTTTGGCGTCTGGCCCTCGGCCTGGCTCGCCGGCAAGACGGCCTACTACTATCTCGCGCTCGCCTTCTGCGGCGCCGGCATCGCCCTCCTGTGGCGTGTGCTGTTCTCGCCCTTCGGCTTTGCCTTGCGCGCCGGCCGCGATTCGCCGCTGCGCGCCGAGGCGATCGGCATCGACCTGCGCGCCTTTCAATGGATGGCCTTCGTGCTGGTCGGCGCCTTGGCGGGCCTGGCCGGCGCCGTCTACGCCTTCTCCAAGGGCAGCATCTCGCCCTCGACCATCTCCATCGCCCAGTCGACCGACGGGCTGATCATGGTGCTGCTGGGCGGCGTCGAGACCCTGACCGGGCCGCTCGCCGGTGCCGCCATCTTCACCTGGCTGCGCGACGAGGTCGCCCGCCGCACCGAGTTCTGGCGCGCCGTCATGGGCGGGGTGATCCTGGCAATCGTGCTGCTCTTCCCGCAGGGCCTGGTCGGCGGCCTGAAGACGCTGACGATACGCTGGCGCGAGGCGCGATCATGAGAAAAGAGGGCATGAGTGCCGTCCTCCAGGTCGAAGGCCTGCACAAGTCGTTCGGCGGCGTGCAGGCTGTGGCCGACGTCTCCTTCGCCGTCGACGCCGGCGAGCTTTTAGCCCTGATCGGCCCCAATGGCGCCGGCAAGAGCACCTGCTTCAACATGCTGAACGGCCAGCTCTCGCCCGACGGCGGCATCGTGCGCCTGGAAGGCCGCGACATCGTGGGCCTCAGGCCGCGCCAGATCTGGCGCCTGGGCGTCGGCCGCACCTTCCAGATCACCGCGACCTTCGCCTCCCTGTCGGTGCGCGAGAACGTGCAGATGGCGCTCTATTCGCACGCCGGCCGGCTGCGCTCGATGCTCAGCCGCTTCGGCACGGCCTTCGCCAGCCGAGGCCGACGCGCTGCTCGGCCAGGTCGGCATGCTCGACCAGGCCGGCCGTCCCTGCGGCGTGCTGGCCTACGGTGACCTGAAGCGCGTCGAGCTGGCGATGGCGCTCGCCAACCAGCCGCGACTGCTGCTGATGGACGAGCCGACCGCCGGCATGGCGCCCAAGGAGCGCGTCGCCCTGATGGAGCTGGCGGCGGGCCTGGCGCGCGCCCGCAAGATCGCCGTGCTGTTCACCGAGCACGACATGGACGTGGTGTTCAGCCAGGCCGACCGCATCATCGTGCTCGATCGCGGCCAGCTCATCGCCGGCGGCACGCCGCAGGAGGTGCGCGCCAACCCCGACGTGCGCGCAGTGTATCTCGGGAGCGGCAATTGATGCCTTCATGCTCTTCCGGACCGCGCGCGTCCCGCGCGCTCATGAGCGCGCGGGACGCGCGCGGTCCGGAAGACAATGAGGAGCACGCATGCTCCAGGTGAAGGACCTGCATGCCTATTACGGCCGGGCCCACATCCTGCACGGCGTGTCGCTCGAAGCGTCGGCCGGCGAGGTGGTAGCTCTGCTGGGCCGCAACGGCGCGGGCAAATCGACCGTCATGAAGACCATCATGGGACTGGTGACGGCGGCCAAGGGCGAGGTGACGTTCGACGGCCGGCGCATCGAGCGCCTGCAGCCCTATCGCGTCGCCCGGCTCGGCCTGGGTTACGTTCCCGAGGACCGGCGCATCTTCACCGAGCTCAGCGTCATGGAGAACCTCGCCGTCGGCCTGCAGCCGCCACGCAAGGACGCACCGTCGTGGACCGAGGACAAGCTCTTCGCGCTGTTCCCCAATCTCGCCGGCATGCGCGAACGGCCGGGCGGACGCATGTCGGGCGGCGAGCAGCAGATGCTCACCATCGCCCGCACTCTGATGGGCAACCCGCGCTGCGTCCTTCTGGACGAGCCGTCGGAAGGGCTGGCGCCGATCATCGTCGAGCAGATGGCGCGCTCCATCCATGCGCTCAAGGGCGAGGGGCTGTAGCGTGCTCCTGTCCGAGCAGAACCTGCACTTCTCCCAGGCGGTTGCCGACCGCGCCTATATCATCGAGAAGGGCCAGATCCGCTTCGGCGGCTCGATGGCCGAGCTCGCGGCCGACGCTTCCCTCCGTGAACAGTATCTGTCGGTGTAGAACACAATGGCTCCGCGTTTCCTCACCGTCGGCATCGACGTCGGCGGCACCTTCACCGACCTTCTGGCGGTCGACCCGCGCTCCAACACCGTCAAGCTCGCCAAGGTGCCGACCACCATCGACAACCAGGCCATCGGCTTCATGGCGGCCCTCGCCGCGGCCGACGCCGACCCTGGCACCGTGCAGGCCCTGGTGCACGGCACGACGACGACCACCAACGCTTTGCTCGAGCGCAAGATCGCCAAGGTCGGGCTCATAACCACCAAGGGCTTCCGCGACGTGCTGGAGCTCGGCCGCCGCACGCGGCCGCAGCCCTATGGCTTGCGCGGCACCTTCAAGCCGCTGATCGACCGCGAGATCCGGCTGGAAGTGCCCGAGCGCATGGATGCCGACGGCAAGGTCTTGACGCCGCTCGACGAGGCGGCGGTGGCCGAAGCGGCGAAGAAGCTGCTGGCCATGGGCTGCGAGGCCGTGGTCATCCATTTCCTGCACAGCTACATCAATCCGGCGCACGAGAAGCGCGCCGCCGAGATCGTCCATGCGCTGTGGCCCAACGGCTACATCACCGCGGGCCACGCCATCCTGTCGGAGTATCGCGAGTACGAGCGCGGCGTGACGGCGGCGGTCAATGCCTCGGTGCAGCCCGTGCTCGACCGCTATCTCACGCGTCTGCGGCTCGAGCTTTTGAGCAAGAGCTTCGACCGCGACATCCTGGTGATGCAGGGCAATGGCGGCACGGCGTCGTCGCAGTTCATCGCATTGTCGGCTGTCAACACCGTGATGTCGGGCCCGGCCTCGGGCGTGATGGCGGCGGCCTATACCGGCCGCGCCTCGGGCCATCCCAACCTCATCACCTACGACATGGGCGGCACCTCGACCGACGTTGGCCTGATCGAGAACGCCGTGCCGAGCGTGTCGGGCGAGCTCGAGCTGGAATACGCCATGCCCATCCATGTGCCGATGGTCGACGTGCACACGATCGGCGCCGGCGGCGGCTCGATCGCCACGGTCGACGCCGCGGGCATGCTGCGCGTCGGGCCGGAAAGCGCCGGCGCCCGGCCCGGGCCGATCTGCTACGGCCGCGGCGGCAGCGAACCCACCATCACCGACGCCAACCTGGTGCTGGGCCGGCTCAATCCCGATCGCCTGCTGGGCGTCGACCATCCGGTGACCCTCGATCATGTGCGCGGACTGATCGAGCAGAAGGTCGGCCAGCGGTTGGGCCTCGATGCCGAGGCCGCCGCGGCAGCGATCCTGCGCATTGCCAACGACCGCATGGCCGGCGCCATCCGCCTGGTCTCGCTGTCGCGCGGCCACGATCCGCGCGACTTCGCCCTGTTCGCCTTCGGCGGCGCGGGGCCGCTGCACGCCACGGCGCTGGCGCGCGAGCTCGGCATTCCGACCGTGCTGGTGCCGGCGCGGCCCGGCATCACCAATGCGCTGGGCTGCGTGGTGGCCGACCTGCGCCACGACTATGTGCGCACCATCAACAAGCCGTTGTCGGCGATCGATGATGCCACCATCGCCGGCATCTACGCCGAGCAGGCGACCGAGGGACGCCGGACCATCGTCAAGGAAGGCGTGCCGGTGCGCGAGCTGCGCCGGGTGCTGAGCGCCGACATGCAGTTCCAGGGGCAGAGCCACATCCTGTCGGTCGGCGTCGAGAACGAGGGCATCGGCGTCGAGGGCCTGCGCAAGGCCTTTGCCGCCGCTTACTGGCGCCGCTTCGGCATCGAGCTGCCGGAAATCCCACCCGTCCTGGTCAACCTGCACACGGCGGTGATCGGCGTGCGACCCGGGGTCTCGCTCGCCGTGCTGGCTGCCGGCGAGCGCGCGCCCACCCTGAAGGCCGCGCAGGTCGGCGAGCGGCGCGTGTGGTTCGTGGACGGCTGGCATCGGACGCCTGTCTATGCCCGGGACAAGCTGCCGCTCGACGCCGCTTTCGAAGGGCCGGCCATCCTCGATCAACTCGATTGCACGACGGTTGTCGAACCGGGCGATACGGTCCGTCAGGACAAGCTCGGCAATCTGCTGGTGTCGGTTGCTTCACCACCGAAGAGCTGAACAACGCCTTGTCGACCGAAGCGGCGATGGCGGACAGACCTTCAGGTCGTCGCTATTTCACGCCAAGCTCGGCCAGGATCTCTCCTGCCGTGGCCACACGGCCGAGCAGTCGGGCGAAGTTGCGGCAGGCGGCGTCGTGCAGCTCTGCCGATGCCGCGCCGCAACCGTCCTCGACGATCACGCACTGGAAGCCGCGATCGGCGGCGTCGCGCGCGGTGCCTTCGACGCAGGAATTGGTCGAGACACCGGTGAAGCAGAGCTGTGCGCGTCCCATTGCCTGCATGAGGCGCTCGAAACCGGAGGAGTGGAAGGCGCTCATGGTCGTCTTGTTGACGACGGCTTCGCCCGGCGACGGCGCCAATTCGTCCAGGATGCGATGCTCCTTGGCGCCCTCGGTATTGCCGATCGCCTCGGCGAAGCGGCGCATGCCCGGCAGCATGTCGCCGAAGTCCGGCAGCTCCGACCCGACGGTGAGATAGATTACCGGCAGCTTCTCGCGCCTGAAGGCGACAAGCAGGCGCTGGATGGTGGGCGTCACTACCTGCTCGATGCGGTCGAAACGGTAGGTACCCCTGTCTTCGAGGCCCTTGGCTTTCAGCAGCGCGCCGAGGCCGTCGCGACGCGACGCGCTGGCGTATTGCATGTCGACCACCACCAACGCGACGTTGCGCCGGTCCAGTTCGAAGGGCGGATTGAAGAGGGTCGCATAATCGCGGGCGGCTGCGTCGGAGATCGGCTGGTCGGGCATGGGTCTATCGCTCGGTGACAGGAAACATCAGGGCGTGAACAGGTCAGTGGCAAAGGGCGAACACGGATCTTCAGTCTTGACCAGATGATGGATGGTGAATTCGTAGACCGGACCGACGGCAATGTCCGATGGGGAGAACGGAAAGGCGAGATTGCCGGCGATGCCCTTTCGGCCGGGATAAGTGACGTGCAGCGCCGCCGACCGGGCCAGCGCGAGGACCGCTGCCGAGGTTTCAGGATCGTCGGCGATGACCTCGAACACCAGGCCGAGCTCGAACGGCTGATCGGTCCGCGTCGCCTCGATCGAGCCCATCACGCCATTGCGCCCGTAGCTGTGGATGGCAAGGCGGTAGCCGTCAGGATAACGCTCCGCCACCCGGCTGCGGATGTTGGCCACGTAGTCGTCGAAGCGCGAGATCAGGATGGGATCGCGGACGCCGGCGATGGCGATGGTGCGGTAGCCGATGCGCTCCACGCCCTCGAGCTTGATGGTGTAATGCGGCGCCTCGATATAGCGCGTGCCTGAGATGCGCACCACGCGCTCGCTCTCCTGCTCGAAGCGGGTGGCATGCAGGTCGATGGCGCCGCCGGGGAATTCCATGTGATAGGGATTGGCGCGTTCGTAGAGCGAATGCGCCGCCACCGAAGCCACGGTGCAGACTTTGTCCGGATTGGGCGGCTCGACCGTGAACGAGTCGCGGTGGAGGGTGGCCAGCAACCCGTCGGAGCCATGCCGCGGATAGGCAGCCGCGCCGCCGCATTCCAGCAGCTTGCCCATGTGCACGGTGAGGCCGCGGTCGAAGCCGCGCAGCAGCGCGTGCGCGCCCATCATCGCCGGATCGAAGGCGCGGCCGGCGATGATGACCTCGGCGCCGGCCTCGATGGCCCGCATGAAGGGCTCGTAGCCCATCTGGCCGACGATCCGCGCCGCCCGCTCGATATGGCCCGGCGTCAAGGCATTGTCGTGGTCGAGCGGCGAGATGGCGCCGTCGGCCAATCGCCGGCGCAGCCAGTCCCGGGAGATCTCGGCGCTGATGCGCGCGGTTCGGAAGCTGTAGCCGCGCTCGCGGCAGATCTCGCAATAGATCTCGATCAGCCAGTCGAGATGGGCGTCTCCGCCGGCACCGCCGGCGCTGCCGATCAGGACGGGGATGCGATGCGCGTGCGCGGCATCGAGGATCATCTCGAGGTCCTTCTGCACGGAGCGACGGTTGGTGAAGGAGACGCCGGCGCCGAGATAGTGCGGGCCGGGATCGATCGAGCCGGCATCGACGGCGAGCACGTCGGGCCTGCGTTCCATGCCGAGGCGCATCGAGCGCTCGGGTATGCCGTAGCCCAGCATGCCCTGCGGCGCGAAGACGGTGAGGCTGTCGGGGGCCATTACCAGGCGATCCGATGTTGCATGAGGGGAACGTGTTGCTGCGCACCGTAGACGTCGCTGTCGCCCGGCGCACCGGCGGTGATGCGCCGCCGCAGCGCGATCTTGACGGCGAAGGCCGGCGCGAAATGGATGACGTCGAGCACGTCGGCGAGCGGGATGCCGTAGATGGCGGCGACGGCGTCGCGGTCGAGGCCGGCCTGCCCGACGAAACGCTCGTAGTCGGCAGCCGTCGAGAACACGATGTCGAGCGCCAGCTTGTAGGGGCCGGCGTTCTTGCTCGTCACGAAGGCGGCAACATCGCCGATCGTGACGGTGTTGGCGAGGGGACCGGAAGGCCGGTCGGGGGACTGTTCAGGCAAGCTTGTATTTCCAGGCCACACGTGCGGCGAAACTGCGGAAGCTCGAATCGGCGAGGAAGCCGATGACGCCGAGCAGGATGATGGCGACATAGGCGAGTTCCGTCGAGAGGCTGATCCGGCTGTTGATGATCAGGAAGCCCAGCCCTTCGTTGGCTGCCAGCATCTCCGCGACCACCAGGGTCTGCAGCGAGTTGGCCATGCCGATCTGCATGCCGTTGAGGATGTGGGGCAGGGCGGTCGGGATGATGACGAGGCGGAAGGACTGCCAGCGCGTCGCGCCGAGGCAGCGCGCGGCGCGAAGCTGGTTCTGCCGGATGCCGACGACGCCCGCATAAGTGTTGATCATCACCATGAAGGTCGTGGTGTAGGCGATCAGCACATACTTGCCGTTCTCGCCAATGCCGAACCAGATCAGCACCGGCGTCAGCCAGGCAATCGGCGGGATGAAGCGGAAGAACTGCAGCGGCGGATCGAGCAGCCACTGAGAAGCCTTGAACGAGCCGAGCAGCAGGCCGAGCGTCGCGCCCAGCAAGCTGCCGATGACGAAGCCCACCAGCACGCGCTGGCCGCTCATCAGCAGATCGTAGCCCAGCTTGCCAGTCGAGGCGTAGGAGATCAGCTCGGCGGCGATCTGGGTTGGCGCCGGCAGCACGGCCGGCACCAGGAACAGCCGGGCGCCGACCTCCCACAGGATCAGGAAGGTCACAATGCAGATGGCGCCGCGATAGAACGATTTTCGGGTCGCGCTCATGTCTCTCACTGGAAGCTGAAGCGCCGGAGCAGGGTGCGGCTGACGAAGACGAAGAGCCGGTCGGCTATCAGGCCGACGATGCCGAGCGTCAGCATGCCGACGAAGATGGAATCGGTCTCCATCCACTGCCGTGAATTATAGATCAAGAAGCCGAGCCCCGCCTCGGCGGCGATCATCTCGGCAGCGACGACGGTCATGAAGGCATTCATCAGCGCCATGCGCATGCCGGTCAGCACGTAGGTGAGGGCCCCGGGGAGGGTCACCAGGAAAAAAATCTGCCGGTCGGTGGCGCCGAGGCAGCGAGCGGCGCGGACCTTGTTCCGGGCGACCGCGCTGACGCCGATCATCGAGCTCAGCAACACGACGAACACAGTGGCGTAAATGATCAGCGAGATCTTGCTGGCCTCGCCCAGTCCGAACCAGACCATGGCGGTGGCGATCCACGCCGTGGGCGCGATGAAGCGGAAGAAATTGACCAGTGGCTGGAAGAGGTCGGAGACCAGGCGCGAGGAACCCATCGCCAGGCCGGCCAGGGCGCCGATCAGGCTGCCGATGGCGAAGCCGATCAGGATGCGCTGAAGGCTGGCCAGGATGTCGGCCTGCAGGCGGCCTTCCTCGATCAGCTCCAGGGCGCGGGCCGCCGTCTTGGCCGGACCGGGGAAGAGCACCGGCGAATCGAAGCGCATGCTGAACAGTTCCCATGCCAGCCCGATCGCCACGGCGGCCACGGTGTAGCGCAGCACGAGGGAAACCGTGCCGCGCACCTGCTTCAGCACCGCACTTCTCGTGCGCGCCGGCCCGCCGCCATCGCCGGCTTGGACCGTCGTGGCCATGGTGTCGGAGCTGGAGGTCATTGGTTCGCCTGCTCGCGCCGCAGCACGCGTGTCACCTCTTCCGAGAGGATCGCGTGGATGCGGTCGTAGAGTTCGCCGAACGCCGGGTCACCGCGACGGCGCGGTCGCGGCAGCGAAATCTCGATCTCTTCCTTCAGCGCCGATCCGGGGCCCGAGCGCATGATGCCGACACGGTCGGCCAGGATGATGGCCTCGCCGATATCGTGGGTGATGAACAGCACGGTGCTCGCGGTGCGCTGCTGGATGGTCGTCAGCTCGTCCTGCAGAATGGCGCGCGTCTGTGCGTCGAGCGCGGCAAATGGTTCGTCCATGAGCAGGATCGGACTCTCGCAGACCAGCGCGCGGGCGATCTGGATGCGCTGCTTCATGCCGCCCGAGAGCTGCGACGGGAACTTGTGGCCCTGCTTGCCCAGTCCGACGAAGTCGAGTTGCTGCTGTGCCTTCTCGCGCCGTTCGGCCGCCGGCACGCCGGCGAGCTTCAGGCCGAACTCGACGTTCTCCTGCGCCGTCAGCCAGCCATAGAGCGAATCGTCGCCCTGGAAGATCACGACCCGGTCGACGCCGGGCGCGGTGACCGGACGGCCGCCGACGGTGAGCGATCCGCCATGCTCGTGCTCGAAGCCGGCGAGCAGGTTGAGCGCGGTGGTCTTGCCGCAGCCCGACGGACCCAGCAGGACGTAGAACTCACCCCGCTCGATCGTCAGGTCGAACCCCTTCAGGATCCAGTTGGGCGCCCCCAGGCCGGCATCGTAACGGAAGTCGACCTGGCGGAAGTCGATGTAGGAATCGGCCACTCGCACCAACCTAGAAGTCGGTGCGGGACGGCGCGTACTTGCGCGCGATGTCGGGGTAGTAGGCCTCGGTCACGAACTTGTCGAGGTTGTCGATCTTGAGGTAGCCGCGGTTGATGGCCCAGCCCAGCATCACCTTGTAGCGGTCGTAGAATTCGCGCTTGGTGTCGAAGACGCAGTCGACGCCGGCAACCTGCTGGGCGAAATCCGCCTTGTTCAGCCGGAACTTCTTGGCGCACATGTCGATCGCCTCTTCCTTGTTGGCGAGCGTCCAGTCGGTGGCGTCGGCCAGCGAGTTGTAGACGGCGCCGGCGAGCTCCGGGTTCTGCTTCGCCCAGTCCTCGCGGAAGGCGGTGAACAGCCATTGATTGTAGAGGTTGTCGTCGCTGGCCCAGGCGTAGACCTTGGCGCCCTTGATGATCTGCGGCAGCTTGGAAAGCCACGGCTCCCAGCCGAAGAAGCCGTTGAGATCGCCGCGCTGGATGGCGGGAATCCATTCCGCCGGCTGCACGGTGATGATCTTCACCTCGTCCGGCCCCGTGCCCTCGCGCAGATTGTGCTTCTCGAGGAAGCGCGACAGCAGGTAGTCGGCGCCCGTGGTCCGGATGACGGCGAAGGTCTTGCCCTTGAAGTCTGCCGGCTTCTCGATGCCCGGGCCGACGCCGATGCCCTGGTCGCGGCGCGCCACCAGGCTGCGCGCGACCGACACGATGCTGCCGCCGCTCAGCCGAGGGCGGGACATGTTGACCTCGCTGCCGACGCAGATATGGCCGTTGCCGGCGACGACCGCCTCGACGCCGCCGAGCCCGCTCTCGAAGATTTTGTACTCGGCGTTGACGCCGTGCTTGGCGGCGATGCCCTTGTCGACCCACGGCACGAACGCCAGGAACGGCGCGCTGAGGCCGATGCCGAACAGCACCTTGGTGGCGTTGCCCTTCACTGCCGGCGCCGACTGGCCGAAGGCCGGGCCGCCGGCCAGTGACGCGGCCATGGCGCCCACCCCGGCAATGGCTTGCCGGCGCTTGATTGTCGAGATTTTACGATTCTTGCTCATATGACACCCCACTCGTGTGACTAAAACGTCGGCGCATTGTTGTTCACGGCATGTAGCCGCCACCGTTGGCGTGCAGCACCTGACCGGTGATGAAGCGGGCCCTGGACGACGCCAGGAAGACAATGGCGTCGGCGATCTCCTCGGGCGTGCCGAGGCGGCCGAGTGGCAGGGCGCGGCCCATCGCATGCAATTCGTCGTCGCTGTGCTCGTAGCGCGGCTGGGCCGTGTCGGTGAGGCCGGGCGCAACCGCGTTGACGCGGATGCCGTGTTCCGCAAGCTCGAGCGCCATCGCGCGCGTCATCGACACGACGCCACCCTTGCTGGCGCTGTAATGCACGCCAAGCTTCGCGCCACGCAATGCGCCGGAGGAGAGGTTGACGATGGCGCCGCCGTGGCCCTCCGCCGCCATCTGTCGGGCCGCAGCCTGGGCGCACAGGAAGCCGCCCTTGAGGTTGATGTCGATCAGGTAGTCCCAGTCCGCATCTGTCATGTCGAGGAACTTCACGCGCGGGAAGACGCCGGCGTTGTTGATCAGGATGTCGATACGGCCGAGTCCCGCGACGCATTCCGCAACCATGCGCCCGGCATCGTCGCGGCGGGCGACGTCACCCTGCACGATCAGCGCGCGGCGTCCCTCTTTGCGGCAGAGCTCGGCGCCGGCCTCGGCTCCCGCTTTGTCGTCGAGAAAGTTGAGGGCAATGTCGGCGCCTTCGCGGGCCAGCGCGACAGCGGTGGCCCGGCCGATTCCCTGTTGTGCGCCCGTCACGAGGGCGACGCTTCCCCGCAGATCCATGTCCGCGACTCCAAGTACCGGCGGCCAAATCGCTTGCCGTCGACGGCGACGTTAGCGCGGCGGCAAAATGACCCGCAACAACTTTATACGTACAATTCCAAATTTTGTACGGACAAATAAGTTGACCCTCTCTCGGCCACCGTGGCAATTCTCGGGCCACACGCCGCCGACGGGGAATGATGACCCGAACGTTCGTCCCGATCTATGCCCGCATCCTGGACACGCTCCGGCAGCGAATCGCTGAGGGCATCTATCGTGTCGGCGAAAGCCTGCCGACCGAGGCGGAACTGGTGCTGGAATTCAACGTCAGCCGGCAGACCGTACGGTCCGCGTTGCAGAACTTGGTGGCGGAGGGCATCGTCGAGCGCACCGCAGGCCGCGGTACCTTCCTCAAGCGCGGCGGCGCCGATGGCGGCGAATGGAACATCGGCGGCATCGAGGACATCATCGATATCGGCTTCTCCGGAGCCTATGCCGTGAAATCGGTGCAGACGGTGACGGCCGCGCGCAACGCCCGCATCGCCGGCGTGCTCGACGTGCCGGCGACCGGCCGAATGCTGAGCGTACGCGCCACGCGGTCGACCAGCGAAGGGCCGTTTGCCTACTCGAGCCTGTATTTTCCGGAGGAGATCGGCGAGCGCCTGCCGCGCCATCTGTTCGATCAGCGGCCGCTGGTCCTGCTGGTCGAGGAGTACTGTGGGATCCCGGCCTTCCGCAGTCGGCAGGTCGCATCGGCGACCCTGGCTGACCGCACCGTGGCGAAAGTATTGAACGTCGACCTCGGCGAGCCGCTGCTGGTGCTCGAGCGCACGCACTTCGCGCGCAACGGCCGGCCGTTCCAGTTCGCTCGCGTGCTCTATCGCACCGATCGCTATCAGCAGGTGGTCTATTTCTCACGGCGCGACGAGGGGCCGTACCGTACGCCCCAGCAGCGCGCCGCGCAGATGGAAGACGTCGTGGAGCCGATGGTTCGGCGCCGCGTCGCCAACAGCGAAGGAACGAGCTGACATGGAAAGAAGCAATGGCGCCCGCCTTCGGCAGCGGCTCGCGCGCGGCGACCTGCTGCTGATGCCATCCTGCCCTGACCCGTTCGCGGCGCGCATCGCCGAGGAAGCGGGTTTCGAGGCGGTAGCGCTCGGTGGGTACGCGATGGGTGCGGGCACGACGATCACCGAGCCGCTGCTCACCATGAGCGAGGTGGTGGAACTGGCGCGACGCATCACCCAGGCGGTCGACGTGCCGCTGATCGTCGATGGCGGCGCCGGCTTCGGCGATCCTATGCATTCGATGCGGACGGTGCGCGAGCTTGAGCATGTCGGCGTCGCGGCCGTCCATATCGAGGATCAGGTCTTCCCCAAACGCGCCCATTATCATCGGGAGTATCGCGAGCACGTCATCCCGGCCGACGAGATGGCGACGAAGATCGCCTATGCCGTCAAGGCCCGGCGCGATCCGAATTTCGTCGTGATCGCACGGACAGACGCCATGCAGACTCACGGCTATGCCGAGGGTGTGCGTCGCGCCAACCTCTTCGCCGAGGCCGGGGCCGACATGGTCATGATCTTTCCCACGTCCCTGGAGGACGCCGCGAACGCGCCGCGTCACTGCAAGGCACCGCTGATCTACGTCAACAGCACCGGCAACCGCACGGGGCGGCCGATCCTGACCACGCCACAGCTTGCTGAGTTCGGCTACACCGCCTGCATGGACGCGATCAGCGTGGTGGTCGCCCAGTACATGGCCGTCCGCGACGTCATGCAGCGCTTTCGTCAGTCGGGCCTCGCTGGAATCGATGACGCGACGGCGCGCGAGGCGCGGATCGGCATCGAGCGTCTGATCGGGCTCGAGGCCTATTACCGCATCGAGGAAGAGACCGTTGAGAGGGCGCGTACCTGATTGCGGCCCCAATGAAGGAGTTCGATGATGGCTCGGTTGGAGGGAAAGACGGCACTGGTCGTGGGCGCCGGCAGTGGGATCGGCCGCGCGAGCGCCCGGCTGCTCGCGAAGGAGGGGGCGAATGTCGTCGTCGCCGACCTCGACGGCAACGCTGCCGCCGCGACCGCGGCTTCGATCGTCGAGACCGGTGGACGCGCCACCTCGCTGGGGGTCGATGTGACGGCATCGACCTCGGCGGAGACCCTGGTGAAGGCGCCGCTCGATGCCTTCGGCAGCCTTGACGTGTTCGTTTACAGCGCCGGCACGACGGCGACGGCCAGCATCCTCGATCACAGCCGTGCCGACTGGGACCGCGTGCTCGGCGTCAACCTGACGGCGCCCTTCGTGATCGGGCAGTCGGTTGCTCGCCGCATGGTCGAAGGCAAGAAGGGCGGCGCTATCGTCTTCGTCACCTCCCAGCTCGCGCACGCGGCGGTGCGTGACAAGGCAGCCTATCTCGCCTCCAAGGGCGGCCTGCGGTCGCTGACGATGGGCATGGCGCTCGATCTCGCAGCGCACGGCATCCGCGTCAACGCGGTCGCGCCGGGACCGGTGCTGACTGGCTTCACCGAGCGCCGGTTCGCCGATCCGGCGCTGCGGCAATGGACGATCGATCGCATCCCGGCCGGCCGGCTCGGCACGCCCGAAGATCTCGCCGGCGCGGTCGCCTATTTGTGCAGCGACGAGGCGCGCTGGACGATGGGCACGACGATCGTCGTCGATGGCGGCTACCTGGCCGAGTAAGGAATCGGTGCCGCACGCACCGTGCGGTCGTGATCGGTCGGCACACGAAAGGAAGGCGCGATGGCTCACACACGCGATCTGGTCGGATATGGCGGTCAGCCGCCTCATGCCCGGTGGCCGGGCGACGCGCGATTGGCTGTCAACTTCGTGCTGAACTACGAGGAAGGATCGGAGTACTCGGTCGCCAACGGCGATTCCTTCAGCGAGACGACCCTGACCGAGGCGGGGCCGCCGCGCAGCATCAAGACCCGCGACCTCGGTGCCGAATCTCTGTTCGAGTATGGCGCTCGTGCCGGTTTCTGGCGCATCCATCGCGCCTTCACCGAGCGCAGCGTGCCTCTCACCCTCTATGGCTGCGCCATGGCGCTCGAGGCCAATCCGCCTGCTGCCGCGGCAATCGCCAGAACCGACTGGGACATCGCCGGCCACGGCTGGCGCTGGATGAATCACTTCGATCTGGAGGAGGGGGAAGAGCGGGCGCTGATCGCGAGGACGGTGGCGTCGTTCCAGAAGTCGGTCGGCCGTCGACCTTACGGCTGGTATTGCCGCTACGCGCCCAGCGTCAACACGCGTCGATTGCTCGCCGAGGAAGGCGGCTTCCTCTACGATTCGGATTCCTATGCCGATGACCTGCCGTTCTGGGTGAAGGTCGCCGGCCGCGCGCACCTCGTGGTGCCGTATAGCATGGCAACCAACGACCAGATGTTCTATCGCGGGAACGTGGCAAAGGCAGATGACTGGCTGCAGATGATTCGCGACGCCATCGACGTGCTCCATCGCGAAGGCGCCTCAAGTCCGAAGATGATCTCGATCGGACTGCATGCGCGCATCATCGGCAATCCGATGCGTTTCATCGCTCTGGAGCGGTTGCTCGACCATGTCCTGGGCTTGCAGGGCGTTTGGATCGCGCGGCGCCAGGATATCGCCCTCCACTGGATGAAGGTGCACCCGGCCTCGTCTTGAAAACGCTGCAGTGGGGTGTACGTCTTTCCGACGCGCAGGCAATCTGCGGACTTTGGTGATGTCCGCCCTCGAGCGGCGGCACGCATTGAGCTGCCGGAGATCCCGCCGATGCTAGTCAACCTCCACACCGCGGTGATCGGCGTGCGGCCGGAGATCTCGCTTGGCGTTCTGGCGGCCACAGAGCGTGCGCCGAGCCTGAAAGCCGCCCAGGCCGGCGAGCGACGCGTGTGGTTCAGCGACGGCTGGCAGCAGACGCCGATCTACACCCGGGACAAGCTGCCGCTCGATTCCGCCTTCGACGGGCCGGCGATCCTGGAGCAGCTCGATGGCACGACCGTCGTCGAGCCCGGCGATCGCGTGACCCTGGACAAGCTCGGCAACCTCCTGATCTCGCTCCGTGCCTAGCCAGGAGGACCTGCTGCGGCTGGTCCTGGCGCGCAGCCCGATCGTCGCGACGATCGTCGATCGCTGGCCGCGGATCGGCTTGCCGGACTGCTGGCTGGTCGCCGGCTGCCTCGCCCAGACCGTCTGGAACGACGCCTTCGGCCTGCCGGCGACGCACGGCATCTCCGATATCGATCTCGTCTACTTCGATGGCGGGGATCTTTCCGCCGAGACGGAGGCCGGACACGCGGCGCGACTCCGCACCCTGTTTGCCGATCTCGGCTTGTGGATCGACGTCAAGAACGAAGCGCGCGTGCACCTCTGGTACGCCGAGAAATTCGGCAACGTCCTCGCGCCCTATGTCTCGACCGAGGACGCCATCACGACCTTTCCGACGACGGCGACCGCGGTCGGCGTGCAGCCGCGCGCGGATGGGCTTCATGTCTTCGCGCCTTATGGCCTGTCGGACCTGCTGGGGCTGATCGTGCGACCCAACAAGAAGCAGATCACGCAAGCGATCTACGATGCCAAGCTGAAGAAGTGGCGGGCCCGCTGGCCGGGCCTGCGTGTCGTCGCGTGGTGACCACCGCGATTGTCCGACGGTTGCATTACGTTTAACCTGCTCACGTTCGCGGATTCATGCCGAAGGGGGCAGCATGCTCATTCCGGATACCATCGCGTCGACCGTCGGCCCGTATGGCACGAACAAATGCCGGCCAGTCCACATCAGGGCAAGTGGAGCAGCCGCGGCGCTTGCCGCCACCGCAGCCGCCGCGCATCGCGGAGCGCGGGCGGAGGCCCGGCGCCAACTCGCCCGCGCGGTGGCCCGCGTTCGCACCATCCGTTGTCCAAAGAAGGGTGGCTGCGCAGCGGGATGCCGGCAGAGGCGTACCATGAGGCTTGCCTGGGGCACCCGACGGGCGCCAGCCAGGCAATACGCCCAACTGTGGAAAGTGTGGGTGCGGGAATACAATGTCTTCCGCATGAATTGTCATTGTCCGGACTAGAGGATCAGCGACGTTCATGGCTGAGGAATCGCTCGCCCGTCTCGCGGAGCGCTATCGCAGATTCGCGGCCGACGAAGCCCAGGGAGTCTCGCCGCACTATGAGAGCCTGGCGCAGGACATCGCCGCTTCGGCCGATGTCCTGCGCTTCCTGATCGACCTGCCGCCGCCGCGACGCCAGCCGAATCTTCTGTTGGGCGCGGCGACCCTGATCGCCGGACGGCCGCCCGACATCGCGTTGCTGACCGACATGGTCGCTGGCCGCCCCGACGCGCTTCGCGCCACGATGCTGGCGCGCACCACCCAGACCAACGAGCCCGCGCGCTGCGCCGTCCTGCTGCCGCTGCTGGCGGCGTTGCCGCAGCCGCTTGCCCTCATCGAAGTGGGGGCGTCCGCCGGCCTTTGCCTGCTGCCCGACCGCTATGGCTACGATTGGGGGCACGTTCGTCTTGCGCCAGCCGGTCCCGATGCGCCCGTGTTCCGATGTACCGCGACTGGTCCGGCCCCGTTGCCCGCCGCGCTGCCGCGCATCGTCTGGCGCGCCGGTCTCGATCTCAATCCGCTCGATGTCATGTCCGATGAGGACATGGCCTGGCTGAACGCGTTGATCTGGCCGGAGCAGGATGATCGCCGCGCCAATCTGCGCGCGGCGCTTGCCGTCGCGAGGCGCGATCCGCCGCGTGTCGTGCGTGGCGATCTCTTGCGCGACCTAAAACCCTTGATGGCCGAAGCACCGGCTGAGGCGACGCTCGTCGTCTTCCATACCGCGGTGTTGGCCTATGTGACCCCCTCGGAGGCACGCCGGCGTTTTGTCGATACCGTGCGTGGATCGCGCGCGGTCTGGATCAGCAACGAGGCGCCGCGGGTCTTCCCCGACATCGCCGCACGGGTATTTCAGCCCGCGCCGCATTGGCGGTTTCTCTTGGCGGTCGATGGCGAGCCAAAAGCGTGGACCGGTCCGCATGGACAGTCGCTGGACTGGCTCGCTCCGGGAAATTGAAGAACGACGCCTACATCGGGCACTTCTGGGCCTGGCGGTCGGCATAGTCCGCGAAGATCTTCTGCTTTGCCGAGGTCGCGTATTTGCCGTCCCCGCGCCGGATAGCCTGAACCAGGTAGAAATCCTGGATCGGAAACTGGTTCGTGTTGTAGCGGAAGCGTCCGCGCGTCGAGGCGAAGTCGGCAGCGCGCAGGGCCTTGCGCAGGGCATCCTTGTCCGAAACCTTGGCACCGGTTGCCGCAACCGCCGAATCGATCAGGAGGCCGGCATCGTATGCCTGCGCGGCGAAGTTCGACGGCACATAGCCGTACTCCGCCTCGAAGGCCTTCACGAACGCGGCATTGACCGCGTTGTCGAGATCCGGCGCCCAATGCGAGCTGCCGTAGAGGCCGACGGCCGCGTCCTGGATGGCCGGCAGCGTGGTCTCGTCGAGCGTCCAGACCGACAGGAACGGAATGGAGCCGGCGAGCCCGGACTGCGCGTACTGGCGCACTAGGGAGACACCCGTGCCGCCAGGCATGAAGACGAGGACCGCGTCCGGCTTCAACGCACGGATCCTCGTCAGCTCGGCCGCGAAGTCGAGCTGGTTCTGCTTGACGTAGATCTCGTCGAGCACTTCGCCCTTGAAGTGGTGCTTGAAGCCCGCGGTGGCATCACGTCCGCCCTGGTAGTTGGGCACCAGCGTGACGATTCGTCGATAGCCGCTGTCCTGGGCGTATTTGCCGATCGCCTCCGGTACCTGGTTGTTCTCCCAGGAGGTCGAGAAGAAGAATGGATTGCACTTCTCGCCGGCAAACATCGAGGTTCCGGCATTCACGCCGATGAGGAGGGTTTTGCTCTCGGTGACCGGCTGGAACGCCGCCTGCAGAACGTTGGAGGTAAGCATGCCGACAATGACATCGACCTTGTCGCGCTCGATGAACTGCTGGGTTCGCAGCAGCGCCACGTCGGGTTTGACCGAGTCATCCTCGACGATCACTTCGGCGTCGACCCCACCGAGCTTGCCACCGCGCTGCTTGACGGCGAGCAGGAAGCCATCGCGGGAGTGCTGGCCGAGCGCCGCGAGGGGTCCGGTCAACGTGGTGAGGAAGCCGATCTTGAGCGTCTCTGCCTGAGCCGCGACGGAGGTCGCCAGGAACATGGCCGCTGCCGCAGCTGCGGTGCCAGCTTTCAACGCAGGTGGCACCATCATCCATTTCGGCCAAAGGGCAGGTGAGACGATGATGTCCCAGATTCTTGTTGGCTCGGCCGCAATGTCAGTATTTTGTCGTACGATGAGGGGCTCGTCCGCCATGTGTCATTCCTTCGCGTTAGCGGTTGCCAAGAGATCGCAATTAAACTGCCATCGACCGGGCTCTGCGGCTTCGAGCCGCCACAAGTCTCTCTCTCACTTGACGCCTATCACCATCGAGTCTGGGCCGACCAGCGGTTCGACGCGCGTCTCTGCAAAGCCTGCCTCCTTAAGCCAGCCTGTGCAGTCCGCGCCCGTGAAGTCGAAGCCCTCGCGGGTCTCAATCAGCATGTTCAGGCTCATCAGTAATCCAAAGGCATTGCGCCGACGGTCATCGTCGATGATCGAATCATAGACGATCAGCGCCCCGCCGAAAGGCAGCGCCTCGTAGGCTTTGCGGATCAGCGCCTGTTTCTTATCGAGGCCCCAGTCGTGCAGGATATGCCCCATGATCAGCACATCTGCCGACGGCATCGCCTGCGCGAAGAAGTCGCCGGCTTGGAACGAAAGTCGTGCCGAGAGACCGTGCTGCGCCGCGTAGGCCTCGAAATGCGGCCTCACCGCCGGCAGATCGAAGCCGATGCCATTGAGGTGGGGATGTGCACGCGCAAGCTCGACCGCGAGGCCGCCCTGTGCGGTGCCGATATCGGCGAAGCTCTTGTAGTCAGCCCAAGGAAATTTCTCCGCAATGGCGTGCGCGGCGCCAAGGCTCAACCCTGTCATCGCCTTGAGGAACTCTGAGAGAATAGCGGGGTTGCGGTATATCTCGTCGAACAGGTCGCGACCCTGCTTCGCCTCATTCTGCGGCTCGCCGGTACGCAAGGCTACGGTCAGCGCGCCCCAGAATGGATAGAGCCGTGCGTTCGCCATTTCGAGCATTCCGCCGACATAGGTTGGCTTGCGGCGATCGAGATACAGGGCGCCAGCCGGCGTGTTGGAGTAGAGGCCATCGTTGCGTTCCAGCTGTCCAAGCGACACCAGCGCATCGAGGAAGTCGCGTACGCTGCGCGGATGAAGCTTCAGCCGGGTTGTCAAAGCGTCCGCGTTGAGCGGCCCGTCGCCGAGCAAGGTGAACAGCCCGAGTTCGACTGCGCTCAGCAGCGTCTTTGAGCCCCAAAAGGCGAAGCCGAGCTGCATGATGGCGTCCGGCGTTACCGATGCTGTGGCGCTTACGTCTTTCGATGGGATCTGCTGATTCATAGCTGGGCCTCTCGATGCGGGTCTATTTGGCGCCGGGCGGCACGATCTTCATGACGAACGAGGTCGGCGTCTCGGTCGGGCCGAATGGGCCCGGCACCTTGTTGGCGATCGGCGGCAGGCTGCGCAGATAGGCCACGATGGCGTCGACGTCCTGCTTGGTGAGGTTGGCGAAGGCATGCGACGGCATGATCGGCGCCAGCATACGGCCATCGGGCCGCTGGCCCTTCTGGATCGCCGCGACGATCTCGGCGTCGGTCCAGTCGCCGAGCCCAGTCGCCTTGTCGGGCGTCAGGTTGGGTCCGTGGAAGACGCCGAGGCCGGGCATCTCGAAGCCCACGTCCGAGCCCCCGAGGAAGTGGGCCATGTCGGGCTTGCCGAGGAAATAGCCGGGCGTGTGGCAGTCGTTGCAGCCGGCGATGGCGACGAGATACTTGCCGCGGGCGATGGCCGCCGGATCGGCGGCGCCGGCGGGCGTCATTGGCGCCGCTGCCGTCACTGCGACGACGGCAGCAAGCAGAGCGTGTTTTGTCATGATCCTCTCCAAGATGTGCACCATAGAGCGTCCGCCCGTCGTCCTGCTTGACGGCATGCGGCAGGGCGTTGATGCCGATTTCGACCTCGCGATCCCCGGCCTGCTCGATCACCTCGGCTTCGATACCGGCATGCAGGGCAAGGGCGGCCGTCATCCCGCCAATCCCGCCACCGACAATCAGGACCTTCATCGCTTCGCCTTCAAGAATACTGTCTCCGATGGTCGTTACCTGGGCATCTCGGGTAGAGGCGATCGGACGAGCTCGAGTGGCATGTCGCGCGCGTGGGTCACATAGCGCCGGGCGATGATCAATCGGCTACGCGAAAGCCGTCAGGCAGCAAGGTCAACGTAGGAGAACGACGTCGCCGGCAAAGAGCCAATTCCCGCTTATTTTACTGGACCAATTTTTCCTGCCCGTCTGGTGCACGTGGCCTGCGACGAGCGAAGGCGTCAAACGATCCGCCCGAGCAACGCGACACCCAAGCCGATCAAGAGGATGCCCGCGAGGATGTTGAGCCGATCCAAGGTCACCTTCTGCAGATTTTGAAACGTCGCGTTCGTGGTCAGCGCAAGGACCAGGTACCAGGACGCGCTGCCGAGCATGACTCCGGCGGGCACTGCGAACCCCCGACTCATGATCAGCGGGTTTCCGGTTTGCGGCACGGCCGCGATGGCCAGATACGGCAGCATCGTCATCGGGTTGGCGGCGGCGATCAGCAACCTCGACATGAAGGCAGAGCACAAGTTTCCACATCTTGCTTCGCGCGCCGGGCGGGTGGAGCCGAGGCAGGTTCTGAGGCCCATGAAGATGAGGGCGAGCCCTCCCGCAAGGCGCAGCGGCACCAGCATCGCCGTCTGTGCCAACACGGTTGCGCCTGCCTCGGCCAGGACGCTGAACAGTCCATGTGCGACCGCAGCGCCCATGCCGCTGGCGATCCCGAACCAGATGCCCAATGCCAGCGTGCGCTGCACGCACATCAGGCATATCGGGCCGAACGGGATGGCGACGAAGAGGCCGAGCATCGCCGCAGGCAGCGTGTCGGCCAGAAGCTGCGTCATTTCCAGAACGGCTTGGCCGCTTCGGCGTTCGCCTGCTGTCGCGTCACGCCGATGTCTTCGAGAAGCCGGTCCTCGAGCGTCGACAGGGCTTCTCGCTGTCGGGACCGTGTTGAACACTGGGCGCACCAACGCCAGAACCGCGTGCCCCAGGTCAATCGCTGGATGTTGGCTCTGTCGTAGCTGCCGTATGCAGGATGACTGGTGCCAAACCCGCCACGTTCAATCAGGAGTTTCATCACTTCACCTTCAACGATGGTGTCTTTGAGGTGCCACTCTCTGGTCGCGTGAACCGAGTTGCTCCCGCGCGGGACAGCGCCAAGATCGGAGCGCGACGTTTCGGGGTGATTTCAGATTCGCGTAATCGGATTACAGTTGAAACCAACCCTGTTGCGACATTGGCCAGCCAAGTTCGAGCGTCGTGTCGCGCGTTGACGACATCGCGCCAGGCGATGACGACTCAGCCACGCGAATGCCAGGTCGTCGGGTAGCCCAGGTCGTCGGGTAGCCCAGGTCGTCGGGTAGCAAGGTCAAGGGCCGGCGTTCGGCGCAATGCTTGTCTGCTCCTGCAACTGCAGCGATGACAACTTAGGAAAGCGAGGGAACTGGTGAAGGGCCAATTCGTCGATATCTTGCTAGGCCAATTCTTCGCTAGGTGCGGACGGTGATGGACTTTCACATCAGTCTGGTTGGACGCAAGGACCTCAGCGGCGAGATCTATCGCCAGGTCCGGAGTGCGATTCTGGATCGGCGGCTGCGGCCCGGCGATCGGCTGCCGCCCAGCCGTGAACTGGCACGGGCGCTGGTCGTGGCGCGCGCCACCGTGACGGCGGCCTATGAAAGGCTTGCCGGGGAGGGGTTTGTGGAGGTTCGGCAGGGGGCGGGGACATTCGTCAGCGAATTGGCGGCGCAGGCCGGGCGCGACACGCCAACGCAACGATCCAGCGGTGTGCTGCAGCCGCGCCAGATCTGGGAATCGATAGTGCTCCCGACCGTATTCGATAAACCGCCGCAGTTCGACTTTCGCACCGGGCTTTGCGACGCTTCGCTGTTTCCCGACAGGGAATGGCGACAGGCAGTGACTCGGGCGCTGCGTTCGAGCACAACGACCGCCGGCGCCTACGAGCACCCCGCCGGGCACCGCGATCTCCGGGCGGCGATCGTCCGGCACATCGGCATCTCTCGGAGTATCAAGGCTTCGGCAGACGACGTCATCATCACGAACGGTACGCAGCAGGCGTTCGATCTTCTGGCACGCGTCCTGCTGGCGCCGGGCGACGGGATTGCCGTCGAAAGTCCGGGCTACGCGCCTCCGAAACAGTTGTTCAAGACGTTGGGAATTCGAATGCTCGGCGTCCCAGTGGATCGCGAGGGGTTGGTCGTTGACGCGCTGCCGTGCGACGTCCGGGCTGTCTACGTCACGCCTTCCCATCAATATCCGCTCTCCGTAACGCTGACGCTGGCCCGCCGGCAGGCGCTGCTGGGGTGGGCCGAGCAGAACAACGCAGCCATCATCGAAGACGACTACGACAGCGAGTTCCGTTTCGGAGAACGTCCCCTCGAGCCGTTGCAGACTCTCGACACAAAAGGTCGGGTCGTCTACGTGGGCTCCTTCTCGAAGACGATGCTGCCGACGCTCCGGCTGGGTTTCCTGGTGACGCCCCTGTCGCTGCGAGCGGCACTGCACAGGGCAAAGTACGTCAGCGATTTCCATTCATCGATTCTCGCGCAGGCGGCACTCGCGCGTTTCATCGACGACGGCGCCTTCGCGCGTCACGTCCGTCGCGCGACTGCCATCTATCGGCAACGGCACGAGATGATTGCTGACGTCATCTCTCGTGATTTCACCGACCATCTGGAGCTCATTCCGTCGACAACTGGGCTGCACGTCAGCGCACTGGTCCGGACAATGTCGGCGCACCAGATCGCCGCGGTCACCCGCCGTGCTGCCGAACGCGGCGTCGCAGTCCAGCTCCTGTCATCCCAGGTCCTGTCACCGCTTGCCGTGAGCCCACTGCCCGGGATCATGCTGGGCTATGGCGCCATTCCCGCGGTACGCATCGAAGAAGGACTGCGTTTGCTTCGGGCCTGCTTCGACGAGTGAAGCGGCGGGGCACTGCGCGGCAGGTTTCTCTTGGCGGTCGATCGCAAGCCAAAGGCCTGGACCGGTTCGCATGGACGGTCGCTAGAGTGGTTTCGTCGACCTACACTCCGCCTACCCCTGCGAAAACGAGGAGCCACCGTGGTCAGCAGAAATTCCTTCAAGTTCGTCATGTTGCCGCCGCAGACCGAGACGACCCGCGGTTGGGCCAAGCGCCTGGCCGAAGCCGTGCCGGAAGTCCGCGTGGTCGTGGCCGAGGACGCGGACACAGCCGCGCGCGAGATCGTCGATGCAGAAGCGGCTTTTGGCTGGCTCGGCAAGGACCTCCTGTCGAAGGCCACGAAGTTGCGCTGGCTGCAAGCGCCCCAGGCGGCGCCGGCGGCCGGCTACTATTATCCCGAGCTTGTCAGCCATCCTGTGGCCGTGACGAACTTCCGCGAGATCTTCAACGACCACATCGGCGCACACATCCTGGCCTTCGTGCTGGCTTTTGCCCGCGGGCTGCACGTGTTCATTCCGCAACAGCTGCGCCGCGAGTGGAAGAAGAGCCCGCTGGAGACCGGCGACGTCGTGCATTTGCCCGAAGCAACGGCCCTGGTCGTTGGCGTCGGCGGCATCGGTGCCGAGGCCGCGCGCTTGCTCGCGGCCTTCGGTGTGACCGTTCTGGCAACCGATGCGCGCCGCACGGCGGCGCCTGACGGGGTAGCCGAGCTGCATCCGCCGGATGCCCTGGACGACCTGCTGCCCCGCGCGGATTTCGTCATCCTGACGGTGCCGCATACGCCTTCGACCGAGGGTTTCTTCAACCGCGCCCGCTTCCAGCGCATGAAGCGGACGGCGTTCTTCATCAACATCGGCCGCGGCATGACGACCAGGCTGGATGACCTGGTCGCCGCGCTGCAAGCCGGCGAGATCGCCGGCGCTGCCCTCGACGTCTATGAGCAGGAGCCGCTGCCCAGCGAGCACCCGCTTTGGACATTGCCGAACGTGTTGCTGACACCGCACATGGCGGGTCACGGGCCATACCTCGACGAGCGGCGATTCGAAATCATGGCGGACAACTGTCGCGCCTTCGGCGCCGGGCAGCCGCTGCGCAACCAGGTCGACAAGGCGTCCTGGTTCTGAGGGCAGGGCAGTCCATACCGCTTTGGGAGAACACAATGAAGATTACCGACGTCGCCTGCCACATCCTGCAATGCAAGGTCGACAAGCCGTTCGTCTCGGCGCGCGGCTGGGTCTACGGCACGCGCTCGTCCTGCGTGGTCGAGATCTCGACCGACGAGGGCATCACCGGCTGGGGCGAGTGCTACGGGCCGTCGGCGGTGGCCAAGACCTTCATCGAGAGCCAGTACAAGGCGCGCATCGTCGGCCGCGATCCGTTCGACGTCGAGGCGATCTGGGAGGATCTCTACAATCGCATCAAGGATTACGGCACGACCGGCATGGCGATCTCGGCCATCTCGGGCATCGACATCGCGCTGTGGGACATCATGGGCCGTGCCGTCGGCAAGCCGGTGCACAAGCTGATCGGCGGCGCCTATCGCAGCGAGGTCATTCCCTACGCGACCGGCCTCTATTTCATCGACATGGACCGGCTGGTCGAGGAGGCCGTCGAGGAGGCGCTGGCGTTCAAGAACGACGGCTTCCGCGCCATCAAGATGAAGATCGGCCTGGGCGACCTCAAGCTCGACGCCAAGCGCGTCGGCGCGGTGCGCAAGGCGATCGGGCCCGACGTCAAGCTTGCGGTCGACGCCAACCACTGCTTCTCGGTGCCCAACGCCGTCAAGCTCGGCCGCATGCTGGAGGAGCACGACATCCTGTGGTTCGAGGAGCCGATCAGCCCGGAGGACCATGACGGCTACATCGAGGTGACCCGCGCGCTCGACATGGCGGTGGCGGGCGGCGAGAACGATTTCACGCGCTGGGGCTTTCGCGACGTCATCGCCAAGAAGGCGATGGACATCGTGCAGCCCGATCTCTGCGCCGCCGGCGGCTTCTCGGAGTGCCGCAAGATCGCCACCCTCGCCAGCGCCTTCGGCGTCGAATGCGTGCCCCACGCCTGGGGCTCGGCGATCGGGCTCGCGGCCACGGTGCAGTTCCTGGCGGCGCTGCCGGACCAGCCGCCGGCGTTCCGCCCGATGCCGCCGATGCTGGAGTTCGAGCAGACGCCCAATCCGCTGCGCGATCACCTGGCGCAGGAGCCGATCGAGCAGAAGAAGGGCATCGTCAAGGTGCCGACCGGGCCGGGGCTCGGCATCGAGATCGATCGCGAAGTACTGAAGAAGTACAAGGTCGCGTAGGTCCGTCGTCCCGACCAAGGCCCGAAGGGCCGCGCGGAGGGACCTTCTCTCCACGATAAGCTGCTAATCGTAGAGAGAAGGTCTCTCGACATCGCCGCCCTGCGGGCGGCTCCGCTCGAGACGACGGAGGAGAGCGAAAAATGAAAATCGTCGACGTCAAAGCCTACCCCACCTCCTTTCGCGTCCCGAAGGAGCAGCAGGTGTCGCTGGGCATCGGCACCATGACCAAGCGCGACTGCGTCATGGTGAAGGTGACGACCGAGGACGGCCTTGTCGGCTGGGGCGAGAGCCATCATGCGCGCTCGCCGGGCAGCATCGGCCATCTGATCAACACCACGCTCAGGGGCTTCGTGGTCGGCATGGACGCCACCGACACGGTCGGCATCTGGGCCCGCATCTACAAGTTCCAGCTCGGCAGCCACGGCATGGGGGCGGCCACCGCCATGGCGATGAGCGGCATCGACCAGGCGCTGTGGGACATCAAGGGCAAGGCCGTCGGCTGGCCGCTCTACAAGCTTTTGGGCGGCACAGCCAAGCCGGTGCCGGCCTATGCCGGCGGCATCTCGCTGGGCTACCAGGCGCCCGATTCGCTGGTCGCCGAAGCGGTGCCCATGGTCGAGGCGGGCTACCGCGCGCTGAAGCTCCGCATCGGCGACACGGTCTCAGCCGACATTGCCCGCATGACGGCGATCCGCCGACGCTTCGGCGACGACATCGCCATCCTGACCGACGCCAACACCGGCTACAGCGTCGCCGACGCACGCCGCGTCATGCCGGCGATGGACGAGCTCAACATCGGCTGGCTGGAGGAGCCGTTCCCGGCGCACGACCATCGCTCCTACGCCATGGCCAAGGGTTTTGGCCGCACGCCGCTGGCCGCCGGCGAGAACCACTACACGCGCTTCGAGTTCCATCGCGTGATCGAGGACGGCAACATCACCATCCTGCAGCCCGACCTCTCCAAGAGCGGCGGCATCACCGAGGTGCAGCGGATCGCGGCGGCCGCCTCGATGTGGAAGCTGCCGGTCCATCCGCACAGCTCGATGACCGGCCTCAACCATGCCGTCTCGATCCACTTCCTGGCCTCGATCGACAACGGCGGCTACTTCGAGGCCGACCTCTCGGTGGCCAACAAGTTCCGCGACGAGCTCGGCAGCGAGCCTTGGCAAATCGGCAAGGACGGCTGCGTGCGGCCCCTGGAAAAGCCCGGAATCGGCGTGGAAATCGACGAGAAGTTCCTGGCAGCCCATCCGGTGATCGAAGGGCCGGGCTACGTCTAGGGGCTTCCTCCCCAGCGAAGCTGGGGAGGTGTCGGCGTCTTACGCCGACGGAGGGGTCATGAGCCTACACGGGATCGTGACTCATGACCCCTCCGGCCCTACGGGCCACCTCCCCATCGTAAGAACGATGGGGAGGAAGGGCACTCCAGATTGCCGATATTGGGCATTTTTGTGTCGATCTGGCTGGTGTGATGAAACTCACATAAGGCAGGAGCCATCCCGCCTACTGATCCTCGCGAATGGGCCCAAAGGAGGCGCCAATGAATGCGAGTTCAGTACTGGCCAATCTTCTCCGTCTGCGCATGAACGAAGCGCAGATGGCATCCGAGCTTCACGACGCCGACCAGCCGGTCCGGCTGCTGCCGGTGCTCGAACCAGAAGAGCTGCCGCCGGAGTTCGAGGACATCCTGCAAATCCAGGTGCTGGGCTACCGCGAGCGCCTGACGCTGCTGCATGGCCGCCGCCTGCGCGTGCTCGACCCGGTGTGGACGCTGGTGCCGAGGCACTGAGCCTCGGAGCGCGGCCCTCCAACGCCGAATCGACCGAAGGTCGATTCGGCTCACCGCGGTCATTGCCGGGAGCGCGGCACTCCAGTGCCGCTCATGGGATGTGTGATCGACAAAAGACGCGCCACTGGAGTGGCGCGCTCCCGGCAATGAGCATGAGCGGACCAGGAGGTCCGCGCTCCGGCAAGACTAAGCCGCCACCACCAATGTCGACGCAAGCTGGCGCACCGACTTCACCATGGCCATGGCGACCAGCTTGCCGGTCTTGCGGTTCTCCTCGCTGACGGCGACATCCTCCATGAAGGTGAAGCGGCCGAAGGCGCCCTTGGCTTCCAGCTCGACGATGTGGGTGGTGATGGTGGGATCGGCCACGATCACCACGCGCGTCCTGTCGAGGCCGAGGCCCGCGATGGCGGCGGCGGCCGAGATGTTGACGTTCTGCGGATAGAGCCGCGCACCCTCGCGCACCGGCCCGTCGAACACGGTGTGCGGCCCGGTGAGCGTATCGAGGTCGACCAGCGTCTCGGCGATCGTGCCCTTCCACGCCGACGGATCCTTGCGCACCGTCACGGTGACGCTGTCGAGGCCGCCGACCGCGGCGCTGCTTAGAATGTCGAGCGCACCGATGCCCGCTGACGGCAGGATCAGGCGCTTGCCGTTCGCCTTGGCCGCAGCCAGCAGCCGCTCGAACAGAGGTGTGTCGGTGAAGGCGCCGACCGAGGTCACGAGCAGGTCCGCGCCATGCTCGAGGACGCGCTGGCCGTGGCTGCGCACGGCCTCGTGCCCGGCGCATTCGGCGACGGCGTCGAACCTGTGCGCAAAGAAGCGGTCGGGCTCGTGGGTCAGCAGGCCTCCATGGTCCTTGGCATTGCGCGGCCGCTTCACCAGGGCCGCGACCAGTTCCAGGTTCTCGATGCTGCCTGCCCTGAGCGCCGCCTCGACATGCTTGCCGATGGCGCCGTAGCCGATCAGGCCGAGCTTCAGGCTCACGAGAGCTTGCGCTCCACCCAGCGCGCCCAGGCGATCAGCTGGTCGTCCTGATCGCGCGGGCCGATCAGCTGCACCGACAGGGGCATGCCGAACGGCCCGGTGTTGAACGGCAGCGCAATGCAGGGCGTGCCCAGAAGCGTCCAGAAGCGGTTGAAGACGGGATCGCCGGTATTGCCCAGGCCCGACGGCGCCTCGCCCTTGGCCGACGGCGCGAGCAGGATGTCGAACTTGCTCCAGGCGTGGTCGAGATGGACCAGGGCGCGACGCCTGCGCTTGCGTGCATCGTCATATTGCCGGCGGCTGACGGCGTCGCCCTCGGCCATGACGCCATGCATGATGGGCGAGAAGAGGTGGGAGAAGCGCCGGCGCTCCTGGGCATAGGACTGCGTCGCCTCCTTGGTCATGATGCGATGCTGGGCCTGCATCAGGCCTTCCCAGCTGTCGGGCGCATGCCATTCGCGCACGCGCGCGCCGGCGGCGCGCAAGGTGCGCGCGGCCTCCTCGATGTTCTTCCTGTTGTAGAGCTCCGCCACGTCCCACCACGGCGTGCGGATCAGGCCGATGCGCGGCGCCCCCTGCGAACCTGGGCGCGGCGGATCGGCGGGGGCATGGCCGTAGGCGGCGCGGATCAGCGCCAGGTCGTTGGCCTCGCGGGCGAAGAAGCCCAGCGTGTCGAGGCTCGGCGCATAAGGCTTGATGCCGGTCATGTCGGCCCAGCCGTAGCTGCCCTTGTAGGCCACGACGCCGTTGAAGGCGCCCGGCCGGATCACCGAGCCCGCGGTCTGCGTGCCGTAGCCCACCGGCGCCATGAAGTCGGCAACGGCGGCGGCCGAGCCCGACGAGGAGCCGGCCGGCGTGTGGCGCAGGTTGTGCGGGTTGTGCGTCTTGCCGGCATGGCCGCCGGCGAATTCGGTGGTCACCGACTTGCCCAGCACGATGGCGCCCGCCTTCACGAGCTGCGTGACGCAGGCGGCGTCCTTGCCGACGACATGGTCGCGGTAGATCGCCGAGCCGCAGGTCGTGGGCATGGTCTTGGTCGCGATGATGTCCTTCACCGCCAGCGGAATGCCGTGCAGGGGGCCGACGGGGCGGATCCTCTTGTCGAGCATGTCGGCCCGCTTGCGCGCGCCGTCGGGATCGAGCGCCTCCCAGGCATGGACCTGGCCCTCGCGCGCCTCGATGCGGTCGAGGCAGGCCTCGACCAGGTCGCGGGCTTTCAGCCGCTTCTGGGCCATGCGCAGCACGGCCTCGCTGGCCGACAACCGATTGGGCGCTCTCGCCATGTGTCTTCCCCCTGATGCGTTCTTGGGTCCATGATGGCCGAGCACCGATTGGAAAGGTAGCCCAATGAACCCGCCCTTTGCCGTCCAGAAGATCGGCCACGCCGTGGTCAACGTCTCCGACCTGGAAGCCTCGAAACGCTTCTATACCGACGTCCTGGGCTTCAGGATCTCCGACGTCTACGAAGGCAACAAGATGCCGGGCGGCATGGTGTTCCTGCGCTGCAACGGCGATCACCATTGCCTGGCCCTGATCGGCGGCGCGCCGCCGGTCGGCGAGGCCAAGCGCACGCTGCATCATCTTGCCTTCGAGCTCGCCACGCTCGACGAGGTGTTCCGCGCCCGCGATCACCTGCAGAAGTACGGCGCCAAGATCGTCTTCGAGGGCCGGCGCCGCGCCGGCTGCCAGGTCTCGGTCGAGTTTCTCGACCCCGACGGCCATCACCTGGAGCTTTATTGGGGCGTCGACCAGATCGGCTACGACGGCCGCTCGCGGCCGGAGGAGGAGTGGCGCCAGACGATGTGCCTGGAAGACGCCGTGCGCATCGCCCCGCCGGGCCAGGACACGACCCTGCACGACAAGGCGCTCGCCGACCGCATCGGTGCCGGCACCGACCGGGCGTGAGGCAACGCCCCTTCGTCTGATCGTGCGTTGATCATGTGGCGAGCCGCCGTCTATGGTCCGACGGCAAATCGAGAGGAGACGACAGCATGGCTTTCTACGAACTTCGCCAGTACTTCGTGCGGCCCGGCAAGATGGACGAGTGGGTAAAGATCATGGAGGAGGAGATCATCCCGTTCCAGGTCTCCAAGGGCATGGTGATCTGCGGCAGCTTCCGCGGTGAGACCGACGCCTCCGCCTATTTCTGGATCCGCCGCTTCAACAGCGAGACTGAACGCGAGGCGCAGTACAAGGCGGTGTACGAGACGGACCACTGGAAGACCAAGATTGCGCCGCGCGTGCCGGATTGCCTGGACCGCGAAAAGATGCTCATCCAGCGCATCGTGCCGACGTCGCGGTCAACGATGCAGTAGCCCCGGACGCGTGCGTGCTGCAGCAGCCCCCCGGAGGCGCTAACCCACCTAATCTCCTGCCAAGCCTCATCCTTGCGCCACCCCCGGCGCTCGGCACCCTCATCGCCGCCGAGATCGAGCGCTGGCGGCCCGTCGTGAAGGCGGCGAACATTCGTCTCGATTAGACCAGGGGAGGCTCCATGCGTGACAGCGTGATGTTCCATGACGGCAATCGCCGTCTGCAAGACCAGTTCGACAGCCGGCGCATCTCCGACCGGCTGGAAGAGAAGCTGACGCGCCAGGCCTTCACCGACCAGGACCGCGCCTTCATCGAGCAGTCGATGTTCTTCTTCCTGGCGACGGCGGACGCGGGCGGCCGGCCCGACTGCTCCTTCAAGGGCGGCGCGCCGGGCTTCGTGCGGGTGGTCGGGCCGGGAGAGCTTGCCTTCCCCGACTACGACGGCAACGGCATGTTCAAGAGCCTGGGCAACATCCTGGCCAATCCGGGCGTGGGCCTGCTGTTCATCGACATGGGCGAGAAGCCGCGGCGGCTGCGCGTCAACGGCACGGCGAGCGTCAGCCGCGACGATCCGCTGATGCAGCGCTTTGCCGGCGCCCAGCTCCTGGTGCGCGTGCAGGCGCGCGCGATCTTCCCCAACTGCCCGCGCTACATCGTGAGGCCGGGCGCCGGCGAGCCGTCGACATACGCGCCGCGGCCGCACTACCAGCCGCCCGAGCCGGCGTGGAAGGGCTTCGACGACTTCAAGGACTACGTCCATCCCCGGCAGCCGACACCCAACGGCGAATAAAACTATAGTTATTGACCAATACTGTAGTTTGAGGTAGGGTCGACGAGACTGCCGCTCTATGCATCGTTCGATCCGGTTCACATTGTTGCGAGAGGAATCCCGCTCGCGCATCCCGTCCGGCTGTCTGCAGCCGGACGGGATGGGCAGGGCGCCCCCAACCAGTAGGGGTTCGGTTTTTCGGCCAACACCACGCTCTCTGCCGGAAATACCGGGAATGCCGGAAAGTCGCGAAAACGCTGGCAGTGCATGCACAGCGGGAGAAGCGCGGGCGTCCTTTCCTTCACTCGTCGTGCTGTCATCGCTGCGGTGATGGAGAAACGCTTGCGGGTCAGCTACGCTCGTTGCGACCTCGATCGCCGTCTCCTCACGCAGATTGCGCCAGGACGTCATTTGGATACCGATCGATCGGGGCGCTCAAGCAAGCACTGTGACGCGAACGAACCTGACCGTTCGCCACCACCCCTTGGAGGCCAGCCATGAGCAAGTTCACCGTCAATGGCAAAGCGCAGAACTTCAACGGCGATCCCGAGACACCGCTTCTCTGGTATCTGCGGGACATCGCCGGCATGACCGGCACCAAGTTCGGCTGCGGGCGGGCGCTGTGCGGCGCCTGCACCGTGCATCTCGACGGCACGGCCGTGCGTTCCTGCCAGGTCCAGGTCGGCGACATCGACGGCCAGACGGTGGTCACCATCGAAGGCCTGTCGGCCGACGGCAATCATCCGGTGCAGAAGGCGTGGCGTGAGCTCAACGTGGCGCAGTGCGGCTACTGCCAGACCGGCCAGATCATGCAGGCCGTGTCGCTGCTCAAGGACACGCCCAAGCCTACGGACCAGCAGATCCTCGACGCCATGAGCGGCAACATCTGCCGCTGCGGCACCTATCCACGCATTCGGGACGCCATCAAGCGCGCCTCGGGCAAGGCATAGGGGAGGACCTGATCATGACCAAGACCACAGAAATCACCAACGTCGCGCGCCGCTCGGTTCTCCTCGGACTCGCCGCTGGAACCTTCGTGCTCTCGGCCCGGCTTTCCTCGCCGGCGCTCGCACAGGAGAAGAAGTATGGCGGCGACGGCATGCCGGGCGGGCTGAAGGACGATCCAAAACTCTTCCTCTCCATCGCCGATGACGGGACGGTCAATCTCCTGTGCATTCGCGCCGAGATGGGCCAGGGCATCCGCACCAGCTGGGGCATGGTGGTGGCCGACGAGCTGGAAGCGGAGCTGGGGCGCGTAAAAGTCCTGCAGGCGCCGGGCGACCAGGCGCGCTTCGGCAACCAGGACACCGACGGCTCGCGCAGCATGCGCCACCATTTCGGGCCGCTTCGCCGCATCGCCGCGGCTGCCCGCATGATGCTCGAGCAGGAAGCGGCCGCCCGCTGGGGCGTGCCAATCACCGAGGTCAAGGCCGAGAACAACGGCATCGTCCATGCCGCGAGCGGCCGGCGCCTCGATTTCGGCGCGCTCGCCAAGGGGGCGGCGGCGCGGCCGGTGCCGCCCAGCGATGCCCTGGTCCTGAAGGGCGTGAGCCAGTTCCGCTACATCGGCAAGGACGGCGTGCCCTTGATCGACAATCTCGACATCACCACCGGCAAGGCCATGTTCGGCATCGACGCGCGCGTCGACGGCATGGCCTATGCGGTGGTGGCGCGCCCGCCGGTCTTCGGCGGCAAGGTCAAGAGCTTCGATGCCGCCAAGGCGATGAAGGTGCCGGGCGTGCTCAAGGTCGTGGCCATCGAGCCGCCGACCCCGCCCGTCGTCTTCCAGCCGCTGGGCGGCGTCGCGGTGATCGCCGAGAACACCTTTGCCGCCATCAAGGGGCGCTCCCAGCTCGAGATCCAGTGGGATGACGGGCCGAACGCGAGCTACGACTCGGTCCAGTACCGCAAGACGCTGGAGGCGGCCGCGGCCAAGCCCGGCCAGGTCGTGCGCAACGACGGCAACGTCGATGCCGCGCTGGCGGGCGCCGCCAAGCGCGTGTCGGCGGAATACTATCTGCCGCATCTCGCCCAGGCGCCGATGGAGCCGCCCTCGGCGACCGCCCGCGTCACGCCCCAGGCATGCGAGGTCTGGTGCAGCGTGCAGAACGCCGAAGCCATCCGCACCGACCTGTCGAAACGCTTCAACGTGCCGATCGACAAGGTCATCGTGAACAACCTGCTGCTGGGCGGCGGCTTCGGCCGCAAATCCAAGCCCGACTTCGCCAGCGAAGCGGCGATCTGCTCGCATGCCATGGGCGGCCGGCCCGTGAAGCTCACCTTCACGCGCGAGGACGACCTGCAGCACAGCTTCTTCCACACCGTGTCGGTGGAGCGGCTGGAAGCGGGCCTCGACGGCGATGGCAAGGCGGTCGCCTGGTTGCATCGCACCGTCGCGCCGACCATTGCCGCGATCTTCGCACCGGGCGCCAACCACGAGATGCCGCTGGAGCTCGCCATGGGCGCCGTCGACAACCCCTTCGCCATCGCCAACTTCCGGGTCGAGAATCCGGAGGCGGCGGCGCACACCAGGGTCGGCTGGTTCCGCTCGGTGTCCAACATCCCGCATGCCTTCGCCATCCAAAGCTTCGTGGCGGAGCTGGCGGCGTCCCTGGGACGCGATCCCAAGGACTATCTGCTGGAGCTGATCGGGCCGGCGCGCCTGATCGATGCAGCGGCGATGTCGGATGCCTGGCTCTACGGCGAGGATCCCAAGCGCTACCCGTTCGACACCGGACGGCTGCGCGCCGTGATCGAGAAGGCGGCGGGCGAGGCGGGCTGGGGACGCAAGCTGCCCGAGGGCCGCGGGCTCGGCATTGCCGCGCATCGCAGCTTCGTCAGCTACACCGCGGTCGTCACCGAGGTGGCGATCGGGCCCAAGGGCGAGCTCACGATCCCGCGGGTCGACATCGCCTTCGATTGCGGCGCCGTGGTCAATCCCGACCGCGTGCGCTCGCAGCTCGAGGGCGCGGTCGTGCAGGGCATCAGCCTGGCGACGCTGGGCGAGATCAGCTTCAAGGGAGGCCGCGTCGAGCAGACGAACTTCGACGGCTATGAGCTCACGCGCATCGACGGCTCACCGACGGAGATCCGCACCCACCTGGTGAACACGATGGCGTTCGACAAGCCGCTGGGCGGTGTCGGCGAGCCCGGCGTGCCGCCGGTGGCACCGGCACTCGCCAACGCGATCTTCGCCGCCAGCGGCAAGCGCATCCGCAGCCTGCCGATCCGCGACCAGCTCGCGGGCAAGGCGTAGTCAATTTCGTCGTCCCGACCGGAGTCGAGCGCAGCGAGGCGTAGCGGAGGGACCTTCTCTCCACGATAAGCAACCTATCGCGGAGAGAAGGTCCCTCCGCTACGCGCTTCGCGCTCCGGTCGGGACGACGGATCGTGCGGTCTAGGGTTCGGGGTCGACGACCTTGTACTGGACCGTCGCCGGCTTGGCACCGATGCCCTTCACCTTCTCCCGGAAGGTCTGGAAGGCGACGTACAGGCCCGGGATCACGAAGATGCCCAGCATCGAGGCGGCGATCATGCCGCCGAACACGGCGGTGCCGACGGCGCGCTGGGTGGCGGCGCCCGCGCCCGAGGCGATGACCAGCGGCACCAGGCCCAGGATGAAGGCGAACGACGTCATCATCACGGCGCGGAAACGCAGGGCTGCCGCCGTGGTCGCCGCGCTCACGATGTCCCTGCCGTGCGCGCGCTCCTCCATCGCGAACTCGATGATCAGGATGGCGTTCTTGGCGGCGAGCGCGATCAGCACGACGATGCCGATCTGGGCGAAGATGTTGTTGTCGAGGCCGCTGACGTAGAGCGCGACCATGGCGCCGAACAGGCCGACCACGACCGACAGCAGGGCCGCGATCGGGATCGCCGTGCTCTCGTAGAGGCCGACCAGGAACAGGTAGGCGAACAGCACGGCCAGCGCCAGGATGAACCCGGTCTGGCCGCTCGCCGCCTTCTCCTGCAGCGCCGTGCCGGTCCATTCGAAGCCGTAGCCCGCGGGCAGGGTCGACTTGGCGAGCCGCTCCATGGCGCCGATGGCCTGGCCCGAGGAATAGCCGGGCGCCGGCGCGCCGTTCAGCACCACCGAGCGCAGGTTGTTGTAGCGCACGATCGAGGAGGGCGCGGTCACCAGGTCGATGTTGGCCACCGCCTGCAGGGGCACCAGCTCGCCGTTCGACGAGCGCACGCGCACGCGGAACACGTCGTTGACGTTGCCGCGGTCGGGCGCGTCGGCCTGCACCTTGACCTGCCAGACCCGGCCGAACAGGTTGAAGTCGTTGGTGTAGGTGCCGCCGAGCGTGGTCTGCATCGCCGAGAAGATGTCGGAGATGGTGACCCCCAGCGCCTGGGCGCGCTCGCGGTCGAGCTTGAGGTTGATCTGCGGCGTCGAGGCGGCATAGGTCGTGAACACGTTGGCGAGCTCGGGCACTTGCTGGGCCGAGACCATCATGCCGCGGGCGACGGCCGCGAGATCGACCGGCGGCGCGCCGGCCAGCGACTGCACGACGAACTCGAAGCCCGACGAATTGCCCAGCCCCATGATGGGCGGCAGGTTGAAGGCGAAGACGTTGGCCGAGGCGATCCGGGCGAAGGCTGCGTTCACCTCCTTCAGCGCGTGGAAGACCGTCAGCGTCTTGTCGTTGCGCTCGGCGAACGGCTTCAGCTCGACCACGACCAGGCCGCGGTTGGGCAGGCTCAGGCCGTCGAGCAGGCTGTAGCCCGAGACGGTGAACATGCTCTGCATCCACGGCCGCCCGGCGATGACCTTCTCGACCTCCTCGATCGACTTCAGCGTGCGGTTGGTCGAGGAGGCGTCGGGCAGCTGGACCTCGGCCATGAAGGCGCCCTGGTCCTCGTCAGGCAGGAAGCCCGACGGCACCAGGCTGCCGATGCCGCCGGTCGCCAGCACGAAGCCACCGACCAGCAGGAGGGCGATGAAGCCGCGCCGCGCAATCGGCGTCACCAGCCGGACATAGCCGTCGCGGCTCTTGTCGATGCCGTTCTGCAGCCAGGCCATGACGCCCCTGGGCTTGCCGCGATGGCGCAGGATCAGCGAGCACAGCGCCGGCGACAGCGACAGGGCGTTGATGGCCGAGATCACCATCGACACCGACACCGCGACCGCGAACTGGCTGTAGAGCTGGCCGGTGATGCCGGGGATGAAGGCCGTCGGGATGAACACCGAGAGCAGCACCAGGGTGATGGCGATGATCGGCGCGGTGACCTGGCCCATCGCCTTTTCGGTCGCCTGGGCGGGCGTCAGCTCGGGCTCGTGCTCGAGGATGTGCTCGACCGCCTCGACCACGACGATGGCGTCGTCGACCACGATGCCGATCGCCAGCACCAGGGCCAGCAGCGAGATGGTGTTGGCCGAATAGCCCAGCGCCAGCATGACGGCGAAGGTGCCGATCAGCGCCACCGGTACGGCGATGATGGGGATGAGCGTCGCGCGGAGATTGCCGAGGAAGATGAAGACCACGATCGCCACCAGCACGAAGGCCTCGATCAGCGTGTGGATCACGCTCTCGATCGTGGCCTCGACGAACACCGTGGTGTCGTACATGACGTTGAAGGCGACATCGTCGGGGAAGCGCGGCTCGAGGTCCTTCAGCGCCTTGCGCACGCCCTGCGCGGTGGCCAGCGCATTGGCGCCGGGCAGCTGGTAGATCTGGATGCCGGCCGCGGGCTTGCCGTTGTAGCGGCCGATCGAATCCATGGTCTTGGCGCCGAGCTCGACGCGGGCGATGTCCTTGATGCGGACCAGCCCGCCGTCGGGCTGGGCGCGCACCACGATGTCCTCGAACTCACCGGTCGTGACCAGGCGGCCCTGGGTGGTGATGTTGAGCTGGAAGCCGACCTCGTCGATCAGCGGCGCGGCGCCGACCAGGCCGACCGCGGCCTGCACGTTCTGCGCCTGCACGGCCTTGACCACGTCGTCGGCCGTGATGTCGAGGCTCGACATGCGGTCGAGGTTGAGCCAGATGCGCATCGAGTAGTCGAGCGGGCCGAACAGCGTGGCATCGCCGACGCCCGGTACGCGGCGCAGCGTGTCGAGCAGGGTGATGGTCGTGAAGTTGGACAGGAACAGCCCGTCGCGGCTGCCCTTGGGCGAAAAGACCGCCACGACCTGCAGCAGCGCCGAGGACTGTTTCTTGGTGGTGACGCCCAGCCGCTGCACCTCGGGCGGCAGCAGGGCCAGCACCTGGTTGACGCGGTTGGTGACGTTGACGGTGTTGAGGTCGGGGTTGGAGCCGACCTCGAAGCTCACGGTCAGCGCATAGCTGCCGTCGCCGCCCGAGGTCGACTTCATGTAGATCATGCGCTCGACGCCGTTGACCTGGCCCTCGATCACCTGGGCCACGCTCGCCTCGACCGCCTCGGCCGAAGCGCCGGGGTAGGTCGCGGTGACGCGGACCTGCGGCGGAACGATGTCGGGGAACTGCGCCACCGGCAGGGCGGTGATGGCGAGGAGGCCGGCGATGGTGATGACCGTCGAGACGACGAAGGCCAGCCGCGGCCGGCGGATGAATAGCGACGAGATGGTCATGGGGCGCTACTGCTTGGCCTGGGCGGGCGTTGCCGGTGCGAGGGTCGGCGCCACCGTCATGCCGTCGCGGATGCGCTGCTGGCCCTGGATGACGACCTTCTCGCCAGCCTTCAGCCCGTCGGTCACGACCAGCTGGCCGTTGCGGACGATGCCGGCCTTGATGCGCTGCAGATGCACGACGTTCTTGTCGTCGACGACGAAGAGGTAGGGGCCGGTCTGGTCGAGGGCGACCGCCTGCTGGGGCACCGTCACGACCGTCTGCGGCTTGCTGTCCTCGAGGACGACGCGGACCGTCTGGCCGTCGGTCAGGAGGTTGTCCTTGTTGTCGAAGGTTGCGCGCACGATCTGGCCGTCGGTCTTGGGGTCGACCGTGATGTCGATGAAGTCGAGCTTGCCCTTCTCCTTGTAGAAGCTGCCGTCAGCGAGCTTCAGCCGCACCGACGGCGGATCGCCGATGCTGGCGTTGCGTTTGGCGTCGAGAAGCTCGCGCTGGGTCACGGGGAACAGCACGCGGATCGGACTCTCGCTCACCACCGTCGCCAGGACGCCGGAGTCGGGCGACACGAGGTTGCCGGGCGACACCGCGGCGCGGCCGATGCGGCCGGCGATCGGCGACTTGATGGTGGTGTAGGAGAGCTGGATCTCGGCATCGCGAAGCTGGGCCCTGGCGTCCTCGAGGTTCGCCTTGGCCTGCAGTTGTTCGGAGAGCCGCTGGTCATAGGTCTGCTTGGTGCCGGTGTTGGTGCGCAGCAGCTCGGTGGCGCGCTGGAGCTGGAGATCGGCGTTGGCGAGCGCGGCCTGCGCGGAGTCGCGCTGGGCGACCTTCTGGTCGACCGCGGCCTGGTAGGTCTCGGGCTCGATGGTGAAGACGACCTCGTCCATCTTCACCATGTCGCCATCGGCGAACTTGCGCGGCCCGAGGAATCCCTTGACCCGGGCGCGCAGCTCCACCTTGTCCACCGCGGCCGCCCGGCCGACGAATTCGAACTGGTCGGCGATCGGCGCCTGCTCGGCGGCCTGCACGAGGACAGCTGGCGCCGCAGCCTGCTGGGCGAAGCTGCCGGCTGCGAAAGCTGTGACCATACAGGCCGCGACGAGCGCTGCGATCGTTGAGCGCTGTTCAAACATTGTCTTCGTCCCTGCCCGTAGTAACCTAGGAACACTGCCTTAATTCGACAAAGCGGTCACGGCCTTTCCGAGCGAAACGGGCCGCGGCGGAGAAAGGAACTGCAGTTGATCGTGGTGCGGTGGGTTGTTCTCGTATTGTCGCTGGCGCTCGCCGTCCAGTCGCTGGACGCGGCTGGCCAGGCGCGCTCAAGCTTCGCCAATCCCGCCGAGTACGACAACTTCCAGGCGGCGCTCAAGACACAGGATCCGGCCAAGCGCGCGACAGCCATGGAGGTCTTCGCCGCCTGGTATCCCAACAGCATCCTGCGCGGCGAATCATTGGAGCATGCGATGGCCGCCTGGATAGCGGCCAAGGACCCGGCCAAGGCCGACTTCATCGCCGGCAAGCTGCTGCAGATCGACGCCGACAACGTCCATGCGCTGGCCCATCGCGTCTACGCCGCGCGCGCCCGCGCCGTGCAGGGCGACAAGGCCGCGATCGAGCCGATGGTCGCCGGCGCCGAACGCGGCGTGGCCGCACTGGCCAAGTGGCAGAAGCCCGGCTCGCTCGACGACGCCACCTTCGTCCGCACCAAGGAGCAGATGAGCGCGGTGTTCAACGGCGCGCTGGGCTTCGCCGCGCTGCAGGCCAAGGATTACGACAAGGCGCGGCGCTACTACCGCGAATCGGTGGCGGCCGAGCCCGACAATCTGCAGGACGTCTACCAGCTCGCGGTGTCGCAGCTCGAGGGCACGCCGCTCGACGCGCTGGGCTTCTGGTTCGCCGCGCGCTCCATCGCCATCGCGCGCGCCGCCAGGAACGACACCGCCGCCAACGACATCGACCGCTACGTGCGCTCGCGCTATCGCCTCTATCGCGGCAGCGAGGAGGGCTGGAACGAATTGCTGGCGCGCGTCGTCGCCGGCGAGAAGGCGCCGCCCGGCGGCTTCGTGAAGTCGATCCCGCGCGCGCTGACACCGGCTGAGCTCGCCATCCAGCTCGTCGAGGACAACGACCCGGGCGCATTGAGCTTCGCGGACTGGGCGCTGATCCTGCGCCATCGCGACACCACGCCGGCCAACCGCGCGGTGGCCGAGAAGACGTGGAAGGCGATCGTCGACAAGCAGCAGGGTGGCGGCACGCGCATCAAGATCCCGGTGAAGGTGATCTCGGCCACGCCCGACGTCATCGAGGCCGCCATCACCGACGAGGCACAGGCGGGCAACGTTGCCGACCTGCACATCGCCATGGCGCGGCCGCTCGCACCGCTGCCGGGGCTCGGATCGAAGATCGCCATCGTCGGCACGCTGAGCGATTACAAGCCGCAGCCCTTCATGTTCATGATGACCCGCGGCGAGCTCGCCCCCGAATCGCTGCCCGTGGCCGGCGGCCCGTGCGCCGATCCGCGGCCGCAGATGTGCACCCGCGACTATCGGCCGGCCTGTGGGCTCCATCGCGACGGCACCCGCAAGACCTACGGCAATGCCTGCTCGGCCTGCAGCAATCCCGACGTCCTGACGCAGTCCGCCGGCGCCTGCCCTTAGGGGTAATCCGGACCACCCCCCCCGCTGTCATCCTGAGCGTAGCGAAGGATCTCATGCCGGTTGCAGGCGGCGATGAGGTCCTTCGCTGCGCTCAGGACGACAGAATAAAAAGCCCTTGAAAAGCCGATCCCAAACAAATAGTTAAGTGTATGCTTAACCATCAAGCGCCGCTTGATCTCGCCTTCCAGGCGCTGGCCGATCCGACCCGCCGCATCATGGTCGAGCGGCTGAGCCAGGGTCCGGCCTCGGTAAGCGAGCTCGCCCGGCCGCTCGACATGACCCTGTCGGCGGTGGTGCAGCATCTCGCGGTGCTGGAGGCGAGCGGGCTGGTGCGGTCGCAGAAGGTGGGCCGCGTGCGCACCTGCCGCATCGAGCCCACGGCGCTGCACTCGGCCGAGCGCTGGATCAGCGAGCGGCGTGCAAGCTGGGAGCGGCGCCTCGATCGGCTGGGCGCGTTCCTGGTCGAGACCGAACCCACCGCCAAACCCCGGAGGAAGAAATGACCGTCCGCAACACCAAGCACGCCACCTTCACCATCGAGCGCGTCTATCCCGCCGCACCGGCGCGCGTGTTCGCCGCCTGGTCGAACAAGGAGGCGAAGACGGCCTGGGCCTATTGCCATGCGGAGTGGCCGGTGTCGGAGCACGTCTTCGATTTCCGCGAAGGCGGCCGCGAGCATCTGGTGACAGGACCGGCCGGCGGCACGCGGCATGTCTTCGACGCGGTCTTCCACGACATCGTGCCCGACCAGCGCATCGTCTACGCCTACGACATGCACCTCGACCAGCGCCGCATCTCGATTTCGCTCACGACCATCGAGTTCTTCGCCGTGGCCGGCGGCACGCGGCTGGTCTTCACCGAGCAGGGCGCCTTCCTCGACGGCTACGTCGACATCGCCGGCCGCGAGGAGGGCACGCGGATCGGCCTCGACAATCTCGACCGCCAGCTACGCCAGCAGCGCGCGGCGTAGGGGCAGATCATGACTGAGCGATCGACCAAGCACGCGACCTTCACCATCGAACGCACCTTCGCAGCGCCGCCGGGCCGCGTGTTCGCAGCCTATGCTGACGCCAAGTCCAAAGCGCGCTGGCTCGCCGGGCCCGAGCGCAGGGAGAAGTCCAACCTCAAGCTCGACTTCAAGGTCGGCGGCCGCGAGAGCGTGAGCGGCGGGCCGCCGGGCGGGCCGACGTATCACTACAACGCGATCTACCAGGACATCGTGCCCGACCAGCGCATCGTGCTGACCTACGAGATGCACATGGACAAGACGCGCATCTCCGTGTCGCTCGGCACCACCGAGTTCAAGCCGGCCGGCACCGGCACGCGCCTGGTCTACACCGAGCAGGCGGTGTTCCTCGACGGCCATGACGATGCCGGCAGCCGCGAGCACGGCACGCGCAGCCTGTTCGACAATCTCGCCAGGTTGCTGGAGATGCAATGACGGCACGGAGCGCGCAGCACGGCACGATCCGGCTGGAGCGGCGATACAAGGCCGCACCGGCACGCGTCTTTGCCGCCTGGGCCGAGCCCAAGGCGCGCGCCGCGTGGGATGTGCCGGGGCGCTGGGTGATCGCCGAGCAGAGCTTCGATTTCCGCGAAGGTGGCCGCGAGCTGAAGCGCTTCGGGCCGCGCGACGATCCGCGCTTCGTCGCCGACACGCTCTATCTCGATATTGTGCCGGACCGTCGCATCGTCTTCAGCTATTGGATGACGAGCCGCGGCGAGCCGATCTCGGTGTCGCTCACCACGGTTGAGCTGTCGCCCGACGCCGCGGGCACGCGCCTGCTGCTCACCGAGCAGGTCGCGTTCCTCGACGGCAACGACAATGCCGCCAACCGCGAAGAAGGGTTGGCCTCGATGCTCGACAAGATCGGCGAGTCGCTCGCGTCGACCTAGTGCGCCATCAAGAGCGGCACGCGGCAGGACGAGATCACCTTGCCGGTGGCGCCGCCCATGCCGAGGAAGCTCAGCACCTGGCCGCGGCCATAGGCGCCCATCACCAGCAGGTCGGCGCCCTTGCCGTGCGTGTAGTCGAGCAGCGCGCGGCCGCGGGCGCGGCCCGACACCGCGCCGGGATCGATGGCGTCGATGGTGGTTTTCAGCCCATGCCGGCCGAGGTTGCGCGCGAGGTAGGCGGCGCCCACGTCATCGGGCGTACTGCCCACGACCAGGATGGTGATGGCCGAGGCCTTGGCGAGGAAGGGCAGGGAGTATTCGACGGCGCGGGCGGCCTGGAAGCTGCCGTTCCACGCCACGATCACGTTGCCGAAGCCGCCGTCGCCGGGGCTGGGCGGGGCGATCATGACGGCGCGGGCGCATTCGTGGATGGCGGCCTCGACGGTTGCCGGCGCGACGTTCTCGGGGTCCGCGCCGGGCCGGCCCAGCACGAGGAGGTCCGAGCAGCGGCCCATCGCCACCAGCGTGTCGAGCGTGGCGGTCTTGGCGGCGGTATAGGTGGCGCCCTTCACCGGCGCGATGAACTCGCTGTAGATGCGCTCGCTCTCCTTGGCGCGCGCTTCCAGCCGCTCGTCGTCGATGTTCATGATCAGCGGCATCGCCTCGCCGCTCATCGCCAAGCCGCCCACCATGCCGCCGGCCGGGCCGACCGGCAGGTGCAAGGCGTCGACCGTGCCGTCGAACAAGCCGGCCACGCGGGCCGCGAGCTTGAACGACATGCCGGCATCCGGTCCGCCTTCGGACACGGCCAGGATAGACTTGAACATCGATACTTCCCCCAGTCAGACGGACGCGATTAAGAAGCGCCAAAGGCCTGCATGCAAGCCGAGACTTTCGCCTGTCGCGTCACGCTGCAGATCGGGCGAGCTCGCGCTTTCTGATCCAGTGAATGAACGGCAGCGCCGCCAGCACCATCCAGAGCTTGCCGAGGATTTGGCCCGCGAGAAAGTCGAGGCTGCCGAACGCCAGCCACAGGAACAGGATGCTGTCGGCCACGAGTCCGACCAGGCTCGAGGCCAGCACGGCCAGCACCAGCCCGCGCGACTGCAGCGGCGTATAGACGGCGAAGTCGGCCAGCTCCGACAGCAGGAAGGCGGCGGCCGAGGCATAGACCAGCGGCGGCGGCGCCACCGCGCCCGACAGCAGGGCGCCGGCGACGATGGCGGTGAGCGCGGCGGCGCGGCCCAGGCGGCGCTGCACCATGTCGCGCAGCACGAGCGCGAGACCGATCAGCAGCACGCCCGACGGCGCCATCAAGGGCATGCCCTTGGGATCCCACGGCCACACCGGCACCAGGCAGGGACCGTGCGGCGGGGCGCAGACCGTGCCGAGGTTGCCGATCATCCAGTTGGCGGCCGGAATGCAGGTGATGAAGGCCAGGAGATAGACCAGCGCCGCGGCCTTTTGCCGAGGCGAGGACAGCATGGGTTCAGGCGTCATTGCGCGCGCTCCTAGCAGGCCCGGAAGGCGGGGAAAAGCCCATCTGAAATGCACAAATCGACGCTGGCGCATCCGTCCGACAAGTGATGGAATCGCCGGGACGGGGAAGGACGAGGGCTGAACGAGCGTCGTCTAGGAGGGCTTTCCAGGCCCGCAACCTTTCCCCGCGGCAATACGTTGCTGTTCTCACGGTCGATCACACTTGCGGAGGGGGGAACCATGTTCGTCTCCGATATTCTCTCGCAGAAGGGCGGACTCGTCTTTTCGGTGACGCCGGCCACCACCGTGGCCGAGGTCGCCAAGCAGCTCAGCGTCCGCCGCATCGGCTCTGTCCTGATCCTGAACGAGCACAGCTCGGTCGTCGGCATCGTCTCCGAACGCGATCTGGTGCGCGCGATCGCGGCCCACGGCGACAAGGCGATGGAGCTCGAGGCGCGGCAAGTGATGACCCGCGATGTCGTGACCTGTCATCCTGACGATTCGATCGAACAGGTGATGCAGGCCATGACCAGCGGTCGCTTCCGTCATATTCCCGTTGTGGATCGCGGCGAGCTTTTAGGGCTGGTCTCGATCGGCGACGTGGTCAAGGCGCGGCTCGAAGAGACCGAGCACGAGACCGAGGCGCTCAAGGCCTACATCGTCGCCGGCTGACGCGACAGGACGCGACAGCTAGTCGACAGGCGGCGGGCAGACTGGCAGTTTGCCCGCCATGTCATCACTTCCCTTGCAGGGCAAAGTCGCCCTGATCACCGGCGCGGGCCGCAATATCGGTCGCGCCATCGCTCTTACGTTGGCGCGCGACGGCGCGTCGGTGTTGGTCAATGGCCGCGCCGACAAAGCGGCAGTCGATGCAGTCGTCGGTGAGATCGAAGCGATGGGCGGCAAGGCTGTCGCCGCCATGGGCGACGTCTCCGATCCGCAGGTGCCGCCGCGGCTCGCCGACCAGGCGGCCAAGGCGTTCGGCGGCGTCGACATCCTGGTGAGCAATGCCGGCCTGCGCCGCCAGACCTCGTTCCTCGACATGTCGTTCGAGGAATGGCGCGAGATCCTGTCGGTGGCGCTCGACGGCGCCTTCCTGCTGGGCAAGGCCTTCATCCCGCAGATGGTGGCGAAAGGGCAGGGCGGCGCCTTCGTGGCGATCTCCGGCGTCTCGACCCATGTCGGCACGCCCAACCGCTGCCATGTCTCGGCGTCGAAGTCGGGCCTCGAGGGACTGATGCGCGCGCTCGCCGTCGAGCTGGCGCCGCACCGCATCACCTGCAACGCGCTGGCGCCCGGCGCCATCGAGACGGCGCGCGCGGCATCGGCGGGGCCCGCGCCGCCAAGCCGCATGAACCGCCCGATCCCGCTGAAGCGCTTCGGCACGGTCGACGAGATCGCCGCCATGGTGCGCCTGCTGGTCGGGCCGCAGGGTACCTTCATCACCGGCCAGACCATCCACGTGAACGGCGGTGAGCACCTGACGTGAGGAACCTCATCACCGACGTGCCCGAGTGCAAGCGGCTCGCCATCATGGCCAACGACGGCCTGTCGAAAGCGCTCCGGCCGGTGCACGCGCCCAACGACGGCGACACGGTGTTTGCGGCCGCCACGGGCCGCGCCGGGCCCCCTCACTTTCCCCTGGCCGGTGATCCGCCGGTGCTGACCGAACTCGGCACGGCTGCGGCCGATCGCCTTGCCCGGGCCATCGCGCGCGGCGTGTACGAGGCGACGGCGCTGCCCTACAAGACCGCGGTGCCCGATTGGAAAACGCGCTTCGGAGGCGGCCGGCGATGATCGGATATCTGGTGGTGTTCGTGGGTGCGGGCATCGGCGGCTCGATCCGGCACGGCATGAACATCTGGGTGGCGCATCTCCTCGGCACGCATTTTCCCTGGCACACCTTCGTCATCAACATCCTGGGCTCATTGGTGATGGGCCTGGTCGCCGGCTGGTTCATCGAGCGCTCGGATCCCACCGGCCACATACGACTGTTCCTCACCACCGGTATCCTGGGCGGCTACACGACCTTCTCGGCCTTCTCGCTCGACGCGGTGCTGTTGTGGGAACGCCACGAACATCTTCTGGCCGCGCTCTATGTCGGCGGCTCGGTGGCCGGAGCGATCGCGGGTCTGGTGTTCGGCCTCTGGATCGTGAAGACGATGCTGGCGTGAGCGTTGAGCGCTACGACGTCATCGTCGCGGGCGGCGGCGCCGCCGGCCTGATGTGCGCCTTGCGCGCCGGCCAGCGCGGTCGGCGCGTGCTGGTGCTGGAGCACGCCGACAAGGTCGGCAAGAAGATCCTGATATCGGGCGGCGGACGCTGCAACTTCACCAACCTCGGCAGCCAGCCCGAAGCCTTCCTGTCGGCCAACCCGCATTTCTGCAAATCGGCGCTGGCGCGCTACACCCAGCACGATTTCATCGCCCTGGTCGGCAAGCACCGCATCGCCTGGCACGAGAAGACGCTGGGCCAGCTCTTCTGCGACGGCTCGGCCCGGCAGATCGTGGCCATGCTGCTGGCCGAATGCGCCGCCGCCGAAGTCGAGGTGAAGGCGGCGCACCGCATCACCGGCATCGACAAGGCCGATCATTTCACCGTGGCGACGGACCGCGGCGCGTTCACGTCGAAGTCGCTGGTGCTCGCAACAGGCGGCCTGTCGATTCCCAAGATGGGCGCGACCGGCTTCGCGCACGATACCGCTCGCCGCTTCGGCCTCGCGCTCACCGAGACGCGGCCGGCCCTGGTGCCACTGACGCTGCAGGTACCGGAGCTGAGCGGCGTGTCGCTGGAGGTGGTGACGCGGCTTGGCCGTGTGAGCTTCCGCGAGGCCATGCTGTTCACCCATCGCGGATTGTCCGGGCCGGCGATCCTGCAGATCTCGTCCTATTGGCGAAGCGGACAGGAGATCGCGATCGACCTGCTGCCGGATGCCGACGCCGCGTCGTTCCTCAAGGACCGCAAGCACACGCGGCCCAAGGCGGAACTGCGCACGGTGCTGGGCGAGGTGCTACCGCAACGCCTGGCGCAGCACCTCGCAGCCGGAGGCACGATGGCCAACCTGCGGGACCGCGATCTCGAGGCGCTGGCGCAACGTCTGAAGACGTGGACGATCGTGCCGACCGGGACGGAAGGCTACGCCAAGGCCGAGGTCACGCTGGGCGGCGTCGACACCGACGAGTTGTCGTCGAAGACCATGGAAGCGAGGAAGGTGCCGGGCCTCTACGTGATCGGCGAGGCGGTCGACGTCACGGGCTGGCTGGGCGGCTACAACTTCCAATGGGCGTGGTCCTCCGGCTGGGTGGCCGGCGACTCGCTTTGAAGAGAGCTTCCGGCGGCGCGAATTGCGCAAGAGCGGTCACGCGGTGCGGCGTCGATGGCGCCACTGTCTCGCGCCAAGGGCGATGCAGGAGAGCCGATATGAACAACGACCTAGCCGTTCGACAGGAAATCGAAACCGGCGTGCGACGCTTCGTGGCGCTGGCCAATTCCGACGACATCGAGGCCTTTGCCGCGCTCTACACGGAAGATGCGCTGGTCATGATGCCGGGCATGGCCGCGGTGACCGGGCGCCATGGCGCCGTCGTCTTCGCCGAGCGGATCCGATCGCGCCGGCCGGCGCGGCTGGCGCTGGTGACGCACGAAGTCGGGGATGTGGGCGATACCGCATGGGAGCGCGGCACCTCCGAATGGATCCTGCCGGACGGCCAGGTCACGAGCCAAGGCAAATACATCGTGATCTGGAAGCGTACACCCGAGGGCTGGCGGCTCCACCGCGACATCATGAACGCCGACGCGCCGGCGCGCGCCTGAGCCGCGGGGAGCCTCGACCATGGGCGCGATCGCCGACTACAATTCGCTGGATGGGCTCGGCATGGCCGAGCTGGTCCGCACGCGGGAGATCGAGGCCGGCGAACTGCTCGAGGCCGCATTGGAGCGCGCGGCGCTCTGGAACCCGCATGTGAATGCGCTGTCGGCGACGTTTGCCGATCGTGCACGCGAGGCGATCGCCGCTGGCCTGCCGGACGGGCCTTTCCGCGGCGTGCCCTTCCTCCTGAAGAGCCTGTCGGCCAACTTGGCCGGCACGCCCGCGACGCTGGGATCTCGGCTTTTCGCCGACTTCGTGCCCGACCGGGATTCAACGCTGGTCGAGCGCTACAAGCGAGCCGGGCTCGTGATCTTCGGCGTGACGACGACCCCGGAGATGGGCCTTTCGGCCTCGACCGAGACGAGCCTCAGCGGCACCACGCGCAATCCCTGGAATCTCGAACGCAGCCCCGGCGGTTCATCGGGTGGTTCGGGTGCGGCGGTGGCGGCCGGCATCGTGCCGGTCGCGCACGGCAGCGACGGCGGCGGCTCGATCCGCATTCCGGCCTCGGCCTGCGGCCTGTTCGGGCTGAAGCCGACACGTGGCCGCACGCCCTCGGGCCCGATGGCCGGCGAGGGTTGGGGCAGTCTGGCGACCAGCCACGTGATCTCCCGCTCGGTGCGCGACAGCGCCGCCGTTCTCGATGCAACGCACGGACCGGCGCCGGGCGACCCTTACTGCGCGCCAGCGGTTCAAGGCTCCTACCTTGCCGCGGTTGGCGCCGATCCGGGTCGCCTGAAGATAGCACTGCAGCTCGAACCCCTGTCCGGAGTCGCCGTGGCGCCGGAGTGTCGCGACGCTGTGCTCGACGCAGCCCGGCTTCTGGCGGCCCTCGGCCACGTCGTCGAGGAGGCACGGCCGGAGGGCGTGTGGGAGGAACTGCAGGCTGCGTCATGGGTGCTGATCGCCAGCAACGTCCGCTTGGCTCTGCGCCGCCGGGCACAGGCGCTTGGCCGAAAACTCGGCCCCGGCGATGTCGATCGGGTGACCTGGGCCGCGGTCGAGGAGGCGGGGTCGATGACCGCCGAAGCCTACGCCGACGCCATCCAGACCATCCATCGTCACAGCCGACGCATGGCCGGGTTCCATCGGACCTACGATGTCCTGATGAGCCCGACGCTCGCCACGCCACCGGTGGCGCTGGGCGCGCACCACATGGACAACCCCGACCTCGCGGCCTGGCGTGACGCCATGCGCACCTTCTCGCCGTTCACCAGCTCGTTCAACATGAGCGGACAGCCCGCGATGTCGGTGCCGCTCGCCTGGACACCGGACGGCCTTCCACTCGGCGTGATGTTTGCCGCCGGCTTCGGCGAGGAGGCGACCTTGTTCCGCCTCGCCGGCCAGCTAGAGGCGGCGCGGCCGTGGCGGCATCGGCGCCCCGCGCCGCCGGCCGCGGCGTGATCGTCCAGGCCGCGACGGCAAGTTCGCAATCCCGGCACAGCGGCCCGCCGCCTTAGCGCCTACCAATCAAAGGCCCTGGAGTGAAGCCATGCAGGTCTTCGTCATCCGCCGGTTCGCGGCGCTCTTGCCGACGCTGTTCTTTGCCAGCGTCATCGTCTTCATGGTCGTGCGCCTGATCCCGGGCGACGTCATCGACCTGATGCTGTCGCAGGACGACGGCGCCGACAAGTTAGACCGCGCGGCACTGGAGCGCGCGCTCGGCTTCGACCGGCCGATGGTCGACCAGTATCTGAACTGGATCGGCGGCGTGCTCTTCGAGGGCGATTTCGGCCTCTCGCTGTGGCGCCATACGCCGGTGGCGGACATGTTGCTCGCTCGCCTGCCGGTCACGCTCGAGCTGTCGCTGCTGGCGCTGACGGTCGCGCTGGTGATCGCGATCCCGGTCGGCATCCTGTCGGCGATCCGCCAGGACACCCTGGCGGACTACGTCGCGCGGTCCTTCTCCATTCTCATGCTGGCGATACCGGGCTTCTGGATCGCCACCATCGTGGTCGTGTTCCCAGCGATCTGGTGGGGCTGGTCGCCCGAGGTGAAGTTCACACCCTTCCTCGAGGATCCGCTGGCCAACCTCAAGCAGCTGATCGTGCCGGCGCTGATCATGGGAACGTCGCTATCGGCTGTCACCATCCGAATGATGCGCACGACCATGCTCGAGGTGCTGCGCCAGGAGTATGTGCGCACCGCCTGGGCCAAGGGCTTGAGCGAGCGCGTCGTGGTCACGCGCCACGTGCTGAAGAACGCATTGATCCCCGTCGTCACCGTGATCGGCCTGCAGGCGACGCTGCTGATCGGCGGCTCCGTCATCATGGAGCAGATCTTCGTCATCCCCGGCATGGGCCTGCTGCTGATCGAGGCGGTGTTCGACCGCGACTACCCCATCGTCACCGGCGTCTTCCTGGTGACCGGCGTGGCGATCGTGCTGATCAACTTCCTGGTCGACCTGTCCTACGGCCTGCTCGATCCGAAAGTGAGGCTCGAATGAGCACCCTCACAGAAGCCGCGCCACCGGTGCGCGAGCGCGGCCCTGTCGCTGCGTTCCTGCGCCGCCTGTTCCGCGACAAGCCACTCGGCGCGGCCGGGGCGGCGATCTTCGCGATCTTCCTGTTCTGCGGCCTGTTCGCCGACGTGCTGGCGCCTTACGGCTACAACCAGGTCGACCTGATCAACCGGCTGAAGCCGCCGTCATGGGCGTTCCCGTTCGGCACCGACAATCTCGGCCGCGACGTGTTCTCGCGCGTGCTCTACGGCGCGCAGCTCTCGGTGATCATCGGCTTCTGCGGCGCCGCACTCGCCACCGTGGTGTCGGTCGTGATCGGCGTCCTGACCGGCTATCTCGGCGGCAAGGTCGACGTCGTCGTGCAGCGCCTGGTCGATGCCTGGATGAGCTTCCCCGACCTCGTGATCCTGATCGTCGTCGTGTCCGTGCTCGGGCCCGGCATGTGGCAGGTGATCGTCGTGCTGGGCTTCCTGTACGGCATCGGCGGCTCGCGCATCATCCGCGGCTCGGTCGTCTCGGTGCGCGAGCACACCTATGTCCATGCCGCGCAGTCGATCGGCGCCGCCACGGCGCGCGTGCTGGTCTTCCACGTGCTGCCCAACGTCATGCCGACAGTGATCGTGCTCTTCACCATGCGGGTCGGCGCGGTGATCCTGGTCGAGGCGGGCTTGTCGTTCCTCGGCCTCGGCATTCCGCCGCCGGCGCCGAGCTGGGGCGGCATGCTCACCGGCTCGGGCCGCACCTTCATGTATCTCGCGCCGTGGCTGGCGCTGGCCCCCGGCATCTGCCTGACGCTGGTGGTCTACGGCATCAACGTGTTCGGCGACGCGCTGCGCGATCTCCTCGATCCGCGCATGCGGGGCGGCCGCCGCTGACGGATTTTTCTCCGGGGGAATGGGGTAGACGATGGGACGAGCATTCAAGAAGCTCCTGCTGGCCGCGGTCGCCGGGGCCGCACTGGCGACGTCCGGCGCGGCGGCGCAGCAGGCGGCCGAGAAGGCGCCGGCCGAGCAGGCGCCGCGCTACGGCGGCAGGCTCGACATCGGCACGATATACCTGACCCTGTCGCCGCTGTCGTGGGATCCGCGCGACTGGGGCTGGAAGTTCAACCACGACGCCGGGCAGATGTACGAGCAGCTCTTCGTCGGCGACCTCTCCAAGTCCGAGGGCAGGGGCGGCGCCCACAAGTTCGTAGCCGACGCCTGGCTGCCGCCGGACGCCATCCGGGGCGAGCTCGCCGAGAAATGGGAGTGGCAGGACGATCCGCTGGCCGTCGTCGTCACGCTGCGCAAGGGCGTCATGTTCCCCGAGAAGCCGGGCGTGATGGCGAGCCGCGAGCTCACCGCCGCCGACGTCGTCTATGCCTTCGATCGCGTGAATACCAGCCCGCAGAACGCCCGAGGCTTCTTCGACTACATCGACAAGATGTACGCGCGCGACAGGTACACGGTCGTCCTGCAGATGAACCGCTTCCACTCCGAGTGGAACTACCGCTACGGCTACGGCCACTACTCGAGCATCGTGCCGCGCGAGGTGATCGAGGCTGGCGCCACCAACTGGAAGAACGCCAACGGCTCCGGCCCCTTCATGCTGGCCGACGTCGTGCAGGGCAACTCCAGCGCCTACGTGAAGAACCCGGCCTACTGGGACAGCGAGAAGGTCGGCGGCAAGGACTACAAGCTACCGTTTGTCGACAAGGTGACGTTCCGCTTCATCAAGGACGAGGCGACGTGGATCACCGCGTTGCGCACGGGCAAGCTCGACATCCTCGAGACGGTCCGCTGGCAGAATGTCGACAGCCTGAAGAAGAGCTCGCCGGCGCTGAAATGGCGCCGCTACCTCGGCCAGACGGGCGTGTTCCTCTCGATGGATGTCAACACCAAGCCGTTCGACGACATCCGCGTACGTCGCGCGCTGAACATGGCGGTCAACAAGAAGGAGATCGTCAGTGGCTACTACAACGGCCATGCCGAGCTGTTCGCCTATCCGCAGCATCCCGACTTCGGCCTCTACTTCCAGCGGCTCGACGAGATGCCGGCCGCTGTGAAGGAGCTGTTCGAGTACGATCCCAAGAAGGCGAAGGCGCTGCTCGCCGAGGCCGGCTACCCCAACGGCTTCACCTTCAAGACCCAGGTCTGCTCCTGCTTCCCCGACCACATGGAGCTCCTGCCGCTGGTCGCGGGCTACCTGGAGCGGGTCGGCGTCAAGATCGAGATCCAGCCGATGGAGCACGGCGCCTACTTCGCCGCGCTGAGCTCGCGCAAGATGACGCCGGGCTACTTCTTCGCCATCGGCCATTCCAATCCGACGACGACCCTCACCCGGAACTTCCGTTCCGGCTCGCCGTGGAACCCGTCCGGCTGGGCTGACCCGGCGTTCGACGCAAGGATCACCGAGATGTACGCGATCCGCGACGAGGACAAACGCCGCGACCTCATCCGCGCCATGACCGTCGAGATGCTCGAGAAGGCGCCCTACATCTGGCTGCCGACGCCCTATGCCCATGCCGCGTGGTGGCCGTGGGTGAAGAACTACAACGGCGAGCTGCGCGTCGGCGCGGTGCGTCCCGGTCCGATCTACGCCCGCATCTGGGTCGACCAGGAACTCAAGAAAAAGATGGGATACTGACGACCGTGGCGCGCCCGACGCCGCTCCTCGAGGTCGACGGCCTCGCGGTCCGCTTCCATACCGATCGCGGGATCGTGCCTGCGGTCGACGGCGTGTCCTTCTACGTCGCCGAGGGTGAGACGCTGGCGATCGTCGGCGAGAGCGGATCGGGCAAGAGCGTGACCGCGATGTCGATCCTTCGGCTGGTCCAGCGGCCGGCCGGCGAGATCGCCGGCGGCCGGGTGATGTTCGAGGGCCGCGACCTGCTGGCGCTCGAGGACCGGCAGATGCAGGAGATCCGCGGCGACCGCATCGCCATGATCTCGCAAGAGCCGATGTCGTCGCTCAATCCCGCGCTCACCATCGGGCTCCAGGTCGGCGAGCCGCTCAACCGCCATCGCGGCATGCCGTGGTCACAGGCGCTGCACGCGGCGGAGACCATGCTGCGCAAGGTCCACATCCCCGACGCGTCGAACAGGGTGCGCGCCTACCCGCACGAGTTCTCGGGAGGCATGCGCCAGCGCGCGATGATCGCCATGGCGCTCGCCTGCTCGCCGCGCCTGATCATCGCCGACGAGCCGACGACGGCACTCGACGTCACCGTGCAGGCGCAGATCCTGGAGCTCCTGAAGCAGCTCACGCGCGAGGCGGGATCGGCGATGATCCTGATCACCCATGATCTCGGCGTCGTCGCGCGCTACGCCGACCGTGTCTGCGTCATGTATGCCGGCCGTATCGTCGAAAGCGGCACGGCCATCGAAATCTACGAGAACCCGCGCCATCCTTACACGATGGGGCTCATGGCGTCGGTGCCGCGACTCGACGACGCCGAGCGCCAGCGCCTGGTGCCGATCGAGGGCCAGCCGCCCGATCTCGCCAACATGCCGCCGGGCTGCGCCTTTGAGCCGCGCTGCCGTTTCGCCACCGATCGCTGCCGGCGGGAGCGGCCGGAACTCCTGCCCGTCGGCAGCCAGCACATGAAGGCCTGCTTTGCAGATGTCACACAGTCCACCTGAGCCCCTGCTCGCCGTCCGCGCGCTTCGTGTCCACTTCCCGGTGAGGCGCGGGCTCCTGGCAAGGCGACGCATCGGTACCGTCAAGGCCGTCGACGGCATCGATTTCGCCCTGGGGGCCGGCGAGACGCTGGGCCTCGTGGGCGAGTCGGGGTCCGGCAAGTCGACCGCCGGTCTTGCCGTGCTGCGTCTGCTCGACGTCACCGAAGGCCGCGTGTGCTTCGAAGGGCGCGACATCACTAGCCTCGGTCGCGCCGAGATGCGGCCGCTGCGCCGTCGCATGCAGATGGTCTACCAGGACCCGTATGCCTCGCTCAATCCGCGCATGAAGGTGGCCGACATCGTCGGCGAGCCATTGATCGTGCACGGCACCGCTGGTGGCCGTGCCGCCCGTCGCGAGCGCGTCGCCGAGCTCCTCGACATGGTCGGCCTGCGGCCGGAAATGGCCGGTCGCTACTCGCACGAATTCTCCGGCGGGCAGCGTCAGCGCATCGGCATCGCCCGCGCACTGGCGGTCAATCCGGCGCTGGTGGTCTGCGACGAGCCGGTATCGTCGCTCGACGTGTCGATCCAGGCCCAGGTGGTCAACCTGTTCCAGGACCTGCAGGCGCGGCTGGGACTCGCTTACCTGTTCATTGCCCACGATCTCGCCGTCGTGCGTCACATCAGCGACCGAATCGCCGTGATGTATCTCGGCAAGATCGTCGAGGTGGCGCCGCGCGAGCGGCTCTACCGCCGGCCGCGGCATCCCTACACCCGTGCCCTGCTCTCGGCGGTGCCAATCCCCAACCCGCGGCTAGAGGCGCAGCGCTCGCACCAGGCGCTGGTCGGAGAGATTCCGAGTCCGCTCAACCCGCCGTCCGGCTGCCGCTTCAACACGCGCTGCCCGATGGCGACCGACCTCTGTCGGACCGAGGAGCCGCCGCTCAGGGAACTTGCTCCGGACCACCGCGCTGCCTGTCATTTCGCCGAGGGGTAGGGAACATCCTGCTGAAGCGTGGACCTCCAGTCCGCTTCTTGTGATCCTGAGCGAAGCGAAGGATCTCATGCCGGTTGCACGTGGCGATGAGGTCCGTCGCTTCGCTCAGGAAGACAGATTTGACCTGGAGATCCGTGATCAAAGCAGCAGCGAGAGGTCTTCCGGCAGCACGTCGGCTCCCAGCGGAACGTACAGCCTGATCTTCTGTTCGGTATCGACGCGATAGGCCGGGTCGTTGAGGTAGCGCATCAATATCGGCCGGTCGTTCGATCGCGCCGTCTTCAAGGTGGCGTCGCAGGCCAGGCGCTGCCATATCGCATTCGGCTCGCCACTGAGGCATACGTGCCAGCCGCCGTCCATGCGTCGCCGCTCCAATCGGAATCTGTCGTCGACGAAGTCATTCTCCAGTGCGCAGGCGTGGGCGAAGACGCGATCCGGCGAGAAGACGCCATACACGTTTTGGCTGCGCAGCGGGACACCAGCGACCTCGAGCCGGCCCATCAGCTCGTCATAGGCCGACCATGCGCCGGCCCAGCTCCGCTCGATATCCATGGTGCGCAGCGACAGGGACGGCAGTTCCACGACCGCGGCGTCGACCGCTCCCGCCGCGCCGCTGCTGTCCTTCCGCGCGCTCGGCACGCTGCCGAATTGCCGGCGATACGCACGGGTGAAGGCCTGGGAGCTGTCGTAGCCTGATTCGAATGCAACTTCGGTGATGCTGAGCGCCGGGTCGGCGGCCAGGCGACGCCGTGCCGTCTGCAGCCGCAGCCGCCGCAGAGTCGCCTGCGGCGTCTCGCCGACTGCCTGCTGGTAGAGGCGGATGAAATGAAAAGGCGAGAGACAGGCGACGTCGGCCAGTTCGGCCAGCTTCATCTGCGCGTCCGGCTCGTCGTGGAGGCGTGTCTCGACATGGCGCACGGCCCGGCGAATCCGGCGGCGGCGCTCGACGCTCGTTGCAAGTCGCATTCCCATGCTCCGACCCCGGCGGTTCCTCCCCGCGGGAGACGATAGCACATCTCGTGCGATTCCAACTCAGCGCCAAGCGGCGAAGGCAAGGGCCCGGTCAAGCGCGGTCCGGACGTCGGCGCTGACGGTCGCCGCATCGAAATTGTGCGGTGCGCCCGGCACGTTGATCAGCTCGAAACGGACATCGGCGGCGAGGAGGGTGGCGACCGTCTCGTCCATCAGCTTCAGCAGGCCCGGCAGCTCATCGCCGCCGCCGCGGAGGATCAGCAGGGGCGAGCGCCGCTTGGCCAGCCGCGCCGCCGCGGCGCCGAGATTCATGCGCTCCGCCAGCGTGGCGTCGGTGACGGCGGCGGTCGGGCTGCCGGGGACGACGCCGGTTGAAGGATAGAACATGGCGACGCGGTCGACGCGGAGCGGGCGGCTGTCGCCCAGCAGCTCGGGCACGAACAGGCCGCCGGCCGAAAACACGAACGCCCCGACGCGCTGCGTGTCGATGCCGCGGCGCGGGCCTTCCTTGGCCAGCCACGACAGGACGGCGTCGGTTTCGCCCAGCGCCTGGTCGAGGCGGCGGCGCGGCACGCCGAGCGAATGGTCGAACATGATGGCGGCGACGCCGCTTGCCGCGAGCGCGGTGCCCCAGTCGTGGAAGACCTGCCAGGCCTTCGGCCGGATCGAGGCTTCGTCGGGCAGGCCGCCATGGATCAGGACTACGATGGGGACCGGGCCGCCGCCGGTCGATTTCGGCGCGGTAAGGTCGATGGTGATGGGAGAGCCGTCGAGCCGCTTGCCGACTTCCTCGCTGTGGCGCTCGACGTTGGCGGCGTCGCGCAGGGGATGCTTCAGGGTCGCCTTGGTCGCTTCCAGGTAACGGGCGATCGCCTGTGCGCGGGCGTCGCTCGCGGGAGGCGTCTGAGCCATGGCGGCAAGCGGTGCCGATGCGGCCGCTGCCAGCACGAACGATCCGAGCAGTCCGACAATTTTCATGGCCAACCCCAATTCAGCGGTGTCGCCGCACAGGGCGGCGGCGCGATGCTAGGCGCGGCCGGGGCGCGGCACGGTGCCGGGATTGCCAATTTCGCGTCAGTGACCCAGGTAGCTCCTGCGCAGCTCGGGATGCTCGGCGAGTTCGGCGGCGTCGCCAGAAAGCGCGATGCTGGCCGTTCTCCAGCACGTAGGCGCGGTGGGCGATGGCGAGCGACTGCACGACGTTCTGCTCGACCAGCAGGATGGCCAGGCCGTCGCGGTTCAGCCGGCCGATCAGGGCGAACATCTCCTCGACCAGCAGCGGCGACAGGCCGAGCGAGGGCTCGTCGAGGATCAGCAAGGCGCGGCTCGCTCATCAGGCCGCGGCCGATCGCCAGCATCTGCTGCTCGCCGCCCGACAGCGTGCCGGCAAGCTGTGTCATCCGTTCGTTGAGGCGCGGGAAGACCGCCAGGACGCGCTCGAGATTGCGGGCCCGCGCGGTGCGGCCGCGGCGGTAGCTGCCCAGTTCGAGGTTCTCGCGCACCGACAGGTTGGGAAAGACCCGCCGGCCCTCGGGCACCTGGACCAGGCCGGCCTCGACGATGCGCATCGACGGCGCGCCCGCAATCGCCTGGCCGTCAAATTCTATGGCGCCGCCGAACGGCCGGAAGAGACCGCAGACGTTGTTGTTCAGCGTCGACTTGCCGGCGCCGTTGCTGCCCAGCAAGGCCACGATCTCGCCGGCGCCGACGGCGAGATCGACGCCGCGCAGCACCTCGATGGCGCCGTAGCCCGCGCGCAGGGCTCTCACTTCAAGCATGACGGGCCTCAAGCACGCAGCACCTTGGCGGCACCGTGCCCGAGATAGGCTTCGATGACCTCAGGGTTGTCGGCAATGGCCGCCGGCGTGCCCTCGGCGATCATGCGGCCCTGATTCAGCACGTAGACGCGCTCGGCCAGCGACGTGACGGCCTGCATGACGTGCTCGATCAGCAGGATGGTGACGCCCAAATCGCGGATCGCGCGAATGACTTGGACGATCTCGGTAATCTCGGTCGGATTGAGCCCCGCCATCACCTCGTCGAGCAGCAGCAGGCGCGGCCCGGTGGCGAGCGCACGGGCGAGTTCCAGGCGCTTGCGGCCGGCGACGGTGAGATCGGCGCCCATCTGGTCGAGCTGGCCCGCCATGCCGACCATGCCCGCCACCGTTTCGGCCTCGCGCTCGGCCAGCTTGCGGTCGGCGGTGCGGAAGTAGGCGCCGACCATGATGTTCTCGCGCACGCTGATCTTGGCGAACGGCTGGGTGATCTGGAAGGTGCGCACCATGCCGGCGGCGCAGATGCGATGCGGCGCCAGGCCGGTGATGTCCTTGCCCTCGAAGGCGACACGGCCGGCATCGGGCGCGTGGAAGCCGGCGATGGCCGCGAACAGTGTCGTCTTTCCCGCGCCATTGGGGCCGATCAGGCCGACGATCTCTCCCTGGCGCACGTCGAGCGAGGCCTGGTCGACCGCTTTCAGGCCGCCGAACGACTTGGAGAGTCCGCGCACCTCAAGCATGGCGCGCCTCGCCGCCTTCTTCCTCATCTTCGCTTTCAAGTTCCTCTCCCCCGCTAGGGGGAGAGGTTAGGAGAGGGGGAATCGACGTGCGTCGCCCCCTCTCCCAGCCTCTTCCCCTAGCAGGGGAGAGGAGGAAGGTAGAGAGAGCAGAGCGATGATGCTCACGCATGACGCGGCTTTCGTCGGAACAGCCCCATCAGGCCATCCGGCAAACGCGCCACGATCAGCACCAGCATGATGCCGTAGACCACCAGGCTGAGCGGCTGGACGTTCTTCAGCGCCGGCACGACGCTGGCCACGGCGCGCGTCACCTCGTTGATGACCGTGAGCGTCACCGACCCGATCAGCGGCCCGAAGATGGTGCCGGCGCCGCCCACCATGCTGACCAGCAGCATCTCGACGGACTTGTCGACACCGAAAGCGATATTGGGATCGATGTAGAGGTATTTCTGGGCATAGAAGGTCCCACCGGCCGCGCACATGGCGCCGGACAAGGTCAGGACTTTCACCTTCTCGGCAAACACGTCGATGCCGAGCGCGCGCGCCGCGTCCTCGTTCTCGCGGATGGCGACCAGGCGGGCGCCGAAGCGGTTGCGGGTCAGCTGCCAGGCGATCAGCAAGGAGACGACGCAGAGCGCGAGTGCGATGTAGTAGATCCAGATCGGGTCCTTGAACTGGAAATTGATCGGCCGCTGGTCGGCCTTGATCAGCATGCCGAGCCCGCCGCGGGTGAAGGGCACCGAGTTGGCGAGGATGCGGAAGACCTCGGCGAAGGCCAGCGTGATCAGCGCGAAATAGGAGCCGCGCAGGCCGGCGCGGAACGACAGGAAGGCGATCATCCAGCCGACGATGCCGCCGGCCAGCATGGCGGCCGGCCAGGCGAGCCAGGGGTTCCAGCCATAGGTCACCTGCAGGATGGTCGAGGTGTAGGCGCCGGTGCCGAAGAACACGACATGGCCGAACGAGGTCTGGCCGGCGAAGCCGCCGGCGATGTTCCATGACTGGCCGATGAAGGCCACGAAGAACACCATCATTCCGATGTTGATCAGGTAGTTCGGCGCCAGCAGCGGATAGATCACCGCGGCGGCAAGGCCGACGCCGCAAAGGACGGCCTGCCGACTCATGCCTTGCTCCCGAACAGGCCGGTGGGCTTCAGCAGCAGGATCAGGATGAAGATCAGCGAGATGCCGATCTGGCCGAGCTGCTCGCCCAGCAGCAGCCCGCCCAGCGCCTCGGTGATGCCGATGATGAAGCCGCCGACCGCCGCGCCGACGAAGCTGCCCATGCCGCCCAGCACGACGATGGTGAAGGCGACCAGCACGAAGGCATGACCCGAGGAGGGCGTGACATAGTAGCTCGGCATCAGCAGGCACGCTGCTGCGCCCAGGCAGGCGATGCCGATGCCGTAGGAGATGGCGAAGATATTGTCGACGTCGATGCCGACCAGCCGCGCGCCCTGGCGTTCCTTGGCGACGGCGCGGATCGCCTTGCCGGTGTCGCTCTTGGCCATGTAGAGGCCGAGGACGGCGCAGATCAGCAGCGAGGCGCCGAAGGAGATGAGCTTGGGCAGCGGCAGGAAGGCGGCGCCTAGCTCGACGAACGAGCCGGCGTAGGGCACGTCGATCGTCTGGGTGTCGCCGCCGAAGAACAGCAGGGCGGCGTTGTCGATCACGATCGACAGGCCCAGCGTGATCAGCAGGATGTTCTCGTCACGGCCATGGCTGAAGCGGCCGATCACGAGACGATAGAGCACGAAGCCGAAGACGAAGGCGCCGGCGGTCACGACGGGCAGGGCGACGTAGGGATCGACGCCGACCAGCCGCCACAGCCAGAACACGGCGTACATGGCCAGCATCAAGAGGCTGCCATGGGCGAAGTTGATGATGTGCAGGACGCCGTAGATCAGCGTCAGGCCGACGGCGACCAGCACATAGATTCCGCCGGCCAAAAGCCCGTTGAGGATGCCGGCGAAGATGATCTGCGAATCGAGCACGCCCTCAAAGCTTCGGCTTGGGGAACACTGCCTTGGCCGAGGCGAACTCCGCGGGCGCGATCACCTCGATGTCGCCCTTGAGCGACTGCATGACCGCGGGCCTGGCGCCCTGGTTCTGGCCGTTGACGAACTTGGTCGGCCCGTAGGGCATCAGCTCGGCCTTGAAGGTCGAACTCGCCAGCGCGTCGGTGAGCTTGGCCTTGTCGGCCGAGCCGGCGCGCTCCAGGGAATCGGCCAGCAGCATGGCCGCGGAGTAGCCGAGATAGACCTCGAAGGTGAACAGCGCGCCACCGGCCTCGACGCGCTTCTTCAGCGCCTGGGCCTTCTCGCTCTTGGGATTGAACCAGTGGTTCACGTCCATCATGTACTGCGAGACGTCGGGCATCTCCTTGACGAACTTGTAGTTGAAGCCGCCGCCCAGGATCGAATAGAAGCCCGCGACGTTCACCTTCTGCTGATAGAGCGTGCGCGCCAAAAGCATGTATTCGTTGCCGTAGTTCGACATCATGACGATGTCGGGTGCTATCGAGCGGATGCGCAGCGCGATGTTGTCGAAGTTGCGCGTCGGGTTGTCGTGCGCGATCACTTCCTTGGCCTCGATGCCGATCGAGGGCAGCTTGCTCGCCAGCAGCTTGGCCGTGCCGGTGCCGAACTCGCCGGACTCGTGGACGATCACCGCCGTCTTGGCGACGTTGTTCGCGGCCTTGTTGAGCGCACCCAGCGAGGTGATGCCGTCGTCGACGCAGACGCCGAAGCCCGGCATCAGGCGGAAGGTGTTCTTGAGCCCGCGATTGACGATCACGTCCGAGGCGGCGACGTCGACCAGGAAGGGCGTGTTGTATTTCGCAGCCGCCTGGGTGGCGGCGATGGTGACCGGGCTCTGGAAGCAGCCGATATAGGCCGCGACGCCCTGCTCGTTCATCTTCTCGACCTCGGCGACGCCGACCTCGACCTTGGACTGGCTGTCGCCCAGCAGCGCCTCGAGCTTGGCGCCGCCCATCGACTTGATGCCGCCCGCCTTGTTGATGTCCTCGATCGCCATGGTGCCGCCCAGCCGGCCTTGCTGGCCGTTGTAGGCGACGAAGCCGGTCACTGGATGGATCAGGCCGACCTTCACCGCAGCGGGCTGCGCACCGAGGATGGCAGGGAAACCGAGACCGCCGGCCAGCGCTGTCGTGCCGGCGACGAAGCCGCGTCGCGAAACGGAATTGCTGTTCTGCTTTTTCATGGTGAAGCCCCTTCTTCTGTCCCCGAGCGCGCGACGCTACGATAGCGCTCCTCGACGGACAACCGCCAACCGCGGAACACCGATGCCCAAGATCCTGTCACCCGGCCAGATCGAGCAGTATCGACGTGACGGCTTTGCATTTCCCGTGCCGGTGCTCGATGCCGGCGAAGTGCGCGAACTGCGCGCCGATCTCGAATACTGGGAGAAGCAGCAGGGCCATCCGCTCGACTACCCGGAAAAGAGCAAGTCCTACCTGCTCTATCGCTGGGCGGACGCGCTGGTTCATCATCCCAAGGTGCTCGATGCGGTTGAGGACGTCATCGGGCCCGACATCCTCGTCTATCACTCGACGATGTGGATCAAGGAGGCGCACGCGCCGGCCTATGTGCGCTGGCACCAGGACGGTGCCTACTTCTTCCTCGATCCGCTGGAGCATGTGACGGCCTGGGTGGCGCTCTCCGAGGCGTCGGAGCGCGCGGGCTGCATGCGCGTCATCCCGGGCAGCCATCGCCTGCCCCTGATCGAGCATGACGACAAGCCGGGTCCGCACAACATGATCAACCGCGGCCAGGGCATCAGCGAACGCTTCGACGGCGAGGCGGGCGTGTCGATGCCGCTTCGTACCGGCGAGCTCTCGCTGCATCACACGGCGCTGGTTCATTGCTCGCCGGGCAACGACAACGACGACCGCCGCATGGGCCTGGGCATCAGCTTCATTCCCGCCCATGTGCGGCCGCTCGGGTCGGTCAAGCCGTCGGCGCTGCTGGTGCGCGGCGAGGATCGTTACGGGCACTTCGTGAGGGAGACTCGCCTCGGTTCGCCGATGTCGCCCGAGGCCCAGGCCGCCCACGCCGAGGCCGTGCGCCTCTTCCGCCTGCGCCAGGACCAGGGGTTCACGAAGGCGGCGGAGTAGCTGGGAGCGCGGGCCTCCAGGTCCACTCAAGTCTTCGTCTTCCGGACCGCGAGCCTCCGGCTCGCTCATGAATCATGAGCGAGCCGGAGGCTCGCGGTCCGGAAGAGCATGAGCGGACCTGTAGGTCCGCGCTCCGCTCAACTCATCATCGTGTCCATGTAGTGCTTGGCGATCTCGCCGGGCGTCGCCTGCCAGACGTTGCCGAAGCGCTCGATGCGGCGCAGCGCCTCGTCGAGATATTTTATGCGATGCGGCACGCCCATCAGCCAGGGATGGATCGAGAGGTTGAACACCTGGCCGCCTTCCTGATGCAGCAATTCGAAGGCCTCGCCGACCAGATCGGGGTAGCGTGTCGTGGGAATGCGCCGCAGCAGGAGCTGCTGCACGTCGTCCCATTCGGGTTGGTTGGGCATCGACACGAACGGCTTGCCGACCTTCATCGGGTAGGGCTGGTCGTCGTTCGGCCAATCGAGGACGTAGTCGAGGCCCGCGTCCGCCAAAAGCTTCGGCGTGCGCTGGCTCTCGCCGTAGTCCTGGCCCAGCCAGCCCTTCGGCCGCACGCCGGCCGCCTTCTCGATGGCCGCCAGCGATTCGGCGATCTCGGCCTTCTCCTCGGCCTCGCTCATCTTGGAGGTGATCATGCGGTTGGCCGAGTGGCCATGGGCGATGAACTCGTATTTGCGCTTCTTGAACTGCTCGATGAGATAGGGATAGCGCTCGGCTGCGAGCGCGTTCACCGCCACGCCGGCGCGCACCTGGTAGCGGTCGAGCACGTCGAGCACGCGGAAGATGCCGGTCCGGTTGCCGTACTCGCGCTGCGTCCAGGTGCGATAGTCGGGCACGAAGCTGCCGAACTCGCCGACGAGACGCGGGTCCTTGTGGCTCTTCTCGTCGGGCAGCAGCTCCCAGTATTCGAGATGCAGCAGCACGCACCAGCCGACCCGCGCATTGCGCGGCCAGGCGAGCTTGGGTCGCTGCGGGAAAGGCACATAGTCGTACCAGGGATTGTCCATCCCGGGCGTGAGCGGCGGCGGGTTCTTGGGAACGGATGCGGTCATGTCACGCCTCCTTCCCGAGATGCTGCTGGAAGGGTTTCAGACCGTTGGCGACGTACCAGTCGAGGATTTCTTCGGCGGTGCAGACCCAGGCATCCTTGTGCTTGCGGATATAGCCCAGCGCCCGGTCGAGATGCTTCAGCCGGTGCGGCGCCCCCATCATGTAGGGATGCAGCGCAATGCACATGACGCGGCCGCTCTCGCCGCCCTCGCGATAGACCGTGTCGAAGTGGTCGACGATCATCTGGGCGAATTCCTCGGCCTCGACCGGCTGGCGGTAGATCAGCGCGTCGTTGAGATCCATCGTGTAGGGCACGTGCATCAAGGTGCCATGCCTGGTGGCGAGCGGCGTCGGCTGGTCGTCGTGATAGAAGTCGCAGATGTAGTCCAGGCCTGCCTGCTTCACGAGGTCGGGCGTGGCGAGCGTGTTGGAGATGGCGGGCGAGAACCAGCCGCGCAATTTGCGGCCGGTGAGCCGCAGGTGCGTGGCCTTGCTGTGCTCGATGACCTCGCGCTCCTCCTGCTCGCTGTAGCCCCAGTGGTAGCGCGTGTTGAAGTAGCCGTGGCTCATATACTCCCAGCGCCGTGCCTCCATGGCCTCCAGGATCTCGGGGTACATTTCGATCACCGACATCGACAGCGACACGGTGCAGCGCACGCTGTGCTTGTCCAGGACCTCGAACATGCGCCACAGGCCGACGCGGTTGCCGTAGTCGCGGCCGCCATAGCCCAGCACGTCGGGATGCGGCATGCGCGGCCAGGGATTGCGCACCCGCACCTCGGCGGGAAGATACTCGTAGTGCTCGATGTTTGGGCAGACCCAGACCGCGACCCGCGCGCCGTTGGGCCAGGAAAGCTTCGGTCGTTCGACGACGGGGGAATATGTGAAGCGGTAGGGGTCCATTTTTTGCGCTCTCGCTGTGGCAGCCGAAGTGCATCATGCCCCCTCGGGCGGGGCAACCGCTTGCGCATAAAGAACACCACGATCACAGTCATTCGCATGGCGGACCGCATACGTTTTGTCCTGAACGACCAGCCGGTGGAGCTCGACGGCCTGTCGCCGATGACGACGCTGCTCGACTGGCTGCGCGAGCATCGCGGGCTCAGGGGCACCAAGGAAGGCTGCGCCGAGGGCGATTGCGGCGCCTGCACCGTCGTGCTGGAGCGCGCCGACGGCCGTCGCGAGGCGATGAATTCCTGCATTGCCCTGCTGGGGCAGATCGATGGCCAGGCGGTGCGGACCGTCGAAGGTTTGCACGGCCCTGCCGGCGGGCCACATGCCGTGCAGGTGGCGATGGCTGACTCGGACGCCACGCAGTGCGGCTTCTGCACGCCGGGCTTCGTGATGTCGGCCTACGCCTTCGCGGCGGGCGGCGAGAAGGCCGATCTCGACACCATCCACGATGCGCTGGCCGGCAATCTCTGCCGCTGCACCGGCTATCGGCCGATCGTCGAGGCCATGACCAAGGTCGCGGGCGCGGCCGTCGAGCTCGCGCCGAAACCGCCGATGCGCACCGGTTCAGCAAGCTTTGACGGCAGCTTCCATGCGCCGCGCTCGCTCGCCGAGCTTCTGGCCATGCGCGCCAGGCAGCCCGAGGCGATGCTGCTGGCGGGCGCGACTGATCTCGGCGTCCTGGCCAGCCGGTCGCGCAAGCCGCCGGCTGCCGTCATCCATGTCGTGCATGTTCCCGAGCTCACCGCTGTCAGCGAGACGGACAAGCAGGTGACGATCGGCGCTGCTGCGAGCTATGCGCAGGCCATGCCGGCGCTGATCGCGAACTATCCCGCGCTGAAGACCTATCTCGCGCGGCTGGGCTCGCGGCAGATCCGCACCATGGGCACGCTGGGCGGCAATATCGGCACGGCCTCGCCGATCGGCGACATGCCGCCGGTGCTGATTGCCCTCGAGGCGCGGCTCCGCCTCACCTCGATGCGCGGTGCGCGCGAGCTGCCGTTGGAGGATTTCTTCCTCGACTATCGCAAGACGGCGCTCGCCGCCGACGAGGTGATCGAAAGCATCACCCTGCCGAAGCTGTGGCGGGGCGAAGTGTTCTTTTGCGACAAGCTTTCCAAGCGCCGCGACCAGGACATCTCGACCGTTGCGGTCGGCTATCGATTGCGGATCAAGTCCGGCCGCATCGAGGATGCGCGCATCGCCTTCGGCGGCATGGCCGCGACGCCCAGGCGCGCGATGGCTGTCGAAGCGGCGCTCAGGAAGGACGGGTTTGCTGCCGCCACCGCCGCTGTCGAAACCGAGTTCAAGCCGATCGACGATTGGCGCGGCAGCGCGGCCTATCGCCTGCAAGCCGCCAAAAACCTCTTGCGCCGTCTCGAACTGCGCATCGCTTCACCCGGCCAGGCCGTGGAAGTCGAGGCGCTATGAAAGGCCAGGTCCATACCGCGCAGCGCCATGACAGCGCGCTGAAGCACGTCACCGGCCAGGCGCTCTACATCGACGACGTCGCCGAGCCGCCGGGCACGCTGCATGCGGCGCTGGTGCTGAGCCCCATCGCCAGCGGACGCCTGAAGAAGCTCGACCTGTCGATGGCGGCATCGTCGCCTGGCGTGGTCGCCGTGTTCGCCGCGGGCGACATTCCCGGCCTCAACAACATCGCCAGTCCCGGCAAGCAGGAGCCGCTGTTCGCCGAGGACAAGGTGGAGCACGCCGGCCAACCGCTGGCCATGGTGGTGGCCCATTCCCTCGATGCGGCGCGCGCCGCCGCCGAGCGCGCCAGGCTCGACATCGAGCCGACCGAGGCGATCCTCGATGTCCAGACGGCGTTGGCCAAGCAGGCCTATGTCCAGGCGCCGTCGACCATCCTGCGCGGCGATCCCGATGCGGCGCTGAAGGCGGCACCGCACAAGCTCACGCGCCGAGTTCAGCGTCGGCGGCCAGGAGCATTTCTATCTCGAAGGCCAGGTCGCCTTCGCCCTGCCGGGCGAGGACGGCGATCTCTTGGTGCACTCCTCGACCCAGCATCCGACCGAGGTCCAGCATGTCTGCGCCCAGGTGCTGGGCTGCGACTTCAATCGCGTGACCACGGTGGTGCGCCGCCTGGGCGGCGGCTTCGGCGGCAAGGAGAGCAATGCCTCGTGGGTCGCGGCGGCCGCGGCGCTGGCGCCGCCAAGACCGGCAAGCCGGTGAAGCTCCGCCTGCCGCGCGAGGTCGACATCATCGCCACCGGCAAGCGCCACGGCTTCGACTATCGCTACACGGTGGGCTTCGACGACGAGGGTCGCGTGCTGGCGCTCGATGCGATGCTGGCAGCCGATGCCGGCTGGAGCCTCGACATGACACCGGGCGTGGTGGCGCGCGCACTCACCCATGTCGACAACGCCTACTGGATCCCGCACGTCCGTGCCGTCGGCTATTCCTGCCGCACCAACAAGCAGTCGAACACGGCGTTCCGCGGCTTCGGCGGGCCGCAGGGCGTGCTGGTGATGGAGGATGCGATCGACCGCATCGCCCGCCATCTCGGCCGCGACGCCAACGCGATCCGGGCGCTCAATTTCTACGGCCCGGCCGGCGACGAGACGCCCTACGGCCAGAAGGTCGACGAGAACCATCTGGCGCGCTGCTGGGCCGAGGTGAAGCAGGCGGGCGAATGGGAGCGCCGGCGCGCCGAGGTCGACGCCTTCAACCAGGCCAACCCGGTGCTGAAGCGCGGGCTTGGCCTGTTCCCGCTGAAGTTCGGCATCTCCTTCAACATCCCGCACATGAACCAGGCGGGCGCGCTGGTGCACGTCTATACCGACGGCTCGATCCGCCTGAACCACGGCGGCACCGAGATGGGGCAGGGGCTGTTCGTCAAGGTGGCGCAGGTCGTGGCCGAGGTCTTCAAGGTCGACATCGACCGCATCCGGCCCTCGGCCACCTCGACCGCCGAGGTGCCCAACACCTCGCCGACCGCGGCCTCGACCGGCTCGGACCTCAACGGCTGGGCGGCGTGGGAGGCGGCCAACACCATCAAGCAGCGCATGGTCGCCTTTGCCGCCGAGCATTTCGGCGTCGCTCCGGCCGACATCGAGTTCGCCGACGGCAACGTGCGCATCGCCAAACCGGGCAGCAACCAGGTGATGAGCTTCGGCGAGATGGCGAAGCTCTGCTACCTCGGCCGCGTCTCGCTGTCGTCGACCGGCTTCTACAAGACGCCCAAGGTCCATTGGGACCCCGCCACCATGCGCGGCCGGCCGTTCTTCTATTTCTCCTTCGGCGCGGCCATGGCCGAGGTGGCGATCGACACCCTGACCGGCGAGAGCCGCGTGCTGCGCGCCGACCTGGTGCAGGACTGCGGCGCCTCGCTCAATCCCGCCATCGATCTCGGCCAGGTCGAGGGCGCCTTCGTGCAGGGCCAGGGCTGGCTCACCTGCGAGGAGCTGTGGTGGGACAAGCAGGGCCGGCTGCGCACCGTCGGGCCTTCGACCTACAAGATCCCGGGCAGCCGCGACGTGCCCGCGATCTTCAATGTGAAGATGCTGGACAATGCGCCCTCGCGCGAGGCCACGATCTTCCGTTCCAAGGCGGTCGGTGAACCGCCGCTGCTGCTCGCCACCGCGGTATGGACCGCGCTGAAGGATGCGATCGGCGCTGCGACGGGCAACAAAGCGGCGGTGCGCCTCGATGCGCCGGCTACGCCCGAGCGCGTGCTCGCGGCGATCGAGACTGCACGAACAGGCGCTCGATAAGCGCGGCGAGCGTGCGATCCATCGCGCGCCGGGCCGCCTTCTCCTCCTTGGCCTCGGCGATCCAAAGCGCCGCCTCGTTGAAGGCACCGGCCAGCAGGAACGTCGTCGGCTCGACCGCCAAGGCATTGTCGGGGCGCTGAGCCAGCATCGCGCTCACACCCTCGCGCAGCGAGCGCACACCATGCGGCGCGTCGATCTCGCGCCAGCGATGCCAGCCCAGCACGGCAGGCGCGTCGATCAGGTAGATGCGTCGCACCGCTGGATCGAGGCAGGCATCGAGGAAGGCGCCGGTGCCGACGACAAGGGCCTGCATTGGATCGTCCATCGGCGTGACTTTGTCGATCCGGATGGCGATGTCGCGCGCCACCTCGCTCGCCACGGCGTCGAACAGCGCCCGCTTGTCCTCGAAGTGATGGTAGAGCGCGCCGCGCGTGACCTTGGCGCGGCGCACGATTTCCTCGGTCGACGCCGCCTCGTAGCCCTGCTCGGCAAAGACGGTTCTCGCTGCCTTGAGCAGAGCGGCGCGCGTGCTGGCCAGCCGTTCGGCCTGGGTCCGGGGCCTTGACATACATACAACCTGTATCTAAGTTGGATTACATACAGACAGTATGTTATCAACACGGAGGGACGGCAATGAAACTGAACCAGTTCTACACCGTGCTTTGCACCGACGACGTGGCTGGCACCGCCGCCTTCTGGCAGCGCCATTTCCGCTTCACGCCGGCCTTCTGGTCCGACTGGTACGTCCATCTCACTTCGGACGTCTCGCCCTCGGCCAATCTCGCCATCCTCGACTACCGCCACGATTCCCTGCCGGCGCCGTTCCAGCGCAAGGCGGCGGGCCTGCTGGTCAATCTCGAGGTCGAGGACGTCGACGCCGAGTACGAGCGGGCGGTGGCGGCGGGACTGAAGATCCACGTCACCCTGCGGGACGAGCCGTTCGGCCAGCGGCACTTCATCACCGAGGATCCCAATGGCATCGCGATCGACGTCATCAAGCCGATCCCGCCCGCGCCGGAATACGCCGCGCAGTTCACGGCGCCTCAGTCTGCGGGCTGACCTCATCTCCTCCCCCGTCATACGGGGGAGGGTAGGGAGGGGGCAAGCCGCAGTCGCGGTGTCGAAAATTTCAGATCTGAAATTTCAGAAATCGTCTCCGTTGTCTTCCCCCTCCCTACCCTCCCCCGAAGACGGGGGAGGAGAAGAAGTAATGGAGGTGAGGCCGTCAGGCGGATAGAGCCATCTCGACTCCTGCGTTCCGGACGATAAGGTGTCGGCCTTCCGTGAATCGGGGAGGACGAGATGGACGTACGTATGGACGGCCGCGTGGCGGTGATCACCGGCGCGAGCACGGGCCTGGGCCTGGCGATGGCCAAGGAATTCGCAGCCTCCGGCGGCTCGGTGGCGCTGCTGGCGCGCAAGGCCGATGTGCTGGCCGCGGCCAAGGCCGAGGTGGTCAAGGCGGCGGGCAAGACCAACGGCAAGTTCGAGGCCTATTCCTGCGACGTCGCGAAGGCTGAGCCGATCGCCGACACCTTCAAGAAGGTCGTGGCCGATTTCGGCAAGGTCGACATCGTGGTCAACAATGCCGGCATCAGCCACGCCAAGCCGTTCGACACGGTGACCGACGAGGACTGGCAGGGCGATCTCGACCTCAAGCTTTTCGCCGCGATCCGGCTCTGCCGCGCCGCGCTGCCGGGCATGCGCGAGCGCAAATGGGGCCGCATCGTCAACGTGCTGAACATCGGCGCCAAGGCGCCCAACGCCAACTCGACGCCGACCAGTGTCAGCCGCGCCGCCGGTCTCGCGCTCACCAAGGCGCTCAGCCAGGAGAACGCCCAGCACGGCGTGCTGGTCAACGCCATGCTGGTCGGCCTGATCGAAAGCGACCAGTGGCAGCGCCGCCACAAGGCGGCCAACGACGGCAAGAGCTACCAGGAGTTCACCGCCGCCATGGCCAAGGGCCGTATCCCGCTCGGCCGCATGGGCAAGGCCGAGGAGTTCGCGCGCATGGCCTGCTTCCTGTGCTCGGATGCGGGCTCGTTCATCACCGGCGTCGCGATCAACGTCGACGGCGGTGCGAGCCCGGTGGTCTAGCCAGGATGTCGCTCTACGAGGTTCTGGTCGTTGTGGCCCTTGTTGGTGTCGGTGGCTTTGCCTGGCACCTCTACCGCAAAGACACTCGGCCGCGCGGACCCGGCGAGCCACTTCCACCCGCCAGCGTCGGGGGCATGTTCGCGCGCAACGCCAAGAATGAAGGCGGTGGCAGCCCCAAGACCTGATCGCCGTGATCGGACATCGATCCGCTCACGGTAGACGTTTCAAGATGCCTTCAACGGCGATGCGCAACTCAGGCAACCGGTGCTCCACGGTTTGCCACACGACCGCTGCTTCAATGCCGGCATAGTCATGGGCAATCAGATTGCGCATCGCTTTGATCTTCTGCCAAGGAACCTGTGGTGCCAGGTTCGTGATGTCTACCGGCAGTCGGGACACCGCTTGCCGATGTATTGCAAAGCGTGAAGCACCGCGTAGAGAGTTTTCTCGTCAGCGCCTGCCTCCGTCATGGGATTCAGCGGCGTCCAGCTTTCAATGCGATCGATGAAGGCCAGAATGTCGTTCAGCAAGTCTGCTGAACGATCACGCGGCATAGCGCACTTCGTGGAGGATCCGATCGCGAGTCTCGGCTTCAATCCCTGTGGCGTGGCAAGGTCCACGGGACGTCCGAGAATTTCAGCAAGACGCTCCTTGAGCGCGGCAAGTTCGAAAAGGTCGGGAGTCCGGTCGAACTCGACGAGAACATCGACGTCGCTGTCCTGATGCGCCTCGCCACGCGCTACGGACCCGTATACGCCCAATCGGCGTACACCAGCGCTCGCCAACTCGTGGCGATGTGCCTCGACCCTCCGGAAGAAATCATCGGGTGTCATGGCAAGCAGTATAAAACGTCCGGAAGCACCAAGACAGGTATCGGTGGCTAATCGCAGCCCTGCCGGCCGGCCGGCATGACGTTCCACTCGCGGCGCAGGTCCTCGAGGTCCTTCTCGACCCAGTCCCACACGTTCCACTTGGGATCGAAGATATCGACGGTCATCTCGGCGCCGCGTGCCCAGGCGTGCCAGAACTCGTCGGGGTCGAGGCCGCCTGTGCCGGCGTGGCCGACGTCGTTCAGCTGCTCGCCGAAATGGAAGAAGAAGATCACCGGCAGGATGTGCCCGCTCATCGGATTGATCGGATGCATGCCGGCGGTGAAGGTCGAGACCAGAAGCTCGCCGCGCGCGCTGGTGTCGTAGTCCGAGATCACGTGCGTGGAATCGTGCGCCGTCCCGAAGGCGGCATTGAGCGCCGTCGGATCGCCCGGAAACGGATAGCCGTTCCTCTTGTCGAAGTCCCACAACGCCTTGCCGAAGGTGTTTTGGGGCAGCTTGCCCAACGCCTCGTAGCGCGCCACGAGCGCGGGGTCGGCGTTCGCGCCCTCATAGGGCCTGATCCACACGTTCGGATCGAGGCCCGCCGACGAGCGGCTGAGCACGCTGTCGAAATTCTTGCGCCACATGTCGGCCGTGGCCCAGGCGAGATGGCCCGACGCCGCCTCGACAAGGTCGGTGAGATAGTCGGCCTCGATGTCGAGGGCGCGGGAATAGTCGAGGACGCGGGCGAGCTTGCGGTGATCGAGCTTGCCGTCGACCAGCGCCATGATGGCGAGGTACTTCATCGCCTCCTGCGCGAGTTCCGGATTGCCGCGCAGGATCGAGGCGAGGTCCTGCGGCTCCACCGCCGGCAGGGTGCCGATGTCCAAAAGGTCGCGGCGGCGCAGCAGATAGCGTGCGGCCGCCAGTACGCTCGTGGTGTCGGCGTAGGTGATCGCATGGCCGCCCGCCAGCGCGACTTGGCGCATGGCGCCCAGGATGGCGTCGCTTTCACTATGGCCGATTTCCCGCATCGGTCGCTTCCCCTGACCGTGAAAAGATGCTCCCTCTCGCAGGATGCAGCCTTGCCGCTTCATCCTGCAAGCCTTCGATCCGGAGTACGGCCATTCGGCCTTCGAGATGATATTCGTTGTCGAGCGGCTGGAAGATCTGAGGGACGTCCTCGGCCCGGCGGCCGCCGACGACCCCGAGCTCGAGATGTACTACACGCTCGATCCGGGAGATGTTGAGGCGATCAATCGCCGGTTCGACCTGGCGTTCGATCCGGCCGGCCGCAAGGCAGCCCTTAGCAAATGGATCGCGGCCCATGATCTCCCCTACCTGGCGCACACGGGCAATGAGCTCGTTCTTATGCTCGACGGCCGAAAACAGTTCGCGCGCATGGGCGGAGAATTCTTTCCGCCTCACCACTATCCCGGCGAGGAACTTTTTGACCGGGTCGTCGCGGAAGGCCTTCTGCATCGGGAGGAGGAGCTTGAACGCTTCGACGCCCCGCAGACCCTGCGCGATGGCCGCGTGGTCGAGGGCCTGCGCACCGTCTACTACACGCGCCTCGGCGAGGAATGGCGCATTCCCGCCTGGAAGCTGATCAGCAATGCGGCTGCCAAGTCAGGATGGAGCGACACCTTCGAACGCCTGGAAGGTATGCTGTTCGGCTACGAGGACTGGCAGAACGACTGGTGGCTGGAGCATCTGCGGCTGCGCGGCGAGAGGTGGGGTGCGCTGACGGTCTATCTCGCGGTAACGGCTGGCGAGCTGTCGGCCATCGAGGACATGGGATGGCGCGCATTGCCGCTGCGCACGGGCAGCCTGAAGCTCGCAAGCTCGGTATGGGATGCCCCTGGTGACGACGAAGCGCGTCGCGTTATTGAACCCGGCGAGGGCGACACGCTCGTGCGGTTCAGGGTGAAGGCACGGCCGTTCCTGGAAGAACTCGCGAGCGACAGGCATGCTCGCATCCATGAGCTGCCGCCCCAACGCGTGCGCGACCTGAACCGAATAATCGTCGAGAGTATCGAGGTGACGCCGCGCGGTTAGCGCAGCGGCTCGAGGATGCTGACGTAGTTGGCGACGGCCGCGCCGCCCATGTTGAACACGCCGCCGATCCTGGCCTTGGGCAGCTGCAGCGCGCCGGGCGCCGTGCCCGAGAGCTGCATGGCCGTCATCACGTGCATGCTGACGCCGGTGGCGCCGACCGGATGGCCCTTCGCCTTCAAGCCGCCCGAGACGTTGACCGGCAGCTTGCCGTCGCGCTCGACCCAGCCTTCGTGGATGGCGCGCTCGCCCTCACCGGGTGCCGCGAGGCCCATCGCTTCGTATTCGATCAGCTCGGCCGAGGTGAAGCAGTCGTGGCTTTCCACGAACGAGAGGTCGAGCAGGTCGAGGCGGGCCGAGGCCAGCGCCTTCTTCCAGGCAAGCGCTGGGCCCTCGAACTTGGTGATGTCGCGCTTGCTCATGGGCAGGAAGTCGTTGACCTGCTCGGCGGCGCGGAAGGCAATCGCCTGCTTCATGCCGAGCGCCGTGGTGACGTCGGTCAGGATCACTGCGGCAGCGCCATCGGTCACAGGCGAGCAGTCGGTGCGCTTGAGCGGTCCCGCCACGAACGGGTTCTTGTCCGAGGGAGTGCGGCAGAACTCGTAGGCGAACTCCTTCTGGAAGTGCGCATAGGGGTTCTTGGCGCCGTTCTTGTGCGCCTTGACCGCGATCTTGGCGAGCGCGTCGGACTTGTCGCCAAAGCGCTGGAAATAGGCCGAGGTGATCTTGCCGAAGATGCCGGCGAAGCCCGCCTCGATGTTGGCCTCCTCGGCGACGTACGATGCCTTGATCAGCACCTCGCCCGCTTGGGCGCTGTTGAGTTCGGTCATCTTCTCGACGCCGACCACCAGCACGAAGCGCGCCTTGCCGGCGGCGAGCGTATTCAGGCCCATGTGGATGGCGGCCGAGCCGGTGGCGCAGGCGTTCTCCACGCGCGTCGATGGCTTGAAGCGCAAGTCGGGATGGGCCTGCAGGGCCAGCGACGAATGGAACTCCTGGCGCACGAAGCCGCCATTCATGTTTCCGACATAGATGACATCGACGTCCTTGGGCTCGATGCCGGCATGGGCGATGGCCTCGGTCGCCGCCTTCACGATCAGCGATTCGCTGGTCTCGCCATCGAGCTTGCCGAACTTGCCGTGGGACCATCCGACGATGCAGGCCGTCATGAAACTCTCCTTCGCTACTGACCGACCCTAGACGCCGCGCTTTGGCGGGTCGAGGCCGTGGACTGGTATGTGCATATACACTTATAGCGTTCGGCGGGGCCATGCAAGGGGCTCCGCAGTGCCCAAATTCCGCCGCCCGGACAGTATTGACTGCCCCCTTTCCCGGGAGCCCTCTTGCATCCATGGCCGAGAACGCGCCGTCGCCTGAACAACGTCCGAATTCCCGCTGGCCGCTGATTCTGGGCGGCCTGGTCGGCGGCTTCCTGCTGCTGGCCGCCGGTCTCGCGCTGGGCTGGTACCTGTTCTATCGCCCGATCGTGAACGTCGCGGTGCAGCTGCCCGCGCCACCGGCGCCGCCCGCCCCGCCGGGTCCCGACCAGGCCCAGGTCAAGGCGCTGGAAGAGCAGATCGAGAAGCAGAAGGCCGCCAACAAGCAGATCGAGGACCAGATCGCTCTCATGAAGGAGCGGCTGAAGGCCGATGTCTGCACCATCAAGGATCCGCTCGGGAAGGGGCCTGCCTCGCCGGCGCCGGCCGGCGCATTGCCTGAACGCAAGACCGAGGCGCCGCCCGGCCCCGGAAAGGTCACACCGGCCGCGGCATCGATCGATCTGCCGCAGACCGGTGCCCAGGGAAGCGGCAAGGCGGCAGCCAAGATGGCGCCGGCCAGCCTGGCCCAAGCACTCGAGCAAGCCACCGTCCTGGTGGTGTCAGCCGGAGGCGATAGCGGCTCCGGCTTTTTTGTTGCCCCGAATTACGTGGTGACCAACCACCATGTCGTCGGCCGCGCCGCGCCGGGCAGCGAGGCGCTGGTGCTGAGCAAGCATCTCAAGACCGGCTACATCGGCACCGTCGTCGCGACGTCGCAGACCGGCCAGGGCACCGAGGCGGATTTTGCCGTGATCAAGGTCGACGACGTGCCGGCGGGCAGCGTGCGTCCCCTGGCGCTGGCCGCAGAGCCCGCGTCGCTGAGCGACGTGATCGCTGCCGGCTACCCGTCGATCGCCATCGCCCAGGACCGCAATCTGCGCCGCCTGCTTGCGGGTGACCTCAAGGCCGCGCCCGAGGTCGTGCTGACCAAGGGCACGGTGAGCGCGATCCAGAACAAGGAACGCAACACGCCCATGGTGCTGCATTCGGCCGACATCTCGGCCGGCAATTCGGGCGGACCGCTGATCGATTCCTGCGGCCGCGTCGTCGGCATCAACACCTACATCGTCACCAGCCGGCAGACGACCAAGGCCAACTATGCATTGGGCAGCTCGTGGCTCGCCGCCTTCCTGCGCGGCGCCAAGACACCTTTCGATTGGCGGGCCGACAGCTGTGCGTGAACGCGTATCTGAATGGGCAAAAGAATCATTTGCCCAACACAAGATGTAGCTTCAATCTAACCTCGCTGCTCAATCATCGGTGCGGGCGGGGGCGTGAAGCAGGCAGTCGTTACATTGCGTTGCGCGGCGATCGCGCTGCTGGCGTTCCTGGTCAGCGGCTGCGACCGCATGGTCGTCCTCAATCCCAAGGGCCCGATCGCCGACGCCGAGCGCGGCCTGATGATCGACGCCTTCGTCGTCATGATGCTCGTGGTCGTGCCGGTCATCGTCATGGCGCTGCTGTTCGCCTGGCGCTATCGCGAGGGCCGCAACGCCCGCTATGAGCCGACCTGGGCCTACTCGGCCAAAGTCGATGCGGTGGTCTGGCTGGTCCCGGCGCTGATCGTCATCGCCGTCGCCGTGCTGCTGTGGCGCAGCACCCACAAGCTCGATCCTTATCGCGAGATCGCTTCCAGCAATCCGCCGTTCGACGTGCAGGTCGTGGCCCAGGACTGGAAGTGGCTGTTCATCTATCCCGAGCAGGGTGTGGCCTCGGTGAACCAGCTCGCCATTCCGGCCGGCCGGCCGATCAGCCTGCGCATCACCTCCGACACGGTGATGAACTCCTTCTACGTGCCCGCCCTTGCCGGTCAGATCTACGCCATGGCCGGCATGCAGACCCGCCTGCAGCTCCTGGCCGACCAGCCCGGCAAGTTCGTCGGCCGCAACACGCAGTATTCGGGCGGCGGCTTCTCCGACCAGTTCTTCGAGGTGGTGGCACTGAACCAGGCCGATTTCGACGCCTGGGTGGCAAAGGCCAAGCAGGCGACCGGCCAAGCTCGATCCGCCGACCTACGCCAAGCTCGCCGAGAAAAGCCGGCTCAATCCCGTCGTCCAGTATTCGACGATCGAGCCCAAGCTCTTCGACTCCATCATCGACAAGTATACGGGCGGCCATCAGGCACATGGCCAGACGCCGACGGCGCCGGCGCGGAGATAGAGTCCATGTTCGGAAGACTGACCATCGAAGCCCTGCCGCTCTACAGCGCCATCGCCGCCGGCGGTGCCGCGGTGACGGTGGGCGGCGCGCTGCTGGTCGCCATCGTCATCACCTGGCTCAAGGGCTGGCTCTATCTGTGGAACGAGTGGCTGACCAGCGTCGACCACAAGCGCATCGGCGTCATGTACATCGTGCTGGCGCTGATCATGCTGCTGCGCGGCTTCGTCGACGCCATCATGATGCGCGCCCAGCAGGCGATGGCGCTGAACAGCGGCGGCTACCTGCCGCCCGAGCATTTCGACCAGATCTTCAGCTCGCACGGCACGATCATGATCTTCTTCATGGCCATGCCGTTCATGACCGGGCTTTTAAACATCGCCGTGCCCCTGCAGATCGGCACGCGCGACGTCGCCTTCCCGTTCCTGAATTCGCTGAGCCTGTGGCTCGCATCGTCAGGTGCGGCGCTGGTCATGGTGTCGCTGGTGATCGGCAAGTTCTCGACCGCCGGCTGGACGGGCTATCCGCCCTACTCGGGCATCCAGTACAGCCCCGGCGTCGGCGTCGACTACTGGATCTGGGCGCTGCTGATCAGCGGCGTCGGCTCGACATTGTCGGGCATCAATTTCGTCGTCACCATCATCAAGCGGCGCGCGCCGGGCATGACCCTGATGCGCATGACGCCGTTCGTGTGGACGGCGCTCTGCACCTCCGTCCTGATGACCTTTGCCTTCCCCGCGCTCACCGTGGCGTGCGGCCTGCTGGCGCTCGATCGCCTGCTCGGCATGCACTTCTTCACCAATGAGCTGGGCGGCAACATGATGAACTACGCCAACCTGTTCTGGATCTGGGGCCATCCGGAGGTCTACATCCTGATCCTGCCGGCGTTCGGCGTGTTCTCCGAGGTCGTGGCGACGTTCTGCAGGAAGCGGCTGTTCGGCTACGAATCGCTGGTCTACGCCACGGCGGCGATCGCGATCCTCTCCTTCACCGTCTGGCTGCACCATTTCTTCACCATGGGTTCCAGCGCCAACGTCAACGCCTTCTTCGGCGTGACGACCATGGTGATCGCCGTGCCGACGGGCGTGAAGGTGTTCAACTGGCTGCTGACGATGTATCGCGGCCGCATCACCTTCCATCCGTCGATGCTGTGGACGGTGGGCTTCATCACCACCTTCGTGATCGGTGGCATGACGGGTGTGCTGCTGGCGGTGCCGCCCGTCGACTTCCTGATGCACAACACGACCTTCCTGATCGCGCACTTCCACAACATGATCATTCCGGGCGTGCTGTACGGTTATCTCGCCGGCTACATGTACTGGTTCCCCAAGGCGTTCGGCTTCAAGATGAACGAACCGTGGGGCACCGCGGCCTTCTGGTTCTGGCTGGTCGGCTTCTACTTAGCCTTCATGCCGCTCTATGTGCTGGGCCTGATGGGCATGCCGCGGCGCATGGAGCAGTACAACGATCCCAGCTGGCAGCCCTGGCTGATCGCGGCCTCGCTGGGCGCCGTGCTGATCCTGATCGGCATCGCCTGCCTGGTCATGCAGATCGTGGCCTCGATCCGCGACCGCAAGAGCGCGGTCGACGTCACGGGCGATCCCTACGACGGCCGGACGCTCGAATGGGCGACCGCCTCGCCGCCGCCGCCCTACAACTTCGCCGTCCTGCCCGAGGTGCGCGACCGCGAACCGCTGCTCGACATGAAGGAGCGCGGCGTGGCCTACCAGCCGCCGCGCGCCTACCACGACATCGAGATCCCCAAGAATTCGCCGGTCGGCGTCATCATGGGCGGCCTCGCCTTCGTGTTCGGCTTCGCCATGGTGTGGTGGATCTGGTGGCTGGCGATCCTGTTCGGCCTTGCCATGTGGGCCACCATGATCTGGCGCTCGTCGGATGATAATACCGACTTCGTCCTGGTCGCCGAGGAGGTCGAGCGCCTGGAGAAGGCGCGCTACCGCTCGCTCGAGGCGGCGAAGGCGGGCAACTCATGAACGCCAACGTCACGGCCGTCCCCGGCCACCCCCATTCCGAGGAGTCCGAGGTCCACGAGCAGCGTGAGCTGGGCTTCTGGCTCTACCTGATGGGTGACGCCATCATCTTCGCCCTGCTGTTCATGACCTACGGCATCATGGTCGGCAACACCGCGGGCGGGCCCACGGGCAAGCAGCTCTTCAGCCTGAACAATGCCGCGCTCGAGACGGCGCTGCTGCTGATCAGCAGCACGACCTTCGGCTTCGCGTCCCTGTCGGCGCGGCAGGGCAACCGCTCGGCGGTGCTGGGCTGGCTTGCCATCACCTTCCTGCTGGGCGCGGGCTTCGTGTTCCTCGAGATCCGCGAATTCCTCGGCATGATCCGCGCCGGCGCCGGCCCCGACCGCAGCGGGTTCCTGTCGGCGTTCTTCACCCTGGTCGGCACCCACGGCACCCATGTCAGCGTCGGCCTGACCTGGATCCTGATCCTCGGCGCCCAGGTGGCGATCAAGGGGCTGAGCCTGCCGGTGACCTCGCGCCTGTTCCGGCTCGGCCTGTTCTGGCATTTCCTCGACATCGCCTGGGTCGGCATCTTCTCCGTCGTCTACCTTCCGGGGCTCCTGTGATGGAACGGCACGGTCTTGCCTCCTACCTGATCGGCTTCGTGCTGGCGGTCATCCTGACGGCGGTCCCGTTCTGGCTGGTCTACACCCACACCCTGCCGCCCTCGCGCATCATGTGGATCATCGCCATTGCGGCGGTGCTGCAGATCCTGGTGCATCTGCACTTCTTCCTGCACGTCAACTTCACGACCACGCCCAGGGAGAACCTTCTCGCCATCTCCTTCACCGCCGTCCTGATCTTCCTGATGGTGGGCGGCAGCCTCTGGATCATGATCGACCTGCACCAGAGGATGGCGATCTAGCTCATACGAAGAAAATGCCGTCGTGGTTGGTGCGCACGCCGATCACGACGTCCTGGAAGTCGTTGTCCCCCGCCGGTCGAACGGTCCGCCGAACAGCAGCTCGCGGCCGCCCGGCGCCACGCCGGACAGGACCTGGGCGGCGTTGCCGGGATTGAATGCGGCGCTGGAATGGAACACGGCGGTAGCGGTCAACGCGCCCTGCGTTGCGCTCAGAGCACGGGCGGCGCGCCGCCTTCCGGTGCAACGAAAGAGAGATTGTCGGGCAGGCTGCCGTAGCGATCGAAGCCGTCCTGGATCAGGAAGAAGCCGATGCCCGCCCTTGCGGCGTCGAGAATGACCGTGGCGCCCGATGCGACGGCAAGCGTGTTGGCGAACACGACATGGACATCGAAGATCGTACCGTCGGCCGAGATCCTGTAGACGCCGAGCGTGTTGCTGTGCACCGACACAGCATTCTTCAGGCTGGCCGTGAAGCCGATCGAGCCGTCGCTGCTCAGGAAGGGCTCGTTGGCGATACCGTTGATCGCCGTCGGGTTTACGCTCAACCCCTCGACCAGGTTGGGCAGGTAGTTCACGAACGTCACCATGGTGTGCGCATTGGCGCCGCTGCCGAGCGCCACGGACATGAAATCGCCGCCCGAGTAGAGGCCGTTCAACGATTAATGTCGTCTACACCGACGCGTCCACACAGCCTGGCGGAGTCTACCTCATCACTAATGTATACCCGAGTCGCTTCCGATAACATGATAGAACTACAGTATACCGTCGCGCCGCGCCGTGAGAGCCTTGGTGGCGATCAAGTCGAACGCCACGCCGCGTCGGTGAATTGTCAGTACCCGTCGACATGCCTCAGGAACTCCGTCTGCTTCCTTGCGACTCTCGCATTCCAGACGCGATCTGTCGTGTAGGATGCTTACTTCGCCGCTTTTGCTCCGGTCGCGACATCGAGCACGGACCCATCCTCAAGGCTGATGCGGTAGATTTCGCGCAGCACGTTGCCGGCAAACCCGAGCTCGACGATCGATACCGTCTTGAAGGACGTCGTGATGCCGTCTGGCAGGATCTGGTTGAATTCCACCGCGGTCTGGTTGAACGCCGCCTGGATCTCCGGAGTGAACCTGGCCATGGAGTAGACCAACGTGTTGTGCGGATTGTGCGGGCGCAATTCCTTGCCGTCCTTCACCGTGTTGAGGCCGCTCACGCCGACGGTCTGCACCAGTTCCTTGGCGGCGTCGCCCATCACCGCGTACACCGGCCCGGTGACGCGCGGCAGGGGACCGTCGCGCAGCGGCGTGAGCGCCGTGGTGGCGATGGTGTTGAACGCCATCATCGCCTCGAAGCTCTCGCCCTCCTTCACGATGCCGAGGTCGAGCCACCACGGATGGCCCGCACCCTTGGCAGCTTCGGTCGTGTAGTATCCACTCTTCCAACCCTTATTTAAGACCGTGTCTCCCCATTTCCTTTACGTGTCTCCAGTGTTGAGACCGCTCGCCCCGATCGGTCTGCGCCCCGTCCGCTGCGGCGTCGCCTAGCGCCACGAACAACAGATCGCTGCCTCTCAGCGGTCGAGCGTGTTGTTCCTGCCGTTCTCCCAGAGCGTGACGATGGCGTTTGTGTTGATCTTGAAGTCGTAGAAGCGGCCGATGTAGCCCGCGATGTTCGAGTTGAAGCCGAAGGTGTGGCCGCCGCCCGTCAGCGGTCCGCTGGTGGCCACGCCGTAGAGACGTTGGACCGCCAGGATGTCCAGCATCATCGGTGTCAACGGCTCGTTGTTGTGCAGAAAAGCTCGTCTTCTCCCTCCTTCGCTTCTTCCGTCTGGCCCCAGCTGGTTCCCTTGACGGGGTAGCTGTTGAAGAACTTGGTTCCCGTGGTTTCCGGCCTGATGTACGACATCAGTGTCCACAGCATCGTGTCGTATTCGCTGAATTGCTGGACCTGCAGATTGACGTCGCCATTGTACGGCCCGCCGTGGCCGATGCCGATGACGTGGCCCAGCTCGTGGACCACCGTCGACAGCGGATAGCCGCCCTTCGCCGCGAGTGTCGCGCCGATCGGCCCGTAGTTCCCGGCGCTGGTGTCGATTCGAGACGAAGGAGCCGGTGGCATCCGGCGTCAGGATCGTGCCGTCGCCGATCGAGCGGCTGCCGTCCCGTACCACGGTCGCATGCGCCTCTCTGTCGGTGCCGCGCACGATCTTGAAGTTCGCGACGCTGTCGCTGGCGGCCTCGGTGAAGGTGATGTTGGCAACAGCGGACCACAGCTCCATGCCGCCTTTCCAGGCGGCCTTCTCTTCATTGGTCCAGGCCGATGCCGTGGTGAAGAAATAGCTGACGGTGGCGCCCGTCCCGGGCGTCGAGCTGCCCCACTTTGTCGCGTTCGACTGGAGGTTGTAGCCCGGCGCGATGAGTTCGTTCCAAGTGGCGGCGGCGGTCCGCTGCCACCTTGTTGAACTGGTCAACGCCCACCAGAAGGCGACTTCGACTCGTAAGGTGTGGCCATGGCTCCCCAACCCTCGGCAAAGTCGGCACAGCTCCTTGCACTCTTCGCTGCGATCAGTCTTGCCCGCCGACTGCAATTTCCTAGCATTTTTCACCCAAGACGTTTGACTGTGCGTCCCTAAGGCTTTGATCCGCAGTCCCAAAAGCAACCTTGTCCGCTTCACCCTCGTCTATGTATGCATGGCAAGAAGGTCTTCAGCTTCACGTTCAGCACGGCCGGCAGCTTGGGTAGGGCCTTCAGCATCTTGTCGGGCGTGGTTGCGGTCGGCAGTTGTGGATGTGCAGCACGGTGACGTGCGGGATGTTGAAGCGCAGTGCCTCGTCGTAGAGCCTGGCGTTCAAGAGCTTCTCCGCGTCCAGTATCTGTGCAGCTCTACGCGACGTGCGGTCTGATCGTCGAAGCCGGCGACCAGGCGCGTGCTGCACGGCGGCGACGTGCAGATCCTCGATCTCACCCAGTCGAACTCACCCAGCGCCCATCACCCGCCGATCGTCCGCGCGAGAAGGTCGTTGACCTCCGCCGGCAACGTGTACCCCTCCGACGAGGCCGAAGGTGCGCTTGTGCTCGCGGAATGCAAGCGAGCTCAAGGCGCTGTTGTCGATCGCGCCCTGTGCGGCAGCGGCGTGGACATTGAGCATGGCCATACCGCAAACGGCGATCGTGGCCGCCCGCCGGATCAGTTTGATGTTCATGCGACTCTCCCGAGAAATCGATACGCATGATCTTACAGCAATTTGCGTGCCCGCTATTTCGGCAGGGCGTCCAGCGCCTTCTTGGCGTCGGCGTCGTTCTGCGCGGCGGCCTGCTGCAGCCACGTCTTGGCCTTGGCCGGATCGGGCGCCAGCCCGCCACCGCCCTTGGCGAGCAGCAGGCCAAGCTTGCGCTGCGCCTCGGCCGAGCCGGCGAGGGCCGCGCGCTCGTACCACTCGGCGGCGCGCGCGCCGTCGGGCGTGAAGCCCGCCTTGGCCGGCGTCGACAGCGGATCGTAGAAGGTGGCGAGCTCGAGCTGGGCCGGTGCATTGCCGATCTCGGCGGCACGTCGGAACACCAGGAAGGCGGCGCCCATCTCGCCCGCCTTGGTGTAGTCGCGCGCCTTGGCGAGCATCGCCTCGGGCGTGGGCTTGGTTGCGAGATATTCGCCGACGATGTCGCGTACGGATTTGCCCGGCGCACTCGCGGCCGGAACGGGTGCCGGCGCGGGCGTGGGCGCAGGCGTTGCCGCCGCGACCACGGGCTCGGGCTTCTCGAAGTAGGTCGTGTAGACGTGATAGCCGCCGCCCAGGAGGGCCACGAACACCAGGGCGGCGATCAGCCAGGCGGCGGCGCTCGACGGCTCGGGCTTCGGATCGAGCGCGCGCGAGGCGCGCAGCTCGGGTCGCGGCGGCGGCGTGAACGGCGGGGCCGGCGGCCCTGGCTCGGATCCTGGTGCGGATTCTGGCGTGGGCTCAGGCTCGGGCGGCGGCGCAGGAGCCGGCTTCGCCTGGGCAGCCCGGCGCAGGCGCACCGTCTCGTCGTCCAGGCGGCGCGACGGATCGAGCGCGCCCGACGTCAGCATCGCGGGCCAGGCGACGACGGTCGTGCCGACCACGCCGATGTCGGGCTCCTTCACCCGCACGCGCACCGTGGCGATGCCGGCCAGGCGGTCGCAGATCTCGGGGCCGAGATGGAATTCCAGGACATCGCGGCGGCGCTCGACACGCTCGGGCAGCAGCCAGGCCTCGGTGCGCCGCCAGCCGTCGTCGGCGAGATGCGACTCGGGGCCCTGCTGGCGCTGGATCGACAGCGCGAGACCGCCGGGCGCCGCCTCGAGCTCGCTCACGCGCAGGATGGCGTGTCCCGGCTCGGGCAGGGGCTGGACGGAAGCGCGGACCGGCATGACGAAAGACTAGGCCGGTACGGTGCGCAGGATCGCGCCCAGCCGGTCGTTCTGCTCCGGCGAGATCTCGCGGCCGCCTTCGTAGCCGACATTGTCCATGGCGAGCTGCAGGAAGGCACGCATCCAGTCCTTGCAGTAGTCGGCGTAGATCGGCTGCGGGTTCTCCGAGAGCTGAGGGATGCCGTTGACCACCGCCGGCCCCTCGAACACGCGCCGCGTCGGCGAATTGGGCGGCAGGCCGGGCCGCTGGTCGAGCGGCAGATGGTCGAAGCCCAGCGCGCTGACATAGCCGTTCAACGCCGAGGAGGCGGTGCGCACCTGGCGCTCGGCAATCTCTTCCCACTTGGCGTTGGCGGCGTTCTCGAGCTCGCGCACCTCGTGGCTGAGCTGGTCGATCAGCTTCAGGCGATGGGCGCCGACGATCAGCTCGTCGATCAGCCAGCCGAGATGCTGGCGATCGACGCCGAAATGCGACAGCGCCTTCTCGTCGGCACCGACGCGCCGCATGTTCTCGAGCCAGTAGTCGGCGGCTTCGCGGGCGAAGCGCTCGGCGCGGTCTTCCAGCACGCCCGACGGCGGCGCTGAGCGACCGGCCTCCTCGCCGAAGACGTCGGCGAAGATCGCGCCGAGATCGACGGCGGCGCCGGTCGACTGCGAGACCTGGGTCGACGACTTGCCGTTGCGGCCATTGGCTTCGTCGGAGGCGCGCGCGGTGGAGATGCGGAAGTAGATCTCGCGCAGCGCCGAATCGGCGATCTGCAGGGCGGCCATCAGCTCGCCGAACAGCTGCTGCTGGATGCAGCTCGCCAGCCCGCGCAGGACGGTGTGCACCAGATCGCGCTTCTTGGCGCGGGAATCGCCGTCGGCGGCGCTGTGGAAGCCGGCCAGGCGGTCGACCAGGCGATGGATCTGCACTTCCAGCTGGCCGCGCACCTGGGCCCGCTTGATGGCCGGGTCGCAGACCGGGATCAGGCTCTTCACCAGATGGGAGACGCCGCCGTCATTGGCCTTGAAGGCCTCGTCCCAGGCGCGCTGCGGATCGGCGAAGTGGCGGCGGACCTCGGGGTTGGCGACGAAATGGCCGCGCAGCTCCTGGGCGCGCTCGGCGAAGGTCTCGGCGATGCCCTGTTCGCGGCCGCCGTCGTAGTCCATCAGCCGCTCGTCGATGACGGTGGGGTTTCTGAGCCAGAAGGTGTTGTCGAACGGCTTGCTGTCCCAGTTGGCCGGCCACTCGCCGCGGAAGTTGTTGATCAGCGAGTTGTTGAGCCGGGCCGACCAGCGCAGCTTGCGCGATTCCTCGGTCTCGCCGGCCTTCTGCTCGAACTCGCGGTCCATCTTGGTCAGCACCAGGAACAGCGCGTTCTTCTGCTTGGCGCGGTCGGACGGCGTGGCGCCGATCGTCTGGTCGATCCAGGCCGACATCATGTCCGAGAGGTCGCGGACCTCCTGGTTGCCGTCGGGGATGCAGAGCAGAATGGCCGAGAGCTCGCGCTCGGCCGAGTAGCGCTGGAACAGATAGGCGACCTTGCCGCGCAGCAGCAGCTCGCGCAGCGGGTTGGCGCCTTCGGCCACGCCCTTGGCCTTGGCGACGTCGGCCAGGTTCGCAAGCTTCAATCGCGAGCGCGCGCCGGGGAAGTCGAGAAGGTCGGTGTGGTCGAAGAAGTCCCACGGCTTTTCGGCGATGGCGACCGAAAGCTCGGCGGTCAGCGCACAGATCAGCGAGCGCGGCAGTTCGGCATCGGGCGCGGCGCGGCCGTCGGCCTGCTTGGGCCGCACCAACAGCGTGTCGGCGTCATCGGCGCCCAGCCGGTCGAGTGTCAGCACGTCGACGATGCTCTTCTCGCGCGGGATCAGCGCGTCCATGCCGAGCAGCGCCTCGGGCGAGAAGGAGAGCTTCTGCAGCCCGTCGTACAGCGTCAGATAAAGGTCGGTGAAGGGCTGGAAGTCGTACCACAGCACCGACCACAGCCGGGCGCGGTCGTGGCCCGAGAGCCGTGGCGCGAGATCGATCGCCTCGCGCCAGTAATCGGTGCGCAGCTCGGCGGTGACGCCAGCGAAGAAGGTGTCGAAATACTCGATCAGGTCGAGCACGTCGTCGGAATCGAGATCGTCGTAGGGCTGGGTGGCCGCCTTGCCGCGCAGTTCGGCCAGGCGCTTGCGGATGGCGGCGCCATCGGGCCGCTCGAACGCCGCCTTCTGGTGATCGAAGTCGAGCAGGAAGGAGTTGCCCAGGATCTTCACGATGTCGGTCTGCGTCAGCAGCCGCACGCGGACGGGGAATTCCTTGTCGCCGGCGCTCAAGCCCAGGCCGAAGCGCGTGACGAGACCCGTCGATTCGCGATTGCCCGGCGGGTTGATCTCGCGCAGGAAGTCGTAGCTTTTTTCGCCGAAGCGCGCCTGCATCGGCCGGCCGTCGCGGCTGGCCAGGATCGACACGAGATAGGACTTGCCGGCCTGGCTCGGGCCGAACACGCCGACGCACATGCGCCGCCGCGCGGCGCGCGCGAGCTTGCGGCTCTGGTTGCGGACCTTCTGCAGCTCGCTGATCAGCGACGGCGCCTGCTGCGCCACGGTCGGCGATTCGTCCGCGGCGCCTTTCAGCCACGTCACGCCTTCGCTGGCGGAAACCGCCAGCGCCTCGCAATCCTGGGCCAGTTTGAGATCGACGGTATCCATGATTACCCGGTCTTGAGCATGCCCGTGTCGAGCCAGTAGCCCTCTCGACGCGGCAAGGTTTGCAGACGAAGCGTCAGGCGATCGAGCGCGACGGCGCGGCCGTCGCGGTTGGTCACCTGGCGCAGGCGGAAGCGCTCGACGTCACCCGAATCCTTGTCCTTGGGCTTCACCCGGGCCAGCGCGATCTTGAACGGCGTCTCGCGAGCGTGACGCTCGGCATATTCCGGCTTGGCGAACTCCAGCGCATAGAGTCGCGCCGCCGGCCAGCGCACCAGGTCGAGCTGGCGCGCGCCGAGCCACATGGGCCCGCGGAACTCGAAGGCGATCTCCGGCAGCTCGTACTCGCGGTTGTCGAGATCGACATCGCGATAGACCAGGTCCTCGCGCTGCAGGCGGCCGCCGCCATCGAGCTTGCCGATGAACTTGGCGATGCTCTTGGAGCGCAGGAGGTCGGAGCGGAAGGAGAAGTCGGGAAGCTGCGACTGCGCCAATGCGGCGATCATCGCGCCCACGGCCACCGTGGTCTTGGGATCCTCCACGCGCAGGCGGGCATCGCGGAAGGGATACCAGGCGCCGACGCGATATTCGTGCAGCGAGATCACGCGTTCGGGCGGCAGCGGCAGGAGCTCCATCACCAGCGAGCGGATGCCGGGCAGGCGCGAGGGCCGGCCGGACAGCAGCAGCACGTCGCAGTCGTAGGCGTGCACGATCTCGGCCAGCGGCGCCAGCACGCGGCCCATCTCGGCGCGCACTGTCTTGTCGATGCCCGGAAGGTCGACCGGGAACACCGTGGCCTTGAGGTCGAAGCCCTTGGCGCCGCGCTTGCGCGCCGCCTCGTTGACGAAGGTGACGACTTCCTCGGACGGCTTGGAGCCATTGGGGAAGAAGGAATCGTAGCCACGCGGCTCGGCCGCCACCACGCCCGAGGTCGGGTCGTAGGTCTCGGCGGCGCGCATGAATTCCAGGGCGATCGGATGGGCGACCTGGAGCGCGAACTGCTGGCGCAGGTTGCGCTGGATCACGTCCTCGCCGCCGCGGTCGCCGCCCAAAAGCTCGGCCATGAGGTCGGTGGGGTTGGCGATGCCGGCGGCGCGCATCGCCGCCTCGACGGGCGGGAGCACGTGCCCCTGCACGACGCGCAGCAGGATGTCGTCGCCCGCGACGTTGAAGCCTTCGCGGAACCTCTGCTCCGGGAAGAGCGTGACGGACGTGCCCGCGCCTTCGAGGCCGTAGGAATTGATGATGAGGTCCGTCGTGCCGCCGCCGACGTCGATGCTGGCAATGCTGAGCTTGCCGTCGAACGCCTTGCCGCGCGGCTTGGCGGTGACCTGGAAGAAGCGGCGGGCGTCGCCGCCGAAATTGCGCGCCACCTCGGTGTAGAGATAGACGAGCTGGGTGCAGCTTGCCTCGTCCCAGTCGGTCAGCACGCGCGGCGCGGGCGCGGCGGGATCGTCGAGCTTCCAGCCCAGCATCATCCAGACGAGGTCGCGCGCCGCCTCGGCGCGCTTGCGGAAGATCAGGCGCTCGGCGAGCGGCATGCCGGTCGGCAAGGTGAGCACGATGCGGCGCAGCCGGCGCGGCGTCTCGGCATGGGCGCGACGGCCGCGCTGCTGCGGCGAGTTCATCAGGGTCAGCGCCTGCAGCAGGACCTCCGACAGCACGAAGGTCATGATCGAGGAGCGCGAGTAGAGCGGCTCGAACACGGGCAGATGATCGGCGCTGTCGGCCTCGGGCTCGACCAGGTGCAGCGGCTCGCCCTTCTGGTTGACGAGCTGGGCCATCGGTCCGGCCGCGGCCGGCATCGCCGTCTGGTCCTGGGCGTAGGCGATGTTGAAGCGCCATTCGCGCGCCTGCGGTTCCTCGTCCCACAGGTAGCGCTTGGGGCTCGACATGCCGGTATTGCCCTCGGTGCCGCGGCGGCGCGCGGCCAGCCGCGTGGCCTCGGGGCCGACGCGCGTCATGGTCGGCCAGACGAAGGCATCGGCGCGGCCGCCGAGGCGTGACAGGTGGTTCTTGCCGAACCACGCCTGGGCGAACTCGACGCGCGATTCGAACGGCTTGGTGTGCACGACCTCGGGATGCGAGAGATCGCGCAGGGCAAGCTCGTAGGAGTCGTTGAGGTTGACGCCCAGCTCGCCTGCCGCCTCGATCAAGAGGCCGCAGGTGCGCGAGTTGCCGACGTCGAGCACCAGGTCGACCTCGATGGCGCCGCGGCCCGGCCGCTCGGCGTCACCGACCAGCTTGATCGGCGGGAAGTGAACGGCATCGGCCATCAGGCCCAAGAAGGCGAGGTAGCGGGCGACGGCTTCCTGCGGCTTCTGCTTGATGTCGCCCTCGATCTCCTCGAGCGTGGCGCGCGGATGCAGTTCGCGGAACAGCTCCTCCAGCCACTGCGTCATCCAGCTCTGGCGCAGCAGCCAGTGGTTGGCGCGCTGCTGGGGCGCCAGCGCGAACAATGCGCCCGACGTCACGTCCTTGGGCGAGGGGGCGAGATAGGCGCGGCCCTCGGCCTCGGCGATCAGGCCGGTGTCGAAGGCGAGCACGCAGCGATAGCGGTGGCCCTGCTCGTCGCGATAGCCCGCGCCGTAGCGCGCCTCGAGATCGACCACGCGCACGCGCGCCCAGTCGGCCGGGCCCTCGCGGTACTGGTTGTTGGGCCGCACCTGCAGGAAGGGCACCGGCACCCACTTGTCGAGAAAGGGCGCCAGGGCGTCCTTGGCGGTGACCACGAGGTTGGGTTCGGCGGCGCGGCGGCGGCCGTTCTCGACCACCTCGTACTGGCCGCGCACCTCGTCGAAGTCGAGCTGGACCAAGTCGTCGACAGCCTTGTTGGCCGCGGCATCATGGAAGCCCCATTCGCGCACCTTCAGGCGCAGGGGGTCGAAGCCGAAGTCGAGGAACTGAATGCCCGAACGGGCGATCAGCGTCGTCGGGCTGGGATAGCTCGGCAGGCGGGCAAGGTCACTCATGTCAGGTCAAAATGTGGCACAAATCCAAGGAGTCAACGGCCGAACTGCACGTTGTAGCTACGCTTGTCACCGGGTTGACTTCCGGTGCACTTGGCCACGCCATCCTGGCCGACCTCACAGTTTACCGTATTACGGGCATAGGTCTTGCCATCCGCGCACTTGGGATTGGCCTTTTCCTCGATCATGAGCTTGGAGCCGTCCCAGCGCGCCTCGGCCGGCGCCTCGCAGGTCGTGCCGTTCTTCTGCACGAAGGTGACCTTGCCCTTGCCCTTGTCGTCCAGCGTGTAATTGGGCCTGAGGTCGCGCTCGCCGGTGGCGGTGGCCAGGCCAGTGCGCGAGCGCCAGTCGCCCTTGAGGAAGGCGAGGTCCTGCTTCTGCTTGGCCTCGGGCGGCACGGTCATGGGCTTGGGCTCGTCCTTGGCCGCTGTGTTCTTGTCGTTACCTTTGTCCGGGCCGCCCTTGTCCTGCGGACCTTGGGGGTCGGGGCCTTTCGTGTTGCCCTTGTCGACGTTCTTGTCGTCGGGACCCTTGCCCTGCGGTTGATCCTTGCCGGCGTCCTTGTCGGCCATGGTGGCGCCAGGTCCGGCTGCCGGCGCGTCCGGCGCGGCACCGCGCTCGATCGGCGCATTGGAGTCTGCAACCACGACACCGCCCGGCACGACGACGGCAGCGGCGCAATCGGCGCCGCGGCGCGCCGCTTCGTCGGTCAGGCGGGCGAGTTCGAGTCGCAGGTTCTCGTTGTCCTGCTGCAGCGTGTCGGAGCGCGCCTTCTGCAGCTCGACCGGCTGGCGCACGGCGAGGCTGAGCGCACGGTCGCGCGCCTCGGCCTCGAGCCACGGTTCGAGGCGCGGCAGATAGGGACGGACCAGCCAGGCCAGCAGCGCCAGCAACAGCAGCAACAGCACGGCCAGCAGCAGCCACTGCCACCACGCCGAGCGCGTGCCGGCGGCAACGATCGCAGGCGCCGAGGCCATCACGGCTTCGGGCATGGCTCGCGGGCCAACGTTGGGCCGCGGTGTGAGCGGGCGGGCTCGCCAGGAAGACGCCGGGCAGATTGGCGTCGGCCGAGAAGCCCCAGAAGGTCATGACGGGCTTGCCGTCGACGACGTAGAGCGTGTCCTCGCCCGGCGCCGTCAGCGCATGGCGCAGCAGGCGGGCGAAGTTGCGTTCGGCGGTCGAGCGCTGCGGCTCGTCCATCGAATCGGCCAAGCCGGTGATCTCGCTATGGAGGCGATGGACGTCGTTCAGGATCGTCTGGCGCTCGCCCTCGTCGAGCTCGGAGAGCTTGCGCACCTGGCCCTCGAAAGGTGCGTACCAGTCGATGCGCCGGCCGGTCGGGTCGACTTCGGGGACGGCTAGAAGGTCGGCATGCCTGCGCGACAGGCGCTGGGCGATGGCCGCGCGCAATTGCCCCGCGGCGCGCCACACCGGGTCGCCCGCCAGGCCCAGCGCGCGGTAGCGCTGCAGCGGTTCACTGATGAGAAGGGGACCAGCAGCCATCTCGGATCCTCAACGCTCTCTTTTCAGCGAGGGCAAACCATGGCGTACGTCCAGCGCGTGCCCCACATTTCACCTGTTACGATGACGTCGACCGAATAATCCCCGGGAACCGGGTTCCAGTTGAAGCCGAAGCCGCCGCGCCCGCTGCGCGGCCCGCCGGTGCCGGCGATGTTCTGGCCACGATACATCACCTTGATGTCGTCGGGCTTCACATACAGGTTGTAGTTGATGGCCACGAATCCAGGCCTATCCCCCAGATAGTGTCGGTTGCGCGTCACGCCCTCGCCGCCCGAATCGCCCGACCAGTTGCAGGGCAGCTGGCCCGGCGGCGGCCGGTTGGTGGGCGCCGCCGGCGGCGCCTGCGGCACCGCGGCCTGCTGTTGCGGCGGCGGAGGCGGCGGCGCCTTGGCCACCGGTGGCGGTGGTGGAGGAGGTGGCGGCTTGGGCGGCTCGATCGGCTTGCACATCGCCACCTTGTCCTTGAGCTCGGCCTCGAGGGCGGCGAGCTCGGCCTTGAGCTTGTTCTGGTCGGCCTCCTCCGAATCGAGCGAGGCCTTCAGGAGCGGCGTGGGATCGGGCGGCGGCTCGGGCGCGGGCGGAGCGGGCGTCTCCAAGGTGGCGATGTTGAGCGAGGGATCGACCGGAGCGCAGGCGCGCAGCAGCCACGAGGTGATCAGGAGCAGCAGCAGGAGCAAGAGGCCGAACAGCAGCGCGCTCAGCCACGGCGCCCACGCAAGCCGGGCGGGCAGCACGGCCGCGGGCGCGCTCGCCAGCACCGCCGGCGCAGGCCGCGCCGGTACCGGCACGGGCGGCGGCGCGAAGGCGGCGAGGCCTGCGACAGCGTCGGCCTCGTAGCCCCAGGCCGCGATCACCGGCTCGCCGTCGACCAGGAAGATGAAGTCGTCGGACGGACGCGCCGTGGCCAGCTCGAGCGAGCGGCCGATCAGGCGCGCCTCTTCGCTGCCCGTCGATTCCTTCAGCACCGCGCCCAGGGACCGGATGGCGTCCAGTCGGGTGTCCACCGTCTCCAGGGTGGCGGCGCGCTCGCTTTCGCTGAGGTCGGCGAAGCGGCGGACCTCGCCTGAGCGGGCGGCATACCAGTCGATGCCGTCGCCGCCCTCACGCAGCTGCGGTTCGGCCAGAAGGTTGGCAGGCCCCTCGCCCAGCCGACGGCGGATGACCGCCAGCAGCTGCCCCGCCACGTTGTGGAGGGCATCGCCGCGTACGCCCAATGGCCGTACGCCCAATCGCGTCGTCAGGATCAGAGTCGGGCGGTCGCCCATGGCCTTCCGGTTGTTGCTTTGAGGTCACTATAACGCCGACGGATTCCGGCGGGTTTATGACGGATTCGACACAGATTCGCGGTGAATTGCTGGAGCGCCAAACGCTTACGGGCCGGAATCTCGGATCGCGCTCGCAGCTCCACCTCAGGCTGGACAGCTAACTCTTTGCACCCCTTCCTTGTTCGTGGCCGGGAGCGACTGTCGCATGTCGCATGAATGCGACGTGTCCGACATTGCCCGAGTGCCGGCAGATCGTCATTCAATAACAATGATAACTTAAGTTATTTATTCTCGCAACTGTTTTCGCGTAGACTGAGCATGATGGCGCTTCACTGGTTCATCGATTTGCGCAAGCGGCTGATCGTCGTGACGGCTGAAGGCCCGGTCTCGCGCGCCGATATCGATGGACTGCTGGATGCCGTGACGGGCGCCAAGGCGCTGCCTTACCGCAAGCTCGTCGACGCGACGGCCGGCAGATTCGCCATGGGCGCCCTCGACCTGCTGGCCATCGGCGCAAGGGTAAGGAGCCTGCATGTCGATTCGGTCGGCGCCGTGGCCCTCGTCCTGCCCGGCCGTCCGACGCACGATGACGAGCCGGAGGATGCCCCGACTCTGGTGGCGCGCCTCATCGGTATTGTCGCGTCGGCCAAGAGGCCGCTTCGCATGTTCAAGAGCGTGACGGCCGCCAGGCGCTGGCTCGACAGCCTGACGATGCCGGCGGCCTGAGAAGGACGAGGCTACCAGCGCAGCAGGCGATGTCCGGCCGCGGCGCCGACGGCCACGACAGGCAGAGCGGCGAGCGCATACCAGGTGACGACGAACAGCGGCGAATTGTCGAAGCAGTGGAAGGCGTAGAGCGCAGCGGCGGCTGCGGCGGCCAGCAATCCCGCCGCGCCCCCGGCGAGGGCGGGTGAGGCGGGGGCGCCCGACCGCAGGATCGCGAGCACCACGGCCAGCGGCGCGATCGCGAGCGTCGGTATCGCGATCAGGCAGACCAGGGCGTTGCTGCCCACCAGCCGGCTCTGCCATGAGGCGCTGGGCAGGATGAAAAGCTCGATCGCCATCGCGAGGACGGCGAGTGCGCCAAGCGGCAGCAGGCGCCGGCCTGGATGTTCGGGCGCCACGGGACGCGACAGGGCGATGCACAGGCTGAAGGCCAGCCCCAGCGCCAGCAGCACGAGGCCGACCTTGAGCTCGAACCGCCACGTGTCGAGCGCCGTCCCGATGTCGGCGCGCACGCCGAGGATCGCAAGGAAGGGGACCAGCGACACGAGGCCTCCTGCCAGGAGCGCGGCCACGAGCGCCCATCGCAGCGGCCTGCCGCGCGGCGGGCGGTCGGCGACCAGAGCGTCGATCAGATTGTCGGTCTTCATCGCTCGTCTCTTCGATAGGCCGCGGCCAGGGCTTTCAGCGCGCGGTGAAGGGTGACGCGGACGGCGCCCTCGCTCATGCCCAGCCGCTCCGCGACCTCGGCGGCGCGGCGACCTTCCAGGGAGATCTCCTCGACGATGCGGCGCTGGCGCTGCGGAAGGCTTGCCAACAGCGCGCCTGAGTCCACCGCAGCGTCTGCATCGGCGGTGACGGCGACCTCATCGGCGTAATCGTCGATGTCGAGATGATCATGGAAGCCGCGTCGGCGCAGATGATCGACCAGCTTGTAGCGCGCGATCGCGCGCAGCCACGGCTCGAGCGGCTGCGTCTCGTCCCAGGTGTCGCGTTTCAGATGCATGGCCAGCAGTGCCTCCTGAACGACATCCTCACAGTCGGCCGGACCACGGCCTGCCGCGACCAAGCCGCGGCGCACGACCGCGCGCAGCCACAGCGAGACATGGCCGAGCAGCCGTCGATAGGCCTCGTCGTCACCCAGCCTTGCCCGGCGCATCAGTGCGGAGAGATCGGTCGGGTCGGCCAACGAGCTCGGTCTTTCACGTATTCGTGTGCGGGAGGCGAAACATTACACCAATAAATCCCTGTGTGGTCTGTAACGTCGATGCCGCAGCCTGCGAATGACCTCTTGCGGGCTTGTCGCCCGCCCAAACCAGGAGGGTCTCCATGAACAAGCGTACGCTGATCACCACTGCCGTCGCCGTCTTCGCGGCCGGCAGCTTTGCGTCCACCGCTTTCGCAGCCGGCGTCCACTGCGGCGGCACCAACGCCTGCAAGGGCCAGAGCGCCTGCAAGGGTGCCGACAATTCCTGCAAGGGCCAGAATGCCTGCAAGGGCAAGGGCTTCACCGCCGCCGCCGACGCCGCGGCTTGCACCGCCAAGGGCGGCAAGGTGGTTCCGTAGACCCGGGCGATCGATGGCGGGGCGGGCGTTCGCACCCACAGCGGATGCCCGCCCCGCTGCTTTTCTGGAGAAGGTCTCGCGCATGAACGTCCTGATCACGGTCCTCTACGACTGGCCCCGCGTCGTGACAAGCTGGCTCACTTGGCTGCCGCCGCTTGCCATACGCATCGTCGTCGGCTGGGTGTTCCTGTGGACAGGCTGGCAGAAGCTCCACTTCCTGCCGCGCATGATCGAGAATTTCCGCGAATGGGGCATCCCCGTGCCGGAGATCCTGACGCCGTTCGCCTCGGGCATGGAACTCGTCGGCGGCGTGCTGCTGCTGGTCGGCCTGCTGACGCGTGTCGTCTCGATCCCCATGATGATCATCATGCTGGTGGCGCTCGCCTCGGCCAAATGGGGCGACGTCGATTTGCTGCAGGCCCTGCTGGGCTTCGAGGAGATTTCTTATTTCGTGATGTTCGGCTATCTCGCGGTCGCCGGGCCGGGGCCGGTGTCGCTCGACCATTTCATCCTGAAGGCGACGCGCAACGAGCGACCGCCGTCGGACTACGGGGCCTAGACGAGCTCCAGGCGCAGTTTTCGACCGACAATGGCAGCTGCTCGCTGCAGTGTCGTCAGGGTGACATTGCCATCCTTGGGGTCGAGCAGGCGCCCGACCTGGCTGCGGCTTGTCCGCATGCGTTCAGCCAGACCCTTGCGAGATAGCTTGCTTGCCTTCATGGCCTCGCCGAGTTGCCAGGCGATTACTTCCTTGATCGCCACGGCTTCGAATTCTTCGAGCTTGCCGTGATCCTTGAGGAAATCGTCGAGTGTCGTCAGCTTTGCTGCGGAGCGAACGGTCCTTCTCTTGCGCTTCATGTCGTACTCCTTGACGATTCGAATTCACGTTGACGTCGTCGGGCCAAGGTGAGGTCGGCGTCGGGCGTCTTTTGCGTCTTCTTGATGAAGCCATGAAGCGCCACGATCCTCTCGCCAGTAACTATGAACAACACACGCGCGATCCGACGGCTGGGAAGATCGCTGCGCACTTCCCACAGGCCGTCGCCGAGCGAGCGGCATAGAGGCATACCGACTGGCCAACGATATTGCAGGCGCATCAGATCCTGCCCGATGGCGCTTCGGTCTCCGTCACCCAATCCGCGCAACCAGTTCCGCACGACTTCGCTGCCTGCGGAGTCCGATAGAAGACGACGGGAATCTTCCGAGGCTTTTCTGCCATTTCGCTGGCCTATATATAGGCCATGGACCATATAAGGTCCAGGCCTAACCTTGGCTGAGAAAGGCGGCTCTGCCGTTTGCCTCGATTCGCACGATGGGCGTTGCAAAGACCGCCGACAGCCGAGCCGGCTCGAGAGTCGCGGCAGTGCGGCCCAGTGCAGTGACCCGACCCTGCTCCATGATCGCCACGCGATCTGCATAGCGCGCTGCCATGTTGAGATCGTGCAGCACCGCCAGCACGCCCAGGCCGCGGTCGGCGCGGCGGCGGGCGCTGGCGAGCGCGGCGTGCTGGTGCGAGAGGTCGAGGCCCGCGATCGGCTCGTCGAGCAGCAGGAAGGGCATATGGCCCGGATCGGCGTCGCATTGGACCAGCACGCGGGCGAGCTGCACGCGCTGGCGTTCGCCGCCCGACAGCACGGTGTAGGGGCGGTCGGCGAAGGCGAGAGCCTCGGTCTCGCCGAGCGCCTGTTCGGCGAGCGCGCGCATCTGGGGCTCGGACAGGCGGTCGCGGTGGGCGAGCAGGCCGAGCATGGCGACCTGCAGGCCGGTGAAGTCGAAGGCCACGTTGGAATGCTGTGGCAGCACGGCGCGTCTCTTTGCGAGCTCGCGCTTGTTCCAGCGTCGCATGGGCTTGCCGTCGAGCAGCACGTCGCCCTTCGCCAGCAGCCTGTCGCCGGCGAGCGCGCCGAGCAGCGTGCTCTTGCCGGCGCCGTTGGGGCCGATTACGGCCAAGAACGCGCCGGGCTCGACGGCGAGCGACACGTCGGTGATCAGCGCCTTGGTGCCGGCGCGCACCTCGATGGCTTCGGCGCGCAGCGTGCTCACAGTCCCTCCCGCGCGGCACGGCCGGCCAGCAGCCAGAGGAAGAAGGGGCCGCCGACCAAGGCCGTCAGCACGCCGATCGGCAGCTCGGCCGGCGAGACGATGGTGCGGGCAAGCGCGTCGGCCAGCACGAGGAAGGCGCCGCCGAACAGGGCGGCGGCGGGCAGCAGGGTGCGATGCGCGGGGCCCAGCAGCAGGCGCACGATGTGCGGGGCGATCAGGCCGACGAAGCCCACTGTCCCGGAGATCGCCACGCCGGCGCCGACGGCCAGCGCCACCTGGGCAACCAATCGGCGCTTCAGTCTTTCCACGTCGACGCCGACATGGCCGGCCTCGCGTTCGCCCAGCGCCAGGGCGTCGAGCAGGTGCGCCGCCGGCAGCAGGGTAGGCACGGCGATGGCGAGGATCAGCAGGGCGGGGATGATCGCGGCCCAGGTGACGCCGCCGAAGCCGCCCATGGTCCAGAAGATCAGGGTCCGAAGCTGCTGGTCGTCGGCCACGAACACCAGCATGCCGATGCCGGCCGAGGTCACGGCATTGATGGCGATGCCGGCCAGCAGGAGCGTGCCGATCAAGGTGACGCCCTCACGCGCCGCCAGCCGATAGACGATCGTGGTCGCCACCAGGCCACCGCCGAACGCGGCGACCGGCAGCAGCCAGGGGCGGAGGTCGGGCGGGATGACATGCATCACCCTCTCGCCCAGCACGATCACCGACACGGCGGCCAGCGCCGCGCCGCTCGACACGCCGAGCAGGCCGGGATCGGCCAGGGGATTTCGGAACAAGCTCTGCAGGGCCGCACCGCCCGCGGCCAGCGCCGCGCCGACGCAGAAGGCCGCCAGCACGCGCGGCGCGCGGATGGCGTAGAGCACCACCGACGTGGTGTCGTCGATCGGCTTGGTAGACAGGCCGATCGCCGAGAGCAGTTCCGCGAAGCCGACCGGGAATGCGCCGACGCACAGACCGCCGATGATGCTGGCGACGGCGGCGAGGGCGAAGAGCGGGATGGGGCGTTTGAGGGCGAAGTCCATGGTGTTCATACCTCCCCAGCGCAGCTGGGGAGGTGTCGGCGTCTTACGCCGACGGAGGGGTCATAGGCGTCATCGATGGCGCTCATGACCCCTCCGTCGCCGTATGACGGCGACACCTCCCCTTCGCGGGACTCCGCGAAGGGGAGGAAATCGATGTGTCGTCATGGCGCGCGGGCCAGTTCCGGATGCAGCGCGGCGGCGAGCTCGGTCGCGGCCTGCGGCGTGCGCGGGCCGAAGCCCAGCAGCAGCAGGATGTCGAACTGCAGAAGCTTACCGGCGCGGCCGGCGGGCGTCTGGCGGATCGCCGGCTGGTCGAGCACCTTGTCGATGCCGCCCATCGAGTTCGACCGACTGGCGCGGCACCAGGATGTAGTCGGCGCGCGAGGCGATCACCGCTTCGGGCGTCAACGGCCGATAGCCGGCATAGCCGTCGACGGCGTTGACGCCGCCCGCCAGGCGGATGATGCCGTCGGCGGCCGTGTCGCGGCCGGCGGCCTGTGGCGCGCCGCCGCTCATCGACATCAGGAACAGCACGCGCGGCTTCTTGGGGGCGCCGGCGAGGCGGTCGGCCAGCGCCTTCATGTCGGCGCGGCCCTGCGCGATCAGCGCATTGGCCTCCGCCACCTTGCCGGTGGCTTTGCCGACGGCCTCGATCTTCTTGATCACGCTGTCGTAGTCGTACTGATCGGGCAGGATCGCGATCTCGATGCCTGTCGCCCTGAGCTGATCGAGCGTCGAGGCCGGCCCCGCGGCCGTGGTCGCCATGATCAAGGTCGGCTTCAGCGACAGCACGCCCTCGGCCGACAGGGCGCGCATGTAGCCGACCTGCGGCAGCGACTTTGCCTGCGGCGGGTAGAGGCTGGTCGTGTCGACGCCGACCAGCAGGTTCTCCGCGCCGAGCGCATAAAAGATCTCGGTGAGCGCGCTGCCGACCGAGACGATGCGCGGTGTCTTCTGCTGAGCGCGCGTTGGCGACGCGACGAGCGTCGCCAGGCCGAGAACGGCGCCTCGACGACGGATCACGACGCCGCCTGCTTCTCGATGCGGGCCACGATGCTGCGCCACGGCTCCAGCTCGGGCTTGCCGGGCTTGCGCGCGCCGAACATCAACAGGATGTTGCGATCGCGATTGCAGAACGCCTCGATCGAGGTGACGACGCCGTCCTCGGTCGGCTTGCGCACCGAGAAGACGCGTGCGACGCCCGCCTCGCGCAGATGCAGGTTGAAGGCAGGATCGAGCACGTTGAACCAGCCGTGCACCTCGACCAGGCGGTTGATCGGCCCGGAATGGATCTGGATGCAGCCGCCGCTGCCGACGAAGATCATGATCGGCGTGCCGTCGGCGCTGGCGGCCTCCATGGCCGAGCGCAGCGCGCGCGCCGGCAGCTCGCGGGCGAATTCCTCGCCGACGAGCCTGAGCGCCTGGACGCGGCCGACCTTGAACTTGCCCAGCATGCCGAAGAACTCGTGCGTGTCCTTCATCGCCCGCCAGGCCTGCGCGCAGCCCCTCGACGTCGATTTCCGAATCGGACGCCCAACGGATTCGGGGCGACCGTATCCGCCGCGCGCGGCGTGACGGAGAGTGTGCCCGGCGCTGCGGCACGATGGCGCGTGATCAAGGCATCGAACGCCGGCCGGTCGGTCTCGTCGGTGGCGTAGATCTTGTGCACCGCCTCGCCCGCGCCGTCGAAGAACTGCAGGCTGAGCCGTTCGCCCTGCTTGATGGGCTCGCGCACGGCAAAGCCATGCTTCCAGCTCCCCAGGAACAGGCGCAGGTCGATGTCGGGCCCGAGCACCAGGCCGTGCGGGCCGGTCACCTGCACGTCCTCGAAGCGGCCATGGCGCTCGTGCACGCAATGCTCGTTGCGCGTCAGGCACATGACACGGCCGACCGACGGCATCTCCGACAGGATCGATCGCCAGTCGGCGGCAAGCGGCGTCGCCGTGGTGCCGATGCCCTTGTTCCCAATGCGAGCGCCACCAGCTCGGCCTCGCTGACGCCCAGCGTCGTCGCGGCATCGCGGATGCGCAGCGTGGGCTGCTCGCCGCGCAGGCGGCTCCAGCGGGCCGCAAGGTCGGCATTGGCGGACGAGAGCATGGGTTTCTCCTTTGTCTGATTTATTTAGCGCAGATGAAAACGAACGGGGATCTCGACCCAGGCCGAGACCGGCCGGCCATCGCGCGTGGCCGGCAGGAAATGCCAGCTCTTCACGGCCGCGATGGCGGCGCGGTCGAGCATCTGGAAGCCGCTCGGCCGGTGCAGCACGATCTCGACGGCCGCGCCCTCCGGATCGAGGCGCACGCGCACCAGGACTTCGCCCTGCTGGTTGAGCTCGACGGCGCGCGGCGGGTAGACGGGGGGCGCTGGCGGATGACGATAGCGCGGCTTGCCTTCCCAGACGACCGCCGGTGTCGGCAGGAAGCCCGCGGCGGCCTGCTGGGCGGCGCCGGCGCTGCCGAAATTCTGCGACGGCGCGGCCTTCGGCGTCGCCTGGGGAGCCGCTTGCTGCTTCTGCTGTTGTTGCTGCGGCCTGGGAGGGGGCGGCTTAGGTGGTTCGACCGGCTTCAGCTCGGAGAAGTCGACGGGCGGCGGCTCGGGGGAGGGCTCGAGCTCGATCGGCTTCACCATCGTGGAGAAGTCGATCGGCGGCGGCTCTTCCGCCGGTGGCACCTCGACCGCGACGTCGCTGGCCGGTTCAGCTCGCCTCGGTCTTGTCCGACGGCGGACCGACGAGCGCCAGCTCGACCAGCAGGGCGGGCTCCTCGGAGCCCATGCTGCCGGCAGCGCCAGCGGCGAAGAGAAGAAGGACGGCCAGCCCGTGCAGCGCAAGCGACAACGCCATCGGTACGCGGGGTACGCGTACCGATGGCGCCGGCAGTCGCTCGGCGGAGAGGGCCGCCGGGACTACCATCGCGCTGTCAGGTTGACGCCGAAGTAGCGGCCGGGCTGGGCGTAGAGATCGAGCTGCTGGTTGGTATTGGTGAGCCCGATCACGTCGGCCGAGTTCCAGTACTTGGCGTTGGTGATGTTGAAGGCGCCGACGTTGACCTTGAAGTGGTCCTTGAAGACGTAGCCGACGGTGGCGTCGAGATTGAAGTAAGCCGGCGTCTGGAAAAAGGTCGGGTTGCTGACCTGGGTGTGCTGCGCCGTCATGGTGCCGATGAGCTGCGCCACGAAGCCCTCGTCCGAGCCGTAGCGCACGCGCGCCTGGGTCGCCCACGGGCTCACCGAATCGACCGGCAGGCCGGTGCGCGTGTCGGTGCCCTGGGCGAAGGCGGTCCAGCCCAGCACCGACCATTGCGGCGTGAAGCGGTACTCGCCGCGCGCCTCGACGCCCCAGATCGTGACGTTGGTGAGGTTGACGTACTGGAACTGGGTGATCGGGCCGACCTGGCCCACCGTCACCGTCTCCAGGAAGTTGTTGTAGAGGTTGTAGAAGCCGGTGAGCTGCCAGCTCGAGCCGCCCGCGTACTTGCCGCGGAAGCCGACCTCGAAGCTGTTGGCGGTCTCGGGCTTGAGGTTGGCGTTGGGCAGGATCTGGTAGAACGAGGCGGTGTTGGTGAAGCCGAAGTTGGCGTTGTCGTAGGGCGGCGCGCGGAAGCCGGTCGCGTACTGGAAGTACGACGAATAGATGTCCGAGAAGCGGTAGATCGCGCCGAACTTGGGCGAAGCCGATACGTAGGTGCTGCCGCTCGGCACCACGTTCAGCGTGGCGCCCGTGGAGTTCCAGAAATATTGGTCGGGATTGGGGCTGAGCCGGTAGTAGTCCAGCCGCACGGCCGGCAAGAGGGTGAGCCTGCCGTCCAGGGCCGTGATCTCGTCCTGCATGTAGACGCCGGCCTGGATGGTCTCGGTGTCGGGGAAGTTCTTGTTGGGGAAGGTCTCGCCCGCCACCGCCTTGGTGCGCGCGCCGGTCGCCAGCGTGATCTGCCAGCGATCGCGCGGCCGGGTCGTCGTGGTGTAGGCGAAGGAGAGGCCGTAGGTGAAGATGTTGCGCGCACCGAACAGCACGGTGTCGGTGTTCATCTGCAGCTCCGCACCCGCGACGTTCTGCGTGTAGTAGAACTGCGAGGTGCGCCCGTTGGTCGGGATGGCGCCGTTGAACGCGCCGCGCAGCTGGTACGTGTCGGCCTGGGTGTAGACCGAGTTGAAGTAGGCCATGAAGTCGATGCGGTCGATGAAGCCGATCGGCGCGTCATGCACCCACTGGGCGCTGATGCGATAGGTGTTGGTGTAGTCCTGGCCCCATTCGTCGAAGATGCGGGCGAACAGGCTCGAGAAGTTGCCGACCCCCGACAGGATCTGCGTGCTCTGCCGGCCCTGGGTGTAGCCGCCGGTGATGCGGATGGTGTCGACGTCGGTCGGCCGCAGCACCAGCTTGGCCAGGAAGTCGTTGTTGTAGTAGCTGGTCGGATTGGGCCCGAGCGAGGACTGCGCCGGATAGAACTCGTGGCCGTCACGGCGGGTGTAGATGCCCAGTAACTCGACGTTGCCCTGCCTGACCGCTCCGGTGGCGGTCTCGGCGAACTGCTGGTTGGCGCCCGAGTAGGCGGCCTTGATGCTGGCATAGACGTTCTTGCCGGCGATCATGTAGTCGCCGGGGTCCTTGGTCGTGTAGGCGACCACGCCGCCGATCGCGTCGGAGCCGTAGAGCGCCGACGCGGGGCCGCGGATGATCTCCACGCGCTTGATGTCCTCGAGGTCGGGCTGCTCGCGCGTGTAGGTGCCGGCGCCTTGGTTGGAATCGGGGAAGTCGGGCATGCGCATGCCGTCGACCATCAAGAGCACGCGGTTGCCGCCGATGCCGCGGATCAGGAAGTTCTGGTAGCCGGCGCGGAACGGGTTGTTGCCGACGGTGACGCCGGGCTCGTTGCGCACCAGGTCACGCACGTCCTGCATGTTCTCGCGGTCGATGTCCTCGGTGGTGATGACCGAGACGGTGGCCGGCACGTCGTCGAGCGGGCGGCGCGTGCGCGTCGCCGCCGTGGTCACGGCATCGAGCTGCGTCGGTACCGGCTGGCCGGGTGCGACGATGGGCGTTGTGGTGCTACCGGGCCATTGCGCGGCCGGCGGTGGTGGCATGGTGTTGCCGGTGGCGTCAGGCACCGCCGGCGCCGGAGGCGCTGCAGGCGTCTGCGCCGTCGGTGTCTGCGCGAAAGTCGGTAGAGCGATCGTCCCGCCGATCGCGGTACTCGCCAGCAAGAGATTGAAAAGTCGCCTGGTCTTCATAGCCAGTGTGCCCCCAAAAAAGGACGCCTGGCTGGCGAGGATCCTCGACGGATCGGCTGGCTGGGCAGTTTGACCGGAAAGGGATGGCTTTCCGGGGTACGTACTCGTTGATCTACTTCGTGAGGATCAGCTTGTTGGAAGCGGTGATCCTGAGACGATAAGTGTCGGTGCCGTGTCGGATGATCAGTTCGCGCCGGCCCTTCATCAGCGTGACGCTGTCGACCGGTCCGTCCGTTGCCAGAACGGTTGGCACGATGTCGGTTGTCTCCCCCACGACATCGTCCGGCCGCGTCGCACGCGGTGGTTGGCTCATGGCCTGTGCTGTTCCCTCTTTTTATCTTGCGAACGACTCTCAATTGCATAGAGTCAGCCCGTCTGTCAACGGCGTTCAACATTCGGTGAGCCATGGAAAGCACGGTGGAACAAAGGGTTAACACCCTCGAGACCGAGAGCGGCGACCGGCGCACCGGCTGCGGCCGGCCGGGTTGTGCCTGCGGCCTGCCCATCAGCGAACGCTTCGTGCTGTGGGCATTGCGTCAATGGCAGCAGGATCGTGCGCTGCCCGCGGAAGGCTCGGTGCTGCATCAGGGATTCAAGACGGCGGGCCTGCTCGAGGTGCTGCCCGACTTTGCCATCGCCATGGACGCCTTCCTGTTCGGCACGCGCCGGGCGATGGAAATCCATCGTCCGGACTGCTCGAGCGTCAGTCGCGACGAGGCGACGCTGGTGGCGTTGTGCGGCCTGGCACAAGGCGACTTCGACGGGCCGTTGCTCGCTTCGCTCGACATCATGATGGCGCCGACGGCCTCGCGGGTGGCAGCGGTGCGGCTGAAGGCCTTCTCGGTCGCGTTGGCGAGTGCGGGTCTGCGGCTGGCGCCGCCGGCCGGCGATGCGGCGGGGAGACTCAATTGAGCGCGAGGCCAATGGATCGCGTCGCCAACCTGCAGCGCGCCATGCAGCTCATCGCCGATGCCGTCGACGATCTGCCGGCCGAATGCCGCGACCTTGCCGGCAACGCGCTGCTCAACATCGCGGCCGAGGCGGTGGCGCAGGATGTCGGCTGCCTCGAAGCCGGCCGCATCTTTGCGCGCCTGGCCGATCTTTTAGCGCGCGGCCTCCAGCCGCCCGCCCGCGAGGCGATCACGCTCTCGGCGTTCGACGCTTAGTCATCCTCATTTCCCCCCGAAGACGGGGGAGGGCTTGAGAGGTCAGACCTCGATCCGGCTGCCCAGCTCGACGGTTCGGTTGGCCGGCAACCCGAGAAAGTCGGTGGGGCTGGCGGCAAAGCGGCTCAGCATCAGGAACAGATGGCGCTGCCAGCTCGGCAGCAGGGGATGCTCGCCGCTCACGACGTTGTTGTGGCCGATGAAAAACGACGTGTGCACGGGGTCGACCGGGATGCCGAGCTTCTCCAGGCCGGCGACGTCGTGGCCGGCGTCGGGTTTCTCCATGAAGCCGTAGCACAGCACCGCGCGGTGCAGGCCGCTGCCCAGCTCGCGCACCCTGAGGCGCTCCTCCGGCGAGACGAAGGGCTCGTCCAGGAGGTGGACGGTCAGCAGCACGACGTGCTGATGCAGCACGCCATTGTGGCGCAGGTTCTGTATCAGGCTGTTGGAGGCACTGTCGGAGAAGGTCGTGAGATAGATCGCCGTGCCCTGCGGGCGACTTAGCGTCTCCGGGTCGATGGTGGCGAGCAGCGTGTCGATCGGCACGGCCTGCTCGTGCTCGCGTTGCGACACGGCCTGGCGGCCGCGATACCAGGTCCACATGGCAATGAAGAGCACGGTGGCGATGACGAGCGGCACCCAGCCGCCCTCGGCGAACTTCATCATGTTGGCCGAGAACAGCGAGCCGTCGACGACCAGCAGCAGGAGGAAGAGCGGCACGACCAGCAGCCACGGCCACTTCCAGCCGCGCGCGGCGAGCGTCAGCACCAGCACGGTGGTGATCAGCATGGTGCCGGTCACGGCGATGCCGTAGGCCGAGGCGATGTCGGGGCCGGTCTTGAAGGCCAACACGATGCCCAGCACGCCTGCGAGCTGCAGCCAGTTCACCGCCGGCACGTAGATCTGGCCGAACTCGCTGGGCGAGGTGTGCCGGATGTTCGCGCGCGGGCTCAGTCCCAGCAGGGTCGCCTGCTGGGCCATCGAGAAGGCGCCCGAGATCGTCGCCTGCGAGGCGATCACCGTCGCCATCGTGGCGACCACGACCAGGGGATAGAGCGCCCAGTCCGGCGCCAGCCGGAAGAACGGGTTGGAAGCGGCGGCGGGATCGGCCAGCAGCAGCGCACCCTGGCCGTAGTAGTTGGCGAGCAGGGCGGGGAACACCACGATCAGCCAGGCGGCGCGAATGGGATTGCGGCCGAAATGGCCGATGTCGGCGTAGAGCGCCTCGGCACCCGTGAGCGCCAGGGTCACCGCGCCCAGCGCCACGAAGGCGCCGGTCTTGTGCTTCATGGCGAAGGCGAACGCATGGTGCGGAGACAGCGCCATCAGCACCTCGGGCTGCTCAGCGATCTGGCGCGCGCCCAGCACGAACAGGATGGCGAACCAGATCAGCATGATCGGCCCGAACAGTTGGCCGAGGCCGCCGGTGCCGAAGTGCTGCATGGCAAACAGGCCGATCAGCACGGCCATGGCGATCGGCAGGATCACCGGCTCGAAGGCGGGCGTGGCCACGTTCAGGCCCTCGACGGCGCTCAGCACCGAGATGGCGGGTGTGAGCAGGCAGTCGCCGTAGAACAGGGCGGCGCCCAGCATGCCCAGGATCACATAGACTTTGCGACGGCGCGCCGAGATGCCGGGCTCGCTCGACACCAGCGCCATCAGCGCCAGCACGCCGCCCTCGCCGCGATTGTCGGCGCGCATGACGACGACGACGTATTTCAGGGTGACGACGATGATCAGCGCCCAGGTGATCAGCGACAGCATGCCGAGCACGTTGTCGGGCGTGGGCTTCAGCCCCGTGAAATCGCTGAAGCAGGTCTGGACGGTGTAGAGCGGGCTGGTGCCGATGTCGCCGAACACCACGCCGAGCGCCGCCAGCGTCAAGCCGGCCGCCCGCTTCCGGCCGGCGGGCCGCGTCTCGGCCGTCGTAGTCATTGTCCCGGATCGCTCCCCCGTTCAGCCGCCGCGATTCTGCGCGGCGGGGGGTGAGGGTCAATGTGAAACTTTGCCGGCTGTCGTCAGAACGTCTTTGAGATCGTGAAGACCGCCCGGGCGTCGCAGTTCATGGTGTTGCCGCAGTACGGGACATCGAGGTTGGTGTCGATGTAGGCGATGGTGAGATCGACGCCATAGACGGTGGCGGTGAAGCCGATCTGCCAGTCCCAGTAGTTGTTGTTGCCGATGCCGTAGTTGGTGAAGCGCTCGACATACTGGTTGCCGACCGCGCCATAGACCTTGAAGGCGACGTTTTCGTTGAAGGTGTACGGGATCGGCACGGTGACCTGGCCCCACTTGTACCAGGCGATGCCGGAGTTGGCGAAGAAGTTGGGGCTGTAGCGCACGGCGCCCTGGATCTGGACGACGCCGAAGTCGTAGCCGAGGACCAGGCCGAATTCGTTGAAGTCGTAGAACAGGTCGGCGGGTGCGCCGAGATAGTTGTAGCGGATGTAGCCCAGGTCGCCGGTCAGCTTGTCGTTGAGAGCCTTCAGCCGCAGGCCGGCGATGAGGTCGACCTCGGCGATGGTGGGATTGGTGTTGCCGAAATAGACATTGCTGCCCCAGGCGCCGAGGTAGGCGCTGAGCGCCACGTTCTCGCTGACCGTCGGCGTCTCGTAGGTGAAGGCGGGCTGGAACGCGACCTGGCGCTGGGTCTGCGAGATGCCGCGATACGAGTAGTCCGTGGCCGCGGCGAAGGTCGCGGTGAACGTTCCGCCGAACGGCGCCTTCCAGGTCTCTTTCGGTTGCGGTGCCGCGGTCGGCCTGTCTTCCGCAAGGGCCACGCCGCACGTCGCGATCGTCAGGAGGCTGGAAGCCACCAGTGCGCCAGAGAGCGTCTTCTTCATCCTTGGTCCCCTCGAACAAGCGGCTCAAGGAGACACTGCCCGCCCTTAGGAAATCCATGCCAGGCGGAGTCGAGCCTCGTAGGAAATCCATAGGGAGTTGCGCGAGGCAGCAATCGTTTCAGGCCAAAGTATGGACGCGGCATACCTTGAGACGAATGGAGGGCATGCCCGGCCAGGCCCAAATTCCTATGCCACGCCTATGCGCATCCTCCCTCATCCCGCTCGAAATCTTATGCGCCTGCGCCTCATATGTGGCCCTCAAGGAGAGTTCCATGCTTGACCTGTTGTTCCTGGGCGGTGGCGTCACGCTGTTGTGCCTGATGATTGCCTACGCTCGCCTGACCGACCGGATCTGACGATCATGATTGTCGACTATGTCCTGGGCGGCGGGCTGGCCGCGATCCTGCTCGTCTATCTGGTGATCGCGTTGGCGCGGCCGGAGAAGTTCTGATGACCTTCAACGGCTGGGTGCAGATTGCGCTCTTCTGCGTCGTCGTGCTGCTGCTGACGCGGCCCGTCGGCGGCTATCTCGATGCGGTCATGGCGGGCCGGCGCACCCTGCTGTCGCCGGTGCTGCTGCCGGTCGAGCGCGGCTTCTATCGACTGGCCGGCATCAGGGCCGACGAGGACCAGAGCTGGGGGCTCTACTGCCGCGACGTGCTGATATTCCATGTCGCGGGCTACGTCCTGCTCTACCTGCTGCTGCGCCTGCAGGGCGTCCTGCCGTTCAATCCGCAGGGCTTGGCTGCCGTGCCGCCCGACCTCGCCGGCAACACGGCGATGAGCTTCATCACCAACACCAACTGGCAGGCTTACGCCGGCGAGCAGGCCATGAGCTACCTGTCGCAGATGATGGGCCTGGCGGTGCAGAACTATCTCAGCGCCGCCACCGGCATTGCGCTGGCGATGGCCCTGGTACGCGGCTTCGCGCGCGCCAATGCCAAGGGCATCGGCAACTTCTGGGCCGATCTGGTGCGCGCCACGCTCTACGTGCTGCTGCCCGCCTGCATCGTGCTCGCGCTGTTCTACGTGTGGCAGGGCGTACCGCAGAACCTTTCGGGCTACGTCGAGGCAACGACGCTGGAAGGCGCCAAGCAGACCATCGCCCAGGGGCCGGTGGCATCCCAGCTCGCCATCAAGCTGCTGGGCACCAACGGCGGCGGCTTCTTCAACGCCAACTCGGCGCACCCCTACGAGAACCCGACGGCGCTGTCGAACTTCGTGCAGATGCTGACGATCTTCGTGATCGGCGCGGCACTGACCAACGTGTTCGGCCGCGCCGTCGGCGACGAGCGCCAGGGCTGGGCCATCCTCGCCGCCATGGGCGTGTTGTTCCTGGCCGGCGTCTTCGTCGCCTACTGGGCGGAAGCCGGCGGCAATCCGCTGATCGCGGCCCTTGGCGTCGACAATGCCGCCGGCAACATGGAGGGCAAGGAGGTACGCTTCGGCGCGCCGCTCTCGGCCCTCTTCGCCGTGATCACGACGGCGGCGTCGTGCGGCGCAGTCAATGCCATGCACGACAGCTTCATGCCGCTCGGCGGCATGATCCCGCTGCTCAACATCATGCTGGGCGAGATCATCGTCGGCGGCGTCGGCGCCGGCCTCTACGGCATGCTGCTGTTCGCCATCCTGGCGATCTTCCTGGCCGGGCTGATGGTCGGGCGCACGCCGGAATATGTCGGCAAGAAGATCGAGGTGCGCGAGGTCAAGTTCACCATGCTCGCGATCCTGTCGGTGCCGCTCGCCATCCTGGGCTTCACCGCCGTGGCGGCCGTCGTGCCGGCGGGCCTCGCCGGCCCGTCCAATGCGGGCCCGCACGGCTTCAGCGAGATCCTCTACGCCTTCACCTCGGCCGCCGGCAACAACGGCAGCGCCTTCGCCGGTCTCTCGGCCAACACGCTCTTCTACAACGGCACGCTCGCGGTCACGATGCTGATCGGCCGCTTTGCCATCATCGTGCCCATGCTGGCCGTCGCGGGCTCGCTCGCTGCCAAGCGCAAGGCCGCGGCATCCGTCGGCACCTTCCCGACCCACGGCGGGCTGTTCGTCGGCCTGCTGATCGGCGCGGTGCTGATCGTGGGCGGACTCACCTTCCTGCCGGCGCTGGCGCTCGGCCCGATCGTCGAGCACTTCGCCCTGCTCGCCGGCACGCTGTACTGAGAGGCGCGTCATGACCCGGCAAGACAAGTCGCCGTCGATGTTCGATGCGGCAATCCTGAAGCCCGCCGTCGTCGAGAGCTTCCGCAAGCTCGACCCCCGCGAGCTGGTGAAGAATCCGGTGATGTTCACCGTCGAGCTGGTGGCGCTGGTCGCCACGGTGATCATGGTGCGCGACACCATCGGCGGTGCGCCGCATATCGGCTTCGAGATCCAGATCGTCGCCTGGCTATGGGTCACCGTGCTGTTCGCCACCTTCGCCGAGGCGGTGGCCGAAGGCCGCGGCAAGGCCCAGGCCGACACCTTGCGGCGCATGCGCAGCGAGACCATGGCCAAGCTGCTGCTGGGCGTCGACGACATGTTCGAGCCGGTGCGCGCCCACGCGCTGAAGGTCGGCGACAAGGTCCTGGTCGAGGCGGGCGACCTGGTGCCGGGCGACGGCGAGATCTACGAGGGCGTGGCCACCATCGACGAATCGGCCATCACCGGCGAATCAGCGCCCGTCATCCGCGAGGCGGGGGGCGACCGCTCGGCGGTGACCGGCGGCACCAAGGTGCTGTCGGACCGCATAAAAGTCCGCATCACCGCCGAGCAGGGCTCGAGTTTCCTCGATCGCATGATCGCCCTGGTCGAGGGCGCGTCGCGCGCCAAGACGCCCAACGAGCTGGCGCTGAGCGTGCTCCTGGCCGCCTTCACCATCATCTTCGTGCTGGCCGTCGTCACCATCCCGAGCTTCGCCGCCTATGCCGGCGGCGCGGTCTCGGTGGTCGTGCTGATCGCGCTCTTCGTCACCCTGATCCCGACCACGATCGGCGCGCTCCTGTCGGCGATCGGCATCGCCGGCATGAACCGGCTGGTGCGCTTCAACGTGCTCGCCCTGTCGGGCCGCGCCGTCGAGGCGGCGGGCGACGTCGACACGCTGCTGCTCGACAAGACCGGCACGATCACCCTGGGCAACCGGCATGCCACCGAGTTCATCGCCCTCAGCGGCGTGGCCGAGGACGATGTCGCGCGCACGGCCCAGCTCGCCAGCCTGGCGGACGAGACGCCGGAGGGCCGTTCGATCGTCGTGCTGGCCAAGGAGAAATACGGCCTGCGCGGCGTCGAGGTGGCCGAGCGCAACGCCCAGTTCATCCCCTTCACGGCGCAGACGCGCATGAGCGGTGTCGACATCGACGGCTCGGTGATCCGCAAGGGCGCGGTCGATGCCGTCGTCGAGCACGCCCGCAGGAGGGGCGTGCCGGTGCCGGCCGACGAGCTCGACCGCATCGCCAGCACCATCGGCAAGCAGGGCGGCACGCCGCTCGCCGTGTCGCGCGACGGCCGCGTGCTGGGCGTCGTCTACCTCAAGGACATCGTCAAGGGCGGCATCCGCGAGCGCTTCGCCGAGCTGCGCGCCATGGGCATCCGCACCGTGATGATCACCGGTGACAACCCGCAGACCGCAGCCGCGATCGCAGCCGAGGCCGGCGTCGACGATTTCCTGGCGCAGGCCACGCCCGAAGCCAAGCTCCGCCTGATCCGCGAGGAGCAGGGCAAGGGCAAGCTGGTGGCGATGTGCGGCGATGGTACCAACGATGCGCCGGCGCTCGCCCAGGCCGATGTCGGCGTCGCCATGCAGACCGGCACCTCGGCGGCGCGCGAGGCCGGCAACATGGTCGATCTCGACAGCGATCCGACCAAGCTCATCGAGATCGTGGCGATCGGCAAGCAGCTCCTGATGACCCGCGGCGCGCTCACGACCTTCTCGATCGCCAACGACGTCGCCAAGTACTTCGCCATCATCCCGGCGATGTTCATCGCCTTCTATCCGCAGCTCGGCCTCCTGAACGTCATGGGCCTCGCCACGCCGCAATCGGCGATCCTGTCGGCCATCATCTTCAACGCGCTGATCATCGTCGCCCTGATCCCGCTGGCGCTGCGCGGCGTGCAGTACCGGCCGAGCGGCGCGGCGGCGCTGCTGCGGAGCAACCTGCTGATCTATGGCGTGGGCGGCCTGATCGTGCCGTTCGTCGGCATCAAGCTGATCGACCTGTTCGTCGCCGCCGTCGGTCTCGCCTGAGGAGGGCGCCATGCTGAAACCCATCCGCGCCTCGATCGTCATCCTGCTGCTGATGACCTTGTTGACCGGCCTTGCCTATCCGCTGGCCATGGTCGGCGCCGCCGGCGCGATCTTTCCCGACCAGGCGGCCGGCTCGCTGGTCGTGCGCGACGGCAAGGTCGTCGGCGCGAACCTGATCGGCCAGGGCTTCGCCGAAGATCGCTATTTCCACGGACGGCCGTCGGCCACCGGCGACAAGCCCTACGACGCGGCCAACTCTTCCGGCTCGAACCTCGGCCCGACCTCCAAGGCGCTGATCGAGCGGGTCAGGGGCGATGCCGAGAAACTGGGCAAGGGCGTTCCGGTCGACCTCGTAACCACCTCGGCCAGCGGCCTCGATCCGCATATCTCGCCGGCGGCCGCCGCCTGGCAGGTGCCACGGGTCGCCAAAGCACGTGGTCTGCAAGAGGCCGACCTGCAGCGCCTTGTCGGGCAGCACACCACAGGCCGCGAATTGGGCGTGCTGGGCGAGCCGCGGGTCAACGTGCTGCGGCTCAATCTGGCCCTCGACGCGCTGGCCAAGCGGTGACAATGATCGGCCATGCCTGCCCTGGGTGAAGATACCCGCCCCTCTCCCGACGCTCTTCTGAAGGCGGCGGAGAAGGAAGCGCGCGGCAAGCTGAAAGTCTTCCTCGGCGCCGCGCCGGGCGTCGGCAAGACCTACGAGATGCTGCAAGCGGCGCGCCGGCGCCGGAAAGAGGGCATCGACGTCATGGTCGGCGTCGTCGAGACCCACGGCCGCGCCGAGACCGAGGCCCAGCTCGCGGGCCTCGAGGTATTGCCGCGGCGCAAGGTCGAGTATCGCGGCCGCACCCTCGAGGAGATGGACCTCGACGCGATCCTGCAGCGCCGGCCGGCGCTGGTCCTGGTCGACGAGCTCGCCCACACCAACGCTCCCGGCAGCCGCCATCCCAAGCGCTATCTCGACGTCGAGGAGCTTTTGGGCGCCGGCATCGACGTCTACTCGACCATGAACGTGCAGCACGTCGAGAGTCTCAACGACGTGGTGGCGCGCATCACCCGTATCCGCGTGCGCGAGACGGTGCCCGACCGCGTCATCGACGCCGCCGACGAGGTCGAGCTGGTCGATCTCACGCCCGCCGACCTGATGGAGCGCCTGCGCGAGGGCAAGGTCTATGTCCGCGAGCAGGCCCAGCGCGCGCTGCGCCATTACTTCTCGCCCGGCAACCTGACGGCCCTGCGCGAGCTGGCGCTGCGCCGCACCGCCGAGCGCGTCGACGACCAGATGCTGAGCTACATGCGCGAGCATGCCATCGCCGGCCCGTGGGCGGCCGGCGAGCGGGTGATCGTCTGCCTCGATCCAAGCGCTGCCGCCGCCAATGCCGTGCGCGCCGCCAAGCGCACTGCCGACGGGCTCGATGCCGAACTGATCGCGCTCTATGTCGAGACCGATCGCCACGCCTCCCTGTCCGAGGCCGAGCACGGCCATCTGGCCGAGACCATGCGACTGGCGGCCGAGCTCGGCGCCGAGGTCGTGACCATACCCGGCCGCTCCGTGGTCGAGGAGGTTCTGGCCTTCGCCCGCTCGCGCAATGCCACGCGCGTGGTCGTCGGCAAGTCGCGGCGCTCGCGCTGGTTCGAATTGCGCCACGGCTCGGTCGTTGACGATCTGGTGCGCAGCGGTTCGGGACTCGCCATCGAGGTGGCGCCGTCGGGCGACACGTCGAAGGCCGTGACGCCGACCGACTGGCTGCTGAGCGCGCCGCGCACGCCCGGTCCCTATCTCGAGGGCGCACTCACCACGGCGCTGGCGACGGCCGCCGGCATGCTGATCGACCAGCGCATCGCGCTGCCCAACATCTCGCTGCTCTATGTCGTGCCGGTCCTGGCGGCGGCGGCGCGCCATGGGCTGGTGCCGTCGCTCTGGGTCTCCGGCTTGAGCGTGCTCGCCTACAACTTCTTCTTCCTGCCGCCGCTCTACCAGTTCACCGTCTCCGACCCCGCCAACGTCATCGGGCTGTTCTTCTTCATGCTGGTGGCGGTCGCCGCCAGCGCGCTCGCTGCCCGCACGCGCTCGCAAACCGAGGCGGCGCGGCGTGAGGCGCGCACCACCGCCGAGCTCTATGCCTTCAGCCGCAAGATCGCCGGCGTCATCGACCTCTACGACCTGCTGTGGATCGTCGTCACCCACCTGGCGCGATTGCTCAACGCCGAGGTGGTGATCCTGATGCCTCACGACGGAAAGCTCGACCTGAGCGCCGCCTTTCCGCCCGACGGGGCGCTGAGCGAGGCCGACCTCGCCGCCGCCCGCTGGTCGTGGGACGCCGACCGCCCGACCGGACGCGGCACCGATACCTTGCCCGGCGCGCGCTGGCTGTTCGTGCCGATCCGCACCAGCCGTTCGGCCGTCGGCGTGATCGGCGTGCTGCCCAACCGCGAAGGCCATGCGCTCGGCGCCTCCGAGCAGAGCCTGCTCGACGCCGTCGGCAATCAGGCCGCCGTCGCCATCGAGCGGCTGACACTGGCCGAGGATATCGACCAGGCGCGGCTCGGCACCGAGCGCGAACGCCTGCGCTCGGCCATGCTGACCTCGGTGAGCCACGACCTGCGCACGCCGCTCGCCTCGATCATCGGTTCGCTGAGCAGCCTGCGAAGCTACCGCGATCGCTACGACGAGGCCACCCGCGACGAGCTTTTGGGCACGGCGCTGAGCGAAGCCGAGCGCCTCGACCGCTTCGTCGGCAATCTTCTGGACATGACCCGGCTCGACGCCGGCGCCATTGCCCCGAAACGCGAGGCGGTCGACGTCGGCGACCTGGTCTCGACCGCTTTGCGTCGAGCCGGTCCGGTGCTGAAGGACCGGGTGGCGTCGACCCACGTCGCGCCCGACCTGCCGGCCCTGTCCCTCGACTTCGTGCTGGCCGAGCAGGCGCTGTTCAACCTTTTGGACAATGCCGCGAAATATTCGTCGGCTGGCGGGCGCATCGAGATCGACGCCCATCGACTGGGCGATCGCGTCGAGATCGTGGTGCGCGACGAGGGACCGGGCGTTCCCGACGAGGCGCTCGACCGCATCTTCGACAAGTTCTATCGCGCCCACGACGGCGACCGGCGGCGCGCCGGCACCGGTCTCGGCCTCGCCATCGCCCGGGGCTTCGTCGAGGCGCAGGGCGGCAGCCTCTCGGTGCGCAACCGGACCGATCGCAGTGGTGCAGAGTTCGTCGTAAGCTATTCAGTATGACGGCTGATGAGGCCACCATCCTGATCGTCGAGGACGAGCCGCCGATCCGGCGCCTGCTGCGCGCGACGCTGGGCGCGCACGACTATCGCACCGTCGAGGCGGGGACCGGCGCGGAGGCGATGTCGGCGCTGCGCCACCATCGGCCGGACCTCGTGGTGCTCGATCTCGGGCTGCCCGATATCGATGGCCAGGCCCTGATCGGTCGCATCCGCGAGGCCTCGCCGGTGCCCATCGTCGTGCTGTCGAGCCGCGGCGACGAGGCGGCCAAGGTGGCTGCCCTCGATGCCGGCGCGGACGACTACGTCACCAAGCCGTTCGGCGCCGACGAGTTGATGGCCCGTCTGCGCGCCGCCTTGCGCCATCGCTTGCAGCAGCAGGGAGCGGAACGCTCCTTCACCAGCGGCGATCTGTCGATCGACCTGGTGCGCCGGCTGGTGCGGCGCGGGGCGGAAGACATAAAGCTCTCGCCCAAGGAGTACGACATCCTGGAGCAGCTTGCGATCCACGCCGGCAAGGTGCTGACGCACAAGCACCTGCTGCGCGAGGTGTGGCGCAACGAGTCGGTCGATCCGCAGTACTTGCGCGTCTATGTCCGCCAGCTGCGCCAGAAGGTCGAGACCGACCCTTCCACACCGCGGCACGTGCTGACCGAGCCCGGAATCGGCTACCGGCTGGTCTGATCGGAGGCTAGGCTTCCGTCCTCACCAGGAGGGAACGATGGCCGAGAGCGAGAACTACAAGAAGGGCACCGAGATCCGTCGCAAGCTGATGGGCGAGAAATACGCCGACGCGATGAACAAGTCGGTCTATGCCGATCCGATGATGCAGAAGTTCGGTGATTATTCCCGCGAGGCTGTGTTCGGCATGCTGTGGACCCGGCCCGGCCTCGACCTCAAGACCCGCGCGCTGATCTGCGTGGTCTCCGACACCGCCCAGGCGCGCTGGCCGGAGCTTGCCATCCATCTGCGCATGGCGCGCAACCAGGGCTGGACCGAGGACGAATTGTCCGAGGCGCTGCTGCATCTCAGCGGCTATATCGGTCTGCCTTCGGTGCGCGAGGCGATGCTGACGGCCAAGGAAGTGTTCGAGGAGATGCGGCACGAGAAGTGACGCGGCCCGAAGGGGCGCGTCATCCCGAGCGAAGCCGCCCACAGGGCGGCGCAGTCGAGGGATCTTCTCTCAACGATCCGCAGCTTTTCGCCGAGAGAAGGTCCCTCCGCTCCGCGCTTCGCGCTACGGTCGGGACGACGGAAAGGGGTTTGCATGGTCCTGATGACGACGAGCGATCTGCCTCTGAAGCGGATCGCCCGCGGCAAGGTGCGCGACGTGTACGAGGTCGGCGGCGATCGGCTGCTGCTGGTCGCCACCGACCGGGTCAGTGCCTTCGACGTGGTGATGGCCGAGCCGATCCCGATGAAGGGCGCGGTGCTGACCCAGACCAGCGCCTGGTGGTTCCGCCAGCTCGAAGGCGTCGTGAAGCACCACATGATCGCAGCCGACGCCGACGAGATCGCGGCCGCGGTGCCGGCGCTCAAGCCGCACCGCGCCGAGATCGCCGGCCGCGCCATGCTGTGCCGGCGCGGCACGGTGTTCCCCATCGAATGCGTCGTCCGCGGCTATCTCTCGGGCTCGGCGTGGCGCGAATATGCCAAGCAGGGCACGCTCGCCGGCGAGACGCTGCCGGCTGGCCTCAAGGAAAGCGGCCGGCTCGACCCGCCGATCTTCAGTCCCGCCACCAAGGCCGAGAGCGGCCATGACGAGAACATCACCGTCGGCCGCATGGCCGAGGTTTTGGGCAAGGAGTTGACCGCCGAGCTCGAGCGGTTGACGCGCGTGGTCTACACCCAGGGCCGCGACGTCGCATTGAAGCAGGGCATCATCATCGCCGACACCAAGTTCGAGTTCGGCCGCGCCAAGTCGGGCGAAATCCTGCTGATCGACGAGGTGATGACCCCCGACAGCTCGCGCTTCTGGCCGCTCGACGGCTACGCGCCCGGCAAGCCGCAGCCCAGCTTCGACAAGCAGCCGCTGCGCGACTGGCTCGACGTCGAGCGCCATGCCGGCCGATGGAACGGCGACGCCCCGGCGCCCAAGCTGCCGGCCGAGGTGGTCGATGCCACGAGCAAGCGCTACCTCGAAGCCTATCGCCGCCTGACCGGCGCCGAGCTTGCGGTGTGAGCGACAAGGTCGAACGCTGGCGCGAGCTCAATCGCGCCAACTGGGACGAGCGGACCAAGGTCCATCTCGGGCCGGGCAGCGACTACGACCTTGCCTCGTTGCGATCCGGCACCGGCAAGCTCCATCCGATCGAGGATGCCGAGCTCGGCGATGTAGGCGGCCTGCGCGTGTTGCACCTGCAATGCCACTTCGGCGTCGATACGCTGAAGCTCGCGCAACGCGGCGCCTCCGTCGTCGGCCTCGACTTCTCGCCGGCCGCCATCGAGGCCGCGCGCACGCTGGCGATCGAGCTCGGCCTTGGCGGATCGGCGCGCTTCGTGCTGGCCGATCTCTACGATGCGCCGGCGGCGATCCCCGAGCCGGCATCGTTCGATCTGGTGTTCGTCACCTGGGGCGCCACCTGCTGGCTGCCCGACATCAAGCGCTGGGCCGCGATCGTGGCCTCGTTCCTCAAGCCGGGCGGCCGGCTCTACTACGCCGACAGCCATCCCGCGGCCGCCGTGTTTGACGACGACGCCAAGCTTGCCGACGGCCGGCCAGGATACTTCGCACCCTATCTGGAACGGCAGCCGTTGGTTCTTGTCGACCACCGGGACTACGCCGATCCGGCGGCGCACCTCGAGAACGCCACCAACGTCGAGTGGCTGCACCCGCTGTCCGACATTGTCGGCGGCCTGATCGAGGCCGGCCTCACGCTCGACTGGCTGCACGAGCATGCCCAGGTGCCGTGGCGCATGTTCCAGATGCTGGTCCAGAAAGACGACGGCGACTGGCATTGGCCGGATAAGCCATGGCTGCCGCTCGCGCTCTCCCTGCAGGCGACGCGTCGCTGATCAGCCGCGCTTGGGGAGCGTGAAGCGCGCGTCGCGCAGCTTCTTCTCCAGCACGGGAATGCCGGTGGCCGTGTTGCCCCGCTCGCACTCCGACATCGCCGTTGCCGCCGCGACGTCGGGAAACGTCCGGCCCTCGCCGGTGTTGCCGAGGTAGCGGCGATACAGGGCGGAAAGCTGGGCGCAGTAGGCCATGTCGTCAGTCGCAGGCGGGGCCTGGGCGTGCGCCTCTGCCGTCAACGACAGGCAGAGGCCGAGTGCGATGGAGAGCTTGGCGCGCATGCCGCGGTCGTACTGGGCGGCGATGCGCGCGGCAAGCGTTCGATCAGCCGCGGACGGTGTGCCCGCGGCGCAGCATCAGGCGCTCGCGCAGCCAGAGATAGGTGCCGACCAGCGGCAGCCAGCCCAGCCAGCGCACGGCTTCGAGCATGTATTCGCCGGTATCCGTTGCCCGCAGGTAATCCATCTGCAGCGTCCAGAGGCTCGCTCCGATCTCGAAGCACAGCATCCACACCAGCACGCCCGGCAGGATGACGACCAGCGGCTTGGTCTGCTCGGACATGCGCGCCGTGTACCAGGGGGCGAGCGAGATCGAGAAGATCAGGATCACGGCCACCAGCTTGGTCGCGGGATGGCCCGCGAACCACGACGCCAGCAACGGCTCGCGCACGACCATCGAATAGCCGGTCCAGGCCAGCACGGCGCCGCCCAGCAGCACGACCGACGGGAAGCGGTCGACCAGGCGGATCACCAGCTGGCTGCCCCAGACGATGATGGGCACGCTGATGGCGAGGCCGAGCACGATCAACAGCACGCTGCCGCTGGCAGCACCGCCGATCGCCAGCACGTTGTCGATGCCCATCACGGCGTCGGCGATCACGATGGTGCGGATGGCGCCGGCGAAGCTGGTCGCCGGGCCTTTGACCAGATGGCTCTCAGAACCTTGCTCTTCAGGCGTCAGCAGCTTGCGGGCGATCCACACCAGGGCAAGGCCGCCGGCCAGCATGAAGCCCGGCAGGTCGAGGATATAGACAACGAGGATCGCCATGACGGCGCGTACGGCAATGGCACCGAACGTGCCCCAGAAGATCACCCTGCGCTGCGTGTTCTTGGGCAGGTTGCGCGCGACCAGGCCGATGATCAGGGCATTGTCGCCTGCCAGAACCAGGTCGATCAGGACGATAGCCAACAGGGCCGACAAGAAGCCGGCCGAAAGGAATTCGGATTCCACGACACTCTCCAACGAAAAAGGGACGTTAAAACGACGGTCTTTTCGTCAGAGGCTTATCGGCACCTTGTCGATGGCGCGCCGGCCGGCGGGACGCAGGATCCTGATGAGTCCGGCCGCGAAGACACGCAGCACGAAGACCCCGAATGCCCCTGCGGCGCCGGCCAGCAGGAGCTGCAGCAGATGCCAATGGCGCATCGCCAGCACGGAGAGCTCGCCGCCGAAATCGAACAGGGCGAACTCGAGCCCCGCCTCGCCGAGCAACGCCGGATCGACGGCATCACCGAACGAGGCCAGGATCATGCACATCACCACCGAGGCCACGAACAGCTCGCCGGCACCGGAGGTCGTCCGGACGGCGTTGTTGGCGCGGTTGGAGTGGCGGATCAGCAGCATGACGAGACAACTATTGCCGTCGGCGGCCGAAGATCAAGCGTAAAGCGACATGGACGTTTTGCCTCACCTTACAGCTTGAGGTTCCGCAGCCGGAGCGCGTTGGCGATGACGCTGACGGAGCTCAGCGCCATGGCCGCCGCCGCCACGATCGGGCTCAGCAGCAGGCCGAGGAAAGGGTAGAGCACGCCGGCGGCCAGCGGGATGCCGGCGCTGTTGTAGATAAAGGCGAAAAAGAGGTTCTGGCGGATGTTGCGCATCGTCGCCTGCGACAGGCGGCGGGCGCGGGCGATGCCCAAAAGGTCGCCCTTCACCAGGGTGACGCCGGCGCTTTCGATGGCGATGTCGGTGCCGGTGCCCATGGCGATGCCGACATCGGCGGCGGCCAGCGCCGGCGCGTCGTTCACGCCGTCGCCCGCCATGGCGACGATGCGGCCTTCGGCCTTGAGCTTCTGCACGATGCGTGCCTTGTCCTCGGGCAGCACCTCGGCCTCGACCGCGTCGATGTCCAGCCGGCCCGCGACCGCCGCCGCCGTGCGCCTGTTGTCGCCCGTCAGCATGACCACGCGGATGCCGTCGGCGCGCAACTGCTTCAGCGCCTCTTGTGTCGTCTCCTTGACCGGGTCGCTGACGGCCAAAAGGCCTTCGGCCCGGCCATCGAGGGCCAGCAGCACCACTGTTGCCCCTTCACCACGCAGCGGATCGGCCTTGGCTTCGGCGGCCGTGACGTCGACACCTTCCTGCTTCAGGAACGCCGCACTGCCCAGCAGCAGGCGCTTGCCGTCGATGCGGCCGACCACGCCCTTGCCGGACGGCGAATCGAAGTCGGCGACGGGGGCGAGCTCAACCTTGCGATCGCGCGCCGCTGCCAGGATCGCGGTGGCGATGGGATGCTCGCTGCCGCGCTCGAGGCTGGCGGCAAGCCGCAGCACCTCGGGCTCCGGCAAGGCGCCCAGCGGCACGACGGCGGTGAGGGCCGGTCGCCCGACGGTCAGCGTGCCGGTCTTGTCGACCACCAGCGTGTCGACCTTCTCCAGCCGCTCCAGCGCGTCGGCGTTGCGGATCAGGATGCCGGCAGCGGCGCCGCGGCCGACACCGACCATGATCGACATCGGCGTGGCGAGCCCCAGCGCGCAGGGGCAGGCGATGATCAGCACGGAGACGGCGGCCAGCAGGGCGAAGGCGAAGCGCGGCTCAGGCCCCCAGATGAACCAGGCGGCGAAGGCTGCCAAGGCGATGACCACGACCAGCGGCACGAACCAGCTCGACACGCTGTCGGCCAGCCGCTGGATGGGCGCGCGGCTGCGTTGCGCCTCGGCCACCATCTTGACGATGCGCGACAGCATGGTGTCGGCGCCGACCTTCTCGGCCTTCATCACGAAGGTGCCGGTGCGATTGACCGTGCCGGCGACCACCTTGGCGCCGGGCTCCTTGGTGACCGGCATGGGCTCGCCGGTGATCGAGGATTCGTCGACGGCGCTGCGGCCTTCGGTCACCTCGCCGTCGACCGGCACCTTCTCGCCGGGCCGCACGCGCAAAAGGTCGCCGGCGACGATCGATTCGATCGGCACCTCGGCATCGTTGCCGTCGGCGCCGACTTTGAGCGCGGTGCGCGGGGCGAGGCCGAGCAGCGCCTTGATCGCGCCGCTGGTCGAATCGCGGGCGCGCAGTTCGAGCACCTGGCCGACCAGCACCAGGCAGGTGATGACGGCGGCCGGCTCGAAATAGACCGGGATCGCGCCATCCTGCAGGAACGAGGCGGGGAACAGGCCGGGTGCCGCGGTGCCTGCGACGCTGTAGGCCCACGCCGTGCCGGTGCCGAGCGCGATCAGGGTGAACATGTTGAGGTTGCGCGTCATGAGCGACTGCCAGCCGCGCACGAAGAACGGCCAGCCCGCCCACAGCACCACCGGCGTCGCCAGCACCAGCAGGATCCAGTTCAGCCAGCCGTGCGGCAGCAGATGGTCGAGCCCCAGGAAATGGCCGCCCATGTCGAGGATCACGATGGGCACGCTGAGCGCCACGGCTGCCCACAGCCGGCGCTTCATGTCCAAAAGCTCCTCGTTGGGGCCCTGGTCGAGCGTTGCCTCGAGCGGCTCCAGCGCCATGCCGCAGATCGGGCACGAGCCCGGCCCTTCCTGCCGGATCTCCGGATGCATGGGGCAGGTGAAGATGGTGCCTTTCGGCATGGGCTCTGCCGCCTTGGGAACGAGGTAGCGGTCGGGCTCAGCCGTGAACTTGCCCAGGCAGCGCTGGCTGCAGAAGTAATAGGTGTGGCCCGCGTGCTCGGCCTTGTTCTTGGCCGTCGCGATCGTGACCTTCATGCCGCAGACCGGGTCGGTCGCCGTGTCCGGGGCGGGGTGGTGGCAGTGGCCGTGGGCGTGTTTCATGGCTTGCCATGTATACCCTACGGGGGTATAGTTCAAGCATGGACGGAAAAGTAAAGAAATCCCAGCTTGCCCGGTTGGGCCGCATCGAGGGCCAAGTGCGCGGCGTCGCCCGCATGATCGAGGATGACCGCTACTGCATCGACGTGCTGACGCAGGTCCGCGCCGTGCGTGCGGCGTTGGACCGCGTCGAGCAGGAGATCCTGAGCGATCACCTGCAGCATTGCGTGGCGCATGCCTTCCATGCCGGCAGCGAGCGCGACCGGCAGGACAAGATCGACGAGCTGCTGGAAGTCCTCGACAGCCGGCGACGCTGATCTGCTTTCGGAGCGTGACAGCCGGCGCTCCTTCATGCTTGCATTGTATACGACGTATACATACTCTGTATGTACAGATCACATCGTCAGGAGGGACCTATGGTGAAAGCCGTTTCGATCCTCGCCCTTCTGCTCGTCGCGGTGACAATGGGGCTGGCGCTGGCCCATGCGCTGGAGTTGCCCGGCAAGCTGCGTCTCAACAAAGACACCTATGTGGCCGTGCAGGCCATCTACTACCCGGGATTCACCATAGGCGGGCTTATCGGCGAGCTGGGTGGCCTCATTGTCCTTTTGGCACTCCTGTTCTTGACGCCGTATGGGACGCAACGGTTCTGGTGGACAGCAGCGGCCTTCGCATTCCTTGTCTCCGCTCACGCCGTCTATTGGCTGGTGACGCACCCAGTGAACAACTTCTGGGTCAAGGACATCGACATTGCTGGGCCGGGCGCAGCGTTCTTTTCGTTCCTGTCCGGGAAGGGCGGCGAGTGGGCGCAGATGCGCGACGTCTGGGAGTATTCCCACGTTGCCCGAGCTTGTCTGGCGATGGCCAGTCTGGTTTCGATGGCGATTGCGCTGACCTTGTAGCTACGGACTCAAATGCGCGATGTCCTTCCGCCAAAAGCGACGCCGTCCATCCGGCGGTGTACGCAAGCCAAGTCGCCTGACGCGCGAGAGAATCGTTGAGGCCGGGCTCGGCCTCATCGATCGCGAGGGTAGCGACGCCATCTCGATGCGGCGATTGGCAGACGCACTCGGCGTCACCCCCATGGCCCTCTACAATCATGTCAGCAGTAAGCGCGATCTGCTGCGTGCCGTCGCCGAGCATGTTCTGGGCAAGGTTCGCTTCGATGGCGGGCATCGCGACTGGCGGAAGCAGATCGAGTACTGCTTCCGTACGTTCAGGGCTGTCTGCCTGCGCCATCCCGGGATGGCGCGCCTGCTCGAGGAAGCAGACGTCGCGCCGGCCGCCGCCTTCCTCCCGATGGAAATCACGCTTCGTGCCTTGGCCCAGGCGGGCTTCGACGATCGCGATGCGCTGCGGGCATATTTCACCCTGGTAAGCTTCACGCTTCACCAGGCGTCGTATCAATCGCGCGGCCCGTTTCCCGACCTGGAACCTTCGGAAAAGATCCGAGCCGAACGACTTGCTGGTCGCGGCTATGACGCGATCGAGCGCCTGGATACGACATCCGACTGGGACTTCGACGCGGCGTTCGAATTCGGACTGGCATTGATCCTTGGAGGTGTCGAGGCGATGGCCAAGGCGAGCAAACGACTTCAGTCGTCTTGACGCTGTGGCGATCGCTCGTCGGGCCTGCTGCCACTATCGTGGCAATGCGTAGGTGCGTGGCGACTTCCGATATGCTTCTTCGCAAAGCGGCGAACAGAACCACGGCCCTTGCGAGGCAGCCCGCCTGTAGGGTGAAAATGGTGCGTGCATTTTGCACACGGGATCGATCCAGGCCGGGTCGGGCGTCGGAGCAAGCTCGATCTCATAAAGAGCAACTTCCTCGGCTACCGATCGAAGGGCCACCGTTCCGAGGTCTCGCACCACAATGCCTTTGGCGGCAGCCGCCTCTGCAATAGGCCGAGTGGCAAGCAGTTGACCGGGCGAAGCGAGCGCTGCGATGCGTGCTGCTATGTTGACGGTCGATCCAAAGAGATCGTTTGCCCTGCGGATGACGGGCCCAAAATTCAACCCGCCCCGCGTGAGCGGTATTCGCGGTTCACGGCGGCACGCCTGCAACAACGTTCCGAGTGCCTCGATCGCCGATTCCGGTTCTGGGAAGGAGAGCATTGCCTCATCGCCGATCCACTTGATCGGCGGCTGGTAGCCACTGAGGGCTTCGCGCACCATGCTCTCGAAAATCTGCAGCACGTCGATCGCGGCCTCATCTCCGTACACGTCCGCAATGGCGCTGAAGCCCGCGAGATCTACGAAGGCAACGGCAGCCGACGACCGGGCGGAACTTTGCGTGTGGTTCGTGGGGTTATGCATGGCGTCCAATTATCCCACAGTCTCATGATACTCAAACCGGCCTTTGCCGTGGCGCGACAGGTGGTGCGGCAACTAGGGACCCGATATGGTCAGCAGGTCCATCAGCAGGTCCTTGAGACCGTCGGCCACACCGCCGCAATAGGTGACAGAGCCTGATGTGCGCGTAATCCGTGGTCGGTCGGATTCCAAGCCGACGACCAATGCCGTCGAGCCAAGCGCAACGCGCCACAGTACGGGCAGCCGGTCGTCCACGGCGATCCAGGCGGAGACCGTCGCGCAATTGAATTGGTGCGGGTGGAGGACATAGAGTGCTGCAAGGGCATCGAATGGGTAGAATCCCGGCAGGCCGACGTCCCTCTCCCAATAGTCGAGCCAAGATCCGGCACTTTCTGCGAGCCATGCGGCCGCGCGAGGGCCACGCTTCATTCGAGCAACATCCCGACGAGTCACCATGACCTCGCGCGCCGCAGCGTATGGCGTCAGGCTGATGCGCTTGACGAGCCCCAGGACAATGGCAGCCGAGTCTCTGTCTTTGGCGAAGTTGAAGTCGCGGAAGATCGGTCCATGGCCGAAGAGAATGCCACTCGAAGTCCTGCCTTCCGCCGGATGGAAGACGTGGCCCGGCCGCCGACCCATGACCGTCACCAGCAGACCGATGTTGTCTGCCAGATCCGGCCTTCGCTGCAGCGTCGCCGCGACGTTCGTCAGCGGCCCGAGACTGACGATGGTGAGCGGGCCGCTTTCGAGCGCGCGTTCTAGTGCCGCATGCGCGGGTTCGATGGAAGTCGGCCGTTCCGACTCCAATGCAGTTGACGAGCCGCTCTGGACAAGGGTGTCCGAGTTTCCGGCAATGCGCCCAACCAAGGCGCGCGTCGTCCGGTCGACGACGGACAGCGGCGCATTGCCGAAAACGGTCGAGATCCCAACGATCTCGATGTCCGGCGAGTACATGAGGGTGAGGATCGCAAAGCAATCGTCGGGATCGGCGTGGAGGCCGTTGCACGCAGCATCGGTATCGATCCAGACGCGTGATGGCCGATCAACGTGCGGCCCACCTTGCACCAGCAGAAGGGGCCGCTCCTCGGACTCGCCAGTTCGCCAGTTTCGAACGGAAACGGTGCATGGAAGCGCGAGCAGAGCCGCCGCCAAAAGCAACAGGGAAACCGACACTCGGGATGCTTTACGATCTGGTGCATCGCGGCGACAATCCGAACTCGACGGCTGCGTCGAGATCCCCGCTGCCCCGCAACGTAAATGCGGGATGATCATCTTGGTTTGCTTGCAATAGACGGCGTAGCGCTCGCCAAGCGTGTCAGCCAGCAGCCTTTCCTCCGCCCACGCGCGCCATGTGAACGTCGGCACAATCACGAAAGAAACGACGCCGACGGCCGGCCAGCTGCTGAAGGCCACGGCCTCGCCCATCGCCAGCATCGACAGGCCGAGGTAGATAGGATGGCGCACGAAGCGATAGGGACCTGTCGTGACGAGACCTGTCGCTTGATCCGCCAGCGGCACGAAACTCCAGGCCGAACCGAGCTCTGCCCGCGACCAAAGAACGAGCGCAGCGCCCGCCAGGGCGACAAGGCATCCGCCCAAAGCCAGCAACAGCGCCGCCAGCCCCTCGTCGTTGCCGGCAAAGAAGGCCAGGAACGCAAAGAACAACCCGAAGGCAGCGAAGTTTGCGAGGACAGGGGTTCGGTTGCCGCGGCGCCGGTCATCGTCCCTGCTGCGTTTGCGGCCACGCCCGCTGGCAGACAGCGGTAGGGGCGCTGCGAAGGCGAGCAGCGAGACCGCGCGAAGGACGATGACGACTGTCGACATTGGTCAGGATGGGCGTGGGCGCATGACATACAGCACGACGGGCAGCAGCAACACGGGAAGGAAGTAGCTCACGATGAGGACCAGAACCGGTTGATCGGCCCAGCCGGCGCCGATTGCCGCAAACGCAAAAGCGGTTGGCACGCTGCCAAGCGTCAGCGCCATGGTGAATTTTCCCATCGGCATGCCAGCGAGGCCGGCCAGGAAGACGATGGCTTCCGGTACGCTGTAGGGAAGACTGCGCGTCAGGACGATCGCCCAGGCACCGGACCTGTCGAACAAGCTTTCCGTCTTGTTCCGGAATCGGGCACCCACCAGGCGATCGACGAACCTACGCGCCGAGGTGCGCATCAGGGCATAGCCGAGGATGCCGCTGCTGATCAGGGCGGCGCTGCCCAGCAGGCCGCCGACCACCGTGCCGTAGATGATGCCGAGGGCGGCTATGACGGCGGTCTGCGGGACTGGCAGCACCAGATCTGCCCAGATGAGAGCGATGCCCACCGCCCATGCCCAGCTGCCGTAATCCCGGAGCATGGAAACAGCGTCGTTGGCGTCTTGATCAGTCGGGATTCTCGCACAGGAGGCGAGCAGGATTGCGAGAGCGCCGATGATCGTGAGGCTTGATCTCATTTTGCACCTCCGCCGTTGACGATCGACCCGGCATATCGGCAGCTATTCAACCGCTAGAGCCACCGCCGCACCTGTCGCTTGTAGTCGAGGTAGGCATCGCCAAAGCGCCGCTCGAGATAGAACTCCTCGCGCGCGACGACGCCGTAGCGGATCAAGATTGCAAGAGGCAGAGCGAGAATGAGGATCCACATGCTGTGCGCGGCTACGCCGATGCCGCCATAGATCAGAAACATGCCGAGGTAGATCGGATTGCGCGTCCATGCGTGAATCCGGCTCGTCACGAGTGCGCGGGTCGGCTGATTCGTGGGCACCGGCGTCGCCGCTCGGGAGAAGTTGCGAATGGCCGCGGCCATGAACGCGACGCCGATGAGTGCCAAGCAGGCGCCGACCGTCCAAAGGGCCGGATCATCCCCTGGAACGACGAACACCAAGGGCAGCAGACGCTCCGCGCCGAGTCCGAGCAGAAGAGCGCCAAGAAAGAGGAGGGGCGGCCGCGCGATGACGTTTGCCGTCCCGGTGTCGTTCACTTGCCAACCCGGTTTCTTACGCATGCATGCTCCCGCAGACGCTGGAGGCTTACGCAATATGACAACTAGGGTGTCATTGTGCAATTTGACAACTAAGGTGTCAACTGGAGAAGCTGGCACAGATCGAGGGAACGGAAGCGATGGCGTCGGAGCGACACAGGACCGGGGCGGCACCTAGGCCAGGGGCTAGCCCAATCGTTGACAGCAAGGCCGAGGCGATCGCTGGCCTGATGCTTGAAGTGGCCCAGTGTTTCTTCAGGATACGGGCCGTCGGCCAGAAGACAGGATTGATCACCACCTGGGGCGGTGGTGCATTCGGCTTCATGCGCAGCCTCGCGCTGCTAGGTCCGCTTACCGTGCCGCAGATCGCCGAGATGCGGCCTACCAGCCGCCAGCGGATGCAGCGGCTGGCCGATGAGCTTGCGGCCGAGGGGCTCGTCAAGTTCATTGACAATCCGAAGCACCGCCGCTCAAAGCTTGTGCAGCTTACGCGCAAAGGCGAGGTGCGCTACGGCGACCTGAATGCCCGGCTCCTCGTGATCGCATCGACCATAGGCAACGCTCTCACTGACGCGGATATCCGCCGGACCACGCAGGTCGTGCGGCAGTTGAGCGATGACGTGAAGGCGCGGTCAGAACTGTCGCTTGACCTCGAGTCGTCATCCACCCTTCTGTAGCAGCGCCTTCATTTGGTCGATCTCGGCCTGCTGGCCCGAGGTGATGGTCTCGCACAGCTTCCTGATCTCGGGGTTCTGCAGGCGTGCTTCCTCGCACATCAGGATGGCGCTGGCATGGTGAGGAATCATGGATTTAAGGAACTCGCGGTCGGCGATGGCCACCTGGTCGCGAATCGCGAACCAGCAGAGTACCAGCGCTACCGCGCTGGTGGCCAGAATCGCGGCGTTCCAGCGCGCTGCTCGTACATCGGCCGCATGACCAAGAGCTCGATGATCACCATCGGCGCCGTCATCAGGCCGGCCATGTAGGCCTGGTCGCTGTGCATGATCGTTCTCCAGGTGGCCGCCTGCCTGGAACGCAGCGCGGTCACAGCCGGTTGCCGCCGCATGTTCCCTCTTCGCTTGCCAGCCGATACCCTACGGGGGTAATGTCCCGGCATGGTCCGGGTGCGCTCGCTCCTTTGGCTGCTGGCGCTGGTCGCCTTCACGCTGTCGTCGTTCGGCACGGCGTCGCTCGGCCATGAGGCTGTTCCGGCCGATCAGCCGGCGATGGCGGACTGCCCAGACCACGCACCGCCGCCTGACTGCCCGTCGCAGGGCACGGCCAAGCATGCGGCTGGCAAATGCTGCCCCTTGATGACCGGCGTGGTGGCGTTGTTGCCGGCGGTTGCCGTGGCACAGGTGGCCGTGCCGTATCATGCCCGGCCGGCCACGATCGCTCGCAATCTGATCGGACTCACCTTCACGCAGGATCCGCCACCTCCCCGAGTCTGAGCCGCTACCCGCGGTTCCCTTAAGACACGGAGAGTCATCATGTTGTTCCGACGTTCGAGCGTCGGCGTGGCGGCATTGGCGGCATTGCTTGCCGGATGCAGCAGCGCGCCGCTGCCGCAAGCCGTCTCGCCCGATCCGGCCGATCCCGAGGCTACGACGATCACCCAGCCCTACCGGCCCGTGATGGCGGGCACGGCGCCGCACACGCCGGTGGGTCTGAAGTCCTGGCGCGAGCTCAACGATCGCGTGGCGCCCGGCGGCAGTCGGTCACCATGACTGTCACCTCGAAAATGGCCGTGGCCGCGGCCCTGGGATTGCTGGCGGCAGGCTGCGCCAAGTTCACCGGCGACGGTGGCATGGCGCCCGTCAGCGATGGAGTCCGTAGGGAGATCGGCAAGGATGCGGCCAAGCTGACATCCGCCGAAGACAATCGCCGCGCCCGCGAGCGCATCCTGTCGCTGCTTGCCGAGCCGTTGAGCGAAGACACGGCCGTCCAGATCGCCTTGCTGAACAATCGCGGGCTCCAGGCCGCGTACAACGACCTCGGCATCTCCGAAGCGGAGTATGTGCAGACCAGCCTGCCGCCCAATCCTGTCGTGACGGTATCCCGCGTGTTCGGCACGGGCGGCTTTGTCGAGTTCGGCTTCCAGTTGATCGGCAACCTGCTTGCCGCGGCGACCCTGCAGAGGCGGACCGAGATCGCCAAGCGCGAGTTCGAGGAAGCGCGTTATCGCGCCGTCGCGACGACGCTCAGCCTCTCGGTCGACGCCCGCCGGGCCTATATTCGTGCCGTCGCCGCCCAGCAGCGGCTTGCCCTGCTCGAGCAGTCGCGCGAGACCGCCGACGCCTCGGCCCGACTGATGAAGCAGCTCGGCGAAACCGGCGCCTCGAACAAGCTCGATCAGGGGCGCGTCGCGGCATTCTATGCCGAGTTGAGCGCCCAGGTCGCCCAGGCCCGGCTGCTGGTCAGCAAGGAGAGGGAAGCGCTCAATCGCCTCCTCGGCCTGTGGGGGACCGACCTCGACTACACCCTGCCGGCCAAGCTCTCCCCGCTGCCGAAGACGCCGGAGCCGCTCCATGACGTCGAAGTCGAGGCCATGCGCCGGCGCGTCGACCTCATCATCCTGCGCTACGAGATCGTGACGCTGGCGAAGTCGGTCAAGTTCGTCGAGGCGACGCGATACATGTCGTTCCTCGAACTCGGTGGCGGCTTCCGCAACGAGGTCGAGACCAACGACGCCGGCGAGCAGGCGTCGAAGAATCGCTACGGCCTGGAACTGGGAATCGTCATCCCGATCTTCGACACCGGTGAGGCGCGGGTGGCAACGGCGCGCGAGATCTACATGCGCGCCGTCAACCGTCTTGCCGAGCGGTCGATCAACGCCCGCTCCGAGGCACGCGTCGCCTATACGACCTATCGCGCGACCTACGACATCGCCCGCTTCTACCAGACACGGATTCTGCCGTTGCGCCACCAGAACTCCGCCGAGGTCCTGCTGCGCTACAACGGCATGCTCGTCGACGTCTTCGAGGTGTTGGTCGAAGAACGAGAGCGCATCAACTCCAGCATCGCCTCGCTGGATGCGCTCCGTGACTACCATCTGGCGATCGCCGACCTGCAGGCGGCCTTGATCGTCGGCGGAACTGTCCCGCCGTCTGGCGTCATCAACACGACGCCGGCACCCGAAACCATTCCCCTCGGCCTTTAACGCAAGGAGATCGACATGAGTCTCTCAAGACGCGACCTCGTCGGAGCCTCCGGCCTCGCCCTTCTCGGCGCCACTGCCGTCAGCGGCCGCGTCCAGGCGCAGGCGATTCCCGAAGCGCCGACGACGACGACCAACACCATGCAGCCGCCGATCTATCCGACCAGCGGGCCGGACTATCAGCCGGTGGTGACTCTGAACGGCTGGACCCTGCCATGGCGGCAGAACGGCGACTGGAAGGAGTTCCATCTCGTCGCCGAGCCGGTCGAGCGAGAGATGGCGCCCGGCATGATCGCCCGCCTGTGGGGCTACAACGGCCAGAGCCCGGGGCCGACCATCGAGGCGGTCGAAGGCGACAAGGTGCGCATCTTCGTCACCAACCGCTTGCCCGAGCACACCACGATCCACTGGCACGGCCAGCTGCTGCCCAGCGGCATGGACGGTGTCGGCGGCCTCACCCAGCCGCACATCAAGCCGGGCAAGACCTTCGTGTACGAATTCGAGCTCAAGAAGAGCGGGACCTTCATGTACCACCCGCACGCCGACGAGATGGTGCAGATGGCCATGGGCATGATGGGCTTCTTCGTGGTCCATCCGCGCGATCCCAAGCTGCATCGCGTCGACCGCGACTTCGTGTTCCTGCTCTCCGCCTACGACATCGATCCCGGCAACTACGTACCCAAGGTCGCCGAGATGCTGAATTTCAACATGTGGACCTTCAACACCCGCGTGTTCCCGGGCATCGACCACCTGGTGGTCGCCAAGGGCGATCGCGTGCGCGTGCGCGTCGGCAACCTCACCATGACCAACCATCCGATCCATATGCACGGCTACGATTTCGAGGTGACGTGCACCGATGGCGGATGGGTGCGTCCGGAGGCGCGTTGGCCCGAGGTCACGATCGACATCCCGGTGGGCGCCATGCGCGCCTACGAATTCGACGCCATCTACCCCGGCGATTGGGCGCTGCATTGCCACAAGTCGCACCACACCATGAACGCCATGGGTCACGACATCCGCACATTCATCGGCGTCGACAAGCGGGCGTTCTCTCGCCAGATGAAGCGTCTCGTTCCCGACTACATGGCGATGGGCAGCGCCGGCATGGCCGACATGGGCGAGATGGAGATGCAGCTGCCCGACAACACCCTGCCGATGATGACCGGCTTCGGCCAGTTCGGACCGATCGAGATGGGCGGCATGTTCACGGTCCTAAAGGTGCGCGAGGGCCTGGCGGCGGGCGATTACAAGGATCCCGGCTGGTACCAGAACCCCCCAGGCACGGTGGCTTGGGAATGGAAGGGTCCGGCGCCAACGACGACACGCGCGCCTGCACCTGTGCCGGCGTCGAAGGCCAAGCCTGCCGGCAAGGTCGATGTCGTGAAACCCAACGGCCAGCATAAGCATTGAAAAGGAGACCAACGATGATGCTCAAGACATTCTTGGCTGCTGCCGCGCTGGTGGCCGGCCTTTCCGGTATCGCTCACGGTCACGGCGACGAGCACGAGACGGTTTACGGCAAGCCCGGCGATCCCAAGAAGCCGGCGCGCGTCGTGCAGATCGTCATGCGCGAGCACGACGGCAAGATGATCTTCCTTCCCGACAGGCTGCGGGTCCGCAAGGGCGAGCAGATCCGCTTCCAGCTCCGCAACAACGGCGCGGTCGACCACGAGTTCGTCGTCGGCACGGTCGAGGAGAATCTCAAGCACATGAAGGAGATGGAGAAGAACCCCGACATGGAGCACGACGACCCCAACGCCAAGCGGCTCAAGCCCAAGGCGACCGGCGAGCTCATCTGGCAGTTCACCAAGGCCGGGACATTCGATTTCTCGTGCCTGATCCCAGGACACCGTCCGGCGGGAATGTTCGGCACCATCGTCGTCGAATGAATGTCAACGAAGGGAGAAACATATGCTCAAGAATTTTCTGGCGGCGTTGCTCGCTGCTGTTCTGGCCGTCTCTCCCGCCGTTGCGGACGGAGACATGGTGAAGGGCGAGGTCGTCAAGGTCGACAAGGCGGCCGGAAAGGTCACGCTGAAGCACGGCCCCATCAGGAAGTTCGACATGGACAGCATGACCATGGTGTTTCGCGTCGCCGATCCCGCCATGCTCGACAAGATGAAGGCAGGCGACAAGATCGAGTTCGAGGCCGACCGCGTGAACGGTGCGATCACGCTGACGAAGATCGGCAAAGGCCACTGATTTCGACTGAGGTGAGAGTGAGCCATGGTAAGAGGTGCGGCAGTGCTCGCCGCGGCGGCAATTCTGCTCGCCGTCGCAACGGTCTCATTTGCCAGAGACCGCGAACTGCAGGCGGTTCTCCAGCCCTTGGCGTGTGTGCCGGATCGTATGGTGTCGAACAGGCTGTCGCCGACCCTGGTCGTCTATGAAGTGACCTGCAAGCGGTCCGGAAGAGTGGTGCAAGTCGAATGCCTGGAAACGAATTGTCGCGTTCTGATCCCCGCTCGGGACGACGAAGAGGAACAATAGGCATCCGGCAAAGGCGTCGGGATTGCCCTTCTCGCCAATTCCGTCACGCTGTTGGCTCTAAGTCATAATGATGGCGGTTGTGTTGCGTCTCCGTATTGCTGCTCTTTGCATCGTCTATCCGATCCATAACAGCCGGCCGGTGGGCCTGTTCGGCAACGCCGCGGTGCGGGAGGTCGATGGCGAGAAGGCCGAACCAGACCTTTCAAACGATGAGCAGCGAAACTGTCGAAATCCCCGAAGGTTAAAAAAAGTTCAATATCGATGTCTTTGCGGGTCGATTCGGACAGAGTGAACCTGATTCTGGGAGGATGGGATGAGGACGTGGATGGTAACACTTGCGGTCGGCCTGATTGGTATCGCGCCTGCGGCATGGCCGCAAACTCACCAATCGTACGCCGGCCTGCAGACGCGCCATGTGAAGGCGCTGTCGAACGAGCAGATTGCCGATCTCAAGGCCGGCCGCGGCATGGGCCTGGCGCTGGCCGCCGAGCTGAACGGCTATCCCGGTCCCATGCACGTGCTGGAACTGGCAACGCCGCTCGGGCTGAGCGACGATCAGCGCGCGAAGGTGGTGGGCTTGTTCGAGGCCATGAAACGGGAGGCCGTGCCGCTCGGCGAACGGCTGATAGCCGCCGAGACTGCGCTCGACCGACTATTCGCCGACAAGACCATCACTGCATCGAGCTTGGGCGGCGCGACACGCGACATCGCCTCGTTGCAAGGCGAATTGAGACTTGCGCATATGAAGTACCATCTGGCGACGCTCGAGCTGCTGACGCCCGAGCAGGCGACACGGTATCCGACCCTGCGCGGCTACGGCGACGGCGCGCACGCACCCGGCCATCATCGCTGAGGCCGACCCTCACCAGCTCATGCGCAAGTCGGCCCTGAGCGCGTGAGAGGTTCTGGCCGCCGTTGAAGTTGATGGCGCTCACTCGGCTGCGCGCGGCAATTCGCTGTCGGCCAGGCGGAAGCGCTCGCGGTAGTCGTGGGGCGTCACGCCCAGGCGGCAGACGAAGGCGCGGCGCAGATTGTCGGCCAATTCAAAGCCGCAGCGCGTTGCCACGACCTGAACCGACAACTGTGCTTCCTCGAACAGGCGGCGCACAGCGTCGATGCGGATGCGCTCGACGAAGTCGCGTGGCGCCTCGCCAGCCGGCGCGCTTTGCCAGCGCCTTGACGCCGAGATCGGCTGGGAGGTTCTCCAGCGCCCGCTCCTGGGCCCGCCGCACCGGTGGGCTGGCGGCGAACCGCGCCAGCAGATGGTGGCTGAACGGCGACTGGCCGCCCGGCCGCTTGAGATAGGCGACCAGCGCACGTGCGACCCTGAGCGAGAGCGTGCGGCCGTGATCCTCCTCGCTCAGGCCGAGGGCCAAGTCGATGCCGGTGGTGACGCCGGCCGACGTGTAGACATTGGCGTCGCGCACATAGATGGCGTCGGCTTCGACCGAGCCCTCGGGATAGCGGCGGCCGAGCTCACTCGCCAACGCCCAGCGAGTCGTCGCGCGCTTGCCGTCGAGCAGTCGGGCGGCTGCGAGCGCGAAGGCGCCGGTGCAGATCGAGCCGCAGCGCCGGGCGCGCAGCCGGTTGGATCGCAGCCACGCCAGCAGGCGCTGGTCGGAGCCCGCCTCGGGCTGGCCGAAGCCGCCGGAAACCAGCAGCGTATCGATCGGTCCCGCGATGTCGTCGAGCGCAATGGTGTGCGTGATCTCGATGCCGCCGAGCGACGTGGCGACCGGCGCCTTGGTCATGCCGGCGATCTCCAGCCGATAGAGCGGCCGGCCGGCGGCATGGTTAGCCGTCGCGAAGGCTTCGAGCGGACCGGACACGTCCATCGCCATGACGCCCGGATAGACGAGCATGACGATCAAGCGTGAGTCGACGGGCTGATTGGGAGCTTGTTGCATCGCGCCGCATATTGACTACCCCGGGTGTCGGCGCGCTTCGCTCCTTGACGACCGCCCGTCGCGATAACTACATCGCGACGGCGAATATCTACTGCGGTTCGATTTTCGCGATCTTCACGTACTCCGCCCACTTTGTGCGCTCCTCGCGGTCCTGCGCGGCGCACTGCTCGAGCGTGAGTGGCCGGGAATTGAGCGCGAACTCGTCGGTCAGCCGCTTGTTGATGTCGGGAGAGGTGATGGCCTCGTTTATCAGGGCGTTCAGCTTCTCCTGGATCGGCCGCGGCGTGGCCTTGGGCACGGCCACGGCGAGGAAGCCGGTCGTGGTGAGACCAGGAAAGCTTTCGCTCAGCGCCGGCAGGTCGGGATAGAGCGGGCTGCGTTGCGGTAGGGTGATCGCCAGCGGTCGCGCCTTGTTGGCCACGACCTGACCCCGGCCGGCGGTGAGGTCGACGAACATGAACTGGATATTGCCGGCATAGAGATCGTTCCACGCATTGCCGATCGCCTTGTAGGCCACTCCCTGCCATTGCACGCCGGCCTTGGTGCCCAGGACTTCCGCAGGCACCTGCGAGCTTGCGTTGAAATAGCCGAAGTTCAGCTTGCCGGAATGGGCCTTGGCATAGGCAAGGAGATCGTTGAGCGTCTTGAAGGGACTGTCGGCCGGCACGACGAGGAAGGCGCCGCTCGAGCCGATGACGCCCACCACCTGGAAGTCCTTCTCCGGATCGTAGCCCGGGCTCCTGTACATGTGGATGTTCGCGGCGTTGGTCGAGGTGGTGGCCAGCATCAGCGTGTAACCATCGGCCGGGGCCGCTTTGACGGCGAGCGCGCCGACGATGCCGTTGGCGCCCGGCTTGTTCTCGACCACGAAGGGCTGGCTGGTCTTGTCCTCGATGTACTTGCCGATCAGCCGCGAGGTGATGTCGCCCGAGCCGCCGGGTGCGAACGGCACGATGATGCGGATGGCCTTGGTGGGATAGTCGGCCATCTGGGAATTGGATTGCGCGAGCGCCGGTTGGGCGGCGAGGACGGGCAGGACGAACAGGGCGCGGCGAGACAGCGGCATGCGAAACGAAGACATGCCCTGCAGTCTAAAGGAACTGCCGCGCGTGGACAGCGCAGCGCCTGCAGCCCTACCCTGCAGCCATGTCACAATCAGGCCGTCCGCCCCTCGAGGGCATCCGTGTCATCGATTTTTCCCGTGTGATCGCGGGGCCGATGTGCACCCAGATCCTGTCGGACATGGGCGCCGAGGTGATCAAGATCGAGAATCCCGACGGCGGCGACGACACGCGCAAGGGTGCCGGGCCGCGGGCCGGCGGCGAGAGCCACTTCTTCATGACCTACAACCGCGGCAAGAAGAGCGTGGCGCTCGACTTCACCAAGCCGGACGGCCAGGCCGTGGTGACCAAGCTGCTCGAGACCGCCGACGTGCTGGTCCAGAATTTCCGGCCTGGCGTGCTCAACAAGTATGGCTTCGACTACCAAAGCCTCCACGGCAAATTTCCACGGCTGATCTATCTCTCGATCTCGGCCTACGGCCAGAGCGGGCCGTTGTCGGACCGGCCGGGATACGATCCGGTGCTGCAGGCCGAGTCGGGGATGATGAGCGTCAACGGCGAGGCCAACGGCGAGGGGCTGCGGCACGCCATCGCCATCGTCGACACCATGACGGCGATCCATTCGGTGGCGGCGATCAATGCCGCGCTCTACGCCCGCACCTCGACCGGCAAGGGCCAGCACGTCGATCTTGCGCTTTACGACACGGCGCTGGCCAGCCTCGGCAACATGGGATCGTACTACCTGATCGGCGGCGAGCAGCCGCGGCGCGCCGGCAACGGCCACTTCGCGTCGGCACCCAACAGCTCGTTCGAGACCAAGAACGGCAAGATCTACATGGCCGTCGCCAACCAGAAGCTGTTCACCGACACCTGCAAGGCGCTCGGTCATCCCGAATGGGCGACCGACCCGCGCTTCGCCCAGCTTGCCGACCGCGTCGCCAACAAGCCCGAACTGACGCGCATGATGGAAGAGGTGCTGAAGACCGACACCAAGGAGAACTGGGGCCAAAAGCTGCGCCATCTGCCGGCCGGGCCGATCCGCACCATGAAGGAGGCGCTCGACGAACCCGAGGTCAAGCGCCGCGGCATGCTCAAGACTTATCAGCACAGCAAGGCGGGCGAGGTGCCGATCATCGGCTCGAACTACCGCTTCTCCGATACGCCCGTCGACGACACCCGCCCGCCACCGGCGCTGGGCGAGCACACGGATCAGGTGCTGGGTGAGCTGGCAGGTCTCGGGACGGCCGAGATTGCGGGGCTGAGGGAAAAGAAGGTCATCGGCTAAAGGAGCGCGGACCTCCAGGTCCGCTCATGAATCATGATGCGGACCTGGAGGTCCGCGCTCCGTTAAGCCACCTCTTCAAGATCGCGTTCGTCTCCTCGGGCTTCTCCATCGTCACCAGGTGGCCGCACTGCTCGACCACGATCAGCTCGCTGCCCTTGATGGCGGCGGCCATCTCCTCGGACAGGAACAGGGGTGTGGCGGCGTCGTCGCGGCCGCACACCACGATGGTCGGGCACTTGATCCTGGGCAGGTCGGGCCGGCGGTCGACGCGGATGGCCGCTAATTCCTCCTGCCGCTTGTAGATTTCGACGCCGATATCGCCGCACATCGCCATCACCTCGTCGACCAGCGCCTTGTCGGGCAGGCGATAGGCCGGGATGAAACGCGACGTCTGCAGGCCCAGCACCAGCTCGAAATGGCCCTCGTCGGCGAGCCGGATGCGAGCCCGGCGGATCGCCCGCTCGCCCTCGTTCTGGCTGCGCATGCCGGTGTCGAGCAGGGCCAGCCGGTCGACCCGGTCGGCTGCGATCTGCATGATCTCGACGGCCAGCATGCCGCCCAGCGACAGGCCGGCCAGGGCGAACCGTTGGGCCGGCATCTGGGCCAGCACCCAGCGGGCGGCACTATCCCAGGTATCCCAGACCGACAGGGGCGCCTTGCGCCAGTCCGGCACGACGATATCGGCTTCCGCCGACAGGCCGGCGAGCTGGCCGGCAAAGAGCCTGGGCGAGCAGAGCAAGCCGGGTACCAGGAGCAGAGGGGTCTTGGTCATTCGTTTCCTCCAGACTTTGGGCTCCATATTGGCGCATTGTTCCGTCTGCAATCGCCAACTTCGCCTTGACCTCTTGTGCGGCGTTCGCTGTATTTCGCGCGAGGGTATTGGGGTACACAGCGTAAGCGACTGGAGATTGCATCAACGGCGACCTTGGGATCGATGACTCTTTCGAATTATTTCGCGCTGAACGTTGATCCTTCTCAAGCGCTGCCGGAGACCTACAATTGGGGTCTCGTCCTGCTGTCGTACCTGGTCGCGGTGCTCGGCAGCTACGCCTTCCTGCAATTCGCCACCCGCATCGCCGAGCTGCGCGACGCCGGCCTGCGCTACAGCTGGCTGGTCATCGGCGCCATCGCCATGGGCGGCGGCATCTGGGCGATGCACTTCATCGGCATGCTGGCTCACATCCTGCCGATCCCGGTCGCGTACGATCCGTGGATCACCGCGCTCTCCATCGTGCCCGCCATCTTGGGCGCGGGCGTGGCCCTGCACGTCGTCGCCCGGCCGGTCATCACCACCAGCCGCCTGCTGATCGGCGGCACGCTGATGGGCGCGGGCATCGGCGCCATGCACTACACCGGCATGATGGCGATGCAGCTCAACGCCCTGGTGCGCTACGACCCGACGCTGTTCGCCGCCTCGATCGTCGTCGCCGTCCTGCTCGCCGTGCTGGCGCTGCAGGTGCGCCAGGTCATCAGCAAGCTCAATCTCAGCCGCTTCGGCGCGGTCAGGGACGGCGTCGGCGCGCTGATCATGGGCTTTGCCGTCACCGCCATGCACTACACGGCGATGGCCTCGACCTACTGCTTCGCCACGCCCGGTCCGCACCGCACCCCGGTCGACCACTCGGTGTTCGCGGGCGTCACCGCCCTGATCGCCTCGCTGGTCCTGCTGCTCACCATCGTCGCCGTGATGTTCGACCGGCGCGTGGCGCAGGAAGCGAGCAGCCACCGGCGCACCAGCGAGCAGCTCCTGCAGGCGCAGAAGATGGAGGCGGTCGGCCAGCTCACCGGCGGCGTGGCGCACGACTTCAACAACATCCTGACCATCGTCCTGGCCAACGCCGACGCCATCCTCGACGACGACAGCGTGCCGGCGCACATCACCAAACGCGCGCAACGCATTTCCGACGCCGGCCAAAAGGCCTCGGAGCTGACGCGCCAGCTGCTGGCATTCTCGCGCAAGCAGGTGCTGAAGCCCGAGGTTTCCGACCTTAACGACCTCGTGGCGAGCACCGGCAGGCTGCTGCGGCGCACGCTCGGCGAGCACATCGTCGTGCAGACCACCGCCGCGCCCAACCTCTGGCCGATCCATGTCGACCGCCCGCAGGTCGAGACCTCGTTGATCAACCTCTGCATCAACGCGCGCGATGCCATGCCGACCGGCGGCCGCCTCGCCATCGAGACCCGCAACGTCACGCTGTCCTGGGACTACGTCGTGCGGCTGGAGGACGAGGTCGCGCCGGGCGAGTACGCCATGCTGTCGGTCAGCGACACCGGTACCGGCATGCCGCCCGACGTCCGCCGGCGCGTGTTCGAGCCGTTCTTCACCACCAAGGAGGTGGGCAAGGGGACCGGCCTTGGCCTCAGCATGGTCTACGGCTTCATCCGCCAGTCGAACGGCCATATCGAGATCACCAGCGAGTTGGGCCGCGGCACCACCGTTCGCATGTATTTCCCGCGCAGCGATCCGGCGACGGCCGCCGCCCCGGCGCCGCGCCGGCAGGCCATGCCGCGCGGCAGCGAGCGCATCCTGGTGGTGGAGGACGAGAAGGCCGTCCGCGCCATCGTCGGCGAGCAGCTCGGCAGCCTGGGCTACGACGTGAAGCTCGCCAAGGACGCCGACCAGGCGCTCGAGCTCCTGAAGGCGCACGGCTTCGACCTCGTGCTGACCGACGTCGTCATGCCCGGGCGGCTGAACGGCCGCGCGCTCGCCGAGGAGATCAAGCAGGCCTGGCCCGACACGCGCATCGTCTTCATGTCGGGCTATTCGGAGAACGCGCTGCTGCGCGACGGCCGCCTCGACAGCGGCGTGATGCTGCTCGCCAAGCCGCATGTCAAAGCCGACCTCGCCCGGATCATCCGCGACGCGCTGGGCGGCAGCGGACGCAACCGCTTCGGCTCCGCCGTTCACGGCCAAGCGTAGTGTCCGGGAAGTGAAAGGGGTAGACCCACGATGAACGCCAACGAGCGCGACCTGGTGCAGCGGTTCGTCGACGACATGACCGACTATGCCGTCGTCATCCTCGATGTGCAGGGCAGGGTGCTCACCTGGAATGCCGGCGCACGGGCGCTGTTCGGCTACACGGCAGACGACATCGTCGGGCGGCGCTTCACCGTGCTGCATACCAAGGCGGACAACCTGCTCGGCAAGCCCGAGACCGCGCTGGGCGATGCCCAGCAGTGGGGCCGGCATGACGCGACGGGCCCGATGCTGGGCAAGGATGGCGCCCGGCTGCAGGTGCGCCTCATCGTGCGGCCGCTGTCGGATTCCTGGCAAAGGCACGTCGGCTTCGGCCTGCTCGCGTACGACACCGAGGGCGGCGCCAAGCCGGTGGCCGTGGCGGGTGAACCCGAAGTGCCGGTGGCGGCGGCCGCCAGCCCTTCGGCGCGCGCCAAGATCCTGGTGGTGGACGACAACAACGGCGTCCTCGAGGAGGCGACCGAACAGCTGACCCGTCTCGGCTACGATGTCGTTTCCGCGTCGAGCGGCGCGGAGGCGCTCGCCGTGCTCGAGCGCGGCGAAAGGGTCGACCTATTGTTCACCGACGTCGTCATGCCGGGCGACCTCGCCGGCCGCGACCTGGCCGACAAGGCAACCGAGCTGCGTCCCGGCCTGAAAGTGCTGTTCGCCTCGGGCTACTTCGAGGGCGCGCTCGTCAGCAAGGGTGCCCTCGAGACCGACGTGCAGTTCATCGCCAAGCCCTATCGCATGAAGGCCCTGGCGCAGAAGGTCGAAGAGGTCCTGGGTTCCTGAGCCGGCCCCTCTGACCCACACTCGGCCGCCGTGGATTAGGCGGCTCGACTGCGATACCAATGCCGGGCCATGGCCGCGCACACCGTCATCGCTTCCGGTCGCGACATCCGCCTCGACCTGTTCCGTGGGCTGGCGCTCTGGTTCATCTTCGTCGACCACATTCCGACCAACGTCGTGAGCTGGTTCACCGTCCGCAATTACGGCTTCAGCGACGCCACCGAGGTCTTCGTCTTCATCTCAGGCTACACTGCCGTGATCGCCTACGCCCGCATGATGCAGCGCGAGGGCTGGATACGCGCCGCCGCCCGCGTCTACCGCCGCGTCTGGCAGCTCTATGTCGCCCACATTTTGCTGTTCATGGCCTTTGCCGCCCAGATCATCTGGGTGTCGATCGCCCGCGACATGCCCTCGCTGATCGACGAGATGGAGCTGATGGGCCTGGGCGAGAACCCCTACCGGGCGATCCTGGCGGCAGCCCTGCTGCAGTTCCGGCCGGTCAATCTCGACGTCTTGCCGCTCTATATCGTGCTGTTGGCGGCCTTCCCCTTCGTCCTGCCGGCGGTCATCCGCCGGCCGTTTATGGTGATTGGCGTATCGCTCACCCTCTATGCGGCGACATGCCACTTCAATTGGAACCTGCCGGCCTACCCCGAGGGCAAGGTCTGGTACTTCAATCCGCTCGCTTGGCAGGTCGTGTTCTACGTTGGTACCGCCTGCGCCGTGCTCGGTCCCCAGCTTGCCTGGCTCGATCGGTTCCGCCGGCCGCTCTCGGGTCTGGCCGTCCTTTACCTGCTGTTCGCGGCCTTTATCGCCTTGTCCTGGCATTATAATCCCCTGCAGGAGATGACGCCGGCCTGGCTCGCCCGGCAGATCTACCCGATCGACAAGACCAACATCGACATCCTGCGGTTCATGCATTTCCTGGCCCTGGCCTGGCTGGTCCGGGTCCTGGTGCCGGTCGACGCCGCCTTCCTGCGCTGGCCGGTCTTCCACCCACTTCGCAGATGCGGTGAACAGTCGTTGCTTATATTCTGCATCGGTACCTTTCTCGCGTTGTCCGCCCAGATCGTCGTCAGCTACTTTGAGGAGTCGCTCCTGTCGCAGATCGTCGTGAGCGTCGCAGGCATTCTCGTCATGTGCGCGGCCGCCTATGTGGCGACCTGGTTCAAGAGCGGAGGATCGGCCGGTTCCGGACGGACGCCCAGCGCAGCCGAGGCCGTGCCGTGAGGTTGCGCGCCTGGCCCTGGCTGACCGCGGTCCTGGTGCTGCTGCTGCTGCCGGGCAGCGCCTTTCCGCAGTCGATGACGTTGTGCCGTGCCAAGCCCGAGCTGCTCGAGCTTGGCAACTCGCTGCCGGCCGCGCGCAAGTCGATCGCCGAACGCAAGCAATTGCGCATCGTCGCGCTCGGCTCGTCGTCGACCTCAGGCTATGGCGTGTCCAACCCGGCCTACGCCTATCCCGCCCAGCTCAAGATGGGTCTCGACAAGGCGCTGCCCGGCGTCGACGTCGACGTCGTCAATCGCGGCATCGGTGGGCAGGACGTCGAGGAGATGTCCGCCCGCCTGCAGGCCGAGCTGAAGGAGAACCCGGCCTCGCTGGTGGTCTGGCAGACCGGCACCAATGCCGCCATCCGTCAGATGCCGCTGCCCAAGTTCGAGCGCTGGCTGCGCGACGGCCTGAGGCTCGGTAAGTCGCTGGGCGCGGACTTCGTGCTGATGAACCTGCAATATGTGCCGGCCGTCGTCGCTGCGCCTGACAAGGAAGCCTACGAGAAGATCATGGCCGCGGCAGCCAAGGAGTACGATGCCGGCCTGTTCCGCCGCTTCGACATCATGCGCGGCTGGTACCAGGACGGCATGCCCTACGCGCAGTTCGTGCAGCTCGATGGGCTCCACCTCAACGACTTTGGCCAGAAGTGCATCGGCAAGCTTCTCACCCGGTCGATCCTGAATTCGCTCAACGGTCCTTAAGAAGTTCCCTCATGCCGCGTCGCTTTGTTGATCTCTCGATCTATCTCGAGAACGACGTCATTTCCGATCCTCCACCGTTCGGACCCAAGATCCAGTACCACAAGCACGAGGACACGGCGGGCCAGATCGCCGGCTTCTTCCCCGGGCTCAAGAAGGAGGACCTGCCGGACGGCCAGGGCTGGGCGGTCGAGAACGTCAGCCTGTCGACCCACAACGGCACGCATCTCGACGCGCCCTATCACTTCCATCCGACGATGAACAAGGGCGAGCGCGCCATCACCATCGACGAGGTGCCGCTCGAATGGTGTTTCCAGCCCGGCGTGAAGCTCGACTTCCGCGACAAGCCGGACGGCCACGTCATCACCGCGCAGGAAGTGGAGGACGAACTCAAGCGGATCGACCATGAGCTGAAGCCGCTCGAGATCGTCGTCGTCAACACGCGCGCAGGATCGCGCTACGGCAACAACGATTACGTCAACGCCGGCTGCGGCATGGGCTACGACGCCACCATCTTCCTGCTCGAGAAAGGCATCCGGCTGACCGGCACCGACGCCTGGAGCTGGGACGCGCCGTTCTACTGGACCGCCCAGAAGTGGGCCAAGGACCACGATCCCTCGATCATCTGGGAAGGCCACAAGGCCGGCCGCGACATCGGCTACTGCCATCTCGAGAAGCTGCACAATCTCGAGGCCTTGCCCGGCCATGGCTTCACCATCGCCTGCTTCCCGCACAAGATCCGCGGCGCGTCGGCCGGCTGGACGCGCGCGGTCGCAATCTTCGAGGAGTGACGCACGAGCGTCGCAACGGCACTGCTGTCATCCCGAGCGGAGCGAGGGACCTATAGGGCAACCGGAAAGGTCCCTCGCTGCGCTCGGGATGACAGTTTTGTCGTAACGGCTTCCTCGAGTCAGGCAGACCGGCGCGCAAACAGCAAGCCGATGCCGAGGGCCGCGATGGCGATGCCGGCGCCGGTGCGTAGCCGGGCCAGTAGAGACGGCCGGGCGAGCGCCGCCGAGCGGGCGCGTGCGGCCATGAACACCACGACCACATCGACCGCGGTGTTCAGGAACACCGAGATCAGGCCGAGCACGAAGAACTGCAGCCACACCGCGCCAACGGCAGGGTCGACGAACTGCGGCAGGAAGGCGAGGAAGAAGGCCGCCGTCTTGGGATTCAGGGCCTCGACGAAGATGCCGTCGCGAAAGGCCCGGCCGACACTTGCGCCGCGCGGCGCGGCGACGATGTCGAGGCGTGCTTCGCGCGCCGTCTTGATGCCGAGCCATACCAGGTAGAGGGCGCCCGCCAGCTTGAGGATGGTGAAGGCCTCGGCGCTCGCCAGGATCAGCGCCGAGACGCCGACGGCGCCCGCCGCGACATGGACCAGTCCGCCGACGCCCGTGCCCAGGCTCGACGCCAGGCCGACGGCGCGGCCATCGGCCAGCGTGCGCGCGGCGACATAGAAGATGCCGGGCCCCGGCGACAGGGCGATGATCGACGCCGCTGCCAGGAAAAGCAGGAAGCTCATCAGGCCGACGGCCAAGCCAATGGCTAAGCCAGCGGGTCCGGCTCACCCGGCGGCAGAGGCATCTCGAAGACGTTGAGCGTCATCGACACCAGCATGTAGTAGCCGCACACGCCCACCAGATCGACGACGCCCTGCTCGCCGAAGGCGTCGACGGCCCGCTTGTAGTTGGGCGCCGACACACGGTTGGTCTCGAGATATTCGGTGACGAAGTCGTAGACGATCTTCTCGACGTCGCGGGTGAAGGGCGGCGACTGGCGGGTGCGCACCGCCTCGACGATTGCCGGCGACAATCCGGCTTCCTTGGCCAGTCGTGCATGGGCGTAGAACTCGTACTGCGCCTTGAAGTGCCGGCCGACCAGGCAGATCGCGAGCTCGGAGAGGTCCTTGGGCAGCGAGTTGTTGAAGCGGCAGTACTCGCCGAGCTTCTGGGCGCGGTCGGCAAGGTGGGGGCTCCTGAGCCACGGATCGAACGGTCCGCGCAGGCCGCCGCGCGGCCCCGCGACGATCGCGTCAGCCACCTTCTTCTGTTCGGGCGTTAGCTTGTTCAGGTCGAGCGGAGCCAGACGCGGCATGAGACGATTTCCTCCGGTTGTATGGGGCGGCTAAAGCGGGCAGCCGGCGTCGCCGGCCTGGCTCTTGTCGGCGCTGTCGAAGATGCGGTTGATGATGGCGTCGCCGGCGTTCTGCGCCTTGTCGGCCTGGGTGGCGCACGAGCCGCTCGCCGTCCACAGCACCTTGCCGCCGTCCGTCGCGTAGAGCGTGAGCGTGATGCGCAAGGTCGGCACGCTGGTCGGCGTGCCGAGCCCGTCGCGCCGCCGGATGGTGTTGCTGGGCAGGTCCATGCGCGGGTTGGAGCCCGGCGCGGCATAGGAGGGCTGGCCGCCCTGCGTGCCGTAGTCGCCGCGGCCGCTGTCGGTGAAGTCGAAGTAGCTCACGTCCATGCGCATGACGTTGCCGCCGGAGAAGCCGACCTCGTTGCCGCGCTTGGACAGGCGCACCATCACCTGGCGGCGCAGCTCGCGCGACAGGTGGGTGTCGGAGGTGAGCTGGACGGCGATCTTGGCCTTGGGAATCGTCTGGTAGGCCTTGACCTCGATCTCGCCGAGCTTGGGGCCGGGCGGCAGACCATAGCTTTGCGCCGAGGCCTGCGCCGGGGCGAACAGCCCGCAGGCCACTGCAAGGATCGCGATACGCATGACGCCTCTCCTAGGCTGCGAGCCGGCGCCAGCCCGGCTCGTCGCGGTCGAGCAGGCGCTTCAGCGATTCGAAGTGCAGCAGGGCCTGCTGCGACTCGCCGGCGATCTGGTTGGCCGTGTGCTCGGCGAGCTTGGCGTCGATGTTGTGCAGCGGCTTGCCGGTCTGCATGGCCAGCACCTGCACCATGGCGGCGCGTTCGAGGTAATAAAGTTCGTCGTAGGCCTGCGCCACGGTCGGGCCGCTCACGATCACGCCATGGTTGCGCAGGAACAGGATGTCCTTGCCGGCCATGGCGCTGCACATGCGGTCGCCTTCCTCGTTGCTGAGCGCCACGCCGGCATATTCGTCGTCGTAGGCGATGCGGTTCCAGTAGCGGAAGGCGTTCTGGGTGCACATCTCGATGCGGCCGTCGCGGATCGAGGTCAGCGCCGTGGCATACGGCATGTGGGTGTGCAGCACCACCTTGGCGCGCGGGTTGCCGGCATGGATGCGGGCGTGGATGAAGAAGGCGGTCGCCTCGACCTGGTGCTTGCCTTCGACGATGTTGCCTGCGCCGTCGGCGATCACCAGGTCGGAGGGCGTGATCTCCGACCAGTGCAGGCCCTGCGGGTTGACCAGGAACAGGTCCTCGCGGCCGGGGACGGTCATGCTGAAGTGGTTACACACGCCTTCGTTCAGGCCGTGCCGCACGGCGGCCCGCAGGGCGGTCGTAAGGTCAAGCCGCGCCTGGGTCACGGGGTCGTTGGCCAGCATCAAGAGGTCTCCATTTGCCGAAGCACGTAACGAATGGCGATGATGCTGCCAAGGCTGCCGCGCGGCCAAGCGAAATCGAGAGTCGGGGTTGATCGATGGACGTCCTGTTTCGCTCGCCGCTGGGGGCGCTGCTGGCCAAGCCGTGGGTCGACCAGGCCGGCCTGTTCGGCCTCAAGCGTTGGTACTTCCCGCTGTCGCGCCTGTGGGCGGCGGCCAATGCCGCCGGCGACGACACCGCCCGCTTCCGCAACGAGATCGGCGGGCCGCTCGCCGCCTGGCCGGAGCCGTATCTGCGCTCGGTGCTGGCGCGCAACGCCGGCCGCAAGGCAGCGGCGGAGGCGGCCCAATCCGCCTGGGACACGGCACTGTTCGGCGATGCACCGGACGAAGACGGCCTGCTGCTGGACGGCCGGCGTCGCGCCGCCGCCACCCGCCATCTGGCGACGCGCGCTTCGTTTTATCCGCTGCTGTTTCCGACCCGGCCGCCGTCGGCGCGCTGGGAGATCGATTCGCCGGTCGATGTCGAGTGCGATCTCGGGCCGGCGATTGCCCGGCCCGACAGCCTCTACGATGCTGCCGTCGACGCCGGCACCATCGCCGTTTCACGGCCGGTGACGAGAGATGGTTTGCGCGAGTATTGGCTGCGCGCGCCAACGCCCGTTCCGCGATTGCGTCAACGGCCAGGCAGTGAAGTCCTTTATGCGCGCGTGATCGAGCCTGCCGAACCGGGGCCGTGTCCGACCCTGATCTTCGGCAGCGGCCTTTGCCTGGAGTTCGAGTTGCTGGCGGTCGCGCGCGGCCCGAGTGCGCGGCTGGCCGACCTCGGCTGGCGGGTGGTCGAGCCGATCTCGCCCTATCATGGCCTGCGCGCCATGCCAGGCCGCTACGGCGGCGAGCCGTTCTTTGCCGCCGGGCCGACCAGCTCGATCGATCTCATCGCAGGCCAGGCGATCGAATCGGCGCTGCTGATCGCCTGGTGCCGCCGGCGCTTCGCGGCCAAGGTCGCGCTGGCCGGCATCTCGATGACGTCGTTCGTCGCCCAGCAGGTCGCCAGCCGCTGCGATCTGTGGCCGGCTGAGGCGCGGCCCGACGCCGTCATGCTCATCAGTCATTCGGGCCGCATCGAGGACGTGACCTTCGGCGGGGCGCTCGCCGTCACGCTCGGCCTCGACCGCGCACTGGCGCGCGCCGGCTGGTCGCGCGAGGCATTGGCCCGCCTGTCGCAGTTGATCGATCCGGCCAAGCAGCCGGCGCTGGCGCCGTCGAACATCGTCTCGGTGCTGGGCGAGACCGACCGCTGGGTGCCCTATGACGACGGCCTTGCGGTGACCGAGCAATGGCGGCTGCCGCCGGCCAACGTCTTCCGCTATCCGCTCGGCCATCTCGGGATGCCCGTGCAGCTCACGCGCGACGGAGCACCGTTCGAGCGCCTCAGGCAGGTGTTGGCCGGCTCGTGACGTCGACGCGGGAGATCTCGCGCACCAGCTTGGTGCGCACGGCGCGGCCGAAATGGTCGAAGTTGTCGGCCACGATCATGAACGAGCCCGGTCCGCCGATGACGTTCTCCTCGTAGTACTTGTCGAGGGTGAGGTCGGGCGGCCGGCCGAAGTTGGTGCGGTTCATCATCACCGGCAGGCCGTTGACCACGATGCCGAGCTGCACCAGCCGGTCGCGCACCAGCTCGGCCGGCGGGCCGTCGTTGGTGCGGCCGTCGCCCGAGACGTCGATGACGCGTCGCTTGGAGACGAAGCCCGAATTGTCGAAGCGCTGTCCGGCATGGGCGAGGGCGGCGCCGACCGCCGTCCAGCTCTGCGACTGGCGCGGCGCCTCGGCGAGCTTGTCGGCGAAGCGGCGCGCGGCGGACGGGCTGTCGATCACGGTCCAGTCGAGCACCACCACCTGATAGTGCGTGCCCGCCCATTCGGTGTAGCAGACCGCGATGCGCCTGTTCTCGCCCGACAGGATGGCGTCGATGACGCGATCGTTGGTGAGCGCTTCGATGTAGCCGCGGCGCTGCAGTTCGGCCTCGACCTCGTCGATCGAACGCGACACGTCGACCGCCAGCACGAGCTGCAGATCGACCGGCGTCTCGGCCCTTGTCGCGGTTGGGGCCGTCGACGCGGCGGTCGCCGCCGCCAGGGAGCCCAAGAGCGCGGTCCGTCGCTTCATGCCCACCCTCCGGATAGATGGGAGCGAGCATAGCACCGCTCTCTCTGACTTCCTCCCCCGTCTTACGGGGGAGGATAGAGGAGGGGGAAAGCCGCGAAGGTGATCTCTCGAAGGAAGAGATCATTCACGATCTGAAATCGGCGAGCATCGGGTCTGTTGCTTGCCCCCTCCTTCGTCCTCCCCCGTATGACGGGGGAGGAGATGAGAGGGCGAGGCCCAAACAAAAACGCCGGGGACAAAGCCCCGGCGTTTCCGTTCGTTCAGGTCGCTGTAAGCGGCCTATTGATCGTCGTCGAAGCCACGCTTGCGCGGTTCATAATCACGCTCGCGGCGCGGCCGGTCGGGCGGACCCTGGTGACGACGTGCAGGCCGGCTGACTTCGCCGCCACCGCCACCACCACCGTCGAAACCGCCACCGCCGCCGCCGGCCGGCGGACCGCCGGAGAAGTCGGCACGCCGATCGCGCATCGGGCCGCCGTCGCCACCGCCGCCGGGGCCAGCGCCGCGGTAACCACCGCCGCCACCGCCGCCGCGGTCACCGCCGCCGCCACCACCGTAGCCGCCGCCACCACCGCCGCCGCGATAGCCACCGCCACCGCCGCCACCGTAGCCGCCGCCACCACCGCCTCCGCCGTAGGGCGGACGCGGACCACGCGGACGGAAGCCACCGCCCTCGCGACCGCCACCGCCGCCGCCGCCGCCGAATCCGCCGCCGCCGCCACCACCTGGCTGACGTTCAACGGCTTCGCGCACGGCGATCGATCGACCATCGAGCAACGCGCCGTTCATGGCCTGCATGGCCGCGGCGCCCTGATCATCTGTTTCCATCTCGAGGAAGGCGAAGCCACGGCTGCGGCCGGTCTCGCGATCCACGATCACTTTTGAAGAGGTAACGGTGCCGAACTGAGAGAAGGCTTCTGACAGACGCTCAGACGTGACCGAGTAGGGCAGATTGCCCACAAACAATTTGCGACTCATTCAAGGCTCGGGGCTGGAGGAAGGATTGAGCGGAGTCCGGCTCGCGCTTGCTGGACGACTGGGTCCAAGCGTTTCGATGACATTTGACAGATGACCAAGAAGCTCACGAGAAGACGTTGACCGGCGATGCGCTCCGCGACTGTGCCGAGACTCATGATGATGCTCGTCGGCCGTATCGCAATGCAGGCTTTATGCGCTGAATCACGGCTCAAGTCCACCGCAAGCGGACCAGCAAGGATGGCAGGGTTGAGATCGATTTGTGCAGGTCACACAATCGACATGGAAATTGGAGGAATTGCATGATCGTCGACCATCGCACCTACGAGCTGCAGCCGGGCCGGCTGCGCGACTTCCTCGCCCTCTACGAGAAGGAAGGACTGCCGGTGCAGAAGAAGCATCTCGGCAATCTGGTCGGCTTCTTCACGACCGAGGTCGGCAATGTGAACGAGATCGTGCATATCTGGGGCTACGAAGATCTCGCCGATCGCACCAGGCGTCGCGCTGCGATGGCTGCCGATCCGGCATGGCAAGCCTATTTGCAGAAGAGCCGAGAATATATGAAGCACATGAATAACAAGATATTGGTGCCAACCTCGTTCTCACCCACGAAGTAAGGGAAAGTCATGGCGAGCTCTCATCCACGGCGCAGCGGCGCTCAGGTCCTGATCGACCAGCTGCGCATCCACGGCACCGACACGATCTTCGGCGTGCCAGGCGAAAGCTATCTGGCGGCGCTCGACGCGCTCTACGCCCAGCGCAACTCCATGCGCTTCATCATCTGCCGCCAAGAGGGCGGGGCGGCCAACATGGCCGAGGCCTACGGCAAGCTCACGGGCAAGCCCGGCATCGCCTTCGTCACGCGCGGTCCGGGGGCCACCAATGCCAGCATCGGCTTGCATACCGGCTTCCAGGATTCGACGCCCATGATCCTGCTGGTTGGCCAAGTGGCGCGCGAGGCGTCCGACCGCGAGGCCTTCCAGGAGATCGACTACCGCCGCATGTTCGGCCAGATGGCCAAGTGGGTGGTCCAGATCGAGGATGCCCGGCGCATCCCCGAGCTGATCAGCCAGGCATTTCACACCGCGCTGAACGGCCGGCCTGGCCCGGTCGTGATCGCGCTGCCCGAGGACATGCTGGTCGACGAGGTCGAGGTGCCCGACGCCGGCCCCTACAAGATCGCCCGCGGCGCGCCGGCGACCGAGGACATGGCGGAGCTCCGTGAACTGCTCGCTGCCGCCGAGAAGCCGATGGTGATCGTGGGCGGCGGCGGCTGGACCGCCAAGGCCTGTGCCGACATTCGTGCCTTCATCGAGGCCAACGACCTGCCGGTCTGCGCCTCGTTCCGCAACCAGGACCTGTTCGACAACCGCCATCCGAATTATGCCGGCGATCTCGGGGTCGGCGTTGGCCCGGCGCTGGGCAAGCGGCTGAAGGCCTGCGACCTCATCATCGCCGTCGGCCCGCGGTTGGGCGAGGCGACGACCGGCGGCTACACGCTGTTCGACCTGCCGGTGCCGACGCAGAAGCTGGTGCATGTCCATGCCGGCGCCGAGGAGCTGGGCCGCGTCTATCAGGCGACCCTGCCGATCAACAGCGGCATGGCGAACTTCGCCGCCGCCGCCAAGGCGATGAAGCCGGTCGACGGCAAGCGCTGGAAGGCCGAGACGGCGGCGGCACACGCCGAGTATCTCGACAACATCAAGCCGGGGCCGCTGCCCGGCGCGGTGAACATGGGCGAGGTCATCGCCTGGCTGAACAAGCGGCTGCCCGACGACGCCATCGTCACCAACGGCGCGGGCAACTACGCCGCCTTCCTGCACCGCTTCTTCCAGTATCGCGGCTTCAAGACCCAGCTCGCGCCGACCAGCGGCGCCATGGGCTACGGCGTGCCGGCGGCGGTGGCGGCCAAGATCGCCGAGCCCGATCGCATGGTGGTGTCGCTGGCGGGCGACGGCTGCTTCCTGATGAACGGCCAGGAGTTCGCGACGGCCGTCCAGCACGGCGCCAACATCGTGATCACCGTCGTCGACAACGGCATGTACGGCACGATCCGCATGCACCAGGAGCGTGAGTACCCGACGCGCGTGGTCGGCACCGACCTCAAGAACCCCGACTTCGCGGCCTACGCGCGAGCGTTCGGCGGCCACGGCGAGACGGTCGAGAGGACGGAAGACTATGCCGCGGCCTTCGAGCGCGCGGTGGCGGCGGCCAAGCCCGCCATCATCCACGTGAAGACCGACCCGGAGGCGCTGACGTCGCGCATCACGCTCAGCAAGCTGCGCGAGCAGTCGCTGGCCAAGCAGAAGCACTGATCTCTTCCTCTTGCGGACCGCGTGCGGTCCGCAAGAGCTCAAGCCATAAGCACCGGTACGCCGTAGGCTGCAACGCGCCTGTCGCGCGTCACGATCGTCATCCCTTCCTCTATCGCCTGCGCGATCATCATGCGGTCGAATGGATCGCGATGATGGAAGGGCAAGCTTCTTACGCGGGCCACATGTACAAGAGTGATCGGAAGTGACGTCGCGGCGATGTCGTCGAGAGCCTGTGCGAGATTCTCCGCGAACGCGAGCTTGCCGATCGACATCTTGATGGCGATTTCCCAGAGTGAGGCGATGCTGACGAGGCGATCGTTGGCGACATCATTCAATGCTCGCCGCGCGGCCGGAGAAAGTTCTGTCGGCCGCGCGTACGCCCAGATGAAAGCGTTGGCATCGAGCAGCAGCTTCAAGAGTCGTCGGACTCCTTGAGCACGTCGAACATCTCCTCGATTTCGGCATCCGTCTCGGGCGAATCCCAGCCAGGATGGAGGATGACCTTGTCTTTGCCGGCACCAAGTCGCGGCTTCTTCCGCGCGGGTTCATAGGGCGCCAGGCGCGCAACGGGCTTGCCGGCTTGGCAGATGACGACCTCCTCGCCGGCGCGCGCCGCCGCGATCAGCTTGGAAAGCTGTGTCTTGGCCTCGTGCGTGTTGACGTATTTCATGTTAGCTAACTTAGCTAATATCGATGTCGCTTTCAAGATCGTGCTTGCACCCGCGGCGGCCCACTTATATAGGACGGATACCGTGGAGATTTGAGCCGACCGGCTTGCGACCACGTTAAAAATCGCTAAAAGGTCGGAGGTGCTCGCAAAAGCCCCCGTCCTTCCAGGTCGGGGGCTTTTTCGTTACGCGTCCTTCAAAGGCGCGGACGTGAGGAGAAGGGCAATGGACGGAGCGATTCCCAAGAAGAAGGCGAAGGCCGATCAGTCGACCTGGCGGCCGCAGACCCGCGCGGTGCGCAGCGGGCAGTTGCGCAGCAACTTCGACGAGACGTCGGAGGCGCTCTACCTGACCTCGGGCTATGCCTATCAGAGCGCCGAGGAGGCCGAGGCCACCTTCAAGGGCGAGAGCACGCACTATCAGTATTCGCGCTTCGGCAATCCGACCGTCAGCATGTTCGAGAATCGCCTCGCCGCGCTCGAGGGTGCGGAGTCCTGCCGCGCCACCTCGACCGGCATGTCGGCGGTGTTCTTCACCCTGCTGGCGCTGCTCAAGTCGGGCGACCGCATCGTCGCGGCCCGCCAGCTGTTCGGCTCCTGCCACTACATCGTGGCCGACCTGCTGCCCAAGTACGGCATCCAGGGCGAGTTCGTCGACGGCGGCGATCTCGCGCAGTGGGAGAAGGCGCTGTCGAAGCCGGCGCAAGCCGTGCTGTTCGAATCGCCGTCGAACCCGATGCTCGACATCGTCGACGTCAAGGCGGTGTGCGACCTCGCCCACAAGGCCGGCGCCAAGGTCGTGCTCGACAACGCCTTTGCCACGCCGATCCTGCAGCGGCCGCTGGAATGGGGTGCCGACATCGTCGTGCACTCCGCCACCAAGTACATCGACGGCCAGGGCCGCACCTTGGGCGGCGCGGTGCTGGGCTCCAAGGAGTTCATCCTCGACAAGCTGCAGCCCATCATCCGCAACACCGGCCCCTCGCTCAGCCCGTTCAACGCCTGGGTGCTGGTCAAGGGCATGGAGACGTTGGGCCTGCGCATCGAGCGCCACTGCGCCAATGCCGCGCGCGTGGCCGATGCGCTGGCCGCCCATCCGGCGATCGGCCGCGTGCTCTATCCCGGCCGCAAGGACCATCCGCAGCACGCGCTCGCCATGAAGCAGATGTCGGGTGCCGGCGGCGTCGTCACCTTCGACCTCAAGGCCGGCAAGTGGGCGGCCTTCGAGACGCTGAATCGCCTGAAGCTTATAGACATCTCCAACAACCTCGGCGACGCCAAGAGCCTGGTGACGCATCCGGCGACGACGACGCACATGCGCATCGGCGCCGAGGAACGGGCCAAGCTCGGCATCGGCGACGGTACCGTGCGCATCTCGGTCGGCCTCGAGGACGCCGAGGACATCATCGCCGACCTGGTGCAGGCGCTGGGCTGATATAGTGGAGCGCGGACTTGGAGGTCCGCGCTCCAGGATGAGGCATGACCATGTCGCTCGCGCAGCACCTGTGGGACATCAACGCCGACCTGGCTGCGCGCATCCGGACGCATGACTTCGTGCAGGGACTTGGCAACGGGTCCCTGCCGATCGACAACTTCAAGCGTTACGTGGCGCAGGACGCCTATTTCCTCGACGCCTTCGCGCGGGGTTACGCCTTCTGCCTCGCCAACGGCACCTCGCGTGAAGATCTCTATGGCTTCGCCGAGCTGATCTCGGGCGTCGTCGCGGAGCTCAAGCTGCACAAGAGCTACACCGAGCGCCTGCAGATCGACCTTTTGGGCGTGACGCCGATCGCCGAGACCAGGTTCTATGTCGACTTCCTCCTGAACACGGCGCGGCGCGGCCGGCTCGGCGAGACCATCGCGGCCATGACGCCCTGCATGCGGCTCTATGCCTGGCTCGGCCAGTCGCTCGCCAGGACCGCCGTTGCGCCGACCTATGCCGACTGGGTAAAGACCTATTCCGATCCCGGCTTCGAGGCGCTGGCGGCGCGGCTGGAGGCTCTGCTCGACGCACACGCCACCGACACGCCCGCCGTCCGCGCCAACTATCGCCGGGCGATGGAGCTCGAATACGGCTTCTTCGCCGCCAATCTTTAGCTGCTCATGGTCTTCCGGACCGCCAGCGATCAGAGCGCCGCCAATTTCTCCATCGAGCGTTCGATGGCGCCGTGCAGATCGGCCGTGAGCTTGGCGCCCATGGCGTCGCGCACCTCCTGCTCGGCCGCAGCCCACTGGGGCAGCGCGCGCTTGAACAGGGCGCGGCCGGCCGGGGTCGCCACCAGCTCATGGCGTCGCTTGTCGCCCGAGTGGGCGCGCTCGATCAGCCCGTCCTTCAACAGCGGTCCGAGGTTGCGCGTCAGCGTCGTGCGGTCGGTCGCCAGCAGGTCGGACAGCCGTCCGATCGACACCGGGCCCTGGGCCGTGACGAAGCCCAGCAGCGAGAATTGCGAGATTTTCAGCCCGGTCGACGCCAGGTGCTTGCTGTAGATCTGGGTCACGCGCCGCGCCGCGCCGCGGACGCGAAAGCAGGTGCAGTCGAGGGGCGACAGGCGGGGGCCGGACATGACGGCAGACTAATGCCGGCGCTTGCGATGGCCAAGCCCAAATGTGTATATGCACTTAAAGGACGATGACGGAGACGATGATGAGCGATGCGGGTTACGGCGTGGTGCCCCTCGAGCAGGCCCGCGCCATGGACGGGCTCACCCTGTTCAAGGGCCTGCTGGAAGGCCGGTTCCCGGCGCCGCCGATCACCAGGGCGCTGGGCTTCCGGGTGTCGGAGGTCGAGGCGGGCCGCGTCGTCTTCGACTACACGCCGGTCTACGACCACTACAATCCGCTCGGCACCGTGCATGGCGGCATCGCCGCCACCCTGCTCGATTCGGTGATGGGCTGCTGCATCCACACCACGCTCAAGGCCGGCATCGGCTACACCACGGTCGAGATCAAGGTGAACTACGTGCGCGCCATGACCGACAAGACCGGCCCGGTGAAAGCCGAGGGCAGGGTGATCAACGTCGGCTCGCGCATCGGCACTTCGGAAGGCAAGCTCTACGACGGTGCCGGCAAGCTCTTGGCGCACGGCACGACGACCTGCCTGATCTTTCCGATCTGACCGTCGTCAGACGGTCATCCCGAGCGAAGCCGCCCGCAGGGCGGCGCAGTCGAGGGATCTTCTTGCTACGATAAGCGGCTTGTCGAGGAGAGAAGGTCCCTCCGCTCCGCGCTTCGCGCTCCGGTCGGGACGACGATTGGGCTAACCTGCGCCATGCCCGAGGCCACCCCAGAACAACGCCTGCTTCGCCTGTCGATCGGCGTGACCGTCGTGGTCTCGCTGTTCGGCGTGGTGTTCGGCCTGTTGTCCGGCTCGCTGTCTATCGTGTTCGACGGCGTGTTCTCGGCCATCGACGCCGCCATGTCGGGCCTGGCGCTGTTCGTGTCGCGACTGGTCAGCCGCGACAGCGTCAACCGGCGCTTCCAGTTCGGCTACTGGCACATCGAGCCGATGGTGCTGGCCTTCAACGGCGGCACGTTGATGCTGCTGTGCTTCTATGCCTTCCTGAACGCGGTCGCGAGCTTCCTGGAGGGCGGCCGGCAGCTCGCCTTCGACTGGGCGATCGTCTACGCCGTCGTCGTCTGTGTGATGTGCTTCGGCATGTTCTTCTACGAGCTTCGCGCCAACCGGCGCATCGGCTCGGATTTCATCCGGCTCGACGCGCAGAGCTGGCTGATGTCGGCCGCCATCACCTCGGCGCTGCTGGTGGCGTTTGCCATCGCCTGGTCGTTCAAGGACACGCCGTACGGCTATCTCACTCCCTACGCCGACCCGGTCGTGCTCGCCCTGCTGACGATCTGCCTGGTGTTCGTGCCGATCCGCACCGTGCGCAAGGCCCTGCAGGAAGTCCTGCTGATGACGCCACCCGAGCTCGACGCCCAGGTCCGCCGCGTCATGGACGACGTGGTCGCCCGCCACGGCTTCAAGACCTACACCAGTTACGCCGCCAAGGTCGGCCGCGCCCAGTTCATCGAGATCCACGTCGCGGTGCCCGAGGGCATGCGGCTCGACAATGTGGCCGCAGCCGACGCGATCCGGCGCGAGATCGCCGATGCGCTGGGCGGCGAGGGCCCGCAGCGCTGGCTCACCATCGATTTCACCGCCGATCCCCGCTGGCTTTGAGGTTGTCTCCCGCAATCCGGCATTGATCGTAGGGCCTTGCTCCATTTGACCTTTCGGCGCGAACGTCCCATGTCAGGGTTTCAGGATCGTCGCATGTACACAGCCACAACCCGTGCCATCCAAGTGACCGTCAGGCCGCAATATCTGCCCGATCAGTCCGATCCCGCGAAGTCGCAATTCGTGTGGGCCTATTTCGTCGTCATCCAGAACGAGGGCGATGTCGCAGTGCAGTTGCGCAGCCGTTACTGGAAGATCACCGATGCGCTGGGCCGCGTGCAGGAAGTCCGGGGGCCGGGTGTCGTCGGCAAAACGCCGTTGCTGCGTCCGGGCGAAATGTTCGAGTACAATTCCGGCACGTCGCTCTCCACGCCCTCGGGCTTCATGGGCGGCGCCTATCAGATGGTGAGCGAGTCCGGCGAGAACTTCGACATCGAAATCCCCACCTTTTCACTCGACCTGCCCAGCCCAGACCGGAAACTGAACTAATTCAGCAGGACAGGGGCGCCGGCTCAATTGAGGGAAACGACGACCATGAACAAGATGGTGAAGAAGAGCGAGATGGTCTCGCTTGCCACGGGGCTGACCCGTCCTTCGCGCGAGGAAGCGGAAGCCGCGGTGCGCACGCTGATCCGCTGGGCCGGCGACGACCCCGACCGCGAGGGCCTTTTGGGCACGCCCGACCGCGTCGTGCGCTCCTACGAGGAATTCTTCGGCGGCTACGACCAGGATCCGCGCGAGATGCTGCAGCGGACCTTCGAGGAGGTCGAGGGCTACGACGAGGTCGTGGTGCTGCGCGACATCCGCCTGGAATCGCACTGCGAGCATCACATGGTGCCGATCATCGGCAAGGTCCATGTCGGCTACCTGCCGGACAAGCGCGTGGTCGGCATCAGCAAGCTCGCCCGCGTCGTCGACGCCTACGCCTTCCGCCTGCAGATCCAGGAGAAGCTCACGGCGCAGATCGCCAACACCCTGCAGGAGGTCCTGCAGCCGCGCGGCGTCGCCGTCGTCATCGAGGCGGCGCACCAGTGCATGACCACCCGCGGCGTGCACAAGTCCGACGTCGCCATGGTGACCAGCCGCATGCTGGGCGCCTTCCGCGACAATGGCGAGACACGGCGCGAATTCTTGACCATGATCGGTCGGGCGTCAGTTTAAGCAGTCAAGGAGCATCATGGCAGGGGAGATCGTCGGCTCGGTCGAAATGCTGCGCCGTCTCGTGGCGTTCGACACCACCTCGCGCAATTCCAATCTGGCGTTGATCGAGTACGTACAGAAGTACCTTCAGGAACACGGCATCGACTCGAAGCTGGTGCCGAGCGAGGACGGCAAGAAGGCCAATCTCTTCGCCACCGTCGGTCCCAACGTGAAGGACGGCGTCGTGCTGAGCGGCCACACCGACGTGGTGCCGGTCGACGGCCAGCCGTGGGACACCGATCCCTGGACGCTGACCTTGAAGGACGGCAAGTACTACGGCCGCGGCACCTGCGACATGAAGGCGTTCTACGCCATCGGCCTCGCCATGCTGCCCGAGTTCAAGAAGGCCAAGCTCAAGAAGCCGATCCACTTTGCGCTGAGTTACGACGAGGAAGTGGGCTGCATCGGCGCCCATGACCTGGCGGCGCGCATGGCGAGCGAGGTGCCCAAGCCGCGCGCCATCATCATCGGCGAGCCGACCATGATGACGGTGGTCCACGCCCACAAGGGCGCGCAGATCTACATCACCACGTTCACCGGCTTCGAGGCGCACTCCTCGATGACCCATCTCGGCGTCAGCGCCATCCATTTCGCCGGCGAGTTCATCCACTATCTCAATGAGGTGCAGGACGAGCTCGAGGCCAAGGCGCCCAAGAACAGCGAGTTCATGCCGGCTGCCGCCACCTTCAATGTCGGCACCATCACCGGCGGCACGGCGGGCAACATCCTGGCCCGCGAATGCGAGGTCCTGTGGGGCTATCGCGAGCTGCCAACCGAGCCGATCGAGGCACTGGGCAACCGCGCCTTGGAATGGCTGGAAAAGGAGCTGTTGCCCAGGATGAAGGCCAAGCATCCGGCGGCGGCGATCGGCACGGTGCTGCGCTCCTCGACGCCGGCCTTCTCCTCGGAGGGCAACGACGAGGCCAAGGCGCTGGCGCGACAGCTGGTCGGGCTCCAACACCGTGGGCAGCGTGGTCTATGGCACCGAGGCCGGCATCTTCCGCAAGGTGCTGGGCGTGCCGACCGTGGTGTGCGGTCCGGGCGATATCGCCCAAGCGCATCAGCCCAACGAGTACATCCTCGCCCCGCAGATCGACGCCTGCGAGGTCTTCATGCGCCGCATGGTCGAGTGGTGCAGCCGGGACTGAGACTCGGCAGTTAGGCAAGCAACACTGTCATCCTGAGCGCAGCGAAGGATCTCATGCCGGTTGCAAGCGGCGATGAGGTCCTTCGCTTCGCTCAGGACGACAGGACCTACTTGAGCTTCACCCCCGCCACCCGCAACAGCCCGTCGGGCATCGGCCTAAAACCTTCCAGCCGGTTGGTGTGCGCGATCAGGTATTGCGGATGGTAGAGGTAGAGAATCCAGCCGTCGGCCAGGAACTTGGCCGCCAGCTTCTCGTAGATCGCCTTGCGGGCGGCAGGATCGGTGACGGCACGCGCCTCCTGGTGCAGGGAATCGACTTCCTTGCTGCAGTACTTGCCCATGTTCTGCGGCGCGCCGCACATCTGGTAGATCACCGAGTTGCCGTCTGGATCGATGCGGCCGCTCCAGGTGTTCATGTAGAGCTGGAAGTTGCCGTCCTCGGCCTGCTTGAGAGCGGTGGCAACCTCGGTGACGCGGAGCTTCAGGTCGAAACCGGCTTCGGCCGCCATGGACTGCACGACCTCGGCGACCGCGCGCGTCTCCGGCGTGTTGCTCACCATGAAATCGATCGGGATCCTGGTCGTGACGCCGGCCTCCTTGAGCAGCGCCTTGGCCTTGGCGAGGTCGCGCTTGGGGACCGGGAACTTCGACTGATAGTAGAAGTTCTGCGGGTTGACCCACTGGTTGCCCGGCACGAACTCGCCGTTGAACACCACCTGGTTCAGAGCTTCGCGGTCGATCGCGAGGTCGAAGGCCTGGCGCACACGCGCGTCCTTGCCCAGCGGGTTGTCTGCCTTCGCTCCGTTGGCGACGTTCACCAGGAGACCGAACCAGCCGATCGACACCGCCTTGCTGAGCTTGACCCGCGAATCCTCGCGCACCGTCTTGATGTCGGTGGCGAGCACGCGCTCGATCATGTCGAGGCCGCCTGAGCGCAGGTTGGCCAGCCGTACCGTGGCGTCTACGATCGGCAGGTAGGTGATCTTGTCGACGAAGACCTGGTCCTTGTTCCAGTAGTCGGCGAACTTCTCGACCACGATGCGGTCCTGCTGGACGCGCTCGACGAACTTGTAGGGACCGGCGCACACCGGCTTCAGCCCGAACTTGTCGCCCGTGGCCTCGGCCGCCTTGGGCGAGACCATCATGCCGGCCCTGTCGGTAAGCTGGGCAAGCAGCGGCGAGAACGGCGTCTTGAGGATGAGCCTGATGGTCGCGGGATCGACGACCTCGACGGCATTGACTTGCGCCAGCTCGGGCTTGCGGAACGAGCCCTTCATGTTGAGGTGGCGCTCGAGGCTGTACTTGGCGGCGGCCGCGTCGAAGACCTCGCCATCGTGGAACTTCACGCCCGAGCGCAGCTTGATGGTGACGGCGAGGCCGTCGGACGAGACCTCGTGGCCGGTCGCGAGCTGCGGGACGATGTTGGCCTTCTCGTCGATATCGAACAGCTTGTCGCACAAGGTGGCGAAGACGATGCGCGCGGTATAGGTGCGCGACAGCGAGGGGTCGAGCACGTCGGGATCATCGCCAATCCCTATACGCAGATGGCCCTGGGCGAAGCTGTTGCCTGCGGCCAAGCACAAGGCCAGGGCCGCGGCGGTGCGGCGGGCGGTCTGCAGCATATCGTTCTCCGTCCTACTTCAGTTTCACGTCCATGACGCGGATCAAGCCGTCCGGGTAGGGCTTGAAGTTCTCCAGCCGCGCGGTGTGGGCGATCAGGTAGTTGGGATGGTAGACGTAGATCATCCAGCCGTTGGGTAGGAACTTGGCGGCGATCTTCTCGTAGGCCTTCTTGCGCGTGGCGAGGTCGCTGGAGGCGCGCGCCTCGCGGTGCCACTCATCGATCTCCTTGTCGCAGTAGCGGCCGGTGTTCAGCGGCGAGCCGCAGGTCTGGTAGAGCACGGTATTGCCGTCAGGATCGGTGCGGCCGCTCCACTGGTTCTCGTAGAGCTGGAAGTCGCCGTCCTCGGCAGCTTTGAGGCCGGTCGCCGCCTCGACAACCCGGATCTTGAGGTCGAAACCGGTCTCCGCCACCATCGACTGCAGGACCTCGGCGACTTGCCGGATTTCGGGGTTGTTGGCGACCATGAAGTCGATCGTGAGCCGGCCGGTGACGCCCGCTTCTTTCATGAGCGCCTTGGCCTTGGCGACGTCGCGCTTGGGGATGGGGAACTCCTTCATGTACCACGGGCTCTGCGGATTGACCCACTGGTTGCCCGGCACGAACTCGCCGTTGAACACGACCTGGTTCAGGGCCTCGCGGTCGATTGAGAGATCGAATGCCTGGCGCACGCGCGCATCCTTGCCCAGGGGATTGTTGGCCTTGGGCCCGTTGGCGACGTTGACCAGCAGGGCCCAGAAACCGAGCGACACCGCCTTGCTGAGCTTGAGCTTGGGATCGTCGCGCACCGTCTTGATGTCGGTGGCGAGCAGGCGCTCCATCAGGTCGAGCCCGCCCGAACGCAGGTTGGCCAGCCGCACCGTCGAGTCGACGATCGGCAGGTAGGTGATCCTGTCGACGAAGACATGCTCCTTGTTCCAATAGTCGGGAAACTTCTCGACCACGATCTTGTCCTGCGGGATACGCTCGACGAACTTGTAGGGGCCGGCGCAGACCGGCTTCAGGGCGAACTTGTCGCCCGCGGACTCGGCGGCCTTGGGCGAGACGAGCATGCCGGCGCGGTCGGTGAGCTGGGCGAGCAGCGGCGAGAAGGGCTGCTTGAGGTTGATCTTCACGGTCAGCGGGTCGACGACATCCACGGTGTCGACGGCGGCGAGCTCGGGCTTGCGGAATGAGCCCTTCATGTTCATGTGCCGCTCGAGGCTGTACTTGGCGGCGGCGGCGTCGACCGGCTCGCCATCGTGGAACTTCACGCCGGGGCGGAGCCTGATCGTGACCGTCTTGCCGTCGGCCGAGGTCTCGGAGGAGAGCGCGAGCTGCGGCACGATGCCCGCTTTCTCGTCGATATCGAAGAGCTTGTCGCATAGCGCGGCGAAGACGATGCGCGTGGTGTAGAAACGCGACGTCGTCGGATCTAGGCCGTCGGGATCGTCGCCCAGGCCGATGCGCAGATTGCCCTGCGCGAGGGCGCTGCCGGCGGCGAGGCAGAAGGCGAAGGTCAAAGCTGCACTGCGGACTGTCGGTCTCATGATGTCTCCATCGCGCACACTGTCATCCTGACAGAATCAGTGCTGCACGCACCATGCCAGTCCAGCCTAATCACGCCGTCGGAGCGTAAATCCTAGGTGATCGCCGCCAGGGCTTGGGTCAGGTCGGCGATCAAATCGTCGGGATGTTCGATGCCAACCGACAGGCGGATCGTCGTATCGAGCACGCCGATGCGGTCGCGCACCTCGACCGGAACGCCGGAATGCGTCATCGCCGCCGGATGGCTGGCGAGCGACTCGGTGCCGCCGAGGCTGACCGCCAGCTTGAAGATCTGCAGGGCGTTGAGGAAGGCGAACGCCTGCTTCTCGCCGCCCTTGATGTCGAAGGAGAAGGTCGAGCCCGCGCCCGTGCATTGCCGGGCGAAGACCGCCTGTGCTGCCGAGCCTTCTTCCAGGAAAGCAAGATGGTGGACCTTGTCGACCTTGGGATGGTCGCGCAGATATTCGGCAACGAGCCGGGCGTTGCTGTTCGCCCGCTCCATCCGAAGCCCCAGCGTCTCGAGCGAACGGCCCAGCATCCAGCAGGAATGCGGGTCGAGGTTCGTGCCGACGCTGCCACGCAGCGCCTTGATCGGCGCGATGGTCGCCTTCGAGCCGAGCGCAGCACCGGCGATGAGATCGGAATGGCCGCCGACGTACTTGGTGAGCGAATAGACCGAGACGTCGGCGCCGTGGTCGAGGGGACGCTGGAACACCGGGCCGAGCAGGGTGTTGTCGCAGACCAGGATGGGACGAAAGCCCTGGGCCGTCCCGATCTCGTCGGCGATCTGGCGCAAGAGCTTGATGTCGACCAGCGTGTTGGTCGGGTTGGCCGGCGTTTCGATCATGATGACCGATATCCGCCCCTTGCCGCGCGCCTCCTGAGCGGCGGCGCGAATGACGGGCTCGCTCACACCATCGACGAAACCGACGGCTCCGATGTTGAAGTCCGCCATGGTGCGTGCCAGCAGCGTCTCGGTGCCGCCATAGAGCGGCTGCGAATGCAGGATGACGTCGCCGGGCCGGGCGAAGGCCAGGATGGTCGTCGAGATCGCCGACATGCCGGAGGAGAACAGCACGCAGGACTCCGCGCCTTCGTAGACCGCGAGCCGGTCCTCGACGATCTCGCTGTTGGGATGGTTGAAGCGCGAATAGACGAGGCCGGCGCCGGTGCCTTCGGGTGGCTTCTTGCGCCCTGCGGTGTAGTCGAAGAAGTCGCGACCTTCCTCGGCCGAGCCGAACACGAAGGTCGAGGTGAGGAAGACCGGCGGCTTGACCGCACCCTCCGACAGCATCGGATCGTAGCCGTAGCTCAGCATCAGGGTCTCGGGCCTGAGGACATGGTTGCCGATGCGGGTCTTGGACGGGCGGGGCGCGGCCATGGCGTGTCTCCTGTCGGCGGTTACGCTGATGCGACAGGATACGCCAAAAGCCCGAAGCCGATCACATCAGTCCTGGTTCGCCCAAGTCCGTTCCATCGACGAGGCGGCCGTAGCGATAGGGGTGCGGATCGACGATCGGTGCGTCGCCCGCGACGATGTCGGCGGCGAGCCGCCCCGCGGCGGGGCCGATGCCGAAGCCGTGGCCGCTGAAGCCGGCGGAGACATGCAGGCCCGGCAGCTTGTCTATGGCGGAGATCACCGGAATCCAGTCCGGCGTGAAGTCGATCAGCCCGCCGTACTTGTGCACGATCTTCACGTTGGCGAGCTCGGGATAGATCTCGCCGATGCGCTTCAGCGCGAAGCTGACCAGCTTCTCCTGCGCCGGCGGATCGTAGGTGCGCATGCGCTCGAAGGGCGAGACCGTGTCGTTGCGCCAGTTCAGGATCGCCTCGGGGCCGTCGAAGAACGAGCGGCCGACGCGGATGGTGACGAGCTTGTAGCGCTTCTTGAAGGTGCGCCAGAACGGTCTGGCGTACATGATGCCCTGCGGGCTGAGCTCGAGCATGCCGCGGCCGCTGATGCCGATCGTGTAGCCGCCGTCGAGACGTCGCCGGAACGTGACGTCCGGAGTCGAGATGCCGCCTTCGATGACCTGCGGCGCCGGCGCGGTGAAGAACGAGGTCGAGCGCACGCCGGCCAGCGGCATGTCGATGCCGTGATGGCGGCAGAACATCGAGGTCCACACGCCGCCCGCGACCAGCACGGCGCTGGTCTTGATCGTGCCTTTCTCGGTGGCCACGCCGGAGACGCGTCCCGCCGACGTCTCGAGCCCGCGCGCCGCGCAATCCTGATGGAGGGTGGCGCCGAGCCGCCGCGCGCCTTCGGCGATCGCCGGCACGGCGAGTGCGGGTTCCGCCCGGCCGTCGGTCGGCGAATGGATGCCGCCGATCCAGCTCCCGGTGCTGCCCGGCGTCATCGCCTTCGCCTCGGCCGCGGACAGCACGTGGCTGCGCATCTGCATCTCGCGGGCCTTGTCGGCCCAGCCCGCCCACCGGTCGAGGTCGCCCTGGCTGGTCGTCACGTAGATGAGGCCGGTGCGGCGAAAGCCGGTTTCGGCGCCGAGCTCCTCGTTCAGGCCGCTCCACATGTCGACGGCGCGCTGCGCCAGCGGCAGTTCGCGCAGATCGCGGTTCTGCTGGCGGCACCAGCCCCAGTTGCGGCTGGACTGCTCGCCGGCGACGTAGCCCTTCTCCACCACGGCGACCGAATGGCCCTTCTTGGCGAGATGGTAGGCGGCGGTGATGCCGGCGATGCCGCCGCCGATCACGACGACGTCGGCGGATTGCGGCAGCGTTGCATCGCTCGCGATGCGGGTGACAGGAGGGGACATTCGGTGGAACTGCCTTAGAGGTGGGTGTCGAGCACGCTCATGATCCAGATCAGCTTCGCTTCTTCGGCCGACCGGTTGGCGATGCCATGCGGGACGTTGCTCTTGAACTGGAAGCTGTCGCCTTCGCCGAGCTCGGTCGTGCTCTCGCCGACGGTCAGCACGACGCGGCCGGACAGCACCAGGCCGCCCTTGTCGCCGGTGCCGATCAGCACATCCTCGCTGATGCTGCCGGGCGCCATGGTGATGATCATGAAGCGCAGATTGTCGTCGTTGCGCGGTGACAAAAGATCCTTCACCAGGCCGGTGCCGCTGGCGACGATGCGCGGGCGCTGGCCGGCCCGTCTGACGAAGGGCGTGTCGTCGCCCGGCACGCCGCTCTTGGGATCCAAGAACTCCCAGAGATTGACGCCGAGCGCCGTGCGCAGCCGCTGCAGCGTCTTCATCGACGGATTGGAGTTGCCGCGCTCGATCTGGCTGATGATGCCCGCGGAAACGCCGGCCTTCGCCGCCAGCTCGAGGATCGTCAGCCTGTGATCGGCCCGCAGCTGGCGCAGCCGCTCGCCGATCTGGCGCGGATCGCTGCCGGGTACGGAACTCTCGGCCGACCGTCTATTTTCATTAGCTTGCATGGTCGGGTGCCAAGATATCGCCATTCTCCGCCAATCGGAAGGAAATATTCATTAAAATGAAATCTTTATGAGAAATTTGAATAAGTGCCGGTCAGCGGCGGCTTTTTCTCATCGAGCGCGTCCAGGCCTGCAGGACTTTTTCGATGCTGCTCACCAGGCCGTTGGCATGGCGGGAGAGCAGGTGATTGCCCTGGCTCATCAGCGTCGCCGGCAGCACGACGGTGGGCGCGAACGGACGCCAGCCGAGGCCGGCCAGTCCGGTGTTGAGCGCGAAGCTGTCGACCAGCGCCACGCCGAGCCCGCGCTGGACGTAGCAGGCGGCGACGAGGCTCATGGTCACCTGCAGGCCGATCTGCCGCCGCGTGCCCGCACTCTCGAAGGCCTGGTCGAGCAGCTGGCCGAAATGCGTCTCGCGGCCGAACGAGATCAGCGGGTGCAGGGCGAGATCGTTTGGCGCGATCGTCTCGCGCTCGAGCAGCGCGTGGCCGAGCGGCGCGATGAAGACCATCTCCGCGGCGCCCAGCGTTCGCACCGTCAGCCCGGGAAGCTGCACCGGCGACAGCGTCAGGCCGAAATCCGCCTCGCCGGCGGCAACGGCTTCGGCGACGTTGCGGGCCGGCAGCAAATGCGAGGAGATGCGGACAGACGGATTCGCCTTCTGGAATGCCGCCGCGGCCGCCGGCAGCAAAGCCGTCGCGCTCGATGACGAGGCGACCACGCGCACGAGCGCGGCGCCGCCGGTCTTCACTTCGCCGGTCAGACGCTCGAAGGCCGACAGCTCGCTCATGATGCGGTCGGCATCGGGCAGCAGGCGTTGCGCCTCCGGCGTCGGATAGAGACGGCCCTTGATGGGGCGCAACAGCCTGAAACCCAGGTTCAGCTCCATCGCGCGCATGGCCTTGCTGACGGCGGGCTGGGAAATGCCGAGGAAGGACGCGGCACCCGTGATCGTCCCGCTGCGCATCACGGCGTGAAAGATTTCGAGCTGCCGGGCATTCATGGCCAGACCATAACCGGAGGTTATGGGGTTGCTCAATGTCTTCTGTCGACGGTGCCGCGCGGCCCGTCATAGTCGAAGGCACGGCAACGGGAGCTTTTCGTCGACATGGGCATGCGCGTTGGCGTGGATATCGGCGGCACCTTCATCGACTTCTGCCTGTGGGACGAGGCGAAGGAAGAGCTGCACAGCCTGAAGGTCCTGACCACGCCGCAGACGCCCGGCGCCGAGCTGCTGCGCGGCCTCGACCTGCTGCGGGAGCGCCACGGCGTCAGGCCGTCCGACATCACGAGCTTCGTGCACGGCACCACGGTCGGCATCAACACCGTCATCCAGCGCAAGGGCGCATCGCTGGCGCTGCTGACCACCGAGAATTTCGAGGACGTGGTCGAGCTGGCGCGGTTGCGCATGCCCGAGGCCTACAGCCTGTTCTCGCGCCGCGGCGCGCCGCTGGTGCCGCGCGACCGCATCTTCGGCATTCGCGAGCGCATGCTGTCCGACGGCACGGTCGAGCAGGCCGTCGATGAGGCCTCCGTCGTGACGGCGGTCGAGAAGGCGCTGGCCAAGGGCGTCGACGGCATCGTCATCTCGCTGCTCAACGCCTACCGCAACCCCGCGCACGAGGCCGAGGTGGCAGCGATCGCCGTGCGCATCGCGCCGCAGCTGTTCGTGTTCCGCTCGAGCGAGGTCTGGCCGATCATCCGCGAGTACGAGCGCACGACGACGGCGCTGATCAACGGCTATGTCCATCCCAAGGTCAGCGACTACCTCGAGAAGCTGATCGAGGGCCTGGAAAGCCGCGGCGTGACCGCCGAGCCGCTGATCACCAAGTCCAACGGCGGCATCATGCGCGCCGAGCTCGGCAAGCGTGCCTGCGTCAGCATGGTCCTGTCGGGCACGGCGTCGGGCGTGATGGGCGCGGCCTGGGTCGCCCGGGAAGCCGGCCATCCCAACGTGATCACGCTGGACATCGGCGGCACCAGCGCCGATGTCGCCCTGATCATCGACGGCCAGCCGCAGTTCGGCCTGGGCGAGAAGATCGGCGACCTGCCGCTCTACATCCCGAGCGTGGCCGTCTCGTCGATCGGCGACGGCGGCGGATCGATCGCCTGGGTCGACGGCTTCGGCGTGCTCAAGGTCGGCCCCGAGAGCGCCGGCTCCGCGCCGGGACCGGCCTGCTATGGCCGCGGCGGCACCTTGCCCACCATCACCGATGCCTTCGCGGTCTGCGGCTTTCTAGGCCAGCACGACCTCGCCTATGGCGCGTTCCGGCCCGACGTGGCGCTGGCGCGGGCCGCCATCGGCACGCTGGCCAGCCGCATCAACCTCGGGCTCGAGCAGACCGCGGAGGCGATCATCCGCATCGCCATCTCCGGCATGTTCGTCGAGGTCAACAAGCTCGTCGCCCGCTACGGCGTCGATACGCGCGACTTCGCCCTCCTGCCGTTCGGCGGCGCCGGCCCGATGCTGGGCTGCTTCCTGGCCCGCGAGCTTGGCATGCAGCGCGTGCTGATTCCGTCGCGCCCCGGCGTGGTGAGTGCGCTGGGCGGCCTGGTCGCGAACGTCAAGAACGACTTTATACGCACGCTCTTCATCATGGCGGCGGACCCCGACGCGGCGCGGTTGCGCGACGCGGCCAAGACGCTACAGGCCGACGGGACGGCCTGGCTGCGCGACGACCAGGAATTCACCGGCGAGGCCGCGTATGCCTGGTTCGCCGACATGCGCTATCGCGGCCAGTCCTTCGAGATCGAAGTGCCGCTGGCGCCGAGCCTCATCGAGGCGAGCGACATGGCGGCGATCGCCGAGGCCTTCCATCGTGCCCACGAAGGCATCTACGATTTCTGCGATCGCGAGTCGGCCGTGCAGATCATGAACCTGCGCCTCGTCGTCTCGGGCGCCTCGTCCAAACCCTACCTTCGCCCTTTGGCCCGCGCCGCCAGCGAAGCGCCCGTCGCGGAGCAGACGCTAAAAGTCTTCTTCGACGGCGACTGGCACGCCGTTCCCTTTTATCGCCGCGCGGCGCTGGAGGCATATCACCGCTTTTTCGGCCCCTGCGTCATCGTGCAGGACGACACGACAGCCTGCGTGCCTCCCGGCTTCGGTGCCACGGTGGACGGCAGCGGCAACATCGTTCTCGAGCGGGCGGAGTGACGGTCATGAAAGTCGACAAGGTGACGCTCGAGATCCTCGCCAACCACATGCGCGCCGCCGCCGAGAGCATGGCCTATACGCTCTACCGCACGGCGCATTCGACCTTCGTCAAGGAGACCGAGGATTTCACCATCCAGATCCTCGATGCCGCCGGCCGCACCGCCGCCGTGCCCATGGACCTCGGCGCGACCTGGTATCCCGGCCTCGACTACGGCCGCGCCATTCCGATGATCTCCTCTTACGAGCCGGGCGACATCGCGCTCACCAACGATCCCTATTCGGGCTTTCTCGCCACGCATACGCCCGATCTCGTGCTGTGGAAGCCGATCTTCCATGAGGGCGAGCTGCTGTGCTTCACGGCCGGCCACATCCACAACACCGACATGGGCGGCGCCGTGCCGGCGAGCCTCTCGCGCGCCCTGACCGAGATCCATCAGGAAGGCATCCGCTTCAAGCCCACCAAGCTCTATCGCGCCGGCGTCCTGAACCAGGAGCTGCTGGACGTCATGATGACCAACGTCCGCAAGCCCGACCTTAACGTCGGTGACCTGAAAGCCTTCGTCGGCGCCATGAACACCGGCGAGCGCAAGGTGCGCGAGCTCATCGCCAAGTTCGGCCCCGACACGCTGCGCCAGGGCATGAGCGACCTTTTGGACTATGCCGAGCACCAGGCGCGCGAGATCCTGCGCTCGATCCCGGACGGCGAGTACTTCTTCTCCGACTACGCCGACGAGGACGGGCCGGACGGCTATCCGGCACGGCTGGCGGTGACGCTGCGCATAGAAGGCGATTCCGCCGTCCTCGACTTCACCGGCAGCGATCCGCAGCTCACCTCGTCGCTCAACGTGCCGACCGGCGGCAATCCGCATCACACGCTGATGTTGGTCGGCGTCTACTACATCCTCTACTCGCTCAATCCCAACCTGGTGCTGAATTTCGGGCTGACGCGGCCGTTCCATTGCATCCTGCCCGAGGGAACGGTGGTCAATCCGCAGTTCCCCGCCGCGGTCGGCATGCGCAGCCTGACCTGCGGACGTATCCGCAGCCTGCTGTTCGGCGCCTTCGGCCAGGCCATGCCCGAGCGCATGCCGGCCGCACCTGCGGGCTCGAGCTCGATCGTCAACGTCATGACGCACGACGATCGCACGGGCGAGGCGGTGATCGCCGCGGTCAATCCGGTGGTCGGCGGCTCCGGCGGCATGCCGACCGGCGACGGCACCAACGGCAGCGGCGCCGATGCGGCCTATCTCAAGAACACGCCGGTCGAGATCACCGAAGCCGAGGTGCCGATCCGCTTCCGGCGCTATGGCCTCGCATCGGGAACGGGCGGCGCCGGCCGTTGGCGCGGCGGCCTCGCGACGCACATGGAGTTCCAGGTCTTCACGCCCAACACGCGCATCACCGCGCGCAACCGCGACCGCTGCCGCTTCCAGGCCTGGGGCGTTTTGGGCGGCAAGGCGGGTCGCGGCTCGACGATGTCGCTGAACCCCGGCCGCCCTGACATGCGCGTGCTGAACAACATCGACACCTTTACCGCCGGGCCCGGCGACATCGTCAGCATCGTCTCGCCGGGCGGCGGCGGCCGTGGCGACCCGCTCGACCGCGAACCCGAGCGCGTTCTGCGCGACGTGATCTGCAACTACGTGGCCATCGCCGATGCCGAGGCCGAGTACGGCGTGGTGCTGACCGGCCTAGGCGACGATAGGGGCGTCGACCTCGCGGTCGACCTGCCCGCGACCGAGGCGCTGCGCGCGCAGCGCCGGCGCAACGAGCCCCATCCGCATTTCCATTTCGGCGCCGCGCGCGAGGCCTACGAGCGCGTGTGGACCCGCAGCGCCTACGACGCCATGACCGCTCTGCTGGCGAGCCTGCCCGTCCATTGGCGCTACTTCGTGAAGCGAAAGCTGATGGAGGGCCTGAAGCGCGAGGGCAGCGGTGCGGCCGACGTGCAGGCCGTGTGGCAGGCCCTGCTCGCCGAGCTGCCGTACATCCGGCCGCAACAAGCGGCGGCCGAATAGACCATGGCCGGCACTGACGTCTTCACGGCGGATTTTCGCGCCGCGCCCTGGCGGTGGGACGATTGCCGGACGGCCGAGGAGCCGCGCGCGGACCTGCCGCGCGCCGTCGACGTGCTGGTCCTCGATGCCGAGCGCCTGGGCTGGGGTGCGAACTCACGCAACGTGAACGAATTCGATACCGGCACGATGCCGACGCATCCGTTGTTCCACGGCAAGCCATGGTTCCTGCCGGTCGTCGGCACCTGCTACCAGGCGCGCGACTGGCTCGACCGTCGCCGCGATGCATGAAGGGAAGGGTAATGGGCAACATTTCTACGACTTCACGGGCCATCGGCCGCCGCTCTCTGATCCTGGCCTCGGCGGCCAGCGTGGCGGCGCCGGCCATCGTCCGTGCCGAAGCGCCGTGGCCGAGCAAGCCCATCCGCATCGTCGTGCCCTTCGGCCCCGGCGGCTCGACCGACATCTCGATGCGCATCCTGGCCCCCAAGCTCAGCGAGATGCTCGGTCAGACCTGCGTTGTCGAGAATCGCGCCGGGGCAGGGGGTGTGGTCGGTACGGACATCGTCGCCAAGTCGGCACCCGATGGATATACGCTCGGACATTGCACCGTTTCCCAAGTCGTCATCGCGCCCGCCTTGTACGAGCGCCTGCCGTTCGCGCCGGAGAAGGACCTGACGCCGATCTCGCCCACCGTGTTCGTGCCGATGTGCCTGTCGGTCACGCGCAAGGGCCTCAAGGTGAGCTCGGTGCAGGAACTGGTCGCCGAAATGCGCGCCAACCCGGGCAAGCTCAGCTACGCCAGCAACGGCATCGGCGCCACCAGCCATCTCGCCGGCGCGAACCTGCTGCGCCTCACGGGCTGCCAGGCCGAGCACGTTCCCTACAAGAGCGGCGCCGAGGCCATCCAGGCGCTGGTCAATGGCGACGTGCAATGGGCCTTCGACGTGCCGGTGTTGCACGGTCCGCATCATCGCGACGGCAACCTGCGCATCCTCATGGCGTCGCCCGACCGGCAGCCGCTGATCCCGGACGTGCCTAATCCCACCGAAGCGGGGCTGCCGGAATTCAAGGCCTATTCGTGGTTCGGCATCTTCGGCCCCGCCGGCCTGCCCAAGCCTGTCATAGCCAAGCTGTCGACCGTGATGATCGAAGCGCTGGCCGACCCCGCGATCCGCAAACGCCTGGACGACAACGGCCTGCCGCCGATGCTCGACTACACCCCGGCGAAGTTCGAGCAGTTCATCAGCCAGGAACGCGTGTTCTGGCCACCGATCGTGCGCGCCTCGGGCGCGCGCGTTCAATAGAGCGGAATCCGCTCAGATGGAACCGCGCGCGGTTCCGTCTGAGCGGATTCGCGCGCACCGGCGATATTTGTTTCACAGGGCACAATCCGCCCAGCTGATGCCAGCTGGGCGGATTGCGCTCTAATAGCCGCGATCGGCGTCGTAGAGGTTGGGCAAGGGCTCGCCGCGCCCATGAGCCTCGAGAGCGGCGACCACCGAGCGAGCGCGGGCGCGGCGCGAGGCAAAGCCCGCGACGTGCGACGTGACGGTGATGCGCGGATGCTGCCACGCCGGGTGATCGGCCGGCAGCGGCTCGGGATCGAAGACGTCGAGATAGGCTGCGCCGAGATGGCCCTCATCGAGGGCGGCGATCAGGTCGGGCATGACGATGAGCGAGCCGCGTCCGGCATTGACGATCCCCGCACCGCGCGGCAGCCGTCGGATACGCTCGCGATCCAACAGGCCACGCGTCTGCGGGGTCTCGGGCAGCAATCCGACGAGGATGTCGCTTTCGGCCAACAAGCTGTCGAGACTTGAATGGACTTTTATGCCGTCGAGCTTGCGCGGCGTGCGCGCCCAGCCTGAAACCGTGAATCCCAGGCCGCGCAGCATGCGCGCCACGACCTGCCCGATGTTGCCCAGCCCCATGACGCCGACCCGCTTGTCGAGCGCCGTGTGCGGCTGCTCGAACGAGTCCCAGCGCCGGTTGGCCTGTGCAGCGGCGAGTCGGTTGCCGTCACGCAGGATCGACAGGGCGGCCAGGCAGACGTACTCGCCCATGCTCTGCGCCGTCTCCTCGGTCGCCATGCGCACGATCGGCACGCCGCGCGGCAGGTCGGGATCGCAGGTGATGTGGTCGATGCCGGCTGCACTGCTGAAGATCACGCGCAAGTTCGGATAGCGTGCCAGCCGCCCTGGCTGGGGTTCCCAGACCAGGACATGGGTGACGGCCTCGGGATCGACCGTTGGATCGTCCCACCAGCGCACTTTTAGTCCGGGCGCGAACTCGGCGAAGCACGCCTGCCATTCGGGCAGCGCGGCCGCGCCGCCGGATTTCACCAGCAGCAAGCCCGTCATCGCCGAATTCAAGAGGCTGCCTGCTCGACCAGGTCGGCCAGCGGAAAGCCCGTGCTGCGCTTGACCTGCTTGATGGTGACGTAGCTGAAGTACTTGTCGACGCCCAGGTCGCGGTCGAGCAGGCTCTCGACGGTGGTCTGATAGTCGTGGATGTCCTGGGCGATGAACTGCGCCAGGTAGTCGTAGCCGCCGGTCACCAGGAAGCAGTTGAGCAGCTGCGGCATCTCCTGGATGCCGCGCTCGAACTTCAGGAAATCCTCGCGCCGATGGTTGCTGAGCGTGATCTCGGTGAAGACGACGATGTTGCGGCATATGCGATCGATTGCAAGTTGCGCGCCATAGCCGCTGATGTAGCCGGCCGCCTCCAGGCGCCGCACCCGCTGCTGGCAGGGCGTGGCCGAGAGCCCGACCGTGTCGGCCAGCTCCAGGTTGCTGATCCGGCCCGCGGTCTGCAGTGTCGCCAAAATCTTGAGATCGAGCCTGTCGAGCCGGATCGTGCCGCCGCCACGCTGTTTCATGCCGCCTGCCCCCGTTGGGTGGCGCAGGCTCCAGGCCGCGCCTCACGCAGATTCGCCACGAAGGTGAGCCTGATGCAAGACCACGAAATCGGCCATGCTGGCGACCTCGATGTCTGGGGTCGCGAGCGCGCCCGGGGCCTGCGGCGCCGGGGTGGCGCCCCAGCCGCCGACCGACTTGCGCCGGTTGATCCACATCGTGGCCAGCCCGACGCTGCGCGCCGGCACCACGTCGTGGAAGATGCTCTGGGCGGTGTGCAGGATGTCGCCTTTCTTGGTGCCGAAGGTGCGCTCCAGGTCGCCCAACGCGTACTCGAAATTGCGCAGGCTGGGCTTGTAGGAGCCGATGTCCTGGGCGGTGAGGATGTGGTCGAAGGCGACGCCCAGCTTCTCGTTGCTGCGCGCGAAGGAGGCGCGGTCGACGTTGGAGAGGATGACGAGCTTGTAGTAGCGCTTGAGGTATTGCAGCGAGGTCGCGCTGTCGGCAAAGGCGGGCCAGCGGCCGACCGACTGGCCGAACTCGGTTGCCTCGGCGGCAGTCGCCTTGATGCTCCATTTGTCGGCCAGGCGGCGGTGCACCTCGGCCAGGATCTCGGGGTACAGCTTGCCCGGCGTCTCGGCCTCGCACGCTGCCTCGATCGTGCCGAAGGTCTCCAGCACGGCGTTGTCATCGAGGTCGCGGCGGCCATGGCGGTCCAGCCACGGGCGCAGTTCGGCATGGATCCCGCGCTCCCAGTCGATCAACGTGCCGTAGCAGTCGAAGGTGAGCGTGTTGAATTTGGTGACGTCGGGCATGGCGGCTCTCCAGCTGCGGTATGACGAGATTAGTGGCGGTGACGTGGGATGGGGCACCGAATTGGCGGCGTCTCGCAGTGAGATTCACTGTCAGAGCACTCAAAAACAGTGATTTTAAGAAAGCCCGTCATCCCGACCGGAGCCGAGCGTAGCGAGGCGAAGTGGAGGGACCTGTTTTGTTGCTGCATCGGCAAAACAGGTCCCTCGACTGCGCCGCCCTTCGGGCGGCTTCGCTCGGGATGACGGGGCTTACGCCCGGTCGATCAGCGGTGCCACGCGTTCCATGTCCTGCCGCATCTGGTCGAGCAGCCAGTCGCGGATCGCCGCCACGACGTCGCGCAGCGGCTTGCCGCGTGCGGCGAGCAGATGGAAATGCTTGCCCGTGCGCACGCGCAGCGGCGAGGCCGGCACCAGTGTGCCGTCAAGCAGCGGCCGCGACACCACCGAGATCCAGCCCGGCGCCACGCCGCCGCCGCTCAGCGCCGCCTGCAGCACCACGGCATAGTCGCTGAACTCCAGCAGTGCGTGGTGGGCGACCGGCGCCGTGGTGGCGCCCCACAGCGTCTTCGGATCGAAATGCGCGTCCGACAGATGCAGCAGGGTATGGCCGGATTCACCGGGCACGCCCAGCAGCGGCTTGTGCTGTGCCAGGTAGCTCGGGCTGCACACCGGGATGATCAGCTCGGGCGCGAAATGCCAGCTGTGGTAGTCGGCGTCGTGCTCGCCCTTCATGCGCATGGCGAGGTCGACCGTGCCCGGCCCGCCGCGCAGGTTGCTGGGGATCAGCTGGAAGCGCAGGTCGACTGACGGGAAAGCCTGATGGAAGGCCGGCAGGCGCGGCACCAGCCAGTGCGTGACGAACGCCGTCGACAGCGACAGCTCGACCACGTCCTTGGCGTCGCGCAGCGCCGAGAGGTGGTTCAGCGCGACCTCCACCTGATGGAAGCCGTCGCCCAGCGCCTGATAGAGGATCTGGCCCTCGCGCGTCAGCTCCATGCCGGCGGCGCTGCGGGTGAACAGCGGCACGCCGAGATGGGCCTCGAGCTGGGCGATGTTGCGGCTGGCCGAGGGCTGCGTGAGGTTGAATTCGCGCGCCGCCGCGCTGCAGCTGCCTGATCGAGCGACCGATTCGAAGATCAGGAGGCTGCGCAAGGAGGGGACGAGTCTGGCCAGCGCGACCATACGGATAGCGTATAGCTCTTTCAGAACGAACGATAGCTACCGAAGCCATAGCAAAAACGATGCCGTAGGCCTCCTGAGCCACCCCATACGCTGGGCGTATGGCCTGTCTAGGAATTGCGACCGTGCTTTTCCGGCCCCTGTCGCGATCATGGCACGCGTTAAGCACTGCGTACGATGGTGCAGCGAGGGACGAACAGGAGCAGGCAATGACCTTCAAACGGCATGCGGCGATCGGCACATCGGACATGGCGGCCATCGAGGCAGCCTTGGCGAGGGGCGCGAGCCGGCGCGATCTCATGAGGTGGCTGGGCGCGGCCGGCATGTCGGCGGCGACCGCGGGCCTCCTCATCGGCGACGCAGGGCGCGCGCTCGCCCAGACGCCCAGGCGCGGTGGCCGCATCAAGGTCGCCTCGCAGACCTCCTCGACGGCCGACACCGTCGATCCGGCCAAGCAGAACAACCAGACCGACTACACGCGCTGCTTCACTTTCTACAACGGCCTGACGCGACTCGACGCCAGCCTGGCGCCGCAGCTCGAGCTCGCCGAGGCGATCGAGAGCGACAGCAGCGCCACAGTGTGGACGATCAAGCTGCGCCGCGACGTCAAGTTCCACGATGGCACGCCGCTTACCGCCGACGACGTCGTCTTCTCGCTGGCGCGCCACAAGGATCCGGCGACGGGCTCGGCCGCCAAGGCGCTGGCCGCGCCGATGAAGGAGATCACGGCCAGCGGCAAGCACGAGGTGAAGATCACGCTCGAATCGCCCAACGCCGACCTGCCGGTGGTGCTGGGCACGCCGCATTTCCTGATCATCAAGAACGGCACTTCGAGCTTCACGATGGCGATCGGCACCGGCCCCTATCGCTGCCAGGAGTTCCAGCCCGGCATCAAGTCGATCGGCGTCCGCAACACCGAGTATTTCAAGCCGGGCCAGCCCTATCTCGACGAGATCGAGCTGTTCGGCATTCCCGACCAGACCGCGCGGCTGAACGCACTGCTGTCGGGCGACGTGCAGATCGCCGCCGCGATCAGCCCGCAGCTGGCAAAGCGCGTGCAGGCGAGCCCCGGCTATGCCGTGTTCGAGACCAAGGCCGGCGGCTACAACGACCTGGTGATCCGCCAGGATTCCGATCTCGGCAAGAACCAGGACCTGGTGCTGGCGCTGAAATACCTGCTCAACCGCGAGCAGATGAAGAGCGCTGTCTTCCAGGGCTACGCCGTGCTGGCCAACGACCAGCCGATCGATCCGACCAACCGCTTCTACTTCCCCGGCCTGAAGCAGCGGCCGTTCGATGCGGAGAAGGCCAAGTTCCATCTGCAGCGCTCGGGCATCGGCACCACCACGGTCCCGCTGCACGCCATGGCGAGCAGCACCATGCTCGACCAGGCGGTGCTGATCCAGCAGGCCGCCCAGCAGATCGGCCTCAACGTCGACGTGAAGCGCATGCCGGCCGACGGCTACTGGTCGAACGTGTGGATGAAGCAGCCGCTCACCATGGGCAGCATCAACCCGCGGCCCAGCGCCGACGTGCTGTTCACGCTGTTCTTCAAGTCCGATTCGACCTGGAACGAGAGCGCCTGGAAGAACGAGAAGTTCGACCACCTCCTGGTCTTAGCGCGCGGCGAGCGCGACGAGGCCAAGCGCAAGCAGATGTACGGCGAGATGCAGACCCTGGTGCACGAGAACTGCGGCATCGGCCTGCCGGTGTTCATCAGCATCCTCGATGCCCATACCGCCAAGCTGAAGGGCCTGAAGCCCATCCCCACCGGCGGCCTGATGGGCTACGCCTACGCCGAGAACGTCTGGCTCGAAGGCTGAGCACGTGCCGGGCGGGTTGTTGACCCTCTTGCCGGACCGCGGGCCTCCAGGCCCGCTCATGCTCTTCGTCTTCCGGACCGCGCGCGTCCCGCGCGCTCATGAGGCGCGCGAGGACGCGCGCGGTCCGGAAGAATATGAGCGGGCCTGGAGGCCCGCGGTCCGGCAAGAGACGCTGGGGCGCCTGCCATGCTGATGCTGGGAATGATTGCCCGGCGCGTGCTGGGCGGCCTTTTGACCCTGCTGGTCGTGTCGGTGATCGTCTTCGTCGGCACGAACATCCTGCCGGGCGACGCCACCGAGGCGATCCTCGGCCAGTCGACGTCGCCCGAGGCGGTGGCGGGCCTGCGCAAGGCGCTCGGCCTCGACCTGCCGGCGCACGAGCGCTACCTGCGCTGGCTCGCCGGCCTCCTTTCGGGCGATCCCGGCGTGTCGCTGATCAACCGCCTGCCGGTCGCCCAGCTGATCGGGCCGAGGCTCGCCAACTCGCTGCTGCTGACGGCGCTCACCGCCGCGGTCGCCGTCCCGCTGGCGCTGCTGATCGGCATCACCACGGCGATCTGGCGCGGCACGCTCTACGACCGCGTCGCCAATGTCACGGCGGTGTCGCTCGTAGCGGTGCCGGAGTTCCTGCTGGCGACGGTCGGCGTGATGCTCTTCGCCGTGCAGCTGCACTGGGTCTCGGCATTGGCCAAGCCGTCGATCGGCTCGTTCGCCGAGGCCTTGCAGAACTTCACCTTGCCCGTGCTGACGCTCTGCTTCGCCGTGACCGCGCAGATGGCGCGCATGACCCGCGCGGCGCTGCTCGGCGTGCTCGATTCCTCCTACATCGAGATGGCGCGGCTGAAGGGCGTGCGGCCGGCGCGGCTGGTGCTGCACCACGCGTTGCGCAATGCCGCAGGGCCGATCGCCAATGCCGTCGCGCTCAACCTGTCGTCCCTGCTGGGCGGCGTCATCATCGTCGAGGTGATCTTCAGCTACCCCGGTCTCGCCAAGCTCGCGGTCGACGCGGTCGAGACGCGCGACATGCCGCTGGTGCAGGCCTGCGCCATGATCTTCTGCGCGACCTTCATGCTGCTGGTGCTGGTCGCCGACATCTGCTCGATCCTCTCCAACCCCCGGCTGCGCACCCGATGAGCGACACCGCCATCGCCGCATCCCGCCGCCGGCGCCTTTCGGTCGCCCGGCAGGCCGGCATCGCCCTGGTGCTGGCCTGGGCGGCCCTGGCCGCGTTCGGCCCCTACCTGGCGCCGTACCGCGCGGGCGACGTCGTCAATGTCGGCGTGTTCGCGCCCATGAGCGCCGCCCATCCGTTCGGCACCGACTATCTCGGCCGCGACATGCTGAGCCGGCTGCTCTATGGCGCCCGCTACACCGTGGGCGTGGCCATGGTGGCGACGGTGCTGGCCTGCCTGGGCGGGATCGCGCTCGGCATCCTGTCCGCCGTCAGGAAAGGCTGGACCGATTCGGTGCTGGGCCGCGCAGCCGATGCGCTGATCTCCATTCCGCACCTGATGTTCGCCCTGGTCGTCGTCGCTGCCTTCGGCACGTCGCTGCCGGTGCTGATCGTGATGGCGGCGATCAGCTACGTCCCGGGGTCCTACCGCTTCTCACGCGCGCTGGCGCTCGACATCAACGCGATGGACTTCATCGAGGTCGCGCGCGCCCGTGGCGAGCGGACCGCCTACGTCGTGTGGGCGGAGATCCTGCCCAACATGATCGTGCCGTTGCTGACCGACTTCGGCCTGCGCTTCGTCTTCGTCGTGCTGCTGTTGAGTGGGCTCAGCTTCCTCGGCCTCGGCATCCAGCCGCCCAACGCCGACTGGGGCGCCCTGGTGCGCGAGAACATCACCGGCATCTACGAGGCGGCCCCGGCGGTGCTGGTGCCCGCCGTCGCGATCGCCATGCTGACCATCAGCATCACCCTGCTGATCGACGGCTTCTCGGGCCGCAGTCGCACGAGCCGCAGTCAAGAGGGGGAGCGCTAGATGGCGTTGGTCGACGTCTCCGGCCTGCACGTCACTGCCCAGGGCGACGGCGGCGCGCCGAGCGACATCGTGCGCGACATCGGCTTCTCCATCGATCGAGGCGAGGTTCTGGCGCTGATCGGCGAATCGGGGTCGGGCAAGACCACGATCGCGCTGGCGCTGCTGGGCTATGCCCGACACGGCTGCCGCATCGCCGGCGGCAGCGTGCGCATCGGCGGCGAGGAGGTGACCGCCATGTCGCCCGCCGAGCTGTCGCAGCTGCGCGGCCGGCGCGTCGCCTACGTGGCGCAGAGCGCCGCCGCCGCCTTCAATCCCTCGCTGCGCCTGATGGATCAGGTGACCGAGGGCGTGCGCATGCGCGGGCTGATGTCGCGCAGTGCGGCCGAGGCCAAGGCGCGCGACATCTTCCGCGCCCTTGCGCTGCCCGAGCCGGATCGCATCGCCGCGCGCTTCCCCCATCAGGTATCGGGCGGCCAGCTGCAGCGGCTGATGGCGGCAATGGCGCTGATGACGGACCCCGAGCTGGTGGTCTTCGATGAGCCGACCACCGCGCTCGACGTCACCACGCAGGTCGAGGTGCTGCGCGCCTTCCGCGAGGCCGTGCGCGAGCGCCATACAACCGCGGTCTACGTCTCGCACGACCTTGCCGTGGTGGCGCAGATCGCCGACCGCATCGTCGTGCTGCGCGACGGCGCCATGCGCGAGACCGGGCCGACGTCCCGCATCCTGTCGGAACCAGCCGACAGCTACACCAAGAGCCTTCTCGCGGCCGCCGCTCCCAGGCCGCAACAATCGCAGCAGCAGCCATCGGCGGCGGCTCCGCTGCTGGAAGTGCACGGGCTGACCGCGGGTTACGGCCGGATCGACCGGCAGGGCCGGCTGCCGATACCTGTTCTGCGCGATATAAGCCTGGAAATCCGCGCCGGTTCGGCGCTGGGCGTCATCGGCGAATCCGGCTCGGGCAAAAGCACGCTGGCGCGCGTCATCGCCGGACTGTTGCCGGCCGCCGCCGGCACCATGAGGCTGGACGGCGTGGCGCTTGCGCCGACATTGGAGGCGCGCGGCCTGGAAGAGCTGCGGCGCATCCAGATCGTCTTCCAGGCGGCCGACACCGCCCTCAACCCCGCGCACAGCGTCGAGCGCATCCTGAGCCGGCCGCTCGCCTTCTATCACCGCCTGTCGCGCGGCGAGCAGCGACGCCGGGTGCGGCGATTGCTCGACCTGGTGAAGCTGCCGATGGCCTTGCTCGATCGCCTGCCCAGCGAGCTGTCGGGCGGCCAGAAGCAGCGCGTCAATCTTGCCCGCGCTCTGGCGGCCGAGCCGGCGCTGATCCTGTGCGACGAGGTGACGTCGTCGCTCGACACCGTCGTTGGTGCCGCGATCCTGGAATTGCTGGCAGAGCTGCGCCGCGAGCTCGGCCTGGCGTTGATGTTCATCAGCCACGATCTCGCGACGGTGCGCGCCGTCTGCGACGAGGTGATGATCCTCTATGCCGGCCAGATGATGGAGCGCGGCCCCGGCGGCGTGGTCATGCAGGCGCCGCAGCATCCCTATGCCGACCTGCTCGCCTCCTCGATACCGGAACTCCGGCCCGGCTGGCTCGACGGCATCGATGCGACGCGCCTCGCCGAAGCCCGCGGCGAGGCCGCGCGCCCCAGCCAGTCGGACCGTTGTGCCTTCGTCGCGCGTTGCCCGGTGCGCGCCGGGCTCGTGCGAAACCGAGCCGCCGCCGCTGCGGCGCTTCGCCAAGGGCTCCGACGTGCACTGCCATCGCACGGAGCAGGAGCTTTTAGCGCAGCAATCCTTCGCGCGCCGGCTCCGCCGTGATCGTGCCCCTCCAACGGCTCGACCGTCGAGCCTGACCAAAGAGGCGAACCCCATGCCGACCGCCAACCCCTCGGATCTCCTCGACAAGGCACCGCCGCGCCTGCGCGATCCCCTGCTGCAGCCCTTCCGCCTGAAGGGCCTGAGCTTGCGCAACCGCATCATGAGCACCAGCCACGCCGCCACCATCGACGAGGGCGGGCTGCCCAAGGAGCGCTACCAGCGCTATCACGAGGAAAAGGCCAAGGGCGGCATCGCCCTCACCATGTTCGGCGGCTCCTCGATGGTGGCCCGCGATTCGAGCTGGGGCGGCGGCCAGATCGACATGTCGAGCGACGCCATCATCCCCGACCTTTTAGCCTTCTCGTCGCGCATCCACGGCCATGGCGCCGCGATCATGTGCCAGATCTCGCATCTCGGCCGGCGCGCCACCTCGGCGGCGATGAACTGGCTGCCGACCGTGGCGCCCAGCGCGATCCGCGAGCGCCGCCATCGCGACATCCCGCGCGAGATGGACCGCACCGACATCGATCGTATCATCGCCGACTACGCCGCGGCCGCGGTGCGCTGCAAGGAGGGCGGGCTCGACGGCTGCGAGACCGTGACCGGCGGCCATCTGATCGGCCAGTTCCTGTCGCCGCGCACCAACCGGCGTACCGACGCCTTCGGCGGTTCGCTGGAGAACCGCGCGCGCTTCGGCCTGATGGTGCACGAGGCCATCCGCAAGCGGGTGGGCGACGACTACATCGTCGGCATCCGCTTCGTGGTCGACGAGGACATCGAGGAGGGCATCGGCTTCGAGGAGTGCGTTCGCATCGCCCAGCTGTTCGAACGCGAGGGCCACATCGACTTCTTCAACGCCATCTTCGGCCGCATGGATACCGACCTGTCGCTGGCCGAGCACAACATGCCGGGCATGTCGCAGCCGCTGGCGCCGTTCCTGGCCAAGGTCGGCGCCTTCAAGCGCGAGGTCGGGCTGCCGGTCTTCCATGCCGCGCGCATCCCCGACATCGCCACGGCGCGCCATGCCGTCGCCGAGAACCTTTTGGACATGGTGGCGATGACGCGCGCCCACATGGCCGATCCGCAGATCGTCAACAAGCTGATGCGCGGCGAGGAGGAGCGCATCCGGCCCTGCGTCGGCGCCTCGCACTGCATGTACAAGAAGCTTGCCTGCATCCATAACCCGGCGACGGGGCGCGAGCAGATCCTGCCGCAGATCGTGCAGCCCTCGCCGCGGCCCGGCCGCAAGGTCGTGGTCGTGGGCGGCGGGCCTGGCGGGCTGGAGGCGGCGCGGGTCGCCGCCGAGCGCGGCCACAAGGTCGTGCTGTTCGAGGCGGCCAACCAGTTGGGTGGCCAGCTCCTGCTGGCGGTCCGCGCGACCTGGCGGCGCGACCTTATAGCCATCGTCGACTGGCGCACCGCCGAGCTGGCACGACTGGGCGTCGAGGTTCGCCTCAATGCCTACGCGACGGCCGACGATGTGCAGCGCGAAAAGCCCGATGCGGTGATCGTCGCCACCGGCGGCGTGCCTGATACCGCCTGGCTCGACGGCGCGGAGCACTGCACTACGGTGTGGGATATCCTCTCGGGCACTGCCTCGGCCAAGGACGAAGTCATCGTCTACGACGGCACCGGCCGCCATCAGGCAGTGTCGTGCGCGCTGCACCTCGCCGAGCAGGGCCGCGCCGTGCAGTTCGTCACCCTCGACGACAACGTGGGCCTGGAGATGGAATACAACGCCCGCGTCGTCTACCGGAAGCGCTTCGCCGAGCATGGCGTGCGCACGACCATCGACCATCAGCTCGAGCGTGTGCGGCCGTCGGGCAACGGCCTGGTCGCGACCTTCCGCCACGAGCTCACGGGCGCGATCCTGGAGCTGCGTGCGCCGCAGGTCGTGATCGAGAACGGCACCGTGCCGATGACCGAGACCTTCGATGCCCTGCGCGCCGGCTCGATCAACGGCGGGATCACCGACATCGACGCCCTGCTCGACGGCGAGCCGCAGCGGCCGACGCCAACCGACGGCGCCTTCGAGCTGCACCGCATCGGCGACGCCGTCACCAGCCGCAGCGTCCACGCCGCCATCTACGATGCACTTCGCCTCTGCATGGCCCTGTAGGTAGTCCTCTCGTCATGAACAACGATCTGAAAGTGCGCTCCACCAGCGCCGAGACGACGCTGCGGCCGATGCATGCCGGCGATCTTGCGGCAATGCATGGGCTGGCTCAGCAGATGTCGTGGCCGCATCGGCGCGGAGGATTGCGCGCAACTGCTCGCACTCGGCGCCGGCATCGTTGCCGTCGACGCAACGGGGCGCACGGTCGGAGTCGGCCTGCGTTGGAGCTTCGGCCGCGACGTCGGCACCATCGGCCTGGTCCTGGTCGCGCCCGATCAGCAGGGCAGGGGCATCGGCCGCGCCCTGATGAAGGCGCTGATCGCCGACTTCAGGCTCGCGCACGCTGATGCTGAATGCGACGGCCGAAGGCCTGCCGCTCTACGAGAAGCTGGGCTTCGTCTCGACCGGATTCGTCCGCCAGCACCAAGGCCGGCTGACCGAAGGCGCCGTCCTGCCGACTGCGCCGGACGTCCCGCTGCGACGGGCCGTACCGGCGGATCGCGCCCAGTTGTGCGCCCTCGACGCCGCCGTCTTCGGCGCCGACCGTTCGGAGCTGATCGGCAGTCTTCTGGCAGCCGGCGATGCCTGGCTGGTCGACCGCGCAGGGCAGCCCGCCGGGTTTGCCATGCTGCGCGCCTTCGGCCGCGGCATGATCATCGGCCCGGTCGTTGCCTCGAGCGAGGACGAGGCCATCGCCTTGGTCGCCGCCGCCGCCAAGGCCGCACCTCCTGGGGTGCTGCGCGTCGACATCCCGGCGAACGCCGAAGGTCTTGCGGCCTGGCTGACGGCGGCAAGCCTTCCGGCCATCGACACCGTCACGGTCATGCTGCGCGGCAGCTGGCCCGCGACGTGGCAGGGGCTGCAGCGATTCGGCTTGGCTCTTCAAGCCTGGGGTTGAAGCCGCCACGCTTGCCGGTGAGCGGCCCGCGCATCTATCGTTCACTCCCGGCTATTGCGGCGGAGGGGCCCGTCGATGCGTTCCAGACTCGTCGTTTGGTACAACACCAAATGCCCGGTCTGCGATGGCGGGATCAACTGGCAACGTAACCGCCTCGTGCGCGCGGCCCGCGCCGGCACCATAGAGTTCCGCGATATCAATCTCGAGCCGGCCGCTCTCGCCGGCTTCGGTGCCGGGATCGAAGACGTGCGCCGAAGGCTGCACGCGGTCGACGCCGAAGGGCGGCTCTTCGTCGGTGCCGACTGTGCTGTCGAGATATGGCTGCGCACACCGGGGCACGCATGGCTTGGCCGGCTGGCGGGCCTGCCGGTCGTACGCCACATCTCTCGTTTTGCGTACGATCGCTTCGCCGATCTCCTCTACGCCTGGAACCGCCGCAAAGGGCATTGGTAGCACCATCAATTCGGGGCTGCTTGACCGGTAGTACGACCCGGTATTACCGTCGGTGACACGCCATCTGACCGAATGCCAAGGCCCGTGACAGTAAAGTCTTCGATTTCGCTGACCGACGATCAGCATTCCTTCGCCAAGACGCTCGTCAATTCGGGGCGCTTTCCCAGCGTGAGTGCCGTCATGCAGCAGGGCATCGAGCTTCTTCGGGAGAAGCTTGAAGATGAAGCCCTGGAGCGGGCCGCGTTGGCTGAGATTCTCGGCAAGCGGCGTTCCGGCCCGTTCTTGTCGGCCACAAAAATGGATAGCCGGCTGTCCAGGATGATTGCAAAGAAACGCCGGGCGCATGCGGTTCGCGATTGAATTCTCAGCCGATGCCGAACGCGACTTCGACCTGATCTTCGACCACCTGTTCGAGAGCTATCTGGCCTTGGGCGAGAGTACCGAGGAAGCCTTGGACCACGCAGCGCAGCGGGTGATGGATATCCGCAAAGCTGCCGATCGGCTGGCAAGCTTTCCCCTACGAGGCACGGGGCGCGACGACGTCTTGCCGGGGATACGCTTTCTCGCCATTGGCCGCGCGATCCACTGGTTCGACGTCGATCAGCCGGTGCGCAAGGTCCGTATTCTTGCCGTGTTCTTCGGCGGGCAGGATCACGTCAGACATATGCTGGTGCGCCTCCTCGGCAAAAGAACGGCGGACTGACGCGCGCGATCACGACTTCAGCGGATTGGCTTCAGCCGAAGTCCACAGTCGACAACGCGCGATCCAGTGTTTCGACGATCCGGTCGCACTCGGCGCGGGTGATCACCAGCGGCGGCGACATGGTGATGGTATTGCCGTAGCGCCGCCCGCCGACCGACCGGCCCACCAGGAGGCCGTTGTCGCGGCAGAACTCGTGGACGGCGGTGATGGCCTGCGGCGCCGACCGGCTCCTTGCTGGCGCGGTCCTTCACCAGCTCGACGCCGATCAGCAGGCCCTTGCCGCGGACATCGCCGATGACCTTGTGCTTCTTCATCAAGGTGCGCAGTCCGTCCTGCAGATAGGCGCCCACGTCGGCCGCGCGTTCGGCCAGCTTCTCGGCCTCCAGGATCTCGATGTTGCGGACGGCGACCGCGGCGGAGACCGGGTGCCCGCCGTAGGTGTTGACCTGCCCGACCTGCCGGTTTTCCGACGCCTCGCCGTAGAAGCTGTCGAACACGCTGTTCTTCACCACGGTCGCGGCGATCGGCAGGTAGGCGCTCGAGATGCCCTTGGCGATCGCGACGATGTCGGGCGCGACGTCATAGTGCTGGTGAGCGAACATCTTGCCGGTGCGGCCGAAGCCGTTGATCACCTCGTCGACGTGCAGAAGGATGCCGTACTTGCGGCAGAGCTTCTCGACCTCGGGCAGGTATTCGTCGGGCGGCACGGCGACGCCGACGCCGCTCATGATCGGCTCGACCAGCACTTCGGCGACCGTCTCGGGACCTTCGCCCAGGATGGTGGTCTCCATGTTCTTCACGCAGGCCAGGCCGCAGCTCGGATAGCTCGAGGCCGAACGGGCAGCGATAGCAGTAGGGATGGGCGACGTGCACGAAGTCGCCCGAGTACGGCTCGAACTTCGCCTTGCGCTCGCCCATGCCGCCGGCGTCAAGGGTCGCCATAGTCGTGCCGTGATAGGAGAAGTAGCGGCTGACGGTCTTGAAGCGATAGTGCCCGGGATGCTCGTGCTTCATGTACTGGCGGGCGATCTTGAAGCCGGCCTCGTTCGCCTCGGAGCCCGAGTTGACGAAGTAGGTGTGATAGCCGCCGCCCATCAGCTCATTGATCTTCTCGGCCAGCGCCGCGGCCGGCACGTTCATCGCGGTATGCGGGAAATACGCAAGCTGCCGCAGCTGCTCCGCCGCCACCTCGGCCAGTTCGGCGCGGCCGTAGCCGATGTTGACGCACCACAGCCCGGCCATGGCGTCGAGATAGGCGGTTCCATCGGCATCGTAGATCGTCGAGCCCTCAGCGCCGGTCACCACGATCTGCTTGGCCTCCAGCGCCTTGTGCTGGACGATGGGATGCAGGACGTTTTTCAGGTCCTGCTCGACGACGGCCTGGCGGATGGCGGGATCGGGCGCGTTGGTGAGTGACATCACAGCCTCTCGCGGTTGAGGTGGGGCAGCAACCAGGGGATCGGCGGCCTTGGCGAGTACGATATAGAGCCGCTGTGTCCGCCGGAAGTGCCGTTCATGCTCTTCCGGACCGCGCGCGTCCCCGCGCGCTCATGAGGCGCGCGGGACGCGCGCGGTCCGGAAGACTAGAAAACCTTGTTCGCCTGCGGCCGGTGCTTGTTGCTGAGCTTGAAGCCCGACCGCTTGGCGTCACGCGGATCGCGCACCCAGATCTCGCGGTTCGGATGCAGGCCGCCGCCGCGCGTGGCGGGCACCGCGGTCAGGCGCGCGCGGTGGAGCAGGCGGGTGTCCGCCTCACCGCAGTTGGGATGGATGCCGCCATTGCCGGCAACGACCTTCTCCCAGGCCGCCTTGCGCCTGGCGAGGACGGCCGGGTCGGCGAGCGCCGTGCAGTTGAGCTCGTTGGTGTTGAGATCGACCACGATCTCGTCGCCGTTCTCGATGAAGGCGATCGGGCCGCCCAGCGCCGCTTCGGGGCCGACATGGCCGATGACCAGGCCGACCGAGCCGCCCGAAAAGCGGGCATCCGTCATCAGGCCGACGATGATGCCGCGCTCGCGGCAGAGCGTCGTGATGCGCGAGGTCGGATCGAGCATCTCCGGCATGCCCGGCGCGCCGCTCGGCCCCTCGTAGCGCACGATGACCATGTCGTGGTTCTGGAACTGCCCGGGCGCCTGGTCGAGCGCGTCGAGCAGGCCCTGCTCGCCCTCGAAGATGCGGGCCTTGCCGCGGAAGATGTTGTTCTCCAGGCCGCCTTCGACGCCCGCGAGCTTGAGGATGGCGGAGAAATCCGGCGACAGGTTGCCGCCCAGCACGCGCAGGCCGCCGGTCGGCTTGTAGGGCTTGTCGACGCTGTAGATCACCTTGCCGTCGGCGCGCCCGGCGCCCAGGCGCTCGACCTGGGCCGCCAGCGTCTCGCCGGTGCAGGTCATCACGTCGCCATTCAGCAGGCCGGCGTCCAGAAACTCGCGCACGATCACCTGGATGCCGCCCACCCGGTCGATGTCGACCATGGAGTACTTGCCGTAGGGCGGGCGTCGGTGAGCACGGGCACGATATGCTGGGAGAGGTAGTTGAACTCCTCCGGCGTGATGATGTCCTTCCAGAAGTCGGCATAGCCCGCGGCGCGCGCGATCTCCGGTGCGTGCAAGGTCACGTTGGTCGAGCCGCCGATCGCCATGGCCACGATCGTGGCGTTGCGGATCGAATCGCGCACGACGATGTCGCGCGGCTTCAGGTCCTTGGCCATCAGGTTCTCGAGATGGCCGACCAGCTCCTTGGGGAACTCAGCCAGCCGGCGCGGATCGTCGGACGGCGGCGCCACCATGTGCAGCGGCTCCATGCCGAGCACGCCGATGAAGGTCTGCATGGTGTTGTAGGTGAAGATGCCGCCGCAGCTGCCGATGCCGGGGCAGGCATGACAGGCGATGTGCTGGCGATACTCGGCGTCGGGGTGGCCCGCCACCTGGTAGGCGCTCACGAGGTCGATCGTCTCGCCCGTCTTGGGGTCGGTGCCGGGATGGATCGACCCGTCCGACAGGATGATGGCGGGCCGGTTGTGCTCGAGCAGCGCCGCCAGCGTGCCGACCGGCGGCTTGTCGCAGGCGACGACGGCGATGGTGCCGACGAGCCCGCTGGCGCTGAGATGCTCGCACAGCGCATCGTGCGTGACCTCGCGGCCGATCAGCGAGTAGCGCATCTCGCGCGTGCCGTTGCGGATGCCGTCGGAGGTGGCGATCGTGTATTCGGGCTGGACCAACCGGAGCTTGAGCTGACCCTGGCCCGAGCCGATGCGGCCCTTGAGCTCGTTGTGGATGGCGTCGACCTTCGACATGACGCCGAGGTAGCACTGGCTGTCGCCCTTGGTGCCGACGACGCCGACCGACGGCTCGTGGATCAGGTCGGGATCGGTGCCCAGCGCGCGTGCGACGCCGATCGACTGCGAGCTGCGGCCGGGATGGCGGTCGATGAGAACGGTGCGCGAGGTCATGGCGTTGGCTCTTGGCTGGGGGTAAGTGGCTGAGGTCGGGGCGTGAAAAATGCGCCAAGCCGAATTAACCTGCAACAGATCAGTCCGATCCCTGAGCACTGAAATCGCAGACTCGCCTCAGGCCGCAACCTTGCGTGCCGGAGACGAAGCCCACGGCTTGATCTTTGCCAGCGTCTTGACCAGTCCGGCGCGGGCGATCTCGGTGTCGTAGTCGGCCTGCAGGCGCAGCCACCAGCCATCCGAGAGACCGAAGAAGCGGCACAAACGCAAATCCGTGTCGGCAGTGATGCCGCGGCGCCCCGCGATGATGTCGCCGATGCGCTGTGCGGGGACGCCGATCTCCTTCGCAAGCCGATAGTTGCTCATGCCCAGCGGCTTCAGGAATTCCTCGGCCAGCATTTCGCCGGGGCTGACCGGCTTCAGCTTCCTGCTCATCTTCTTCCCTCTCCGTTCAATGATAGTCCACGATCTCGACATCCTCGGCGCCGTCGTTCCAGCGAAAGCAGATGCGGAACTGGTCGTTCACCCGGACGCTCCATCGCCCCGCCCGATCCCCTCTCAACGCTTCAAGACGGTTGCCCGGCGGAGCACGCATGTCTTCAATTCGTCTGGCCAGATCGAGCTGCTTGAGCCGGCGAAGCGCCGGGCGTTCGATATTCACGAACCGCCGCACGCGCCCCAGATTGAACAGGATTTCGGTGTCGCCGCACTTGAACGACTTGATCGCCATATCTCATAGTAACCAGTCTCGTTAATAACGTAAAACGTTATTATTGGATCATCTGACATGCCTGCCACGGCGAAATCAAAAAAGGCTCTTCGGGATTCGAAATGTGTGGGCTCGAGTGATCGAAGGGCAAAGATGCTTGTCGGAGGCGTATCTTGTGGCCCTCGCTCAGAGTCTTTTACTTGACACGCTGAGGGGAAAGCGCGTCGTGCGTGACGTCGCGGCCGATCGGCGAATAGCGCACTCGCGCGTGCTGTTGCGGATGCCGTCGGACGTGGCGATCGTGTACTCGGGCTGGACCAGCCTGAGCCTAACTGGCCCTGCCCCGTGCCGATGCGAACTCTTGCCTCCCTGGCGAAGTGGGGAAGTGGGGAAGTGCCGCACAGTGGGCGAGGGAAAAGGAACTCGGTTATCTCCTCAAGTGGGAGGAGTTGCCGGGTCGCCACGAGACGAGAGTTTCCTGTGAGCTGGGCGACGTCGATCCCGAAGCCGAAAGCGACTGGCCGAGACAGCACGAGTGGCTGGCTAAGCGGCTCAACGAGCTGTACCGGGTCTTCTCGCCACGGGTGCGGACGCTGTCGGCGTCGACGTGAGCAGCCACCAGCGTCCCTTTAGCGCGGAAACAAGCAAACCAAGCCCGTGGCAAACGCCTACGGACGTTGGTCGCTCAGGATCATTTCTTTCGCAAGATCTTGTCCATCGCTTTTCCCCGCGCCAGCTCGTCGATCAGTTTGTCCAGGTAGCGGATTTCTCGCATGGTCGGCTCCTTGATGTCCTCCACCCGGACACCGCACACCACGCCTTTGATCAAGGCTCGCGAAGGGTTGGGCTGGGGCGCCTTTGCAAAGAATGTTTCGAAGTCGGTTTGCTTTTCCAGTTGCGCTTCCAGCCCCTTCTGACGATAGCCCGTCAGCCAGGAGATGATCTGATCGACCTCTGCTTTCGTGCGTCCCTTTTTCTCTGCTTTCGCAACGTAATGAGGGTAAACCGCCGCGACGCTCGTCGTGTAGATCCGGTGTTTTGCCATGGCGGCGCTGCCTATGCCGAAGCCTGCATGAAGCCGTTGAGCCGCTTGCCGATGATGCGCTCCGCCTCGCTCATGATGCGGTCTATCAAGCTCCTTCACTGTCGGCACGTCGCGGATCAGGCCCGCCACCATGCCGCATGACCAGGCGCCGGCATCCATCTCGCCGCCCTTCATGATGCGCGGATAGACGCCCGCGACCTCGGGCAGGATGTCCTCGAACTTGATCTTGGCGCCCAGAGCCTTCTCCTTCTCGAGCAGGCGCTCGACGGCGGCGTTCTTCAGCACGCGCTCGGTGTTGCGCAGCGGCCGCATGACCAGCCGCGTGTCGAGCTCGCTCGCCGCCACCAGCGCCTGCTTCACGTGCTCGTGGATCGGCGCCTCCTTGGTCGCCATGAAGCGCGTGCCCATGTTCATGCCGTCGGCGCCGAGCGACAGCGCGGCGACCAGGGAGCGGCCGTCGGCCATGCCGCCGGACGCGACGAAGGGGATCTTCAGCTCCTCGGCCGCGCGCGGCAGCAGGATGAAGTTCGGCACGTCGTCCTCGCCGGGATGGCCGCCGCATTCGAAGCCGTCGACGCTGACGGCATCGCAGCCGATCGATTCCGCCTTCAGCGAATGGCGCACCGAGGTGCATTTGTGGATCACCTTGATGCCGGCCTCTTTCAGCGACGGCAGCCACTTCTGCGGATTGTTGCCGGCCGTCTCGACGACCTTGATGCCGCCGTCGATGATGGCGCGGACATAGCCCGGATAGTCGGGCGGCGTGACCGAGGGCAGGAAGGTGAGGTTCACGCCGAACGGCTTGCTGGTCATCTCCCGGCAGCGCCTGATCTCCTTGGCGAGATTCTCCGGATTGCCCTGGGTCAGGCCGGTGATGATGCCGAGCCCGCCGGCATTCGACACGGCCGCGGCCATCTCGGCGAAGCCCACGAAATGCATGCCGCCCTGGATGATGGGATGCTCGATGCCAAAGAGTTCCGTGATTCTGGTCTTCATCGCTCGGCCACCTCGTCCGGACAAGCCTATGGGTGCAAGGCGGGCTTGTCGCTGAAATATTTCTCAGTTGCTGATAGTCTCGACACCATGCGGCTGTCGATCTTCGTTGTCCTTGCTGTCCTTGCCTTCGACGCTGCCGCGACGGCGCAGTCTTCCTGCGCGCCCCCGGCCGAGTTGAACGACCAATGGCAAGTAACGAAGCCGGCGGCTGTCGGCCTCGATGAAGGCAAACTCTGCGCCCTCAGGGACCGCTTCCAGCAATGGCCGGAGGCAAATCTTCATGGCGTGGTTGTCGCCCGCCACGGCAAGCTCGCCTTCGAGGCCTATTTCAAGGGTCACGACCACTGGGCCTTGGAGGGGCCGGCGACCGTCGAGTTCGACGCTGCGACCCTGCACGATCCGCGCTCGGCGACCAAGAGCATCACGGCTCTCGTGGCGGGTGTGGCCGTCGACCGCGGTATCCTGCCCGGCATCGACCGCAAGGTCCTGTCGTTCTTTCCCGACTATGCCGATCTCGCCACGGCGGACAAGGAGCGCATCACGGTTCGCCACTTGCTCACCATGTCGGCGGGCCTCAAGTGGGACGACGCCCCACCGTTCATCAATGAGAACGCGATGAACAACGCGAGCGATCCCTATCGTTACGTGCTGTCGCTGCCGGTCGCCGCACCTCCCGGCACGATCTTCAACTACAGCGGCGGCAGTACGGCGCTGATCGCGGGCGTCCTGCAGCATGCATCGGGGCAACGTTTCGATGCGCTTGCCACGGCGCTGCTGCTGGAACCGCTCGGTATCTCCAATGTGGCATGGCGTCGTCTCCCCAACGGCGATCCCAAGAGCTGGTGCTGCATGCTGCTGCGCCCGCGCGACATGGCGAAGATCGGCCAGCTCGTCCTCGATCGCGGCCGCTGGCAGGGGCAGCGCGTGGTGTCGGACAGCTGGATCGAAGCGGCCACGAGCTTGCAGATCGGCACCCTGTCCAGCCTCGGCTACGGCTATCAGTTCTGGCTCGGCCGGAGCTCGACGCCGGGCGGACAGGTCGACTGGGTGGCGGCACGCGGTCAGGGCGGCCAGCGCATCTTCATCGTCCCCAAAATGGACCTCGTCGTCGTCGTGACAGCGGGCAACTACTACGGCAAGCCGCAACTCTCTGGGTTGCCGTACATGGTCTTCGAGGATTACGTGCTGCCCTCGGTCGTGAACCGCTAGGCCAGCACGGGCTGGTTCCATCCGCTTAGCGCCCCTGGAACCGCGCCTCGCGGCGCTCGACGAACGAGCGGATGCCCTCCTTGGCGTCCTCGGTGTCCATCACCGCGGCGTGGATCGAAGGGATGGCGGCGACCGCCATGGCTTCGCCGGCCTGGATGTATTTCAGCGCTGCTTCCTTCATGGCGCGCAGTCCCAGCGGTGCGTTGCCCGCGATGCGCCGGGCGATCTCGACGGCGCGCTCGACCTGCTGGCCGGCCGGCACCACCTCCTGCACGAGGCCGATCTGCAGCGCACGCTGCAGCGTCGAACTCGTCGCACAGCATCAGGTGGTACATGGCGTTGCCCCAGCCGGTGCGCGTCAGGAACCGGAAATGCGCGCCGCCCAGGGGCGCGATGCCGCGGCGCAACTCCATCTGGCAGAAGCGGGCGCTGTCGGCGGCGATCACGATGTCGGCCGCCAGCATCATCTCGATGCCGACGGTGAGGCAGAGTCCCTGCACCGCGGCCACGACCGGCTTCATCGTGCGGCGCCTGAGCGCGAACGGATCGACATTATCCGCCGGGTTGTCGCGGCGCTCGCGGTTGGGGCCGAAGAACTTCGGCATGTCGAGCCCGGCCGTCGTGTGCTCGCCGGCGAAGGCGAGGACGGCGACCCACAGCTCGTCGTTGCGGTCGAAAGCCGTGAAGGCCTCCGACAGCTCGCTCATCATGGCCGGCGTGAAGGCGTTCCGCTTGGCCACGTTGTCGACCACGATCCTGAAGATCCGGCCATCGATCTCCGTGCGAATCGTGCCGGGCTGGACGGCGTCAGGCATGATGGCTCTCCGTGGCTGGCGGCGGTGGCGCAAGGTTGGCGCGCAGGGCGTCCTGGTAGGCGGGCCGGGCGGCGATGCGGGCGACGTAGTCGCTGCAGATCGGCGGCACGGGCACGCCGTAGTTGATCGCCCAGACGAGGCAGGTCGTGAGCAGCATGTCGGCGCTGGTGAATCGGTCGCCGACGAGGTAGCGCCGGCCGTCGCCCAGCGCGTGGACGACGTGGCGCAGCTGGGTCTCGAAGTACTGGCTGGCGCTTTCGACGGCGACCGGCGCCTCGCCGTAGATGTGCTTCAGGTCGCGGTGGCGGCGCATGACGTAGAGGCTCGTCGCGTCGAGCTCCATGGCGATGTGGAAGCACCATTCCAGCCACGTCGCGCGCAGCCTGCCGTCGCGCGGGACCAGCCTGTTGTCGTCGGTGCCGTAGGTATCGGAGAGATAGGCGATGATGGCCGGGCTCTCGGCGATGGTGAAATCGCCGTCCTGCAAAACCGGGATCTTCTGGCGCGGATTGATGCGGGTGAAGTCGGCCGTCTTGGTCTCGCCGGTGCGCGGCAGGATGGGATGCGCCACATAGTCGAGCGACAGCTCGTGCAGCGCCCAGACGGCGCGCAGCGTGCGGCTCGTGGTGACCCCCCATAAGTGCAGGCGGGGTTGCGTCTCAGCCATCTCACCACCTCTCGATCGACGTGCGGAGGTCGAGCTCGTGGGTCCAGCCGTGGCTCGGCTGGACGTGCAGCGCCCAGTACGCTTCGGCGATCGCCGTCGTCTGGATCAGGGCGTTGGCTGGCAGCGAGTCGGCCTTGTCGCCGATGCGCGCCCGCATGCGCTTGCGGATGGCCTCGCTGTCGACGCCGCCGTCGATCAGGAGATGGGCGACATGGATGTTCTTCGGCCCCAGCTCGCGCGCCATCGACTGCGCCACGGCGCGCAGGCCGAATTTCGCCGAGGCGAAGGCAGCAAAGCCCGCACCGCCGCGCACGCTGGCGGTGGCACCGGTGAACAGGATGGTGCCGTGGCCGCGCGGCACCATATGGCGCGCCGCCTCGCGGCCGGTGAGGAAGCCGCCATAGCAGGCGAGCTCCCAGGACTTGCGGAACAGCGTCTCGGTCGTCTCCAGGAGCGGCGTGTTGACGTTCGAGCCGGCATTGTAGAGGCAGACTTCTATCGGCCCGACCTCGCCCTCGACCTTGGCGAACAGGTCCTGGACCGCGGCCTCCTGGCGGGCATCGACGCTGAAGGCCTGGACCGTGCCGCCGCGGGCCGCGACCTCGTCGATCAGCGCCTTGGCCTTGGCAGCGTCGCGCCGCGCCACGCAGACCTGCAGTCCACCGGCCGCGAAGCGTCGGGCAACGGCGGCGCCGATGGCATCGCCCGCGCCCACGAGCAGGGCGACGGGCCCATTGGCTGTGCCGCTGGCTGTCATGTGCGTTTCCCTCGTTCTTCTTTGTCAGTTTGAAAAAAACACTAATAAGTCTCGACTCGTTCGTCGCGAGTCGCAAGGGGATTCCTATTGATGTGCGCGAGAAGACCTAATCGGACGCCGTTGTTTTCTTTCGCCGGCCGGCGCATCGGCCGGCATGTGGCGCTCGCTTGCCGCGCCCGGTCCGCGATGGACGTGGACCTGCTTGGGGCTGAGCGGCTCGCCGCATTGCGAGCAGATCATCACCGGGTCGAACGTCTTGCCGCAGCTCACGTGCTGGTGCAGCAGCGGGCGGCCCTTCTTGCCGGCCATGTGGACGTCGCCCCAGTGCACGATGGCCATGACGATGGGGTAGAGATCGAGGCCCTTCTGCGTCAGGCGGTACTCGTAGCGCAGGGGCCGCTCCTGGTAGGGCACCTTGGCCAGCACGAAGTCCTTCACCAGCTTGCGGAGCCGGCTGGCCAGGATCGGCCGCGTCACGCCCAGCCGCGCCTGGAATTCCTCGAAGCGGCGCACGCGCAGGAAGCAGTCGCGCAGGATCAGCAGGGTCCAGCGGTCGCCGATGACCGACACCGTGCGCGCTACCGAGCACGCCTCGTTCTCCAGCTTGTTCCAACGCATGGTTTAGCTTAACGCAGGTTCATAAAGAAAACCAACCGATACAGCCGCCCACCACCACCTCACCGTGAGGAGCGGCCCGCAGGGCCGCGTCTCGAAGGGTGGGAAACATCACCTCTGTTGCCATCCTTCGAGACGCCGCGCTTTGCGCGGCTCCTCAGGATGAGGGTTGGCCGTGAATCGCTCTGGGGGATTAGTTTTGGTCGTCGGCATCATGACTTCGATGACGTTGTGAGGCCGCCGGTCCGCCAGTATACGTGCTGAAACGAAACTGGAGGCGGCGCATGACAGGTCCGTTGTCGGGGGTGCGGGTCATCGACCTCACCAGCGTGGTGTCGGGGCCGTTCGCCACGATGTTCCTGGCCGATCAGGGCGCCGACGTGATCAAGGTCGAGCCGCCGGGTGGCGACATCACGCGGCGCAGCCGTCAGTCGGTCGATCCGACCGGCCAGTTCTCCGCCCTGTTCATATCGACCAACCGCGGCAAGCGCTCGCTGTCGATCGACCTCAAGCAGCCCGAGGGCATCGAGGTCCTGCGCAAGCTGATCGCCCGGTCCGACGTGCTGGTGCAGAATTTCAGGCCGCAGGTGATGGAGCGGCTGGGCCTCGGCGAGCCGGCCATGCGCGCGCTCAATCCGCGTCTGATCTACGTCTCGATCAGCGGCGCCGGCGACAGCGGGCCGTACGCCGAGAAGCGCATCTACGATCCGATCATTCAGGGCCTCTCGGGCTTCGCCGACGTGCAGTCCAATGCGGAGACCGGGCGCCCGCAGATGATCCGGACCATCGTGGCCGACAAGACCACCTCGGTTTTCACCGCCCAGGCGGTCGCATCGGCGCTGTACGCGCGGGAAAAGACGGGCGTGGGCCAGCACATCAAGGTGGCGATGCTCGACGTCATGATCTCCTATCTCTGGCCGGAAGCGATGATGCAGTACACGGTGGTCGGACAGGAGGCCGCGGCGAACGACCCCAAGGCGCGGCCCGACCTGATCTTCAAGACGCTCGACGGCTACATGACCGCCGGCACGATCTCGGACTCCGAGTGGCAAGGCTTCTGTCGCGCCGTCGAGCAGCCGGCGCTGATCGAGGACAAGAGGTTCAACACACCGGCCGCGCGCACCGCCAACGCTGCCGAGCGCATCACCCTGATGGGCGACATTCTCGCCAAGCGCGCCACGGCCGATTGGCTGAAGCGCCTCGACGAGGCCGACGTGCCGTGCGCCCCGGTCCTGCGCCGCGGCGAGGTGATGGCCAACGAGCAGGTGGTGGCCCGCGGCCTGATCGCCGAGTACGACCATCCCGGCATCGGCCGCGTGCGCCAGGCCAAGCCGGCGGCGGAGTTCGGCGGCACGCCTGCCCGTACGCCGTCGGCAGCGCCCGGGATCGGCGAGCACGGCGGCGAGATTCTCGCCGAGCTCGGCTACGCGCGTGCGGACATCGACCGCCTGGCCGAGAGCAAGGTGCTGCGGCTGCCTCGATAGCTTCCTCCCCGTCGCGGAGTCCGCGAAGGGGCGTGGCGCTTTTGGCCGCGAAGCGGCCAAAACGCCTGGCCCGCGAAGCGGGCGGAGGGGTCATGAGCCCGCGACTGACGCTCATGACCCTTCCGTCGCTTCGCGACACCTCCCCGCGCTACGCGCAGGGAGAAAGGCTCATTTCTTCGCGGCGATCGCCTCCTCGACGTCGCGCAGGCGGTCCTTGCCGAAGTAGATCTCGTCATCGACGAAGAAGGTCGGCGAGCCGAAGGTGCCGCGGTCGACCGCGCGCTGGGTCTCGGCCAGCAGCCCGTCCTTGACCTCCTGGTCCTGGGCCAGCTCGAACAGGCGATCGGCCGGCAGCGCCGATTCGACCAGCGCCGCGCGCAGGACCGCCGGGTCGTCGAGCTTCTTGGGCTCGGCCCACATGTGCCGGTACACCTCGTCGACGTAGCGCTCGAAGATGCCGAGCTTCCGCGCCGCGACGGCGCCGCGCATGATCATCAGCGTGTTCACCGGGAAGAACGGGTTCGGCCGGAAGCGCGTGATGCCGTGCTGCTTGATGAACCGCTCGGTCTCGAGCTTCTGGTACTCGGGCTTGTTCCTGATGCCGGCATTGGTCTCGGCCGGCGATCGGTTGTTGGTGAGCTTGAAGACGCCGCCCAGGAGGATCGGCACGTACGCGAACCTCAGGCCCTGGCGCTTCTCGATGTCGGGAATGACCAGGTGGCTGAGATAGGCGTTCGGACTGCCGAAATCGAAGAGGAATTCTACCTTGGGCATGGCTCACCATTTCTCGCCGAACGGGCGGATTTCCATCTCCGAGCTCCAGGCGTCGCGCGGCTGCTGGTAGAGCGCCCAGTAGCTCTCGGCGACCGCCTCCGGCCGCATCAGCCGGCCGGGATCCAGATTGGCTGCCGCCTCGGCGCCTTCGCGCTCCTTGATGCGTTCGCGCACCCAGGCGGTGTCGACGCCGGAATCGATCACCAGGTGCGCGACGTGGATGTTCTTCGGCCCGAGCTCGCGGGCGGCGGCCTGCGACACCGCGCGCAGGCCCGCCTTGGCCGCGGCGAAGGCGGCGTAGCCGGTGCCGCCGCGCATGCTGGCGGTGGCACCGGTGAAGAAGATGCAGCCCCGGCCGCGCGGCAGCATCAGGCGCGCGGCCTCGCGGCCGGCGAGGAAGCCCGAGTAGCAGGCCATCTCCCAGACCTTGCGGAAGACGCGCTCGGTCGTGTCGAGGATGGGAAAGTTGACGTTGGCGCCGATGTTGAAGATGCAGACTTCAAGTGGCGCCTCGCGGTCGGCCTCCTGCAGGAAGGCGGTGATGTCCTCTTCCTTGCGCGCATCGAGCGAACGGCCGAAGACCCGGCCGCCCGCTTGTCGGATGTCGGCGATCAGGGGGGCGAGCTTGTCGCCGTTGCGCCGGCCGGCGAAGACGGTGAACCCTTCGGCGGCGAACTTTCTGGCGATGGCGGCGCCGATGAAGTCGCCCGCGCCGATCACCGCCACCGTGGTGTTTCGTGCTGTCACTTGCTTCTCCTATGCTGCTGCCGCAGCCGCCAAGCGGTGCTTCAGGATCTTGCCGGTCGACGAGGCCGGCAGGGCGTCGAGCACGACGATCTCGCTCGGCCGCTTGTAGGCTGTCAGATGGCGGCCGGCGTGTGCCGTCAGCTCCTCGATGGTGGTGGGGCTGCCGGGCAGCAGTTGCACGTAGGCCACGACCTCTTCGTTGGCGTGGACGGCGCGGCCGACGACCGCCGACTGGACGACCGACGGGTGCGCGTTCAGGACGGCTTCGACTTCGGCCGGATAGACGTTGAAGCCTGACCGGATGATCAGTTCCTTGGTGCGTCCGACGATGAACAGCGCCTCGCCCTCGAAGCGCGCGAGGTCGCCAGTGTTGAACCAGCCGTCGCGGTCGATGGCCGCGGCGGTCGCCTCCGGTGCGCGGTAGTAGCCGCGCATCACGTTGGGACCACGCGCATGCAGCTCGCCGACTTCGCCGTTCGGCGCCAGCGTTCCGTCGCGGCCCACCAGACGTACCTCTATGCCGGGCAGGATCGTGCCGACCGAGCAGTCCGTGCGCGGTGCGTCGGCGCGGACGCCGGAAATGCCCGGTGCGCACTCGGTGATGCCGTAGGCATTGAGCAACGGCTGGCCGAACTCCTGCTCGATCATGGCTTTCAGGGTCGGGTCGAGCGGTGCGCCGGCGACGTAGAGGCCGCGCAAGCGCCCGCGCGGCAGCGCATTCAGGCCGTTTGTGGCCTTGTATTCGAGCAGCCGCTGGTAGGTCGTGGGCACGCCGAAGAGCAGCGATATGCCGTCGTCGCGGACGGCGTTCACGAAAGCGGCCGGATCGTACTTGGGCACGATGTGGACGGCGCTGCCGCCGATCAGGGTTCCCGCCAGGATGATGGAGAAGCCGACGATGTGCGACATCGGCAGCACGCCGTAGATCACGTCCTGCGGCGTGGGCTTGCGCAGCATCCTGGAAATGTTGGCGTTGAACAGGATGTTGCGATGCGTGAGCATCACGCCCTTCGGATTACCGGTCGTGCCCGAGGTGTAGAGCAGGGCCGCCACCTGGCGGGCGCCATCCTCCTCGACAGGCTCGGGCTCGGTGCTCTGGTTCAGCGGGCTCACGGCCACCGTGCCAAGCGGACCCATGTCGACCGCCTGGGCGTCGTGGCGCCGGGCGTGTGCGGCGGCAAGCTCGGAGACGTCGACGGCGTAGAACACGAGGCGCGCGCCGCAATGGTCGCGGATCTGGTCCAGTTCGCGCTCCGACAGCCGCGGATTGACCACCACCGACCAGGCGTCGAGGGCGGAGGCAGCGAGCACGAGGGCCGCGAGCGCCAGGCTGTTCTCGCTCACGATCATGATGCGATCGCCCGGTCGAGCGCCGTGGTTTCTGAGCTGGTCTGCCGCGCCGTCGACGATGCCGGGCAGGTCGCCGTAGGTCCATACCTTGCCGTCGCCGATCAGGGCGGGCTGGCGGGGCGAGCTTTCGGCCCAGGGCCGGAAGACGCGGTGCAGACGATGCGGCAGTCCGGCCAGCAGCTCCTCGGCGGTGGCTTCTCCTTGCGGCAGCGCCATTGTTTCCTCCTTCCATTTGCCCAGATGTCAGTTCATTTTTCACACTTTGTCAAATCGAGTCATTTCCAAAAAGCTCAGGCACGCATGAGTTCTTACAATTTGATAGGTGTCTTTTTTGAATGAAGGATAGGGAACAGGCTGTTTGAAGGGATACGGACATGGATCGTCCCGTCGCTGTCGTCACAGGCGTCGGCCCAGGCACGGGCAGTGCGATCGTGCGCCGGCTCGCCGCCGGCGGTTATGACGTCGCCATGCTCGCCCGCAGTCGCGGGCGGCTGGCGTCACTGGAAAAGGATGTTCAGCACGCCAAGGCCTATGCCTGCGACGTCTCGGATGAAGCCGAGATCGAGGCCTCGCTTGCCGCCCTGCGGCGCGACATGGGCGCGCCGTCGGTCCTGGTGCACAACGCCGTGGGCGGAGCGTGGGGCACCTTCCAGGACATAGACCCGCAGATCCTCAACCGGAACTTCCAGGTCAACACGATGGCCCTGCTTCACCTCGCGCGGCGGCTGGCGCCGGCCATGGTCGAACGCGGCTCGGGCGCGATCGTCGCGACCGGCAACACCTCTGCCCTGCGCGGACGCGCCAACTTTGCCGGCTTCGCGCCGACCAAGGCGGCCCAGCGCATCCTCGCCGAGGCGATGGCGCGCGACCTCGGCCCCAAGGGCGTCCATGTCGCCTACATCGTGATCGACGCCGTCATCGATCTCGCCTGGACGCGCGAGCGCTATCCCGACCGACCCGACAGCTTCTTCATCAAGCCCGCGGCCATCGCCGACGAGGTCTGGCACGTCCTGCAGCAGGACCGCAGCGCCTGGTCGTTCAATGTCGAAATCCGCCCGTTTGGCGAGACATGGTGAGCGCGATGGCCGACTTGCGCATCTTCTCCTATTTGCCCAACCCCCGGATCTGGAAAGCGACGATCGCCGCCCGCCTCAATGGCGTCGACCTCGAGGTGCGTGGCGACAAACCCTCCGAGCTCACGAACTGGCTGTGGGACTTCGACGCGAGGCCGCTCTCGGCGGAAGAGAAGGGCGCCTACGCCTCGGCGGCGCGCGTCGGTCGTGTCGGGTTCAGGGGCGGCAGCCTGATCAAGACCGATGCATTCCTGTCGGCGCATCCCTTTGGAACTGTACCGGCGGCTTTCAGTCCCGACGGCATGACCGGCATCTTCGAATCCAACAGCATCATGCGAGCGGTGGCGAGGCTCGGCACGGACCGCCTGCAACTCTACGGCCGCGATGCCTACGAGGCGTCCCGCATCGACAGCTTCCTCGATGCCAGTCTGGTCTTCGGGCGAGACACGCAACCCTATCTCCTCGCCCTGCGCGGCGACGACCTGTCGGCCGATCTCCACGCCCGCGCAGCCGAGTCCTTCGCCGTCTATCTGGCCGGCATCGACCAGGCGCTGCATCCCGACCGGCACTACCTGGTCGGCGACGCCCTCTCGCTCGCCGACATCTGTTTCGTGGCCGAGCTTTGTCTCTTCTCCAACGAGCGCCCGCGGGCGGCATCGCTGCGAAAGCGCGGCTTGGCGCCGGTTCTGGCCGACGGCTGGCGCGAGGCCCATCCCCGGGCCTCGGCGCACTTCGATCGACTTTCAGATCACCCGGCCTTTGCGCCGGACGTCCGTCCTTATCTGCAGAAGCTGGAGGCACTCGCCACATGACCAAGAATCCCGCGCAAGACGTTGCCCTCGTCGTCGGGGGCGGCCCCGGCATCAGTTCGAGCTGTGCGAGGCTGTTCGCGAAGGAGGGCATGCGTGTCGCCGTCGCCGCCCGACAGCCGGACAAGCCGGTCCTGCAGGCTCTCGAGAAAGACCACGGCGTACGCCGCTATGCGTGCGACGCAGCCGACCCCGCGGCGATCGAGCTGCTGTTCAGAACGTCGTCAAGGACCTTGGGACCCCGACGCTCGTCGTGCACAACATCGACGGCCGGGTTCCCGGCATCTTTCGGCAAGGGGATCACCGAGGCCGAACCGGGCATGGCGTTCGACACGCTGCGCAACGCGGCCTTCAGCGCGTTCCTGGTCGGTCAGCAGGCCGCCCGGCTGATGCGCGAGAACGAGCCGAACGCCAACGGCGCGAAGGGAACGATCATCTTCACCAACGCAAGCGCGGCGCTCAAGGGCTACCCCTCGAGCGGCGCCTTCGCCATGGCCTGCCATGCCAAGTCCGGACTGGCCGAGAGCATGGCGAGGGAGCTGATGCCGCAGGGCATCCATGTCGCGAATGTCCCGATCGACGCCGCCATCGGCTGGACGCAGAGACGACGGCACCCGCGCGCACCGGCTGGCGGGAACGACGGTCGACGACAACATGGCCGACCCCGACCGCATCGCCGAGACCTATCTGCAGCTGCATCGCCAGCACCGGTCGACCTGGGCGTTCGAAGTCGTGCTTCGACCGTGGCTCGAGAAGTGGTAGGCGACACGTCGGCACCGCGCGGAATTGCTCAGCCCGGCCCGGCCAGCATCTCGCGTGACAGCGGCCCGAGGCGCGGCAGGATGTCGTTCTCCGCGGCAAAGTCGCGGCCATAGAGCGCCGACATCAGCCGCACGCCGCTCTCGTGCAGCGGCACCGGCACGCCGGCGAATGCGGCGAGCCGGATCGTCGGCACCAGGCCGAACGGCACGTCTTCGGTGACGTAGCGGCTGTCGAGCGTGGTCGGGCCTTTCACGTCCGTGGGGCGTTGCGCCAGCGCCTGCGTCATCTCGGCGAGCGGGCCCATCGGCACGTCGAACGACAGATGGAAATGTTCGTGGATGGTGCGCACCGTGAGGCCGAAGGCTTGGGCGATCGTCAGGCGCTCGGCGTCAAGCGCCTCGATCAGCCGGGCGACCGCGGGCGTGATGTGGCGGTTCTGCCCCCAGGCTTCGCCAAGTTCCATGCGGGTGAGGTTGCACAGCGCGATCGCCAGATGGTTCTGCGGATTGAGATTGCTGAGAGCGATCGCCAGCAGCCCATCACGCAGCACAAAGCGGTCGCCGAACAGCGCACGGCAGACCTCGATGCCCCTGCTGGCCGCGGCTTCCGGCAGGACCGCGACGTCGAGGCGGGCGCGAATGGAACTGACGTTCACCGCATCGGGTCCGGTCTGCCGCCCGGTGGTGACGGTCGTGCCGAGGGCCGCGATCGGTGTGGCGACGCCTCGCTTGCGCAGGAGCCCCGCAAGATAGAGGGCCGCCAGAGACATATGGGAGCTGAACACCACCACCTGCTCGCTGCGCAGAAACGGCGCCGCGGCGTCGAGCACGTGGCGATGTCCGTAGCCCGGCACCGCCACCACCACAGCTTCCGCGCTCGACAGCGCGTCGGCACAGCTTGTGGCGATGCGCGGTTGAAAATGGCCGACGACGGCGCCGGCCGCCACCAGAGACGCACCCGCAGCGAGTGTCGCGGTGCGCCGGCCGGAGGGAGACCACAGGGTAACGTCGTGCCCATCGCGGCACAGCAGGGCTGCGTTCCCAAAGGCGATCGCGCCAGCTCCAAGGATGGCAACCTGCACGGTACAACTCTCCAAACTCTGTTACGGCGATATCGGAGCAGTCGATCATTCTCCGCAAGGCATGCCGCGATGTCATCACTCCTGGTCCACTCGAACTCCCGCTGGCGGTAGCGATCTGCATCAAAGGCTCAGCCTTTGATCGGCGGGCTTTTTGCTAGCATTGTCCTGTCACCGAACCACCCAGGGTCCACACCATGCGCCGTCGTCGCCTCCTTGCCGCACCGCTCCTCGCCGCGCCCTTCGCGGCAGGGGCGCAGTCACTCTTCGGCGACCGGCCGATCCGCATGATCGTGCCCGTCGCGGCCGCCGGCGCGTCCGACATCGTGGCCCGCATCATGGCGGATGCGATGACGCCGCTGCTCGGCCGTCCGATCGTCGTGGAGAACCTCGCGGGCGCCGGCAGCACGCTTGGCGCCAACGCCTTCCAGCAAACGCCGGCGGACGGGCAGACGATCTATGTCCCCACCAACAACCACGCGCTCATGAAGCTGATCTATCCACAGTTCGCCTATGACCCGGCGGCGGATTTCGTGCCCGTTGCCCTCGTCTCGCGCCAGCCCTTCGTGCTTGCCGTGCATACCTCGGTGCCCGCGAACAGCGTGCCGGAGCTGATCGCCTGGCTGCGCGAGCGCGGCGCGGCGGCCAACTGCGGCGCGGCAGCGCCGGGGGCGGTCAACTACATGGCGGCCGAGCTGTTTCGCCTGCGCGCAGGCGTGGACTTCACCATCGTGTCCTACCGCGCCGCCGCCGCCTCCGCCCAGGATGTGGCCGCGGGCCGGCTCGATTTCACCGTCGACAGCCCGACCCTGCTGATGCCGTTGGTCCGCCAGGGCAAGCTGCGCGCTCTGGCGGTGACGATGGCCGGCGGCTCGACCCTGTTGCCCGGCCTGCCGGGGCTGCAGGAGGCGGGCGTGCCGGACTACGACAACGCCGCCTGGACGATGATCTTCGTCCGTCCCGGCACGCCCGCACCGGCGCTGGCCGCGCTGCGTGCCGCCGCGGCGCGCGCCGTGGCCGATCCCGCCGTGCGCGAGCGCCTGGCGGCCGCGGGTTTCGAGACCTGGCCCGACGCCTCGCCTGCCGCGGCCGAGGCGCTGCTGCGCTCGGAGATCGCGCGGTGGACCCCGATCGTCGCGCGCCTGAACCTCAAACCAACCTGAAAGGCCTGACCGTGGGCGAAAAGATCGAGGAGCTCGCGCGGTTCGTCGCGCGCACCGGCTGGGACGACATGCCCGAGGCGGTGCACCGCCGCGCCAAGCTCGTCCTGCTGGATACGATCGGCGTGACCTTGGCCGGCGCCGCGCGGCCCGAGGTGATGGGCCTGAGCGAGCGGCTGCTGGCGGGCGCGGGTCGCGGCGCCACTTTCCGTGGCGCTACCGTCATCGCGCCCGGACTGCCGCAGGCCGACACCCGCACCGCGGCGCTGCTGAACGGCATCGCCGCGCGGGCGGTGGAACTGTGTGAGGGCTCGCGCGGCCTGCAGCCGTCGCCGCACATCCTGCCCGGCGTCCTGGCGATCGCCGAGCAGAGCGGCCTCGGCGGACGCGCCATGCTGGGCGCCTTCGTCCTGGGCTACGAAGTGGCGGGGCGGCTGAACCGTGGCTACACGCCGCGCGCCTTCTCGCATCCCAATGGGCAGCTCTCGCTGCTCGGGGCGGCGGCGGCCGGCGCACGGTTGCACGAGCTGGACGGGGCGGGCGTCAGCCTGGCGATGCGCGTCGCCACCACCATGCTGATGACGCCGAGCTACAACAACACGGTCGCCGGCGGCACCACGCTCAACCTGCCGGCGGGCCTGGGCGCCGTAGCGGCGACGCTGGCGCCGGAGATGGCGGCGAGCGGCTTCGCGGCGCAGGAGGACGCGATCGAGGAGGCGCTCGGCGTCATGGTGGGCGCGGGCTTCGACCCCGCGAAGCTGCCCGACGACATGGGGCGGCGGTGGGAGATCCTGGAGAACTATTTCCGCTTCTACGCCTGCTGCAATCCGATCCATGCCGCGCTCGACAGCCTGGCCGAGACCCTGGCCGTGCTGAAGCCCAGCCCGGAGCAAGTCGCGCGGATCGACGTGCAGACCTTCGACTTCGCCTCGGTCATGCGCAATCCGGCGCCGCCGAATTACTTTGCGTCGAAATATTCGCTGCCGCATGCGGCGGCGGTGCTGATCACGCGCGGCGGGCTCGGCTTCGCCGATATCGACGACAGCGCGCTCGAGGATCCGGTCATCGCCGCGCTGCGGCCGCTGGTGCGGATCGCGGCGGATCCGGCGATGACGGCGCGCAGCACGCCGACGCTCCGGCCCGCGCGTGTGACGCTGACGCTGAAGGACGGGCGCAGCGCCACGGCGGCGCGGGAGAATTCCGTGCGGGACACGCTGAAGCCGGATCCCGAGCCGCAGGTTCGCGCGAAGTTCCGCGAGCTGGCGGCGGCGCATCTGACGCCTGCCGGGATGGACGCGATCGAAGCGGCGGTGGATCGCTGCGAAGAATGGGAGACGATGGGGGAGCTGATCGAGCCGTTGCGGCAGCACGCGGCATGACCTGCTCCCCGTATCATTCCAGCGAAAGCAGATGCGGAACTGGTCAATTCACCCAGACGTTCCATCGCCCCGCCCGATCCCCCTCAGCGCTTCAAGACGGTTACCCGGCGGAGCACGCATGCCTTCAATTCGTCTGGCCAGATCGAGCTGCTTGAGCCGGCGAAGCGCCGTCAGCTTGGCCCGCAACAGATCATGACGCTGGAAGGAAGGGCTGAGCATTTCGACCGATTGGACAAGGAAGCCTGCGTATCCGCGAAGCAAGCAGCCGCTGAAGTGAAGAGGCGCCTTGGTTTGAAAGAAGATCGCAACCTGCCTATCTCAACGTTGCGGGGCAGGTATATCGACAATCGCGAGTGGCTTGCCGATCCGACCTCGCCGGCGATTGTTGTCGGCACCGTCGACATGGTCGGATCGCGTCTGCTGTTCTCGGGTTACGGTAGAATGTGTCTGCCGGGCGCATGCATTTCCGAGGCATCCTCCTGCCTCGGCATGAGCTTAAGGCGCAGCATACACCTGCGTCCCATAGCATCGCCCGGCACCTTTGCTCGCTGGCGGCCGCTCACGGGCCGCTCCTTCCGCCTTTGGATCCAGCATCCGTGCCCATTTTGCCGATCGCGACTTCCCGCATTGTCCAATACGACGACGAACCAGCAGCAGATTCTCCCGTCTACGCCCCCATCTCCCCCAGCACCCAAATCCGCCCGCGCTTGCGGCCGCGTGGCGCCGTCCTGACCGTCACGTCCACGTCCTGTCCCAGCCGCATCAGCAGCCGCATCAGCCGGGCGCTGGAGAAGTTCGCCCCCCGCCCCTTGAGGAGCGCCGACACCTTGGGCTGGTCGACGCCCATGAGGGCTGCCGCCGCCGTCTGGGTCAGCCGTCGTCGCTTGATGGCTTGCTGAATGAGCATCAGGAGATGCGCCTTGGCGAGCTCTTCCTCTGGATCGGCGAAACCCAGGTCAGCGAACACATTGCCGCTGCCCCGTGTCACTTCGAACCGTTCTTGCCGCTTCTTGACCATTTCTCGTAGTCCTCTCCTGCCTGGCGGAGCCGTCGACGGATCAGGTCCAGGTCGCCCCTCGGTGTTGCGATGCCGCGTCGGGACTTCTTCTGGAAGACATGAAGCACATAGACGGCCCGCGCAAAGCGAACGGTGTAGACGGCTCGAAACGTGTCTCCATCGAAGTCGCTCACGATCTCCAGAACGCCCGAGCCGCCAAACCCTTTGAGCGGCTTCGCGCCGGGAGCCTTGCCGCCAAGCTGGGCCTGCCAGAGTGCGCCGCCGATCTCCCAGCAAACCTCGCGCGGAAACCCGCTCAAGTCCCGTTTGCTGCTGCCCAGCCAGTGGACGGGTTTGGCCCCGCCCAGAAGCTTATCCGTGTTGCCGGTCATCCTAAATATGCCTGAACGGGCATGGTCGCAAGAGGCCTTTCCTCGCTCGCACACGTCAACTGACTATCAGGTTGGGTTGTATTTAAGAGAAAAATACGCGATAAAGTCGTATTCCTGAGCGGCCACGCCTGTTTGAGCGGGGACGGCATGGACGATCAACTGGAGCTGCACCTTCCGGCCCCGGCGGCGACGGGCGAGACGCCGCTCGTGCCTGCGCGCCGGCCGTTGCCCGCACCCGAGGCGCTGGCGGCGGACGATGACGCGGCCGTCGCTGACAAGATCGTCACCCGCTCCTTGACGCCCTCATCGGAGGCCCTGAGCGTCGGCGGCCAGCTCCAGGCGCAGACGGCGCGCGGTCCGCGCATCTTGCTTCGCGACGTCCATCAGCAGCTCGGCCAGACGCCGCGCGCCCAACGTTTCGAGATTGTCGGCACTCAAGGTCTTTCTTGAAGCCACTGTTCGCCTCCGATTCGGTCCAGGCTGGCGCCCGCAGGCATCGGCGATGCAAGCACTGCAGTCAACAAAATATAGTAGGGCCGCCAAGTATCCCCGCCACCAGTACCCCCTTCTGGAGCCTCAAAAGTCGCAAGATTCTGACTCTTTCACAGCCATGTGGGCCGGCATGAAGGTTCTTGATTCGTACCCGCACTGGAGTTATATTAAGCCAATGACCGCAATGGGCCGTCCCACCCGCTTCGAACCCGAAATGTGCGCCCAGGCGCACAACTACTGCCTGCTCGGCGCCACCAACGACGAGCTGGCCGAATTCTTCGGCGTGCATCCGAGCACGATCGACCGTTGGATCGCCGAGCGCGCCGATTTCGCCGACGCCGTGAGGCACGGCCGCGTCGTTGCCGATGCCCGGGTGGCGCACGGCCTTTACGACCGTGCCGTCGGCTATGATCGCACGATCGAGCGATCGGCCATCGTCGGCGGCGACCTGAAGCCCGTCACCAGCACAATTCACTATCCGCCCAACGTCCAGGCCTGCATCTTCTGGCTGTGCCATCGCCGCCGCAAGACATGGGGCGATCGCGTCCCGGCATCGGCTGACGAATTCCTGCAATCCGTTCGCCGTGCTCGAGGCCGCCAGCGAGCGAGCGCGGCATGAGCCCATCCCGTCGCGGGGCGAGGTCCCTTGATCGGAGGGGGTAGCGGAAACTGCGGGAACTGCGCAAACCCCTCGGGCGCCGCCGTTCACCGCTCACGCCGCCCCTCCTCAGGCCGCGGAGGCGTAGATCCGGTCGAGGTCGCGGTCGTCGTAGGTGTATTCGGTCGAGCAGAACTCGCACTTCACCGCGACGCGGCCGCTCTTGTCGCGCAGGTCGTCGAGCTCCTCGCGCTTGATCGAGCGCAGGACGCGGTCGATGCGCTCGCGGCTGCAGCGGCAGCGCGCGGCGAAGGGCCGGCGGGCGAACAGGCGCGGCTGCTCGGCGTGGAACAGCCGGTGCAGCAGGGTCGTCGCCGGCAGCTTCGGATCGAGCATTTCGGCCTCGGTCGCCGAGGCCATCAGGATCACCGCCTTGCGCCAGTCGTCCTCGCGCTGCTCGCGGTCGACATCGATGCGGCCGGCATCGAACTCCGGCATCTGCTGCACCATCAGCGCCGAGGCGCGCCAGTGCGCGGCACCGTCCTCGGTGGTGCGGCGGGCCGCGATCTTGATGCCGGTCGGCAACTGCTCGGATTGGCGGAAATAGGTGTGGGCGCAGTCGGCCAAGGTCGCGCCCTCGAGCGGCACCACGCCCTGGTAGCGCTGGGTGTGCTGGCCCTGGTCGACGGTGAAGGCGAGCCGCCCGCGGCCGAACAGTTTCGGCACATAGCCTTCCGGCACGTCGCCGTTGTGGCCCGCGCCCAAGCGCCACGGCGAGCTTCCAGGAATCGAACTGCGCATAGCCGCGCAGCGCGCCGTCGGTGGTGAGGTCGGTGACCAGCAGCCGGATCGGCCCGTCGCCCGAGATCTGCAGGGTGAAGATGCCGTCGTATTTCAGCGACGTCGCCAGGGCGGCACACAGCACCATCGCCTCGGCGAGCGGCCGCGCCACGGCCAGCGGGTAGCCGTGGCGCTCGATCACCGCGTCCAATGAAGGTCCAAGCCGAACCAGCCGGCCGCGTACACCCAGCGCGTCGAGCTGGAAGGGCAGGGCCCCATCGTGCGCGGACCTTCGTCGGAAGAGCGGGGGTCTTCCGACGAGGCCATCAGGAAAGGCACCAGGCGAGGATGGATTTCTGCGCGTGCAGTCGGTTCTCCGCCTCGTCGAACACGACCGACTGCGGCCCGTCGATCACGTCGACCGTGACCTCCTCGCCGCGATGCGCCGGCAGGCAGTGCATGAAGATGGCGTCCTTCTTGGCCTGCGCCATCAGCCGCTTGTCGACCTGGTAGCCGCGCAGCAGGTTGTGTCGTCGCGCGGCGCCGGGGCTGTCGGGATCCTCGTCGCCCATCGACACCCAGGTGTCGGTGACGACGCAGTCGGCGCCGCGCACGATCGCCTCGGGGTCGTGGCCGATGGTGATCTGGCCCTTCGACTTCTCGGCCCACGCCAGCACGTCGGCCGGCGGCTTGAGCTCGGGCGGGCAGGCCACGCGCAGCTCGAAGTCGAACTGGACCGCGGCGTGGATCCAGCTCGTCGCCATGTTGTTGCCGTCGCCCGACCAGGCGATCGCCTTGCCCTGGATGTCGCCGCGATGCTCCTCGAAGGTCATCACGTCGGCCATCAGCTGGCAGGGATGCGTCTTGTCGGTGAGGCCGTTGATCACCGGCACGGTCGCGTACTTGGCCATCTCGAGGAGTTTCTCCTCGACCGTCGTGCGCATCATGATGATGTCGACGTAGCGGGAGAGCACGCGCGCGGTGTCGGCGATGGTCTCGCCGCGGCCGAGCTGGGTGTCGCCGCGGCCCAGCATGATCGTCTGGCCGCCGAGCTCGCGCATGCCGACCTCGAACGACACGCGGGTGCGGGTCGAGGGCTTCTCGAAGATCATGGCGAGCGTCTTGCCGCCCAACGGCTTGTCGTGGCCGCCGTTGAGCCGCGCCTTTTTCATCGCCTTGCCGTGATCCAGGATCCGGCGAAGCGTCTTCGGATCGACCTGGTCGAGGTCGAGGAAATGTTTCGGTGTCGCCATGGCCGCCTACTCAGCAGCCTTCGCGGCCTCGAACGACTGCGCGGCCTTGGCAAGGATGTCGATGCCCTCGTCGATCGCCGCCTTGTCGGCGATCAGCGCCGGGAAGACGCGGATCACGTTCTCGCCGGCCGGCGGCACCAGCATGCCCAGCGACTGCAGGCGGTTCACCATGTCGCCCGCCGGCACTTCCGGCGTGCACTGGATGCCCTGCAGGAAGCCCATGCCGCGCTGCTCGACATAGACCTTGGGATGCTTCTTGGTGAGGCCTTCGAGCTCGGCCCTTGAGGTACTCGCCCTTCTCACGCACGGCGTCGATGAAGCCGGGCTTGAGGATCTCGTCGAGCACCGCGTTGGCCACGCCGGTGGCCAGCGGATTGCCGCCATAGGTCGAGCCGTGCGTGCCCGGGACCATGCCGACCGCCGCCTTCTCGGTCGCCATGAAGGCGCCGATCGGGAAGCCGCCGCCCATGCCCTTGGCGATCGCCGCGACATCGGGCTTCACGCCCGACCAGTCGTAGCCCCACATCTTGCCGGTCCGGCCGAAACCCGTGTGGATCTCGTCGTAGAACAGCAGCAGGCCGAACTCGTCGCAGATCGCGCGCAGGTCCTTCAGGAACTGCGTGGTCGTGGCGCGGATGCCGCCTTCGCCCTGGATCGGCTCGACCAGGATGCCGGCGGTCTCGTCGTCGATCATGTCGCGCACGACGTTGGTGTTGTTGAGCGGCGCGTGCTTGTAGCCGGGCGCCGGCGGGCCGAAGCCCTCGAGGTACTTCTCGTTGCCGGTGGCGGCGAGCGCGTTCAAGAGGCGGCCATGGAACGCCGCCTGGAAGCAGACGATCTTGTAGCGCTTGGGCTGGCCGTTCATGAACTGATACTTGCGGATCAGCTTGATGCCGCCCTCGATCGCCTCGGCGCCCGAGTTGCAGAAGAACATGGTGTCGGCGAACGACTCCTCGGTCAGCCGCTTGGCCAGCTTCTCGCCGTTGCCGATACGGAACAGGTTGGAGGTGTGCCACAGCTTCTGGCCCTGCTCGGTCAGAGCCTTGACCAGGGCGGGGTGGCAGTGGCCCAGCGCGTTCACGGCGATGCCGGAGGTAAAGTCCAAGTAACGTCGGCCGTCCGCCGCGTAGAGATAGTTGCCCTCTCCGCGTTCGAACACGACGTCCTTGCGACCGTACGTCGGCATCACAGCCGTAATCACGAGACCCTCCACAAAAGAAAGAGCCCGCTCTTCGACCACGGCTCCGGAACGGATTTACCGGGGTTGAGCGGGGTCGGGCACTATCTTACCGGGGTTGGGGTGTGTCAACTTGCCCTCCTCGCGCCTGCGGCGCTTGGAGGGCAGGCCCTCCGAAGCGCCGTTGAGCGAAGGAGGGTGGCTGCGGCCGACCTGAGGGGCCCCACCCCTCTGCTAGGAGACCCGCCTTCCAATGACCCTGCCCACCCGCAATTCCCAGCTAGCCTTGCGGCGCGCCGATTTTCGCACGGTGCCCGAGATGCTGGACTATGCCGCCCAGGGCGAGACCGGGGTCACCTTTTATAGTGTCCGGGGTGAGATTCTTTCGGCCTCGCGCTGGCGCGAGATCCGCGAGCGCGCCCACGTCACCGCCCGCCGCCTGATCGGCGCGGGGTTCGCACCCGGCGAGCGCATTCTTATTACGGCGGATACCTGGCCGGGCTTCTTCGACAGCTTCTTCGGCGCGCAGTACGCGGGCCTGCTGCCGGTGCCGGTGTCGGTGCCGGTCGGCATCGGCGGCAAGGACGCCTATGTCGACCAGCTGCGCCGTCAGCTTTCGGCCTCGGGCGCGGTCGCGGCCGTGGGCATCGAGGACCTGGCGGGCTTTTTGGCCGAGGCCACCGCTGAGCTGCCGGCCGTGCGCCTGCACGGCGGGATGTCGGTGATCGAGGCGCTGCCGGAGAAGCCGGTCGACCTGCGTCCGCTGGGGCCATCCGACCTTTGCTACATCCAGTTCTCCTCGGGCAGCACGCGCCAGCCGCATGGCGTGCAGATCACCCAGGCCGCGCTGATGGCCAACCTCGCCGGCATCACCGGGCCGGCCGGCCTCGACGTCGTGCCGGGCGATCGCGCGGTGAGCTGGCTGCCGCTCTATCACGACATGGGCCTGATCGGCTTCCTGATGGCGCCGCTCTCGAGCCAGCTCTCGCTCGACTACCTGACGCCGCGCGACTTCGCGCGCCGGCCGACGCAGTGGCTGAACCTGATCTCGAAGAATCGCGGCACCATCGCCTACAGCCCGAGCTTCGGCTACGACCTCGCCACGCGCCGTGCCGCGAACCAGGTGCCGGCCGATCTCGACCTGTCGTGCTGGCGCCACGCCGGCATCGGCGGCGACATGATCCGCCCCGACGTGCTCGACCGCTTTGCTAAAACCTTCGAGGCGGCGGGTTTTGACCGCAAGGCCTTCATCCCGAGCTACGGCATGGCCGAGGTGTGCCTCGCCATCACCTTCAGCCCGCACGGCACCGGCGTGCGCACCGACACGATGACGACCGACGACGGCCGACGGACCCGCCGCTTCGTGCTGTGCGGCAAGGTGCTGCCCGGCCATCGCCTGGAAGTGCGCGACGAGGCCGGCAAGGTTTTGGGCGACCGCGAGGTCGGCCGCATCTTCGTGGCCGGGCCCAGCGTCATGCCGGGCTACTTCGGCGAGCCCGAGGCCTCGCGCGAGGTGCTTTTAGACGGTTGGCTCGATACCGGCGATCTCGGCTACACGCTCGAGGGCGAGGTCGTCGTCACCGGCCGCGCCAAGGACCTGATCATCGTCAACGGCCGCAACATCTGGCCGCAGGACATCGAATGGGCGATCGAGACGCGCCGCGTCGTCAAGAACGGCGATTCGGTGGCCTTCTCGACCGACGGCGCAGACGGCGAGCGTGTCGTCGTGGCCGTGCTGGCGCGGGTGTCGGGCGAGGAGGGGCGCAAGACCTTGGCCAGCGACGTGGCGCAGGCGGTGCGCGAGGCGATCGCCGTCGATTGCGACGTCGTCCTGGTGCCGCCGTCGATGGGCCTGCCGACCACCTCGTCAGGCAAGCTCTCGCGCTCGCGCGCCAAGGCCAACTACCTGGCCGGCCTCTACGCGCCCCAACCGGCGCGGCAAGACGCCGCGGCCGTGACGAAGCTGGTCGCAGTCACCGGCGTCACCGGCTTCGTCGGCCCCCATCTTGTCGCCGCCCTGGCCCGTCGCGGCTTCAGTCTCCGCCTGCTGGTGCGCCGCTGGTCGCCGCTGCCGTCGCTCGAGGGCGTCGCCGCCGACATGGTGCTGGGCGACCTTTCGGATGAGGCCGCCCTCAAACGTCTGGTCCACGGCGCCGACGCCGTCGTCCATGCCGCCGGCCTGATCAAGGCGCGCCGGCCATCCGAATTCATGACAGTGAACCGCGACGGCACGGCGCTCCTGTCGGCGCTGGCACCCGAAGCGACGTTCCTTCTTCTGTCGTCGCTGGCGGCGCGTGAGCCGCAGCTTTCGCCTTACGCCGCGAGCAAGCGCGCCGCGGAGGAGGTGGTCGCCGGTCGCTCCGGGCCTTGGCTCACGGTGCGTGCGCCGGCGGTCTACGGCCCCGGCGACCGCGAGACGCTCGCCTACTTCAAGGCCGTCGCCCGCGGCCTCGCCCCGCGGCCCAAGATGGCCGATGCCCGGCTGTCGCTGATCCATGTCGCCGACCTCGCCGAGGCGCTGGCGCTCGCCCTCGACCAGCCGCCGCCGCCGTCGACCTACGAAATCGATGACGGCCGCGACGGTGGCTACTCCTATCGCGACATGGCGGCCGCCGCCGGCCGCGCGCTCGGCCGCCGGCCGCTGTCGCTCGCCGTGCCGCGAGCCGTCATGGCGGCCATCGCCCGGGTCAATGCGATCGGCCATTCGCTCGGCGGTTCCGTGCAGATCCTCACGCCCGGCAAGGTCAGCGAAATTTTTCACAGCGACTGGACGAGCCCACGACCGGCGGCTCGCCGCGGCGCTGGGCTTCAGTCCGCGCTTCGATCTGGCGACCGGCTTCTCCGAGACGATCTTGTGGTACCGCCGGCAGGGATGGCTCTAGGGCTTGTGAAATACGGCGTAACAAATTGTCATTTCACAAGGAATCGCCCTTTCTGGCACTCATGCGTTGTCTTACCCCTGAGACCGGAGAGCCGCTTTTGCGCACCCATGAATTGACCGTCGAAAACGACGGCATCGCTGACACCCTCACCCTGACGCGCGGCGTTTTGCGTGCCGAGGTGATTCGCGAGATCTGCGTCCATCTCGAACCGTACCAGACCGGCGAGAAGCCGATCACGGGCGAGACGGTGATCGCCAAGGACCTCACCATCGATTCGCTGGCGATCATGGACATGGTCATGGAACTCGAGGACCGTTTCGACGTCTCCATTCCGATGAGCGTCATTGCCGAGATCCATACCGTCGACCAGCTCGCCGACACGATCCAGGACCTCAGCGCCCAGGCTTAGTCACATGGGCCTTTTCGACCGCCATGCGGGCCTGCTCGAGGCGTATCGTGACGTCCGCACGACCGGCTACGATCCGTTCCAGATCCGCATGGAGCGGGTGCTGTCGCCGACCAAGGCGATCATCAACGGCCGCGAGACGCTGCTGGTCGGCACCAACAACTATTTCGGCCTGACCTTCGATCCGTCGTGCATGGAGGCCGCCATCGAGGCGATCCGCGCCGAGGGCACCGGCACGACCGGCTCGCGCATCGCCAACGGCAGCTACTCCGAGCACGTGGCGCTCGAGAAGGAGATCGCCGAGTTCTACGGCAAGAAGCACTGCATGGTCTTCACGACCGGCTACCAGGCCAACCTCGGCATCATCGCGACGCTGGCGGGCCAAGGCGACTTCCTGCTGATCGACGCCGACAGCCACGCCTCGATCTACGACGCCTGCAAGATGACCCAGGCCGAGGTCGTGCGCTTCAAGCACAACGACCCGTCGAGCCTGGAAGCCCGCCTGCGCCGCCTCGGCGACAAGCCGGGCAACCGCGTGGTCGTGCTGGAGGGCATCTATTCCATGCTGGGCGACAGCGCGCCGCTGCGCGAGTTCGTCGACGTCTGCAAGAAGTACGGCGCCTACGTGCTGATCGACGAGGCCCATTCGCTGGGCGCCCTGGGCGAGCATGGCCGCGGGCTCTGCGAATCGACGGGCGTGATCGACGACTGCCATTTCATCGTCGGCACCTTCTCCAAGACCCTGGGCGCGATCGGCGGCTACTGCGTGTCCGACGACCCCGACTTCGACATCCTGCGTGTCACCGTGCGGTCCTACATGTTCACCGCCTCGCTGCCGCCCTCGATCGTGGCCTCGGTGCGCCAGGCGCTGCGCGTGGTGAAGGCCAAGCCCGAGCTGCGCACGCAGCTCTGGAACAACGTCGCCACGCTCTACGACGGCCTGAAGGCGCAGGGCTTCACCCTCGGTCCCGAGCATGGCCCGGTGGTGGGCGTGCATCTGCCCGACCGCATGACCGCCATCGGCTTCTGGCGCGCCATGCTCGATGCCGGCATCTATGTGAACGTCGCCGTACCGCCGGCCACGCCCAACGGCGTGTCGCTGCTGCGCTGCTCGCTCTGTGCCGTGCACACCAAGGAGCAGCTCGACCACATGGTCGAGGTCATGACCGGCATCGGCCGCCAGTTCGGCGTCCTCCCCAACCAGCCAGCGTTGCGCGCCGCCGGCGCGCGCTAGCGCCCGTGTTCACGCTCGCCCACCTGTCCGATCCGCATCTGCCGATGCCGCCGGCGCGGCCCGTCGAGCTTCTGGGCAAGCGCGCGACCGGCTACGTGAACTGGTGGCGCCGCCGCGCCCATCTGCACGTGCCCGCGGCGCTGGCCGGCATCGTGGCCGACATCCGCCGGCAGAAGCCCGACCACATCGCGCTCACCGGCGACCTTGTAAACATCTCGCTGCCCACCGAGTTCAGCCGCGCCGCCGAATGGCTAAAGCAACTCGGCGGGCCGCACGACGTCACCGTCATTCCCGGCAACCACGACGTCTACGTCGCCACTGCCTGGCCTGAAAGCCTCGGCCTGTGGGGCGCCTATATCGCGGGCGACGGCCAGCCGCCGGCGAGCGACTTCAACGTCTTCCCGACGCTGCGCCGGCGCGGGCCCGTGGCGCTGATCGGCCTGTCGAGCGGGGTCCCCAAGCCACCCTTCTTTGCCACCGGCACGCTGGGCGAGGCGCAGATCGCCAAGGCGGAGAAGCTGCTGGCCGATCTCGGCAGCGAAGGCGTCTGCCGAGTCGTGCTGATCCATCATCCGCCGCTCACCACCGAGAGCCGCTTCAAGCGGCTGACCGATGCCGCGGCGTTCCAGGCCATGGTCGCCCGCGTCGGCTGCGAGCTCGTCCTGCACGGCCACAATCACCGCAGCGAAGTCGCCCGCATCGGCGGACCGGCCGGGCCGATCCCCGTCATCGGCGTCACCTCGGCCTCGGCGGCGCCGGACAGCAAGTACGGGCGGGCGCGCTGGCACCTCATTCGCATCGAGCGTGAAGCGGCGGGCTGGCAGTTCGACGTCGAATTGCGCGCCCTCGGCAAGGACGGCGCGGGCTGCGAACCTGACGGAAAGCTGTCGTTCCACAGTGGCCAGCCGCTCGCCATGGTAGCCTGAGCGGCAATGGCCTCTTCCGACATCGTCGTGACGCCCGTCAGCGGCAAGTCCGACCTCAAAGCCTTCATCAACCTGCCCAAGCGCCTCTACGCCGGCCACAAGGGCTACATCCCGCATCTCGACGCCGAACGGCGCGAAGCCTTCACGCCGGGCAAGAACCCGTTGTTCGGCCATGTCGAGGTCCAGTTCTTCCTGGCCCGCCGCGGCGGCCGCGTCGTCGGCCGCATCGCAGCCCAGGTCGACCGTGCCTATCTCGAGCGCTACGCCGACGACACCGGCCATTTCGGTTGCCTCGCCGCCGAGGACGATCCCGCGATCTTCGCCGCCCTGTTCGCGGCGGCCGAGACCTGGCTGCGCGGCAAGGGCCTGAAGCGGGCGACCGGGCCATTCAGCCTCTCGGTGAACGAGGAGGTCGGCCTGCTGGTCTGGGGCTTCGAGAGCCGCCCCGTGCTGCTGGTGCCCTACGACCCGCCCTACGCCGGGGCCCGCGTCGAAGCCTGCGGCTACGCCAAGCTGAAGGACGTCTTCTCCTACGACTACGACGTCCAGAACGCCCCCGAGACGATCGGCGCCAAGCTGATGGCGCGCGCCGGCATGGCCGGCCGGGTCAAGGTGCGCACGGCCAACATGAAGATGTTCGACGCCGAGGTCAGAACCCTGGTCGGCATCTTCAACGACGCCTGGAGCGACAATTGGGGCTTCGTGCCCTTCACCCAGGCCGAGATCGACCATGCCTCGAAAGCCTTCGGGCCGGTGATCGTGCCCGACCTCGCGGTGTTCGTGGAGGTCGACGACGAAGCGGTGGCCTTCATCGTGGCGCTGACCAACCTCAACGAGGCGATCGCGGAGTTCAACGGCAGCTTGAACCCGATCAATCTCGCGAAGCTCCTGTGGCGGCTGAAGATCGCGGGTGTGGGCAGCACCCGCGTGCCGCTGATGGGCGTGAAGAAGAAGTTCCGCAACCATCCGCTGATGGGGGCGGGGCTCGCCATGATGGCGATCGACCACCTCAGGGCCAACGGCAAGCGGCTGGGCAAGACCAGCGCCGAGCTGGGCTGGATCCTCGAGGACAACAAGGCGACCAACAACATCATCCGCTCGGTCGGCGGGGTGCACTACAAGACGCACCGCATCTACGAGAAGGCCCTAGTGAACTGACCAACGTGAGCCACCCGACGGCTTTCGCGCCGCTCGCCAACCGCGCCTTCCTGGCCCTGTGGATCGCCAACCTGCTCTCCAACACCGGCGGCTGGATGGCGATGACGGGAGCGGCCTGGGAGATGACCAGCCTGACTCCCGAGCCGATCTTCGTGGCCCTGCTGGCCGCGGCCAGCACGCTGCCGATGTTCCTGTTCTGCTTCCCGGCCGGCATCCTGGCCGACCGCTTCGATCGGCGACTCTACATCATCGGCTGCCAGGTCTGGATGATGGGTGTCGCGGCGACGATGGCCGCGCTGGCCTTCGCAGGCCTGCTCGACCACTGGAGCCTGCTGGCGCTCTCCTTCTGCCTCGGCCTGGGCAACGCCATGAACGCCCCGGCCTGGCATGCCATCGTGCCCGAGATCGTCTCCGGCCCCCAGCTGCGGCCGGCCATTGCGCTCAACAGCGCCGGCTTCAACCTCGCCCGCACCGTCGGCCCGGTGGTCGGGCAGATCCTGCTCAGCCTCGTGGGCGTGTTCCTTCTTTTCGCCATCAACGCCTGCACCTACATCGGCGTCATCCTCGCCATGTCGGGCTGGAAGCGCAGCGCCGAGGCCCGGGCGAGCCAGCGCCGCGAAGGCTTCGTCGAAGCCGCCCGCTCGGGCATCGCCTTCGTGCGCAACTCCGGCGAGCTCAAGGCCGTCTTCGCCCGCGGCCTCTGCTTCTTCACGCCGGGCATCGCCATCAGCACGCTCCTGCCGGTGATCGGCCGCTTCGAGCTGGGGCTCGACGAGTTCGCCTTCGGCATCCTCTACGGCGTGTTCGGCGTCGGCGCGGTGGCCGCTGCCATGATGATGCCACTGATCAACCGCCTGCTCGGGCCCGATCGTGCAAACATCTGGGCAATGGGCGTCCACGCCGCCGCCACATTGGTCGCTGCACTTGCCATGACGCCCTACGTCGTCGGCGCCTGCGTGGCGCTCTCGGGCGCCTGCTGGATCACCGTCATCGCCAACAACGGCGCCTCGGTGCAGATGATCCTGCCCAACTTCATGCGGGCGCGAGGCATGGCGGTACACCAGATGGTGTTTTTCGGCTCGATGGTCGTGGGCTCGCTGCTGTGGGGCAAGATCGCCACGCTGCTCGGCACGCAGGCCGCACTGATCCTCTCCGCCGCCTCGCTGGTGCCCTTCACCGTGCTCGCCGCGTGGATCCGACTCCCGCGCTCGACGTTGCCTCGCACCTGAGCTGTGGGCTTTCCAACACAAGACACACAAATATTAACCAGTAGAGCAAGAATCTTCTTGTAACCGCGTCGATTAGTTGTATTTACGGATTCAAGACGCCCAACGCACGTGCCGCTGGCCCATAGTGGTTACGCAACGACGGAAAGTGTTCTTTTTGGCAGCGCCGGCTTCGAGCCGGGTCCGGGAAGGAGCTTCTGATATGTTTGCTTACCGCGCGGGGCGTGCTCCCCGCTATTCCGTCATTTGCCCGGTGAGTTCTGACCGGGCTGCCTCGTTCGATCTTCCGCTCCAGCAGCGGACCGAGACCCCGTCGAGTATCGGCTGACGCACGCCGCCCATTTGGCGCCGTACGTCCCGTTCGACTTTCCACCGAACCAGCCTTTGACCTGATTGACGGGGAACCCCCCAGCGATGACCGAGCGTATCTTTCGTTATCTCCGTGAGCAGCAGCCCGAGACGCCGTGCCTGGTGATCGACCTCGATGTGGTCGAGAACAATTTCCGGCGCATGCGCGAGCTCCTGCCCGCGGCCCACATCTTCTACGCCGTGAAGGCCAACCCGGCCGCGCAGATCCTGTCGCGCCTGGCGACCGCGGGCTCGAAGTTCGACACCGCGAGCCGCGGCGAGATCGAGCTCGTCCAGGCCACCGGCGTTGCGATGGACCGCGTCTCCTTCGGCAACACCATCAAGAAGGAAAAGGACATCGCCTGGGCCTACCAGCAGGGCGTGCGCCTGTTCGCCTTCGACAGCGAGGCCGAGCTGCAGAAGCTCAGCCGCGTCGCGCCGGGCGCGCGCGTGTTCTGCCGCGTGCTGGTCGATTGCGGCGGCGCCGAATGGCCGCTCAGCAAGAAGTTCGGCTGCGCGCCGGAGATGGCCAAGGACCTGCTGCGCAAGGCCAAGGAGTGGGGGCTCGACCCCTACGGCATCTCCTTCCATGTCGGCAGCCAGCAGACCGACCTCGAGCAGTGGGACAAGGCGCTGGGCCAGGTCTCGCAGATGTTCTTCGCGCTCGCCGAAGAGGGCGTCGACCTGCGCATGGTCAACCTGGGCGGCGGCTTCCCGGCGCGCTATCGCGCCGAGGTCAGCTCGATCGAGGCCTACTGCGAGGCCGTCGGCCGCGCGCTGGTGCGCCACTTCGGCAACCGCATGCCGGAGGTGATCATCGAGCCCGGCCGCTCCATGGTGGGCGACGCGGGCGTGATCCAGAGCGAGGTCGTCCTGGTCTCGCGCAAGGCGGCCAACGACCGCAAGCGCTGGGTCTACCTCGACATCGGCAAGTTCTCGGGTCTCGCCGAGACCATGGGCGAGAGCATCAAGTACCGCCTGCGCACGGGCCGTGACGGCACGCGCGTGGGACCGGTGGTGCTGGCCGGCCCGACCTGCGACTCGGCCGACATTCTCTATGAAAAGACCGAGTACAAGCTGCCGCTGTCGCTGAAGCCCGGCGACAAGGTCGAGATCCTGGCCACCGGCGCCTATACGACGACCTACTCGTCGGTCGCCTTCAACGGCTTCCCGCCGCTCAAGGCGATCTGCATCTAGCTCCGTTCCACAACCGGAACGAACCGACGGGGCCTTGAGAAAGGCCCCGTCGCCGTTTATCGACCTTTATCGGACAAGGCCAAAAGGCCAAATGGGGACGCTGAAATGGCGAAGAAACTCGCGCGCAAGGGCAAGAAGAAGCTCTCCAAGAAGTACGCCGCGTTCTCCGGCCGCATGGTCATGATCGGCTTCGGCTCGATCGGCCAGGGCGTGCTGCCGCTGATCTTCCGGCACATCGACATCAAGCCCGAGCAGATCACCGTCATCTCGGCCGAGGACCGCGGCGGCCTGAAGGAGCTGAAGAAGTTCGGCATCACCTTCATCAGGAAGCGGCTGACGCGCGAGAACCTGCGCCAGACCCTCGACAAGCGGCTGGGCAAGGGCGACTTCCTGGTCAACCTGTCGGTCGAGGTCGCCTCGACGGCCCTGGTCGAACTCTGCCAGGAGAAGGGCGCGCTCTACATCGACACCTGCATCGAGCCCTGGCCGGGCGGCTACACCGACTCCAACCTCTCGGTCTCGCTGCGGTCCAACTACGCACTGCGTGAGAGCATGCTGGAGCTCAAGCGCCAGTACCAGGGCGGCCCCACGGCGGTGATCGCCCATGGCGCCAACCCCGGCCTGGTCTCGCACTTCGTCAAGAAGGCGCTGGTCAACCTCGCCAAGGACACCGGCCAGGGCATCGTCAAGCCGACCACCCGCGAGGGCTGGGGCGAGCTGGCGCGCGATCTCGGCGTGCAGGTGATCCACATCGCCGAGCGCGACACCCAGGTCTCCAGGAAGCCCAAGAAGGTCGGCGAGTTCGTCAACACCTGGTCGATCGACGGCTTCGTCTCGGAGGGCAGCCAGCCCGCCGAGATGGGCTGGGGCACCCACGAGAAGGGTCTGCCGCCGGACGGCGCGCGCCACGAGTTCGGGTGCGACGCCGCGATCTACCTCAACCGGCCGGGCCTGATCACCCGCGTGCGCACCTGGACGCCGCTCGAGGGGCCGTTCCACGGCTTCATCATCACCCACAACGAATCGATCTCGATCGCCGACTACTTCTCGCTGCGCCAGGGCCAGCACGTCGTCTACCGGCCGACCGTGCACTATGCCTACCATCCGTGTGACCAGGCGATCATGTCCATGCACGAGTGTGCGGGCAAAAACCTGCACCAGCAGAAGAAGCAGCGCCTGATCGTCGACGAGATCACCGACGGCCGCGACGAGCTCGGCGTGCTGCTGATGGGCCACCAGAAGGGCGCCTACTGGTACGGCTCGCAGCTCGACATCCACGAAACGCGCGAGCTCACGCCCTACAACAACGCGACCTCGATCCAGGTCTGCGCGCCCGTGCTGTCGGGCATCATCTGGGCGCTGGAGAACCCCGACCGCGGCATCGTCGAGGCCGACGAGATGGATTTCGACTCGCAACCTCGAGATCTGCATGCCCTATCTCGGCCCGGTGGTCGGCAAGTACAGCGACTGGACGCCGCTCAAGGACCGCGACGGGCTGTTCCCCGAGGACCTCGACCGAACCGATCCCTGGCAGTTCAAGAATTTCCGGGTGACCTGAACTATTCCGCTCTAGTCGCGCCAGCGGCATCGCTCCAAGTCCAGGCGGTTGCTGCCGTCGAATTTGAGGCCTTCCTTTTCCAGCAAGCGTCGCTGGAGAACGTCGCCGCCGTTGCGGGACAGGCTGTAGGACACCTCGCCCTTGGCGTTGACGACACGGTGCCACGGGATCTTGGTTGCCGGGTCGAGGCGCTGAAGGACACGGCCAACAAGGCGGGCGCGCCTCGGCATGCCGGCCATCGCAGCGACCTGGCCATAGGTCGCCACCCAGCCCCGAGGGATGCGGCGGATGACGGCGCAAATTGCTTCGACTGCTGCATCGCCTTGGAGGTGGGCAGTCTGATGCGGCTTGCGCTTCGGCGGCATCGGCAGCCTGCGTCGCTCCCCGGTTGCCCAGCTTTGCAACAGTCTGGACGCTGTTAGCCCGAGGCCCTTGTCAGGACGACGCATCGTGCGAATTCCCCTGGACTAGAAGATGCAGTCCGCCCGCGCGGCCGGCTGAATCGGATCTGCCGGCATCTCGAGCTTGCAGTGATAGTCGAACGCGGCGCGATAGGGCGCCGCGATTCGCGTCTTCGCCTGGATGGGCAGGACGATGCGGCCACCGCGACGGTCGATCTGCTGGCGGCCATAGGCGATGGTGGTGCCGTCCGGGAAATAGGCCTCGAAGACGGAATGTCCTGCCGAGGAGGTGAATTCCATCACCAGGATGGCGCCGTCGATGCATTCGAAGCGGGGACCGCTGCGCAGGACGCCGGTTTCCGTGGTCTTGCCTGCGGGCCCGGAGATCGTCCATTGCGACGTCGAGGCCGTCCGCGAGGACTCCCCCTTCAGGGTGCCGCAGCTCAACGCGGCCGCGGCCGGGACGCTCGCGGTCTGGCCATGGGCCTGTCCTGCGAGGACCGCGGCCAGCACTAGAAAGCCTGCTCGTTTCATTTGCGCAGACTACGTCGTGGCGGGCTCCGATTTCCAGTTTGCCTGGCCAATGCCCAGGTCCTAGCTTCGCTCCATCGTGCACAGGTTCTGCGGGGCGGTCGCCGGGGGAGCGGGATGAGCGGGCGTCCGCATCTGCCGGTCATCCTGTTCTTCGCCGCCCTGCTCGCGCTCGGGCTGGCGATCCATCGCGACTACGGCATCTCGTGGGACGAGCCGTTCCAGCGCTTCACCGGCGCCGTCACGGTCAAGCATCTCGCCGAGAAGTTCGCGCCGTCCCTGGTGAGCGGCGAAGCAGGCCGGCTGCCGGCGCTTGCCGAGTACATCGACCGCGACCACGGCACCGCCTTCGAGGCGCCAGCCGTGGCGCTGGAAGCGCTGCTCGGCCTCACCGACAAGCGCGATATCTTCATGTTGCGCCATCTGCTGACCTTCCTGGTCTGTTTCGCCGGCGCGATCGCCCTCTACGGCCTGGCGGCGCGCCGTTTCTCCGACTGGCGGCTCGGCCTGCTCGCGGTGCTTCTCCTCGCGCTGTCGCCGCGCCTGTTCGCCGAGTCGTTCTACAATTCCAAGGACGCGGTGTTCATGGCGGCCTTCGCCATTGCCCTGAACACCGCCGTTGCCTTCGTGCTCAGTCCCGGCATCCGCACGGCGTTGCTGCACGCCGTCGCGACGGGCTTCGCCATCGACATCCGCATCATGGCCGTGATCCTGCCCGCAGCCTCGATCGCCATCCTGGCGCTGAGGCTGGTGCGCGGCGAGCTGGCGGTGCAGCGGACCGTCGTTGCCGGCGCCGTCTACCTGGTGGCCGCGTTCGCCGCGGCTGTGGCGATGTGGGTATGGCTGTGGGCCGATCCGGTCGGCAATTTCCTCGAAGCCTTCGCCAGCATGGCGAAGTTCCGCTACCCGGGCGACACGCTCTACAGGGGAGCGCATATCCTGGGCACCGAGCTGCCCTGGCACTACATCCCCGTCTGGCTCTCGATTACGACGCCGCCGCTTTACCTGGCGCTTTTCGTCGTCGGCACGACGGCCATCCTCTGGCGCCTGGCGGCGCGCGGCTGGCGCCTGTGGCAGGGCGACAAGGAACTGCAGGATCTGTTCTTCCTCGGGCTGGTCGTCCTGCCGGTGGTGGCGGTGATCGTGCTGCAGTCGGTGCTGTATGGCGGCTGGCGCCATCTCTACTTCATCTATCCCGCCTTCCTTCTCGTTGCCGTGCGGGGATGGCTATGGCTGTGGAATGCCGCCTCGACGTCGCGCGTTCTGCGCGGCGGCCTGGTGCTGGTCATGGCATTGTCGCTGGTCCACACCGCCACCTGGATGTGGCGGGCGCATCCCCTGCAGAACGTCTATTTCAACGCCCTGGCCGGCAGCAATCTCAAGGCGCGCTACGATCTCGACTACTGGGGGCTCGCCAATCGCATGGCGCTGGAATACATCCTGCGCCACGATCCCGGTGCCACCATCGTCGTGCATGCCGACAGCGACACGCCGCTGCAAAATACCATCGACATGCTGACGCCGGCGGAGCGCCAGCGGCTGAGGGTGGCGGGCGCCGGCGAGCCCGCGCGTTACGTGCTCAACAACTATCATGGCTTCAAGGAACCCGACCTTTCGCGCTATCAAGGCGGCTACGATCCCTTCTACGAGATCGTGATCGACGGCGAGGTCATCCTGTCGGTCTTCAAGCGACGCGCGTAAAGGAGGACGAAGGTGGAGCAAGCAGGGCGCCTGGGCCGCCGCGGACTGCTGCAGGCCTCGTTGGCCGGCGCGCTGGCGGGCTGCTCGACGATGCCGCGATCGTCCTTCGAGCCCGCTCTGCAGCTGGCGCCCATCCGCGCGCGCACCGACCGCATCTTCGACATCGCCGTCTGCCTGCGGCCGTTCCGTCCCGCCGGCCCGCGCGTGGAGACCGAGCGGCTGGGCGACACGCTGGTGGTGCACAACTACGGCCACGGCGGCAGCGGCTGGTCGCTGTCGTGGGGCTCCAGCGCCCGCGCCGTGCGGCTCGCCATGCAGGCCAGTCCTGCCGAGGTGGCGGTGATCGGCTGCGGCGCGCTCGGCCTCACCTCGGCGATCCTGGCGCAGCGCGCCGGCGCGCGCGTGACGATCTATGCCCGCGACCAGCTGCCGGAGACGACGTCGGCCCGGGCGACCGGCGAATGGACGCCCGATTCGCGCATTGCCCTCGCCAGTGCCGCGGCAGCGAACTTCGGGACCGTGTGGGAGGAGATGGCGCGCGCTGCCTTCAAGACTCACCGCGACTATCTCGGCCTGCCGGGCACGCCGGTGGAATGGATCGACCAGTACGCAATTTCCGACGACACGCCACGCCGCAGCGACAACACGGGCAGCAGCACCGGCAAGCCGGCCGTCGATTTCGCGAGCTACGCCCGTCGGATCCGCGACCTCACGCCGAATTGGCGCCGCGTGCCGGCCGATGCCACGCCGTTCAAGGCGACGTCCGTCGCGCGCAGCGAGATCATGGTGTTCAACATCGCCGACTACGGCCACACCCTGATGAACGACTTCTTCATCGCCGGCGGCCAGTTCCGGCGGGCCGAGTTCCAGGCGCCACGGCAGATCGCGACCCTGCGCCAGAAGGTCGTCATCAACTGCACCGGCTACGGGGCGCGGGCGCTGTGGAAAGACGAGACGCTGGTGCCGGTGCGCGGCCAGATCGCGCGACTGATCCCGCAGCCCGAGGTGCGCTATGGCCTGGTCTACCGCAGTGTCCTGACCGTGCCGCGCCGCGACGGGCTGGTCGTCCAGTCGTTCGCCCGCGGCGAGATGCAGGGCTGGGACGACGCCAACGAGGCGCCCGATCGCGCCGAGGCCGAGCAGGCTGTGCGGACGCTGGCCGAGCTGTTCACGAAGAGCGCCTGACGCGCATCGGCCCGTAGGCAGAGCGGCCCGGCGATCATAGGAACGGCGCATCGATCCGATAGGCAGTCGATATTTCAGTCCTGGATGGTCTCCCGGCAGTGTGCCTGCACCCGAAAGGGCAACTCACTTCAGGAGACGTCATCATGAAATCCACATTGACCATCGCCGCCGCGCTCAGCGCCGCCCTGCTTCTGGCCGCGCAGGCCCAGGCCCAGGCACCGGCAACCGAGAAGTGCTACGGCGTCGCCAAGGTCGGCAAAAACGACTGCCAGACCGCGACTTCCTCGTGTGCCGGCACCTCGAAGAAGGACCACGAGGCCAGCGCCTGGCTCTCCGTCCCGAAGGGTATCTGCGAGAAGATCGTGGGCGGCTCGCTCACCGCCGCCAAAGGCTAGCTCGCTACGCCTATCGGCCGCCGCGTCTGGACCCGTTTAAAACAGGCACCGGCACCATCCGCCCCAACTCCGGGCTGGCTCCGATATGCCAGGCCGGCGGCCGAACCATCCTTGAGAGGCCACCATGACCAGCACCACGTTCGATCCTCTGCGGCACGACAACAGCCTGATTGCCCGGCTCGACATGCTGCGGACCGCCGCCGGCCGCTTCCCCTTGTCGCTGATCGAGCTCGGCATGCGGCTGGCCGTTGGCGCCACCTTCTTTCGCTCCGGCTTGAACAAGCTCGAAAGCTTCGACACGGCGATCACTCTGTTCCGCGACGAATACCGCCTGCCGCTGCTGCCGCCCGACCTTGCCGCCTACATGGGCACCATCGTGGAACTTGGAGCACCGGTATTGCTGGTGCTGGGCTTCTTCGCCCGCCTGGGCGCGGCGGCACTGCTCGCCATGACGCTGGTGATCCAGTTCCTTGTCTATCCGGAAAACTGGCCGGAGCATCTGATGTGGGCGTCGATCCTGGCGTATGTCCTGAGCCGCGGTGCGGGCAAGCTGTCGATCGACCGACTGATCGCCTTCAACCTGTTCGGCCGCAAGTAGCCTTGGGAGGTCGTCATGGCCCGGCCGCACATCGTCATTGTCGGCGCGGGCTTTGGCGGCCTTGCCGCCGCTCACGGCCTGGCCGGCGCCGCTGTCGACGTCACCGTCGTCGACCGGCGCAACTACCATCTCTTCCAGCCGCTGCTCTACCAGGTGGCAACGGCCGGCCTGTCGCCGGCACAGATCGCCCAGCCCATCCGCGCCATCCTGCGACGGGCCACCAACGTGCGGGTCGTCCTCGGCCGGGTCAGCGACATCGACAAGGAACGCCGCCTGGTCTCGGTCGATCAGGGCACGATCGCCTACGACCATCTGGTCCTGGCGACGGGTGCCCGGCATTCCTATTTCGGTCGCGATGACTGGGAAAGTGCCGCCCCAGGCCTGAAGAAGATCGACGATGCCATCGGCATCCGTCGCCGCCTGCTGACGGCTTTCGAGGATGCCGAGTCGGCAAGCTCTCCCGAATGCGCGACGCCGCCTGCTCACCTTCGTCGTGATTGGCGGTGGCCCGACCGGCGTGGAGATGGCCGGCGCCATTGCCGAGCTGGCGCGCGTGGCGCTGCGCCGGGATTTCCGCAACATCGATCCGGCCGACGCGCGCGTCGTGCTTGTCGAGGCGGGCAAGCGCCTGCTTCCGACCTTTCCCGCGATCCTGGGCGATGCCGCATGCGACGCCCTGCAACAGCTCGGCGTCGAGGTCAGGCTGGGCGCCGCCGTCACGCAGTGCGACCGCGAGGGTGTGACGATCGGGGAGGAGCGGTTGGCCGCCGCCACGATCGTATGGGGCGCGGGCGTGATGGCCTCCGCCGCGGCGCAGTGGCTGGGCGTGGCCAAGGATCGTGCTGGCCGAGTTGTGGTCGGGCCTGATCTCACCGTGGCGGGATACCCCGAGATTTCCTGCATCGGCGATACGGCTTGCGCCGTCGATGCCGCCGGCAAGCCGCTGCCCGGCCTGGCTCCCGTCGCCAAGCAACAGGGAGCCTACGTTGCGCGCCGCTTGCGCGCTGCCCTCTCAGGCAAGGTTGCCCCACGGCCGTTCCGCTACCGCGGCTGGGGAACCATGGCGACCGTCGGCCGCCGCGCGGCCGTCGCCGACCTGGGATGGGCGAAGCTCGACGGCACCCTGGCGTGGCTGTTGTGGAGCGCGGTCCACGTCTCGTTCCTGATCGGTTTCCGGAACCGGCTGGTCGTCATGCTCGACTGGCTGTGGTCCTACTTCACTTTCCAGTCCGGCGCCCGTCTCATCACCGGACCAGGCTCGCACTGAGTCATTCTTCCTCCCCAGCTTCGCTGGGGAGGTTGAGCGCTTTTGGCCGCGCAGCGGCCAAAACGCGTAGGCGTCACACGCCGACCTGCCTTCGCCGAAGCGAAGCCGCTTCGGCTTCGCGCAGGCAGGCGGAGGGGTCATGGGCGTCGCGCTGGTGCTCATGACCCCTCCGCCCGCTTGCGCGGGCCAGGCGTTTTGGCCGCTTCGCGGCCAAAAGCGCCACGCCCATCGCGAAGCGATGGGGAGGACGGCTCTCATCAAAGCCGGTGTCGTTCGCTCGCCGGGATCAGCGTCAGATTGGCCAGGATCTTGTGCTGCTGGTCATCGCTGGCGGCCAGCCTGGGCTGCAGCGCCAGCAGCGCCTCGGCGAGCCTCGTCTCCTCCCAGAACCACTTCTTGCGTGTCGCCGGCGTGCCGGCACCGGGAAAGGCGGACGCTGCCTCGAGGTAGTAGGCGCGCAGATCGTCGATCGCCTCCTTGAGCGCCTGCGCGGGCGGCAAGCGGCCGTCGAGCGCCTCGGCCACGAGCTTCCCCGCTGCCGGCATGTCGAGCCCGGAGACGCCGATCGTGGTGCGCCCCTGTGTAGCGACGGCCTGGTCATGCCAGGTCGCCAGCCGTTCGATCTCGGCATCGAGCGAGTCGACCCGGCTCGGGGCGAGGTTGATCGGGCAGGCCCAGCCGCTGAAGTCGGCCGGCTCGTCGACGTGCTCGGGGTAGTCGGCGATCAGCGGACCGTCGGTGCGTGCGAGCAGATCGAGCGCCGCCCGCGTGACGCGACGCTGGAACGGCGCATCGTCCGGAATGCCGAGCGGACGGCCGAGCTCGAACGTCACCCACAGCGCGCGCGGCGGGCGGACGACCTCGGTGTGCTCGCGCACCAGGCTGATGCCAGTGGTGGGAATGTCCTGGCGCTCGAGGAAGTGGCCCAGCGCGCCCACGGCGCGCGTGCAGGCGGGTCAAACCGGAACGAGCAGCGCGGCGTCGACCTTGTCGGCTTTCAGCAGACCGGCCAGGTGCTGGGCGTGCGGCTCGGCTGCGGCGGGTGGAAATGCGCCCATGAAGGAGTAATGCACCGCCGCCATCGAGCCGACGCTGCCCTCGGCCACCAGTTCGCGCAGGCGGTCGATCGGAAAGACGACGTTGAGGTCCTGCTGAAAGCCGGTGCGGTCGAAATTGACCGAGATGTGGCTCATCACCAGGTCGTTGGCCGGTGTCTCGGCCGGGATGACTCGGTAGCTGCCGTCGCCCGGACGGAACGGCCGGTCGCCGCGCTTGTGCAGGCCGGCCGTCGAGATGATCGCCACGCGTCGCTCGGCCAGCGGGTTGCCGCCAAGCGGCGGCGTGTCGTCATAGGTCGGGCACTCGATGCGCGCGAGATGGCGCGCTTCGACGTCGGGCATGTCCTTGAGACGCTTGACCATCGTCGTACTCCTAGCCGGCGACGACCTTGCGCAGAGCCTCGACCGTCGCTTCCGGCTCCGGCCGATAGCGGTAGTCCGGATCGGCTTCGACCGAGCGAACGATGCCGCCGCCGTCGATCACGAAGCGCGCCGGCATCGGCAGGCGCCACGACGGATCGCCGTTGCGAACGGCGAGGTCGTTGCCGAAGCCGAGATAGACCTTGCGCAGGTCGTCCGGCAGGGTGAAGGCGAGACCGAACGCCTCGGCGACCTTCGACATTTCGTCCCACACGATCGGGAAAGTGAGCTTCTGCTTGGCGGCCATGTCGGCCGTGGCTTGCGGCAGCTCGGGCGAGATCACGACCAGCGATGCCCCGAGGGCCGCGATGTCGGCGTACACGCTTTGCAGAGCATCCAGCTCATGCCGGCAGTAGGGTCACCACGACCCTCGGAAGAACGAGACCACCATCGGTCCGCCCGCGAGCAGTTCGCTCGAGGCGATGCGCCGGCCGTCGTGACCGGCGAGCTCGAACGCGGGCGCCGGGCTGCCGACGGCGACGACGCGGTCGAGGATCCCGGAGCGCCGCAGGTCGTCGGTCGCCCGTTCCATGATGGCGGCGCGATCGGGAGGAATGCGTGCCGCGGACGCCGCGCGGGTGGCGGCCAGCTTGTCTGCCAGGGACATGTTCCTATTCCTTCGGTTGGCGGTTCAGCCCGTTGTAGGTTTCCTTCACCGCGACGATGGCGTGATCGGCACAGCCATTCTCGCGTTCGACGTTGGCGGCGGCGTAGTCCGGCGAATTCATCATGGCGAGGAATGCCGCGCGCGACGGATAGCGGACCAGCGCGACATAGTCCCAGCGATGCCGCTCGGGCGCGCCCAGCGCCACCGCCTCGGCATCGCCGGTCCAGATGATGGTGCCGCCCTGCGCCTTGATCAGCCTGATGGTGAGCTTGCTGTAGCGCAGGTAGGCGTCCCAGCCGCTGCCGTTGCCGTCGAGCGACCGCTCGCGGAAGCGCATGAGGTTCAGCATGGTGACCGGCGCCTCGTCGGGCAGCGCCTTCAGGTCCCGTTCGTTGAGCTGATCGATCATCGCTGGGTCTCCAGCAGGTCGAGGGCGGGCCGCGCCACGCCTTCCAGAAGCTTTCGCCTGGCGCCGGTGCGCGCCAGCACGCGGATGCCCGCGATCACGCCCAGCAGATGGTCGGAAACCTCCTCGGCGTCGATCCGGCGCGGCACCTGGCCCGCCTTGCGCGCCGCCTCGATGTTCCGTCGGAAGAAGCCGCGGATCTCGTCGAGGTAGCCTGCGACCACCTTGCCGATCTCGGCATCGTGCGGCGCCACGTCGAGCGCGGAGTTGACCAGCAGGCAGCCCTTGCGGTCGGGATCCTTGAGCGACCGGTCGATGATCTCGCCGACGAACGCAGCGATCGCCTGCTTCGGCTTGTGGGCCGCCTCAAGCCGGGCGATGCGCTCGCGCATCGAGCGCTCGGCATAGCGCTGCAGTGAGCGCTGGAACAGCGCGCGCTTGTCGCCGAAGGCGTTGTACAGGCTGGTGCCGCCGATCCCCATCGCCTCCGACAGGTCACGTACCGACGTCGCCTCGTAGCCGCGCATCCAGAAGCAGTCGACGGCGGCGTCGAGGGCGCGATCCTCGTCGAAGGCTTTGAGGCGGGCCACGGCGCATCAAAGCGCTATTCTGTAACGAACGCTACAAAATTCTTGGGTATCTGGTGCGCTCCGTGCTAGCGGCTCGGGCAGATGACCGACAAGGCGAGCGAGACGACGCGCGCAGCGAAACGCGAGCGCTGGGGCTACCTGTGCGGCGCGACCATGGCTCTGGGCGCGTCGCTGAGCTTCGCCGCGGCGCGCGCCGGCATCCTGGGCGGGCTGCTGGCCGTCGACATGATCTTTGCGCGCTTCATCGTCGCCGGCCTGATCATGCTGCCGCTGCTGATCCGCTTTGGCGTGCGCGACTTCGCGGGCCTCGGCTGGCGGCGCGCCCTCATCCTGACCCTGCTGGGCGGCGCCCCCTTCGCCCTGCTGCAGACCGGCGGCTACGGCTTCGCACCGCTCGCTCACGGCGCGGTCATCGCCCCCTCGACCGTGACCATCGTGAGCACCATCGGCGCCGCCCTGTTCCTGCGCGAGCGGCTCAGTCGCAACCATCTGGCGGGCGCGGCCATCGTGCTGGGCGGCATCGCCCTGATCGGCTGGGACGGGCTCACGCAGCCGGCCGGCGAGCGAGCCTGGCTGGGCGATCTGCTGTTCTTCGCCTCGAGCATCCTGTGGGCAGGCTTCACCCTGCTGCTGCGCCACTGGCGCGTGCCGGCGCTGCGCGCCACGGCCGTGGTGTCGGTGCTGTCGTTCCTGATCGCGACACCGACGTACCTTGTCTGGGCGGGCGCGGCGCATCTGCAGGCGCTGCCGATCGGCTGGCTCGCCTTCCAGGGGCTGGTGCAGGGCGGACTTCAGGGGGCCATCACCATGATCGCCTACAGCCAGGCGGTGATGATTCTGGGCGTCAGCCGGGCCGTGCTGTTTCCCGCCATCGTGCCGGCGGTGTCGGTCCTGATCGGCATCCCGATCGTGGGCGAGATCCCGAGCGTGCTCCAAGTCGCAGGATTGGGCCTGGTCACGCTCGGACTGCTCACCACGGTCGGCCTGTTCCGTCGCTTCAGCAGCCGTTGACGCCAAGGCAGGCTTACTCGCCGGCTTCGTGGATGACCACACCTGCCAGCGTATCGACGGCGCCTTGCCACGGCTTGTCGGCCAGAACCTTTCGCGCATGATCGTGACCGGCTTTCCAGCGCCTCTCGATGCCTGAGCGCGTGAAGTCGATATCCTTGGTGTGATCCTCGCCGTCGAGTCGGGGCGACAGCAGCCGCACCAGGTGCATGAGCGTGCCGCAGCCATAGTCCGCCAGGTCCTGCACGATCGGATCGGCACGGAGCTCCATTGGCAGACGATTGGTCAGCTCCCGCACGACGTGACGCAGCTTGTGGATCTGCGCCTGACGGGCGACATGGCTCTTGCCGCGGCTGGCGAACTGGATGTCCTTGTGCCGCGCCATCACCTGCTGCAGCGTCGTCGGATGGACGCCGGTGGGCTGCCACACGTTGACCGAAAAGATGAGCGAGTTGCGGCGCGGCACGTCGTCGAGGACGACCTCGATCGGCGTGTTCGAATAGATGCCGCCGTCCCAGTATGATTCGCCATCGATGGTGACGGCTGGAAAGGCCGGCGGCAGCGCGCCGGAGGCCATGATGTGCGCCGGGCCAAGCGACATGGCCCGGGAGTCGAAATAGCGCATCTCGCTCGTGCGGACGTTCACCGCGCCGACCGAAAGCCTGACGGGCCTCCGGCTCAGGCAATCGAAGTCGACCAGGCGGCCGAGCGTCTCTTTCAGCGGATCGGTCGTGTAGTACGACGCCTTCTCGATACCGAGGGGAAAGGACGGCCCCCAGATCGCTTGCGGATTGGGCGTGAAGAAGCCCGGGATACCCGACATCACGGTCGACAGGTTGGCGAGCGAATTGCCGAAAATCGTCGTCGGCCACAGCTGGTCGAGCGGACTCTTCTTGGCCACGCCGTCCCAGAATTCACGCAGGCGCGGAATGCGGTTGGCGGGCTCGTTGCCGGCGATCAGGGCGCCGTTGATGGCGCCGATCGAGGTGCCGATGACCCAATCCGGCTCGATGCCGCCCTCCATGAGCGCCTGGTAGACGCCGGCCTGATAGGCCCCCAGGGCGCCGCCGCCCTGGAGGACCAGAACCACCTGCTCCTTGACGACACGCTCCTTGGCCGGAGCTGTCGTCGCCTGCGCGAGAAGCGTTGGACCGGCTGATGGCATGGCGTTCATGGTCAGTGCGCCGCGACGCTCGATACGATCGAGGCCGCGACTTCCGAGGCCATGTGGAATTGCGCGTCGCGGCTTTGCACGCCGTGGCGCTTGGCGATCCAGGCGAAATCCGTGTAGGCCGTCCACACCGCGCCGGACGCGTCGCGATAGACCAGGAGCCGCACCGGCCAGTCCAACCCCGCCTGCGGATTGGCGGTCATGAACTGCGTGCCGAGCGGCGGGTTGCCGAAGATCAGCAGGATCGACGGCTTGAGCTCGATGCCCGCCTTGGCGGCCAGCGCCGACTGGTCGATCTCCTGGAAGAAGGTGATGCCCTTGGCGGCGATGTCCTTCTTCAGGCGGTCGACGGTCTCCTGCAGGCCGTAGGCGCTCTTCGTGGCGATCACGCCGGAGGCGGACACCGCGGGCTTGACGCCTTCGGCGGCACCGGGAGCGGTCGACGACGTGAGCAAGGCAAAGGCCAGAAGCGCGGCCGCACAGGCCTGGGTGAAGCAGTTGGACATGAGGTTCTCCTTGGGTGGGACTGTGTTTCAGCGCGATGGGGCGAGCGCGGGCGCTGGGACCGCTTGGGTTTGCAGGGTGAGCCGCGCGGTGAGCGCGGCGCCGAGCGCAAGCGAGAGGCCGATGCCGAAGACGCACGCCGGCCAGCCGATCCGGTCGAAGACCTGGCCCAGCACGGCGCTGCCGGCGAGACCACCGAGGAAGTAGCTGGCGAGATAGAGCCCGCTCGCCGAGCCGCGATCGGTCGTGGCGGCGCGGCCGACGAAGCCGGTGGCCGTCGCCTGGGCGAAGAAGGTGCCCACGGCAAGCAGCGCGAGCCCGACCAGCAGGGCCGCGAAGCTCTGGCTCAGCAGCAGCGGCAGTCCGGCCGCCGCGACGGCGAACGAGGCCCACAGGGTAGGCCGCGTGCCGAAGCGGGCGACGACCCGGCCGGCGAGCGGCGTCGTGACGATCGAGGGCAGGAACACGAAGTAGACCACGCCCAGCATCATCATGCCGACGCCGAAGGGCGGACCGACCAGGACGAAGTTCACGTAGGTGAAGGTGCCGATGAAGGCGAACAGGATCAGGAAGCCGATGGCAAAGGTGGCACGCAGCGCGGGATTGGCGAGATGGCCGAGCCATGCCTTGAACGGCCGCTCATGCTGCGTGTCCATCTGCCGCATCGGCGGTGTGCGCTCGACGCTGAACCACACCAGCACCGCGCCCGCCAGATTGAGGACGGCGAATACCCAGAAGTTGGTGGCGAGGCCGAAATGGTCGACCAGGCCCGCGGCTGCCAGGCGGCCGAACAGGTTGGAGGCGACGTTGCCGGTGATGTAGGCGGCAAAGGCGCTGGCGGTGTCGGCGGCGCTGCTGTGCTCGCCGAGATAGGCCAGCGTCAGCGCGAAGGCAGTCGACATGCAAAGCCCCTGCAGGACGCGCAGCAGGGTGAACAGCGGCAGGTCCGGCATGGTCGCCAGCAGCGCCGTCGGGATCGCCAGCAGAGTCAGGCTGAGCAGGATGCCACGGCGGCGATCGAGGCGCCGGCCGAACAAAGCAATGGCCAGCCCGCCGATCGCCATGCCGATGGTGCAGGCATTGACGGCGAAGCCCATGGCCGCCGGCGTCACCCGGTAGGCGGTGGCGAGCGGTGGCAGGATGGCCTGCGTCGCGAACAGATCGACGACGGTGAGAAAGGCGGTGACGCCGATCGTGAGCGCGCGCAGGGCACCTGACATGGTTCGATCTCCGGTGAGATGTCCGCCGATCACATGTGGTGGTCGTTGGGATCGTGCTGGATGTCGAACGACAGCAGCACCACAGGCGCCTTGCCATCGTTCTTCCACCAATGCGCCGTGGCGTGGGTCTCGCGTGCCACCTCACCGGCCTTGTGCAGGATCGGCACGGCGCAGTTGCTGGCGTATTCGTAGATCTCGCCCGTGACGACGTAGATCAGCGCCGGCCGGTCCTCGTGGCTGTGCCAGGGCACGATGCCGCCGGGCTGCACCTCGAGCTTGCGCACGCGCATCAGGTGGCCCTTCAGCGCCAGCTTCTCGCCCGCGAGGTCGATCTGCGACAGGACCTTGTCGGTCACGCCCTTGGCGGCGGTGGTCGACCGGCTTGGTGGCGCCGGCACGCATCTGGTTGGCCGGGCATTCGCCGGCGAAGGCGGGAGCCGCCAGGCCGAGCGCGGCGGCGGCGAACGTGGAAATGGCGAGAGTTTTGAACATGAGCATCTCCGTGCGGGTGGGCCGCGACCGGAGCGGCTGCGGCGATGGCGCAGCATCGGAGCGCTGCGGTCCGAACAGAAATGCCGAGTGGGAATTGAATTCGATAGCCTTCATGCGGACCGCGGGCGTCCCGCCCGCTCATGATCATGAGGCGGGCGAGACGCCCGCGGTCCGAATCATGAGCTAAGCCGCGTTGGCCCAGGGGAAGGCCAAAATCTCGCGCACGAAGGCGCCGACCGCCGGCACGTGCGGCCGGCCGCGCACCGTCACGACCTGGATGGTGCGCACGATCTCGGGATCGATCAGCGGCCGCACGCGCAGGCCGGGCATGGTGACGGCGTGTTCGGGGATGAAGCTGAAGCCCAGCCCGGCCATCGCCATCGCCTGCACCCAGTCATCGCGGTCGGAGCGGAACACCATCTTCACCTTCGAGCCATGCTCGCGCCAGACGCGGCCGGCATGGTCGAAGAACTCGCACTGCAGGCGATTGACGTAGGCCTGGCCGTTGAGATCGGCGACACGCACCGCGTTCTGGCCGTCGAAGGGATGGCCGGGTCCGACGCCGACCACGAAGCGCTCGTCGTAGAGGCGGCGCGCATGGAAGCGCTCGTCGATCGCCTCGGGCTGGCCGTAGACTGCGACATCGAGCTCGCCCTGGGCCAGGCGCTCCTGGAGCTGCACGTGCGAACCGTCCTGCACCACCAGCCGGACCTTGGGATGGCGTTCACGGAAGGCCTGCAGGAAAGGCACGAAGCGGCGCGGGCCGATGGTGCACATCATGCCGAGCTTCAGCTCGACATCGTCGAGCTTGGCGAAGCTTTTGGCGCGCTCCTTGGCGGCGTCGGTCTCGATCAGCACCTGCGAGAGATGCGGGCGCATCATCTCGCCCAGCCCGGTCAGATGCGTGTTGTTGCGCTCGCGGCGGAACAACGGACCGCCCAACTCATCCTCCAGCCCCTTGATGGCGCGGGTCAGCGACGGCTGCGACACGTTGCAGGACTCCGCGGCGCGCGTGAAGTTCAACGTCTCGCAGACGGCCAGGAAGTAGCGGATCTGATGCATCTCCACGGCTGAAAATCCCCCGCAGGCGCGGCCCAAAGGCGCCGGTATTCTGCCCCAGGTCATCATAGCCTGCGGCTATCGACGGCCATACCGGAAGGTATTTCCCGCCGGCCCTGCCGTGCTCCACATTTCACTCGAAATGTCGCTGTCACAAACGCTGCTCGAGCTCAGCCGCCGGCACACGGCGGCGCTCTCGCCGCGCGAGCGGGCCGATATCGAGGACGAGCTCGACCGGCTGCGCATGATGCGCGTGGCCGAGGACGGCCTGGCCGTCGGCGACCCCCTGCCGGACTTCTCCCTGGAGGACGGTGTGGGCCGCGTCTGGACCTCGGGCGAGTTGCTGGACCGCGGCCCGCTGGTGCTGGCCCTGTTCCGCGGCGGCTGGTGCCCCTACTGCGACCTCACCATGCTCGCCCTCGAGGATGCGCGGCCGGCGATCGAGGCGCTGGGAGCCACGGCGGTCGGCGTGATGCCGGGCGGCCGCGAGGTCGTCGCCAGCGCGGCCGCCAAGCGCGCCATCCGCTTTCCCCTGCTCGCCGATCCGGCCAACGGCTTTGCCCGCATGTGCGGGCTGACCTACGAGCTCTCCCCCGCGCACATTCGCATCCACAAGGATCGCGGCCGCGACTTCCGCACCCTGCACCGCGAGCCGGTCTGGCAGCTGCCGGTGCCGGCGGTGTTCGTCGTCGAGCCGAGCGCGCGCGTGGCCTGGGCGTTCAGCGACGTCGATCCTTCGCGCTGGCCCGATCCGCAGGAGCTGCTGGCTTCGCTCGAGGCGCTGCGCAATGCGCACGCGCTATCGAATCGGTAGGCACTCGGCATTTCTTCGGCGCGTTCGCGGCGCGCAAGGTGCGATCACCGAATCACAGGAGATCGCACATGCTTCAAGGCAAGACCGCCATCGTCACCGGCTCCACCAGCGGCATCGGGCTCGGCATCGCCGAGGCGTTCGCCCGCTCGGGCGCCAACGTCGTGCTCAACGGCTTCGGCGACGCCATGCAGATCGAGAAGACACGATCGGAGATGGCGCAGCGCACCAACGCCAAGATCGTCTATTCGCCGGCCGACATGAGCAAGCCCAAGGCGATCGGTCAGATGATCCGCCAGACCGCCGAGACCTTCGGCACGGTCGACATCATGGTGAACAACGCCGGCATCCAGCATGTCGCACCGATCGAGGAATTCCCCGAGGAGAAGTGGGACGCCATCATGGCGATCAACCTGTCCTCGGCCTTCCACGCCACCAAGCTGGTGCTGCCGATGATGCGCGAGAAGGGTTGGGGCCGCGTAATCAATGTCGCTTCGGCGCATGCTCTTATTGCGTCGCCCTACAAGGCAGCCTATGTCGCAGCCAAGCACGGCGTGCTCGGGCTCACCAAGGTGACGGCGCTGGAGACCGCCGAGGATGGCATCACCTGCAACGCCATCTGCCCCGGCTACGTGCGCACGCCCCTGGTCGAGAAGCAGATCGACGACCAGGCCCGCGCGCATGGCATCCCGCGCGACCAGGTCATCAACGACGTGCTGCTGAAGAGACAGCCCAACAAACGCTTCGTCGAGGTGGCCGAGCTCGCCGCCCTGGCGCTGTTCCTGTGCACGGAGAACGGCGCCTCGGTGACCGGCGTGGCACTGCCGATGGATGGCGGCTGGACCGCCCAGTGAGGAAAAGCGAGGCATGATGATCAAGCGCATCAACCTCGCCTTGCAGGTCGGCGGCGCGCACGGCGTCTATACCTCGATCGGCCATCATTTCAACGCGATCGGCCAGCGCTTGACGATCGACGTCGAGGAGATGTTCCTGTAACGAAACGGGCCGTCGCCCCGAATGTACCACCGAGGGGATGATGCGCCGAGCGTCCAAAAGGCGTAGCGTCACAGCCCAAGTCGGAGGTCGAAGCGACCACATGAACGTCCGTGGCTGGCTTGAAGGCCTGGGGTTGGGCCAATATGCCGATGCGTTCGACGACAACCATATCGACGCCCAGCTGTTGCGCGACCTCACCGGTGAGGACCTGCGAGAGATGGGGGTTGCCTCGCTCGGCCATCGCAAGCGTCTGCTCGATGCCATTGCCGGCTTGCGCGAAGAGGGGCCGGGGCGGGCTCCCGAAGCCGAGCGCCGGCAGGTGGCGGTGCTGTTCGCCGATCTCTGCAGCTTCACCGAGCTGTCGAGCACGCTCGGGGCGGAGGAAATGCGCCGCATCGTCGACCGCTTCCTTGCCCGCATCGACGAACTGATCGTCGAGCACGGCGGCTCGGTCGACAAGCACATCGGCGATGCCACCATGGCCGTGTTCGGCGCGCCCGTGGCACACGAAGACGATCCTCTGCGCGCGGTAGCGGCGGCGGAAGCCATCCAACGCGCCATGCCGATGTTGTCGGCCGATCTCGGCCGGCCGGCGACGGCGCCGCTTCTCAGCCATATCGGCATTGCCCTGGGTGAGGTCGTGGCGGGTGAGATCGGCGGGGCCGTGCGGCGGGACTACACGGTGTTGGGCGACACCGTGAATCTTGCTTCCCGGCTGGTCGGCGAGGCCAGGCCGGGAGAGATCGTGCTGGATGATGCAGTCTGGCGCGCCGTCTCCAACCGCGTGCGTGGCACGTCGCTCGGTGAGCGCGTCCTCAAGGGCATCGCCAAGCCGCAGCTCCTGTGGCGCCTGGATGAAGTGCGCGAGGGGGCAGCGACCGGGCGCCTGCCGTTCGTGGGCCGTGAGATCGAGCTCGCCCAGATCTCCGCCATGTTGTCGGCGTCGCAGCATGGATCGGTCCTCCACCTGCGCGGAGAGGCCGGCATCGGCAAGAGCCGGCTGCTCGCCGAGGCGCTGTTCGAGGGTGTCCGCCGCGGCTTCTACAGCGTCCTCGTCCGGGTGGTCGATTTCGGCGCCGGACGCCGTCAGACGCCCTTGCGTGTTCTGGCGGAGGCCCTGCTCGCCCTGCGACCCGGCTGGATCGAGGATGCCGCGGTCGATCCCGGCCTGCGCGCGGCGCTGCACGACGTTCTGGAAATGGCCATGCCGCAGGAGCTTGCCACGCCCTATGCGGCGATGCAGGACGCCTGGCGCGCCGGACTGCGCGCGGAAGCCGTCGCCGTCCTGGCCGGCGCAGTCAGCGAAACCACGCCGCTGGCGATCGGAGTCGAGGATCTTCATTGGGCCAACGATTCCGTGCGAAATTTCGTGCGCGAGGCAGCGCGGCTCGGCGTGTCGCGGCCCCTGGTGCTGATGACGACGTCGCGGCCGGAGGGCGATCCGCTGGACGTGGCGTTCCGCCGCGAGCTCGGCGGCGCATCGCTGGTCGTGGTCGAGCTGGGACCGCTTCGCGGTGATGCCATGCGGCGCCTGGCCGAGGCTGCGGCCAGCGTGGTCGACGAGGCTCAGGTCGCCCGCTTCGTGGCTCGCGCGGGCGGCAATCCGCTGTTCCTGGAGCAGTTGGCGCTGAGTGCCGCGCAGGCCGAAGCGCCGGCGCTGCCGGGTTCCATCCGTGGCCTGGTGCAAGCCCGGCTCGACCGGCTTGGGCGGACCGACCGGGCCGCCCTGCAGGCGGCATCGGTGCTGGGCCAGCGTTTCTTGCTGCCGGCGCTGCAAGCGCTGACCGACGAGTCCGCGTACGATCCGCGGCCGCTGATCGACGGCGGACTGCTGGCACGCGAAGGCGCGCTCCTGATGTTCGCCCACGCGCTGATCCAGGAAGCGACCTACGCCTCGCTGCTGTCGGAGACGGCGCGCCGCCTGCATCGCCGTGCGGCCGACTGGCTGGGCGATGGCGAGCCCGAGCTGCGCGCCCAACACCTCGACCGTGCCGGCGACCCGGGAGCCGCCCAGGCCTATCGGATCGCGGCCGAGCGACTGCGCGAGGCAAGCCGGCTCGCCGCCGCGCTCGAGAATGCCGAGCGTGGCCTGGCGCTTGCTCGCGCAGACGACGACGCCGTCGCTCTGGCGCTGCTGGCCGGGCGGCTGCACCTCGATCTCGGCGCGGCCCGCCAGGCGCGGCCACATTTCGAGACCGCGCTTGCCCGCGCAGCCGACGATGTCGGCCGCGGCGAGGCCGAGCTCGGCATCGCCGAGTCGTTGCGCATCACCGACGACCTCCCAGGCGCGACCGCGGCGCTTGATCGAGCCCAGGCCAAGGCGGAAGCGGCCGACCTGCCCGCGCTGGCATCGCGCTGCCACTATCTGCGCGGCAATCTCCTGTTCCCGCTGGGCCGCGTCGAGGAGTGCATGCAAGAGCATCGTGCCGCGCTTTCCCTGGCCGAGCGCGTGCAATCGCCAGCCTTGGTGGCGCGCGCGCTGGGAGGCCTCGCCGACGGCTTTTACGCCCAGGGACAGATGCGCTCGGCCGTCGAGGCACTCGAACGATGCATCGCGGCGGCGCGCAGCGCAGGCGCCGCGTCGGTGGAAATCGCCAACCGCCCGATGGCGGCGTTCGCCGCGTGCTACATGATGCGACTGCACGAGGTGCGCGAGATGGCGGAGGTTGCGCGTGTGATGGCGCGCCAGGCGCACAATCCGCGGGCCGAGCTCATCGCACTGCACGGTTTGATGGTGGCCGCCATGGAATCAGGCCGCCCTCAGGATGGACTGCCGCATGTCGACCGGGCGCGTGCCATCGTGGCCGAGCTGGGGGCGTGGCGCTTCGAGGCCGAGAACGTGATCTTCGGCGCAGAGCTGCGGGCCCAGACCGGCGACGCGACGCTGGCTGCGGACATGGCGCGCGAGGCCTTGGCGCTCTGTCGCGAGCATTCCATGGCTTACATGGGCCCCGCTGTCCTCGGCATGGCTGCCAGTTTGATCGACGATCAGGGCGAGCGGCAGGCGCTGCTCGGCGAAGGCGACGAGCTGCTTGCGGCGCCGACGCTCGGTCACAACCACTTCTTCTTCCGTCGCTACGCCATCGACGCCGAGCTCGCCGCCGGCCACGCCGAGGAGGCCCGCCGGCACGCTCTCGCCCTGGCCCGGTACGCCGAGCGGGAACCGACACCGCTGACCGATCTGGTGGTGCGGCGCGGCGTGCTGCTGGCCGATGCCGCGGTCGGTCGGCTGACGCCTGAAGGACGCGCTGAGCTCAGCGAGCGCGGTAACGGCGCCAAGCGGCTGGACTTCGCCAGCCTGGCCAATGCGATGCTGGCGGTCGCTTGAGGTCGATCCCTCCCGCGCTTTGCTATTCGCGCGTGAGATGGTTGACGAGCGCCCGGATGAGCGGAGCGGCCAGCAATACCACCGGCAACATCGCCAGCCAGGAGATCAACCAGGAGACCAGCCAGTGCTCGATGAACCGGGCTGCGCCCGAATCCGGATAGCTCGCGATCCCTGCGGCAACCAGACACGTCAAGCCGGACTGGATGACGCCAAAAGCAAAATGGCCATGACGGCGGGGAATGCGAAGGTTCACGGCAACTTCCCCTAACGCAAAGGCCATGCCAGCGCCGCGGTTTGCGGGGCGTTGGACGTGCGTGGTGCGCAAGGTCATGTCGGGGTGCCGGGGCTGAGCAGGCGGAGCCCGAGCATCCGGGCGAATGTCGCAGCTGGATCAAAATCCTCCTCGACTTGCGAGGCGTATCGAGCTGCGGTTGCCAGGGGATCGCCTCGGCAAAGACATTTGATGAAGGCCGCTTCGCCGGGGGCGAGCACAACGAACGCAGCGTCTTCGGGGCGTCGGAAGATCGCCAGACAAACCGGACCTGCGGCAAGATCGACCCTGTCGACCGGCGCGCCGGGTTGCGATGCCTGCCAGATCAGATCGAGAGGATAGGCCGATTCGATCAACGACGAACCCGTTGGCAATCGAGCCGACAGGCTCAGCAGGGAATCCTGTGGCCGACCGGCCAGGTCGGTGGCGGACAGCCGAGGTTCCAATCCAGCATGGAAGGCGACATTCAGTGCCCAGTCGAGACGCGCGACATCGGCCAGGTAGGGCAGGCCATGCATGGCCTGCTTCGCGGCGACAGACCGGGGGAAGTGCTCTCCGTATCGGCTGAGGACGGGGTTGCTGAGCGCCGTGCCAACCATGAAGTCGCGGGCGAGCAGGCCGAAGAATTCCTGGCCGACGACGGCCGCCACCGTCGGAAAGGTCGCGGCAAGGGCGGCGCCGACGCTCCTCGTGACGTGATGCCGATGCAGCTGCAGTCGCTGCAAGGCAGTGCGTGAATCACCGCCGATTGCGGCGACAAGGTCGGGTTGGTCGCGCCCGGAAAGATGGGCCGCGAACGCGGCCTGGGTGTCACGCAGCGAGCGCAGCATCTGTCAGATCCGCATTGGCAAGTGCGCGGCCGGCATGCGCCGCCTCGTCGAGAAGGACGGCCAGGGGAGGGATATCGGTGTCCCATTCGATGAGGGTCGGTCGTGGGCCGAACCGTTGCAGAACCTCGTCGAACAAGGACCAAACCGCGCCGCAGATGCGGCTGCCGTGGTCGTCGATCAGGATCGTCGAGCCGTCATCGAGCACGTTCCGGGTGTGCCCGGCCAAATGAAACTGAGTGATCGCCTCGCCGGGCAGTTCGTTCAGCCAGTCGGCCGGGTCGAGCTCGAGATTGTGCGCCGTGACGGTCACGTTGTTGATGTCGAGCAGCAGGCCGCATCCGCTCCGGCGCACGAGTTCGTCGAGGAACTCTGCTTCGGTCAGGGTGGAGTGGCGGAAGCCGAGATATGCCGACGGGTTCTCGATGGCGACCTGTCGCCCCAGTCGATCCTGCAGGCGACCGACGTTGCGGGCGACGATGTCCAGCGACTCCTCCGTGTAGGGCAGTGGCAGCAAGTCATTGAAGTAACGCCCCTCGAAACAGCTCCACGACAAATGCTCCGATATCAGTGCCGGCTGCAATCGGTCGACGAGTTGGGCGACCTGGTCGAGATGCGCTTCGTCGACGCCATCGGCCGACCCAAGCGACAGTCCGACCGCGTGCACCGAGAACTCGAAGTCGTGCCGCAGGCGCAGTACTTTTTCGAGCGAAGGAGAGGGACGCAGGCAATTCTCCGCATGCACTTCGAGAAATACCGGACAGACAGGGGTCTTGAGCAGTTCGTCGAGATGTTGGGAGCGAAGACCGATGCCTACCGTGGTCGTCATGTTCAAGGCCCTCCTTTGCCATCTGGTGTACACCCAGATCGACAACAGGGTGTGGCCACAAATCACATCAGTTTGATGCAATCAGGCTATCGGTGCTGCCAACCCTGCGGTCTGCCATCACAGCAATGGTAGGAAGGATTGCATCTGGCACCGCCCAAGTCCCCGTGAGCCAGTAACGTTGGTATGGCATTCGTGGTGCATGCGGACACAGCAGTGTCCAGCCATGACCAACGCTCACCAAGTGACTATCGCAGTCGTCGACGACGACGAGGCTGTGCGCGATGCGCTTGGAAACCCGTTGGCGTCGCTCGGGCTCGCGGTGGAAACTCTTCCTCGGCCGAGGAATTTGGCCAAGGCAGACTCAGCGGCGGGCCGGACGGTTCTTGAGCACGATGGCCACGATGATGAGCCCGAAAGTGAAGAGGCGGGCGAGGTAGATGAGCGGCTCGGTGTCCTCAGAAAGCCGCCATACCGCGAGGATGGCGCGTGTGGCGGCATCGCATCCGAACGACACGGCGAACAGCAGGAAGAAACTGTCGCCCGTCTGCCGCCAGTAGCGGAGGAAGAACAGCATCGCCACGAACGAGGCCATGGCGACGGCGCCCATGAGGGCGGAAGCGACGAGCATCATCATTCGGACTCCCAGATCAGGCCGTAGAGAAGCACGACCATGGCGAGCAATGCCAGCGAGGTCCGCCAGATCGACAGGTCGATGTCAGGCAGCACCACCTTGTCGATCACCAGGGCCAGATTGTTGAGGGTGAGTCCCGCGAAGCACAGGCCGCTCCACAGCAAGAGCCGGTAACGACTGCGGCGCCAGGCAAACAGGAGGAGCCCGGCACAGGCCATCGATGTCAGCATGCAGAGCGTGTAGATCGCGGCGGCCATCGCTAGCGGTCCTTTCGGAAGCGGAAAGCATCGGCGAACTGCCGGATGCGCCGCGGCTTGGCATGGACAAGGTTGGTGATCGGGATCAGCAGACGTCCGTAGAGTTCTGCCAATTCGTCGACCATGCGCTTCAGTTCCTCCGTCCGGCATTCGTACCGGTAGGTCCCGTCGTGGCAGTCCAAGAGGCCGGCGCTGCGGAGCCGCTCGAGAAACTCGACTGTTTCCGGCTCGCTGGTGTAAAGGCGCGCGGCCACCTGGTCAGCTTTCCAGCCCTGCGGCACCGAACGCAGCAGAAGCAGGGCCTCGAGTTCACCCACTGAATCGATGTGGCTGGCGATGAACTGCCGCACGTGCTGAGGAATGCCGCCTCTGGCCATGCCCCCGTCCTGCGCCCCTTATTCGCGCGCCAATCCCTGCGGCAACCCGGATGAACGCGGCGCGGCCGACACTTCGACAGATGCCGCCAAACCTTTGCATCGCGGATTGGGGGACTTCGGACATCCGACCGTTGCGCGAACGACGAGATGGTCAGTCAGTCTGATTAACACGCGCGCGCCATTCCCAAGGAGGGAGGCACTTGTGCCGGTGCACTCCCCGTTTTGCACTGGCCGCCGCGCCCTCCTGGGTTATGTACCGCACCGAATAGGGAACGAAGGCGTAGGCCATGCCACCTGTCACCATTGCGGCGCCGACATCGACGCCGTCCGCCCGGCAGATCGCGTCCGCTTCGTCCCTGTGCGGCAGGCCGATCGGCATGCAAGTCACCGTCTTCCCTCCGATCAACTGGCCGAGATAGGCTTCGGCCTCATATGCTGCCGGCCAGCCGTCCGGACAGATTTGTCCGTCGTCCGGCGCGTCGATGCCGTACAGCCGATACGTCTTGCCTTTCAATTCAATGGAATCGCCGTCGACGACCGTTTGCGCGGCGACGGGCAGCGCCAGACAATGTGCCGCTATCACAAGAGCCAATCGGCTCATGGGGATTCGCATCGAGCGCATGCCCGTCCTCACGGCGTACCGCATTTCGGACGATGCCTCGCGCTCGTCGCGGCGCACGTGCTTCTCAGGCTTCCGTATCGGCGGCAAGATCTAAGTGCTCGACGCGACGCCGTGCCGAGTCCAGCCTGCGAGGCGACGAAGGACGTCGTCTGCCTGGCCTGATCGCACGGCCTCCTTCCGCTCATCACCGTTTGAGGCGCCCGGCGAGCCGACGTCGGGCGGAATCCCTGGGCCCCTATTCCCGCTCTGCGTTCGATGAGTGAAGCGCGCGAAGCCCCAGAGAAGGAGCGCAGGCACAACCACGAAGCCTCCGAACGCGACAAACAACAGGAAGAAATCGTCTGCAGTCATGGACAAGTTTCCCAGATGGCATCTGTGAAAGGGTCACCGGCGACCTTGCCTCGACGGGCTTGGCCAGAGTCGCCATAGCCCGATGTTGCCATCGCATTAAGTAGCCTGGCAAGGCATCGGTCGAACGCGGCAGCGATGCCGACCGGACCGCGCAGCAAGCAGGAACGCCGGTACGTATTGCCCCGACCCGCGAAGCACGACCAGCTCTCAAATGCACCTCCGGTCAAAGGTCGGCGCGAGATGCACGGGCCACCCTTTTGTCTTCTATACTGGCGCGCTCGTGAATGGGGTGACCATGCTTGTCGTCGAATTGGCCGTTGTCGTGGGTTTGATCGTGCTCAACGGCTTTCTCGCGATGTCGGAGCTGGCGCTCGTATCCGCCCGACGGCCGCTCCTCGAGCAGATGGCGCGTGACGGATCGCGCGGCGCCGCGGTCGCGCTCGAGCTGACGCGCGAGCCTGGCCGCATGCTGTCCGCCGTGCAGATCGGCATCACCCTGGTAGGCATCATCGCCGGCGCCTTCAGCGGCGCCACCATCGCCGAGCGCGCCGACGCCTGGCTGGAAAGCCAGGGCATGCCAACCCGCATCGCCGAGCCCCTTGCCTTCGCCATCGTGATTGTGACGATTACGTATCTCTCGGTCGTCGCTGGCGAGCTGGTACCCAAGCAGGTCGGCATGCTCAATGCCGAGAAGATAGCCACGCTGGTGGCCCGGCCGATGCAGTTCCTGGCAAGGGCCGCGGGCCCCGCCGTGAGCCTGCTCGACGGGTCGGCGAGGCTCGGCCTCAGGCTGTTGGGCCAGCGCGGCCATCGCGAGGCCCGCGTCACCGACGAGGAGATCACAAGCATGATCGCCGAAGCCGAACGGAGCGGGCTGGTCGAGCCGGAAGAGCGCTCCATGATCTCGCGGGTGATGCGGCTCGGCGACCGCTCGGTACGCGGCGTCATGACGCCCCGCCCCGACGTCGAATGGCTCGACCTGCAGGGCAGCCACGAGGAGACCCGCGACGCCATACGCTCGGCCCGGCACGGCCGGATGCTGGTAGCGAACGGCACGATTGACGAGATCGTCGGGGCGATTCCCGTCCGCGCGGCACTCGTCTGCCTGATGGACCGCGACGTCGACGAGGTGTGGGCTCTGGTCCAAAAGGTGCCGGCCGTCAGCGACCGCCTGCCGGCGCTCGATGTCGTCAAGCAGTTGCGCCATTCACCGCTCAATCTGGTGCTGGTTGTCGATGAGCACGGCAGCCTCGAAGGGATTGTCACGGAGGGCGACATCCTGAAGACGATCGTCGCCGACATCCAGGAAGACGAAGGCCCGCGAATCGTGCAGCGCGACGATGGTTCGCTGCTGATCGACGGCGGCTATCCAATCGACGAGCTGGGCGAACGGCTGGGCATTCCCTTGCCTGCCGCCCACCGCTATCACACGCTTGCCGGGTTCGCGCTCGACCGGATGAAGCGCCTGCCACGGATCGGCGAGTCGTTCAGTCACGGCCTGTGGCGCTTCGAAATCGTCGACCTCGATGGAACGCGCATCGACAAAATCCTCGCGGTGCCTCAGCCGACCCTGCATCGCATTGTGTGATCAGGATCGAACCGACGATACAGGCGCTTCTTTCGCCCATCTCGCCTTCATTCAGTTTTCCAGCATAGGTAATCCCCATGTCGCAATCACATCCAGTTGACATCCACGTCGGCACACGGTTGCGCCAGCGTCGCAGCCTACTCGGCATGAGCCAGACCAAACTCGGCCAGGCAGTGGGCCTCACATTCCAGCAGATCCAGAAATACGAGCGAGGTGTGAACCGCATGGGCTCCAGTCGGCTGTACGAATTCGCCAAGGTGCTCGACGTGCCGGTGTCCTTCTTCTTCGACGAGACGCCAGCCAACGCACTCGCGGGGCGTCCGATGTCCGGTCGCGGCCGCAAGGCCTTCGGCGAGACCAGCACGCCATTCGCGCAAGAGAAGGACCCGCTGATCAAGCGCGAGACGCTCGAACTCGTCCGTGCCTATTACAAGATCCGGGAAGCACGGGTGCGCAAGCGCATCTTCGAGATGGTCAAGTCGGTGGGTGCGGCCAGTCATGCCGAGGTTCTGGCCGGCCGCAAGAAGCGATAAAACGGGCCGCTTGCCGAGAGATCGGGAACGGCTCGCCTCACGCTGAAAGCTGAACGGGTAGCCGCACCAGCGCACGTATGCCAAGGCGTTTGTGCTACGCAATCGCTCGCCCCTCTGCGGCGAGGCGCATATTCGGAAAACGCGCGAGAATGCGCTCGAAGGCAATCGCGGTCTCCGCCCGAGCGAGCTGGAAGCCGAGGCAGAAGTGCGCCCCTGTGCCGAAGGAAAGGTGCGGATTCGGATGGCGCGTGATGTCGAAACGATGGGGGTGCGCGAACTTTGCTGGGTCGGCGTTCGCCGCCGCGAGGAACCCGGCAAGCATGTCACCGCGCCGGAATTGCCGTCCCTGCCAGACTACGTCGCGGGTCACGAAGCGCGGCTTGGTCATCTGGACCGGCGATACGTAGCGGAGGCATTCTTCGACGCAGGCCGCCATCTGGCTCGGATCACTCTGCAGCCGACGCCATTGGTCCTCGTGCGACAGCAGTGCGAAGAGCCCGCCGGAAATCAGATGGGTGGTGGTTTCCTGTCCCGCCCCGAAGAGCAGGAAGATCATCGAGACCAGTTCGTCCTCGCTGAGTGTTTGGCCGTCCGTTGCGGCATCGCGCAGCGCCGCGATCAATCCCTCCGGCAGCGCTCCGCCGCCCGGCCGCGAGACGCGCCGAAGATAGCGGACGACGCGGACCACGCCAGGAATGGCGCGGATGACCGCGCCGATGCTGGCGGTGTCCTTCAGCCCGCCCAGCCAATTCTTGAACCGATCGTGATCCTGCTCCGGCAGGCCGAGCATGGCGCAAATGACCGAGAGAGGCAGGTCCCTGCAGAACTCGGCCATGAGGTCAGCCTCGGTCCGTCCCTGCAGTCGGTCGAGAAGCCGGTCGGTGATGTCCGTGATCATCGGTTTCATCGCCTCGATCGTACGGCGCTGGAATGCCTGGTCGACGAGGCCGCGCAGGCGGCGATGCTCGGGGTCGTCATAGCCAAGCATGTTCAGCGCCAGAAGGCTGATCGTCCTCGGCAGGACAGCTCAGTATCCGGGCCTGCGTCCTGCTTCCCGCGTTGGCGGGATCGCGGGCGAAGGTCTGGTGATCCTTCAACAGCGTCGTGCAGGCATCATGCGTCACGGCAAGCCATGTGCGCCCGACGATCGGCAGCCTCATGTGGACCGCAGGACCTTCGGCGCGCATGCGATCCAGTGTGGGAAAGGGATTCGCGTGGAAGCCTGGCGAAAGGATGTCGAAATCGCGCGTCTCGCTCATGGCCGTTTCTCCAGAACAAGTAGCTCGTCGGTGCCTGGGATTTTGCGGCGGCCCCTGCGCGGCGCCGCCCTCGATGGCAATGCACCTCGTACTGCGCTCGAACTCACCTGTGATTAACGCGTCGGCGGAGCCGGGACCGCCACGGGATGAACAGATGCACCTTCCAGACGCCATGTGACCCCCGACCGTCAATGACGAGGCGACTTCGAGGCCGACCTGGCCTTGGCCAGAATGCTCGAGGCAACGGTGATGTACTTCCTTCCGGCCTCCTGGGCGATACGGGCCGCCTCAGCGATCGGCAGGGTGCGCACGGAGGCGAGCTTCACCAGCATCGGCAGATTGACGCCCGCGAGCACCTCGACACGGGCCTGATCCATGATCGAGATGGCGAGGTTCGAGGGCGTGCCGCCGAACATGTCAGTCAGGACGATCACGCCCTCGCCCGTATCGCACGCGCGCACGTTTTCGAGTATTTCCGCACGCCGCTTCTGCATGTCGTCGTCAGGATCAATGCAAACCGCCGCGACGAGTTGCTGTGGACCCATCACGTGTTCAAGTGCCGCCAGGAACTCGCGCGCCAGGCTGCCGTGTGTAACCAGGACGATGCCGATCATCGTTGTTGCCCCCGTACTGCCAAGATCCTCCATGCTTCCCACCTCGACCCCGAGGCCGTGCGATGTCCTGCGCCGCACCGACGCAAGTCCTCAATCGTGTTGTGCCCGGACCCTTCGAACGTATCCCGCGCCCCAGCCGAGGCCGAGCAGCGCTGCCACCAGCGAGCCAAGCAACACACCGAGCTTCGCCGCCACCAGAAGATCCTGGTCAGCGAAGGCCAGCATGGCGATGAAGATGGACATGGTGAATCCGATGCCGGCCAACAGACCGATCAGACAGACGCCACCCCAGGACACGCCCGGCGGCAGCCGACACCAGCCTGTTCGCACCATCAGCCAGGTAATGCCGACAATGCCGAGCGGCTTGCCCGCGACCAGGGCAAGCGCGACGCCGACCATGACAAAGGTTGCTTGCCCCGCGGCGAGATCGGCACCACCAACCGTGACACCTGCATTCGCCAGCGCAAAAATGGGCATGATCCCGAAGGCGACCCACGGATGCAGGGCAGCCTGCACGCGCACCGTAGGCGGCAGCATTTCCCGATTGGCCAAGCGAAGCTGCCGCAGCGGCCGAGCCAAGGCTTCGACGTCGCGCTTTGATCCGGCAAGACGAGTCCTCAACTCCTTGGCGACGCGTGAGACTACGTCCACTGGAGGCTCGTTCATCGGGACGGAGCGCACTGGCGTCATCAGTCCGAGCACGACCCCCGCGAGGGTCGGATGGGCGCCGGACATCAGCAACCCAATCCAGACAACCGCTCCGGGAAGAACATAGGGGTAAGCCGAGCCGACACCGATCCGCTGAAGGCCCAGCACCATCAGAACTCCGAAGGCGGCAATCACCAAACCGCCGATGTCGAGCCCACCTGAATAGAAGAAGGCGATGATCAAGACGGCAATGACGTCGTCGATGATGGCCAAGGCGAGCAGGAAGACCCTGACGTTCCGGGGGATCGAGCGGCCCAGCAGCGCGAGCACGCCCACCGCGAATGCGATATCCGTCGCAGTGGGTACTGCCCAGCCCTGGCTTCGCACTGGGTCAGGATTTAGGGCCAAGAAGATCACGCCAGGAGCGATGACACCTCCGATGGCCGCTGCAACAGGGAGAGAGGCTTGGCTGCGTTCACTTAGCGCCCCTTCGTGTATCTCGCGCCGGACCTCCATTCCGACCACAAGAAAGAACACGGTCATCAAGCCGTCGTTGATCCAGAAGTGGAGGGATTGGGAGAACGCAAAGCTTCCGAGCCCGATCGAAACCGGCAGATCCCAGAGCGCATGATAGCCGTGCGCGTAAGGGGAATTGGCCCAGATAAGGGCGACGGCCGCAGCAATCAGCAGCGCGATGCCACTCACCGCCTCGATGTGCAGGAAACGCTCCAGCGTGGCGAAAGCCTGCTGGGCCAGCACCTGAGCCCGCGGCACCTGTCGGCGAGGGATTGGTCGACGCATCGAGCACGCACACTTGGGCGTGGCGGCCCGACCAGCGCATCACCCTGCCCGCCGCCGTATGCAGCGGACACCCACTTGCTATTAGACACGACTGCGGGAGCGAAACAACTGCATTCCGTTGCCAGGCCCGTTGTTGGGCCCACTTCCTGAGCTGGAGAGCGGTAGTACGAGTATGCTGCAAGATAGCTGCGGAGCTGGATGCGTACGTCGTGGAGCCGTTGAGCGCCTTCTATAAGCTCCGCGTGTGCAACTGCTTCGAACCGTCAAGGCCAGTGGGGCCGCCTGCCATGTCGAAGCGGCGCCAGTTTCGCCCAGACCGCCGATGTCTCGGGCGGGCATCCGCCCGGCTTGAGGTGCTACTCGACGGTACTCAGCGCATCTCACAGCATCGGCGAGATCCAGCACGTTGCGCGTGCGATGGCGCGCCGGCGCGTCGCTCGACGATCGGCCGCCTTCCTTCAACGCCACCGGATTCGGACGCCCGAACTTCACCACCGTCATCAAACCGAAGACCGTGCCGCTCGCCACGGAAATCGCCAGCGCGAACAGCAGCACCACGAGGTTGATGTCGATGTCGCCGACGCGCGGAAGCTGCGCCGGCGCCATGCGGCGGAGCAGGCCGATGATGATCTGGGCGAGCATCAGGCCGAGCACACCGCCCGCGATCGACAGCAGCACGCTCTCCGCCAGCAGCACGCGCGCGAGTCGCCCGCGGCTCGCGCCCAGCGCGGTCCGCATCGCCAGCTCCATCTGACGCCCCTCCGCGCGAATCAGGAACAGATTGGCGACGTTCCCGCACGCGATCAGCAACACCACGCTCACCGCGGCAAACAGAATCCACAACACATCCGCGATCTTCCCAACCACGTCGGTAGCCAACGGACGCACGAGCTGCTGCAGTTCGAGCTTCGCGAACGGCGCGGGCAGCAGCGGAATCATGCGCGTGAGGTCGTCCTGCGCCTGCGTCAGCGTGACGCCAGGCTTCAGCCGCGCGATGGCCTGAAAGTCGAATTCGATGCCGGTGGCGGTCGCGCGATCGAGCTGCATCGGAACCAACAGCGCGGGTTTCTGGCGCATGAAGGTGAACGACGCGGGCAGAATGCCGATGATCTCCGCCGGCGTGTTGTCGATCGACAGCGTCTGACCGACCGCGTTTTCGGCGCCGCCGAATCGCCGCTGCCAATACGGATACGTCAGGATCACGCGCAGCGGCCGGCCGGGAGATCATCCTCTTTCGTGAACAGCCGTCCGTGCAGCGGCTGCACGCGAGCAACGGAAGCGTGCCATCGCTGACCGACAGCACCTCGACCTGCTCCGGCTCGCCGCGCCCGGTGATCGACACATCGTTCTCCTCCCATGCGCCGATGTCCTCGAACGCGCGCTGATTGTCGCGATAGGTGAAATATGTCGCCGGACCGTGATTGACCGACTCGATGCCGAGGACGGGCGCGGTGTGATTCACGCCGACCAGGCGTTCGGATTCGTGGAACGGAAGCGGCTTCAACACCACGCCGTAGACGACGCTGAAGATGGCGGTGCTGGCGCCGACGCCGAGCGCGAGCGTGAGGATGGTCGCGGCGGCGAATGCCGGCTGCTTCGCGAACATGCGCGCGGCGTAGCGGATGTCCTGCCAGAGATCGCCGGGGAGGAATCGCGCCGGCGCGCCCGGCGTGATCGGCGGCGGCACGTGCGACTGACGCAGCGGCCGCATGTATTGCGCGAGCGCCTCGTGGTCGCGCAGTTCCTCCAGCGCGAGCCGCCGCGCGTCCGCATCGGAAGTGCCTTGCGCGCGCAGTTCCTCGTAGCGCTCGTCGAGATGCTGCGACAGCTCCTCGACGATTTCCGCTTCACGCGTGGGACTCAGGCTGAGCGAGGCGAGCCGCGGCCGATGTGCTCTTCCAGTCAGGCATGATCGACTCCAGTCACGAGCGCCATGGCGCCGACGAAGGCTTTCCAGGTCTTGCGCTGACGGACGAGCACGCGGCGGCCCTCGGCCGTGAGCGCGTAGAAGCGCCGCCGGCGTTCGCCGGCCTTCTCGACCCACGTGCCCTGCAGCCAGCCGCGCTCCTCGAGCCGGTAGAGCAGCGGATACAGCGACGCGACGTGAAACTTCAACTGCCCGCCGGAACGCGTCTCGATCAGCTTGCTGATCTCGTAGCCGTGACGGGCCCGCGCCTCGACGATCGACAGGATGATCAGCTCCGCGGAGCCCTTCTTGAGCTCGCGATCGAGCATGCGCGTGTCGATATCAGTCATAGACACATATGTTATAGACGGTTTGACGGCGAGACAAGCCCGATGGTTGGCCGCCGATCGGCGAAGTCTGGGGCGATGCGGCGGCGTCAGGCCTTGGGCTGATCAGCCTTGGATCGACCTTGGAGCGGCCTTCGGATCGGCCTTGGGATCGGCCTTGGATCGCCTTCGGATTGGCCTTCGGATTGGGATTCAGGCGCGCGTGGAACTCCTTGATGCAGAAGTTGCAGATGCGCGCGCCGCCCTGCACGACCATCCGTTCGACGTCGAATGCCGATCGTCCGCAGAAGCTGCAGGTTTCTACTTCCAGGTCGCCGCCCAACATTTCGATATCGTCAGGCGGCTGATTCGCGTTCGAATCGTCCGTCATGATGCTCTTTCACCTTACGCGAGCCGCGACCGCGTCCGCGACCGCCTGCGTCGTCGACGTGCCGCCGAGGTCCGGCGTGATCACCTTCTGCTCGGTCAACACCTCGACGACCGCGCGCTCGATCGCTTGCGCGGTGGCGGATTCGCCGAGGAACTCGAGCATCTGCGACGCCCGCGAGCATCGTGCGCCATCGGGTTGGCGATGCCGCGGCCGGCGATGTCCGGCGCCGAGCCGTGGACCGGCTCGAACATCGACGGGAACGTCCTGCGCGGGTTCAGGTTCGCGCTCGGCGCCAGGCCGAGGCTGCCGGTGATCGCGGCGCTCAGGTCGGTCAGGATGTCGCCGAACAGGTTCGACGCGACGATCACGTCGAAGCTCTCCGGCCGCCGGACCAGGTCCATGCACGCCGCGTCGACCAGCAGCGACTCCGTGCGGATGTCCGGATAGTCGCGCGCGACGTCGGCGAACACGCGATCCCAGAACGCCATGCTGAAGCCCTGCGCGTTCGACTTGGTCACCGACGTCAGCAGGCGCTTGCGGTTCGCGGCGGCGCGCGAGATCGAACGCGAAGCGGATGATGCGCTCGGTGCCGTGGCGCGTGAACATCGCCGACTGCATCGCGACCTCGTGCGGCGCCGCCGGAGTAGAGCACGCCGCCGACCTGCGCGTACTCGCCTTCGGTGTTCTCGCGGACGACCACGAAGTCGATGTCGCCCGGCCTGCTTGCCGACGAGCGGGCCGCGCACGCCGGGGTAGAGGACCGCCGGCCGCACGCACGCGTACTGATCGAACGCCGCGCCGGATCGGCAGCAGCAGGCCGTTGAGCGTGACGTTGTCCTGCAGCCGCGGATCGCCGACCGCGCCGAAGAAGATCGCGTCGAACGGCCGCAGCACGGTCGAGCGCGTCGGCCGGCATCATGCGGCCGTGCGCGAAGTAGTACTCCGAGCCCCACGGAAACTGCTCCCACTCGAATCGGAACCTGAGCGCGCCGCCGCCGCTTCGAGCACGCGGATCGCCGCCGGCACCACTTCGTTGCCGATGCCGTCGCCGGGAATCACCGCGACGCGATAGTGTCTGCATCGCGATGTGCCTGTTCGAGTTACCGGACGTCACCACAGGCCGATCGCCTTCCACCAGAGGAAGCCGATCGGCAGCCAGATCGCCAGGTGCACCAGCGAGATCATGAAGCCGATGCGCCACCATTCGCCCTGCGTCAGGTAGCCGGCGCCGAACACGATCGGCGCCGGCCCGGTGCCGTAGTGCGTGGTCGCCGCGTTCAGGCTCGAGAAGAACCCGAACGTCAGCGCGGCGAGCGAGCGGCGGCGCGCCGAGGCCGATCGCCACGGCGAAAAACGCCGGGAACATCGCGGTGACGTGCGCGACCAGACTGGCGAACGCGTAGTGGGCGTAGAGATAGACGACCAGCAGCGCGGCGAGCGCCCACCACCACGGCCAGCCGCCGACCAGCCCGGCGGCCATGCCCGCGAACGCCTTGCGGCAGGCCGGCCTTGTCCAGCTGCCCCGCCAGCATCACGAGCCCGCCGAACCAGATCAGCGCATCCCACGCGCCCTTCTCGCCAGGACATCCTGCCAGTCCAGCACGCGGGTGACCAGCAGCAGCGCCAGCCCCAGACACGCGACCGCGGTCGGCGACGCGCCGTGCCACTCGGCCGACAGCCACAGCAGCAGCACCATCGCGAAGATCGCCAGCATCAGCCGCTCGCGCGCGCTGATCGGGCCCATCGCCGCGCAGCCGCTCGGCGGCCAGCGCCTGCGCGGCCGTCGTGTCGCGCAGCGTCGGCGGACACAGCCGGTAGACGACGTAGCGGCACGACCAGCAGCGCCACGATGCCCGGCACCGACGCGGCGAACGCCCACGTCGTCCACGACAGCTTCGAGCCCGGAGCCCTGGCGCGCGAGCTCCGCGACCAGCGGGTTGGGCGCCGTCGCCGTCAGGAACATCGCCGAGACGACGAGATCGCCCTGATAGAGCGTCATCATCAGGAACGCGCCGATCAGCGATGCCGTCGGGCCCGGCTCCGACCCGAACGCGCGGGCGACGCTCAGCGTGATGGGAAACAGGATGCCGCCGGCGCGCGCGGTGTTCGACGGCGTCATCGGCGCCATCGCCAGATCGGCCAGGACGATCGAGTAGCCGAGCCGCAGCGCGCTGCCGCCGAAGCGCCGGACGATGTGGTAGGCGATGCGCTCGCCGAGCCGCGTCTGGACGAAGCCGCGCGCGAACAGGAAGGCGGCGACGATCAGCCAGACCGTCGAGTTCGCGAACCCCGAGAGCGCCTCCTGGATGGTGAAGAGGCCGATCAGGCTCGCGGCCGCGATCGCCAGCATGCACGACCGCGCCGGCCGCCAGCGGCCGCGTCATCAGCGCGCAGACCGTCGCCGCGAACAGCGCGAGCAGGCCCCAGCTGCGCGCCGGAAAGCCGGCGTGCGGCACCAGCCAGACGGCGGCGCCGACGGCGAGCGGGATCATCCAGCGCCAGTGACCTGGCGGATCGCCGGGCCGCGCGGGAGCGGATGCCGGCCCAGTGGCGGCCTCAGGCACGAAAGTCCTTTACGATCCCGCGCGGAACGTGTCGCAGTCGGCGACGCGGCCGGATTCGAGTCCGCGCCGCAGCCACCGGACGCGCTGATCGGACGAGCCGTGCGTCCAGGTCTCCGGCGAGACCTGGCCCGCGACTGGCGCTGCAGGCGATCGTCGCCAATCGCGCGGCGGCCGCGGCGAGGCCTTCCTCGACGTCGCCCGGCTTCGAGCTTGATCCCGGTCTTCGAGCCGGCGACGTAGTGTCCCCACACGCCGGCGTAGCAATCGGCCTGCAGCTCCTGACGCACCGACAAGGCGTTGCCGTCCGCTTCGCTGCCGCGGCGGCGGGCCGCGTCGACGCGTTCGGCAATTCCAGTCAGCGTTCTGCACGTGATGCCCGACTTCGTGCGCGACGACGTAGGCCTGCGCGAAATCGCCGGGCGCGCCGAAGCGCTGATCGAGCTCGCGGAAGAAGCCCAGATCGATGTAGACCTGCTGATCGGGCGGGCAGTAGAACGGCCCGACCGCCGCCGACGCCATGCCGCACGCCGACTGCACGGCGTCGGAGAACAGAATCAGCCGCGGCTCGGCGTAATTGCTCCCGCTTTGCTTGAACAGCGCGTTCCAGACGTCTTCGGTGCTGCCCAGCACGGCGCGCACGAACTTGCCGGCCTCGTCGGTCGGCGGCGCGGCGGGAGCGCCCGCGCCGGGGCCGCTGTCGACGCCGGTCGACACCTGGCCGAATCGCGCAGCAGCGCCATCGGATCGCCGCCAATCAGATAGCCGAACAGCATCAGGATCAGCAGGCCGCCGATCCCCATGCCGCCGATGCGGCCGCCGCCAAAGCCGGCGCGTTGCCGCGCCGATCTTCCACGTTGTCGCTTTGCCGCTGCTCATTCCATCGCATGTCGATATCCTCGTCTACGTACGTGTGCGCAGGAATATCCCTCATCCTACGCGGTTTTCACGCGCCTGCGCATTTTCCCCACTCGTCTTACCGAACGATATTTCCGCGCGCTTCTGGCCAGCCACCTGGTCGGTTATAGACAGCGGTGCATCCGTTACGCGTCTGCAGCAGGCCTACGATTCCGGCGGCGGCGATGATTATCTCCGACACGCATCCCCCATGTTCGAGCACCCCAGTGTAAGCGCTTCCCACCAGAGAAGGAGCACACCGACGTTCAGCGACGGAGGAAGTACCAGGAGGACCCGCATGCCCTTGACTTGTCCGGCGGAGGTGGATCTGACACGCCTCCGGAATTCGGTTCATCTGATATATGCCCGTGTCGCGCTCGACCCTCGAGCGTGTTTTCGTTCCACCGCGGCGCCGACTATGCGTGCCGTTGTCTCGGATATGACCGCGATGCGCTCATGGCACTGCCCGCCGAAGTGACCTCCTGCTTCGCCGGCGTTGGCAATCCGCTCCGCGCGGGACCGCTGCGGCCCGGCGAGATCGTCGCCGATCTCGGCTGCGGCAGCGGCACCGATCTCCTGCTCGCGGCCCGCGCGGTCGGCCCGGGAGGACGGGCGATCGGCATCGACATCAACGAGTCGATGCGCGAGCGGGCGGAACGCGGCGCGCGCCGCGGCGGATATGCGCAGGTGCGCATCCGCTATGGCGACCTGATCGACATCCCGCTGCGCGAT
>CAWEIE010000016.1:0-11389 GCA_963809025.1 uncultured Alphaproteobacteria bacterium | reverse complement strand
CCGTTTCGCTCGGCACGCCGGGCGGCGGCGGCCATGGCGATCCCCGCCAGCGCGATCCCGCGACGCTCGCCGCCGACATCGACAGCGGCCATGTGACGGACCGCAGCGCCTACGATTAGGCAAAGCCAATGACGCACGCTCCTTTCGACCCGGAGCGCTACCGCTCCGCTGCGGCGCACTACGAGCGAGGGCGGGTGCCGTACGCATCGGCGCTGATCCGCCGCGTCGCCGAGGTCACCGGCCTTGGGTCGGAGCACCGCGTGCTCGATCTTGGTTGTGGCCCGGGCCCGCTCGCCCGCAACTTCGCTCCGCTCGTCCGCGAAGTGATAGCGATCGATCCCTCTCCGGAGATGCTGGCCGAGGCTCGCGTGCTGGCCGGACAGGCGGCAAACATCCGCTTCATCGCCGGCAGCTCTTATGGCCTCGACCCGGCACTGGGCCATTTCCACCTGGTTGTCATGGGCCGCTCTTTTCATTGGATGGATCGTGAGGACACGCTCAGGCGGCTCGACAGAATGATCGAGCCCGCAGGCGCGGTGGCGTTGTTCTACGATTCCGCGCCGGCGATCCCGGCAAACGCCTGGCGCAAGGTCTGGAACGACATCCGCGGGCACTACGAGCCCGACACCGGGCCGCACGACCACGATCCCAACTGGATACGCAACGAGGCGATCCTGCTCGCTTCACCCTTCGCTCGCCTGGAACGCTTCGGCGTGATCGAACACCGTGCGATCGACGTCGAGACGCTGGTGCAGCGGGCGCTTTCAATGGGCTCCACGTCGCCGGCGCATCTTGGCGAGAACATGCCGGCCATGGTGGCGGAGATCCGTGCCGCGCTCGCGGAAGTGCGCGAGGAAGTGGTGGAAACCGCCGCCCTCGTGGCGTGGCGATCACGCTAGCGGCTGGCGGAACACGGCGATTGAACCTCTCGTCAGCCGCCGTTACGCTCGGCGCCGGTTGCATGGGAGGAATAAGATGAAGATGTTTGCCGCCGCCGGACTGGCGTTGAGCGCGATCGTCTGGGGCGCATGGTCGCCCGCGAACGCGCAGGCCCAGGCCGCCACCGCCAAGCTCTGCGACAACCCCCGTCAGATGGACGGCTTCAAGACCTGCGCCAACGTCGACAAGGCCAAGGCCGAGGGCGCCTTCACGCTCTACTCGACCGATCCCGAGCAGGGACAGGTCAAGCTGCTGGCCGCCTTCAACAAGATGTTCCCCGAGATCAAGACCAGCTACGTGCGCCTGCAGGCGGGCGCGCTCTACGCCAAGGTTCTGTCCGAGCGCCAGGCCAAGTCCTACCTGGTCGACGTCATCCAGATCTCCGACATGGGCATGATCCTGGACTTCCAGCGGCGTGGCGGTTTCCGCCAGTACATCTCGCCGCAAATGGAAGCCTTCAAGAAGGAATACAAGAGCTCGCCCGAGGGCTTCTGGACCTGGGGCTCGATCATCATGGCGGGCATCGCCTACAACCCCAACAACGTGCCGGCCGCCGAGGCGCCCAAGTCGTGGCAGGACCTTCTCGATCCCAAGTGGAAGGACGCCATCAATGTCAAGGTGTCGAACTCCGGCCTGCAGCACGGCGTGTGGTACGTGCTGAAGCCGATCCTTGGCCTCGAGTACTTCAAGAAGTTCGCCGAGAACAAGCCGCGCGCCTTCGACTCCTACGTCCAGCAGTACGGCCGCCTGGTCGACGGCCAGGACAAGATCATCATGGGCGCGCAGTACTCGGGCTACATCGAGTTCAAGGCCAAGGGCGCGCCGCTCGCTTTCGTCTTCCCCGAGACCGGCGTGCCGGCGGTGTCGGAGACCTACGGCATCGTCCAGGACGGCCCGCATCCCAACGCCGCCGAGCTGTTCATGGACTGGTTCCTGGCCCCCGTCGGCCAGCAGGCGCTTTCGGACGCGTTGCTGCTGCACTCGCCGCGCACCGACGTGCCGGCGCCGGGCGGCAGCGTGCCGCTCAAGGACATGAAGCTGCTGTTCCCGGCCGACTGGAACGCCTTCGAGAAGGATCGTCCGGACTTCGCCAAGGAATGGGACCGCATCGTCGGCGCGCGGCGTTGAGCCTGTCTTGGCGTCGCTGACCGCGGAGGATCTCAAGGGCCGTCGCAACTGGCAGGCGATCATCACGGTGGTCGTCCTGCTGGTCGTCGGCTTCCTCGTCATCCTGCCCTTGGTGTTCCTGGTCGAAGAATCGCTCAACACCGGCGATCCGATGGCCTTCCCGCCGGAATCGTACGGCCTCAAGAACTTCATCGCGATCTTCGACGAGGACATCCATGTCCTGTGGAACACGCTGATCATCGCGGTGATGGCCACGATCATGGCCATCCTGATTGGCTTCACGCTGGCCTGGATCCTGACGCGCACCAACGTGCCGGGCCGCGAGAAGCTCGAACGACTGATGGAGCTGCCTTACTACATGACGCCGCTGGTCGGCGCGCTCGCCTGGGCGGTGATCGCCGGTCCCAAGAGCGGCTTCGCCAACCAGCTCTGGAAAGGGGCAGGTGGCGGCGGCGACCTGGTCGACATCTACACCCACTTCGGCATCGCCTGGATCATGGCGCTGTTCGAGGGCACCGTCGCCTTCGTCATGATCTCGGCGTCGATGAAGTCGATGGACCCCGCGCTTGAGGAATCGGCACGCGTGATGGGCGCCTCCAAGCTGCGCACGACGCTGACCGTGACCTTGCCGCTGGTCATGCCGGGCGTGCTCGGCGCCACGCTCTTCGTGTTCGCCGAGATGCTGGGCTCGTTCGCCGCCGCCCTGGTGATCGGCATTCCCGGCCGCATCTACGTCATCACCACGGCGATCTGGGATTCGACGCTGGCCTATCCGCCCGACTACGGCCGCGCCTCGGCGATGGGCCTGTCGCTGTTCGTCGTCATGTTCCTGATGCTGACCTTCTACCGGCGCATCATCGGCCGCGGCACCTTCACCACCATCAGCGGCAAGGCGTTCCGTCCGCGGCCGATGGATATGGGCCGGATGGCCTGGGTGCTGTTCAGCGTCTGCCTGCTCTACGTCATGCTGGCCGTCGTCCTGCCGATCGCCGCTCTCGTCTTCACCTCGCTGCAGCGCTTCGCCACCGTCATCCTGAGCCAGGCCGAATTCACCCTGGCCAACTACCAGACCGCCCTGTCGCTGGGGCCGGTGCGCACCGCCATGGGCAACAGCCTGATGTTGGGCTTCGGCGTGGCGAGCGTCGGCGTGCTGGTGATGGTGATCCTGGTCTGGATCATCTACCGCTCGCAGCTCTGGGGCCGCGGCTCGATCGAATACCTGGTGATGTTCCCGCAGGCCGTGCCGCGCCTGGTCTTCGGCCTGGCCTTGCTGTGGGCCTGGCTCAACATCCCGATCCCGATCTACGGCACGCTGTGGCTGCTGGCGTTGGCCTATTTCACGGTGATGCTGCCGCTCGGCGTGCGCACGCTCGCGGGCGTGGTACTGCAGATCGACAAGAGCCTGGAGGAGTGTGCCCGCGTCTGCGGCGCCGGCTGGGTCTACCAGATGCGCACCGTCACCTTGCCATTGCTCAAGCCCGGCATCCTGGCGGCCTGGCTGCTGATCTTCATGGCCTGCGTGCGCGAGCTCGGCGCCTCGGTGTTCCTGATGGGCCCCAATGCCAAGGTGATCGCGCCGTCGATCGTCAACGCCTTCGCCACCAGCGGCACCGAGCTCACGGCGGCGATGGCGCTGATCCAGACCTTTACCGTGATCGTGGCGCTGGTGATCCTGTTCCGCCTGACGCGCGGCGCCACCAAGGAGCTTTCGTGAGTACAACCCGTATCGAGGTGAAGGACCTCGTGATCCGCTACGGCGAGGCGGTGGCGGTGAACGGCGTCACCTTCACCGTGGACCGCGGCGAGCATGTCACCCTGCTCGGGCCGTCGGGCTGCGGCAAGACCACGACCTTGCGCGCCATCGCCGGCCTCGAGCAGCCGGCGAGCGGCAGCATTCATATCGACGGCCACGCGATGTATGACGCAAGTGCGCGCAAGAACATCCCGACCGAGCAGCGCGGCGTGTCGATGGTCTTCCAGTCCTACGCCGTGTGGCCGCACATGACGGTGTTCGACAACGTGGCCTACGGCTTGCGCGTGCGAAAGCAGGGCCAGGCCGAAATCAAGGCCAATGCCGAGCGCGCGCTCGACCTGGTGCAGATGCGCCATCTCGCCGAGCGGCCGGCCTCCAAGCTCTCCGGCGGCCAGCAGCAGCGCGTGGCGCTGGCCCGCGCACTCGCCTTCTCGCCGACCGTCGTGCTGTTCGACGAGCCGCTCTCCAATCTCGACGCCAAGCTGCGTGCCGAGATGCGGGTCGAGCTGCGCGAGCTGCAGCGCCGGCTCGACATCACCTCGGTCTATGTCACGCACGACCAGGAGGAGGCGCTCGCCATCTCCGACCGAGTCATCGTCATGAACGTTGGCGTGATCGAGCAGATCGGCACGCCCGAGCAGATCTATAACCGCCCGCGCAGCCGCTTCGTCGCCGATTTCGTGGGCTCAGCCAACATCATCAAGGGCAAGCTTTCGGGTGACGGCCTGTTCGTGACCGACGGCGGCGTCACGCTTAAGGCGACTGCGGCGCACAAGCCGCACGGCAAGGAAAGCGAAGTCGCGATCCGCACGGCCTATATCGACCTCGAGGCGCGCCCCGGCGACAACCATGTGCCCGGCACAGTGCGCCAGCGGCTGTTCCATGGCGACTTCGTCCAATACGTCATCGACAGCGCGCTGGGCTCGCTCAGCGTCCGCCGCCCGCCGGTGAACCTGCTCGACGAGGGCGCCGCCGTGATGCTGTCCTTCTCGCCGGAGCATTGCGTGCTGTTGGAGGCATGACGATCCGGCGGCTGCGGCGTTTGTTAAGGGACTACTGAAGCTTGCGTACCGCGCCCGGATATTGGGCGACGATGTCGTCGGATGTAACGAGCGTCACTCTCTCGACATGCGCTTGGGCGATCAAGATGCGATCGAAGGGATCCTTGTGGATTGGAGGCAAGTCCAGGGTCGCAAGCGCATGGTCGCTTGAAATCGCGAGTTCGTGCCAGCCATTGACGACGAGCGCGCGCCGAAGGCGGTTGGGTTCGACCTGAAAGTCCTCCCGGCCAAGCGCATGCTTGATTGCCACTTCCCATAGGCTCGCAGCGCTGAACCATAGCTGGGAAGAGGCATCCTCGAGCAGGCGGCGTGTTTTTCTCGACAGCCTCTCGGGTTCGCCGGCGGCCCACAGCAGCAGATGGGTGTCCAGCAGCAGTATCAAGAGCGTATGCCGAACTGACGTTCGATCGCGTCCTGGCCCATCCGATCGAAATCGTCGGGCACCCTGATCTCGCCGGCGAGAAATCCCAGACGGCGGGGCAGCGCGGCGTCGCGCGGCTCGATCGGTACCACCTTGACCAACGGCTTTCCGGCCCGGGCAATGATAAAGCCCTCACCCTTGGACGCGCGATCGACGAGGCGTGACAGGTGCGTCTTGGCCTCGTGCATGTTGACGGTGCGCATGAGTTTATCAGCCTTAGTCTATTGAACTTAGTCTGACATCTGCACCCGATCGATCCCTCTTGACAAGGAGGACCGGAAAAAGAACAAATAGAGAACATTCCAAATGGAGGCATCATGGGCTTCTTGCGTGCCACTGATCGCTTGTTCTTTGCCATCTATCCCGACGGCGACACGGCAGCACGTATTGCTGATCTCGCCTGGGGTTATCGCGACGATAACTTTCTGGAAGGCCTGCCACTCCGAACGCAGCATTTCCATTCGACGCTCTGGCATGTCGGCGACGACTTTTTCGCGCCGCCTGAGCTGATCGATACCCTGGTCCAGCGAGCGAAGCTGGTCGAGATGCCGCGCTTCCTCGTGTCGTTCGACTATGTCGAGAGCTTCAGCGGGGGAGCCCTGGTGCTGCGCGGACAGGATGGCGTTGCGGGCCTGGAAATGCTCCATGTTCAGCTCGCGACTGCACTTGGAAGCGCAAGTGCGAAGCCGGCAGGCTCGGCGTTCACACCGCACGTGACGCTGCTGCGGGACAGGCGGCTCCTGTCCTCGAAGGCCGTGGTACCGATCGAGTGGACCGTGACCCACTTCGTTCTCGTCCATAGCCTTCTCGGCAAGACGATCCATCGCCCGCTCGCGCGCTTCCCGCTTGGCTAGACCGGCTCCGTACCCGCCACGATCACGCGGTGCATCAGCCGACGCTCGCCCTCGGGATAGTCGGCGTTCGCCTTGTGCATGGTGCAGCGATTGTCCCAGATCACGATGTCGCCCTGCCGCCAGACATGGCGGTACAGGTATTTCATCTGGGTGGCATGGGCGATCAGCTCGTCGAGCAGGCGATCGCTCTCGTCCAGCTCGAGTCCAACGATGCGCTCCATGCGGTTGGGATTGAGGTAGAGCGACCGGCGATGCGTCTCCGGATGCGTGCGCACCAGCGGATGCGTGGCCTCCGGCATCGCCGCCATCTCCTCGGCTGGCCGCGTCGAGACATAGGTGACCTTGCGCCGCGAATGGTACTTGTGGACCACCTTCAGCGGATCGATGCGCCGCTTCATGTCGGCCGGCAGGTCCTCGTAGGCGGCGTACATGTTGGTGAACTGCGTGTCGCCGCCGCGCGACGGCACGATCACGCCGTAGAGCATGGTGAGCGAGCAGGGCGCGCGCATGAAGCTGTCGTCGGTGTGCCAGTTGGCGCCGTTCACGATCTTGCGGCCGTCGCCCAGCATGTCGCGGTCCTCGCTCGAGATGATGTTGACCTCGGCGCATTCCGGCGTGCGCTCGAGCTGCTTGCGCAGCATCGGCGTGCCGAAGCGCGCCATCGCGTCGCGAAATGGCACGGGCGCTAGCTTCTGGCCGCGGATGCACAGCACCAGGTTGCCGTGCAGCACGTCGACCAGGTCGGCCTGCGTCGCCTCATCCGGCAGCCGGTTGAGATCGATGCCGCTCACCGCAGCGGCCATGTGGCCGCCGAGCCTTTCGGTCTGAAAACTCATGGCGTTGCTCCCAACATGCGCGATAACGTGCGCGCCGAATTGTTGAATCTCAAGAGGGGGAACCCATGAAGCTCGCCTATTCACCCGCCAGCCCGTATGTCCGCAAGGTCAATGCCTGCGCCATCGCCCGCGGCATCGACAAGCAGGTCGAGCGCTGGAAGGTCGGCACGACCGATCCCGCGCTGCTCGACTTCAATCCGCTCTCCAAGGTGCCGACCCTGATCCTCGACGACGGCGCCCGGCTCTACGACAGCCCGGTGATCTGCGAGTATCTCGACAGCGTCGGCAGCGCGCCCAAGCTCTTCCCGGCTGCCGGCCCGGCGCGCTGGAAGGCGATCACCCAGCAGGCGCTGGGCGACGGCATTCTGGACGCCACCCAGCCGCGCCGACGCGAGATCGCGCTGCCGCAGGACGACGGCCGCAAGGCGTATATCGAGCTGCAGCAGGGCAAGGTGAAGCACGCCCTTGCCGAGCTGGAGAAGGACGCGGGCTCGCTCGGCGATCTCAAGACCATCGGCGAGATCACCATCGGCTGCGCGCTGGGCTATCTCGATTTCCGCTACGCCAACGAGCCGTGGCGCCCCGGCCATCCCAAGCTCGAAGCCTGGTATGCCAAGGTGGTGAAGCTGCCGCCGCTTGCCGAGACGATGCCAGTGGGCTGATGCCAATGGGCTGATGCCAATGGGCTGATGGTTGTCACCCTGGGCGTAGCGAGAGGCCTTTGAGGCCGCAGTAGAAGTTTTCCCGCTGCGTTCGGGATGACACCAGTAGCTGATCATAGAGCTTCGGCGGGTCTGCCTGGGCCGAGGGATTTGCCGGCACTGCTGGCACCGATGCTCGACCGCGATTGTTTCGTATTTCGGCGCCTATGGTACGTAAAAATTAGCACCGGGGTTGATTCGGGAGAGCACTTGAGTTATAATGATGGGGCGTCGTCTCCCGGCGGCTCCGCTCTATGCATCGTTCATCCGATACCCATCGCGCCCGGCCGCCGCCGGGCCGGCCTGCCCGGCCGAGTCAAAACCAACATCTAAACTATCTAAACTATCGAAATTCGTCGGCAAGCCCCATCCATGGTGGGTCGACGTTCGAAGCAGCGCTACGACCTTTCTCGAAAACCTCGAGAACCTCTCCTTGAAGTCCACGCCATGGGTGAGACGGCAACTGCGGACAGCAGTTTCATGGCTTTGGTCGGGGGCCGTGGTGTTGGAGCAGGCTGCCGGGCAAAGGATCGTGGCCACGGCGTTGAGGATCGACGAGGGCTTGCCTGGGGGCCTCGTCACCTTGTGAACGCTTCTGCAAGTGGCTTGCTCGTGCCAGGACATCGGGACAAAACTCCGACACAAGCCTGACATAAGGGAGAAACGATGCCGGCACGGACGGGCGAGCAATTCCTGAAGGGCCTGCGGCGGCCCCGCGAGGTCTGGGTCGACGGCGAGCGCATAGCGGACGTCGTCGGCCATCCCAAGCTCAGCGGCGCCGCTCACGCGCTGGCTGAGGTCTTCGATCTGCATCACCAGCATCCCGACATCCTGCTGATGCCGGATGAAGAGACCGGTGAGCCCATCCCGGTCAGCCACATGATCCCGCGCTCGCGCGAGGATCTGTTGCGCCGCGGCAAGGCATTGCGCCGCGTCGCCGAGTATTCGGTCGGCCTGATGGGTCGCACGCCCGACTACATGAACGTCACTTACGCCGGCTTCGCCGGCAATCGGGGCGAATGGGGCAACCATGGCAACGAGGCCGGCGCCGAACGGCTGGTCGCCTACCAGAAGTTCCTGCGCCGGGGCGACATCTCGCTCACCCACACCATCGTGCAGCCGACCGTCGACAAGACGATGGGTGACGCGCCGCAAGCGGGCAATCCCTATGCCCTGCGCAAGGTTGCCGACACCGAGCACGGCATCGTCGTGCGCGGCGCACGCATCCTCGCCACCCTGGCGCCGTTCGCCGACGAGATCGCGGTCTATCCGGCGCTGCCGCTGCCCGCCGGCGCCGACGACTATGCGCTGTCGTTCTGCATTCCCATGAGCGCGCCCGGCCTGAAGTTCCTGTGCCGCGATAGCGCCTCGGCGTCGCCCAACCGCTTCGACCATCCGTTGTCGAGTCGCTTCGACGAGCAGGACGCCTTCGTGATCTTCGACGACGTCGAGATCGCGCGCGACCGTCTGTTCATCGACTGCAACCTCGCCGCCTACAACGCGGTGATGACCACGAGCTGGCCGCCCAACATCCAGCAGCAGACGATGATCCGCGCCTCGGTGAAGCTCGACTTCGCCTGGGGCCTGGCGCTGCGCGTGGCGGCCGCCATCAATGCCACCGATCCCGAGACCATGCGCATGATCGGCGAGATCTGGAGCTATGCGGAGTTCACACGCGCGGCCGTCGTCGCCGCCGAGACCGAGGCGCGCGAATGGCCGGGTGGCATGTGGACGCCCGCCACCGGTCCGTTGCACGCCCTGCGCGGAACCCTGCCGCTGTGGTTCCCGCGGGTGAACGAGATCCTGCGCCTGATCGGTTCGCACAACGTCTTCGCCACGCCGACCGCCGCGCAGATGGCCGACAAGGACCTGCGGCCGCTGATTGACAAGTACCTGCCGGGCGCCAAGGGCATGCCGGCCGAGGAGCGCATCCGCATCTTCCGCCTCGCCTGGGACTTCGCCGGCAGCGCGCTGGCCAGCCGCAACGAGCAGTACGAGCGGTTCTATCTGGCCTCCTCGCCGCGCAACCTCGCGCGGCATCTCGTCTTCACCGACCGCAGCCGCGCCGACCGTCTGGTCGACCGATTCCTCAAGGAACCCCTTTAGCGATGCCGACGTTCGCTGGGCATGCGCCCAGGCAGAGTCCGCGTCGGCCTTTCAGGATGGACCTACAAATCGTGGCGCGGCCGGTTCTACCCTGAAGGCCTGCCGCACAAGCGCGAGCTTGCTCACATCGGCTCGATCTTCCCGACGGTCGAGATCAACGGCACCTTCTACAGCATGCAACGGCCGGAGGCGTTCGGGCGTTGGGCCGAACTGACGCCCGACGACTTCGTCTTCAGCGTCAAGGCGCCGCGCTTCCTGACGCACATGAAGCGCCTCAACGACCCGGTCGCACCGCTGGGCAACTTCGTTGCCTCGGGCATCCTGCGGCTGGGGCACAAGCTGGGGCCGGTCTTGTGGCAGCTGCCGCCCAACTTCCACTTCAATTCCGCCAAGCTCGACGCCTTTTTCCGCCTGCTGCCGCGCGATACCCACACCGCCGCTGCGTGTGGCCGGCGTCACGATCAGCGACTGAAGGCGCGTGCCTGGCTGCGCACCGGCCCGCGTCGACAGAGGCTGCGGCATGCGCTGGAAGTCCGGCACGAGAGCTTCTGCGACCCGGCCTTCATCGAGCTCCTGCGCCGGCACGACATTGCCCTGGTCTGCGCCGACACGGTCGACTGGCCGCTGCTGATGGATCTCACGTCGGACTTCGCCTACTGCCGCCTGCACGGCTCGCGCGAGCTCTATCGCAGTGGCTACAGCGCTGCCGAGCTTGGCCGCTGGGCGAAGCGGATCGGCGCCTGGCGTGACGGCAAGCCGATGCGCGACGGCACCTTCGTCGGCACGCCGGCCGAGCCCAGGCCGCGTGACGTCTATGTCTACTTCGACAACACCGACAAGCTGATGGCGCCGCGTGACGCCCAGGCGCTGATGCGCCGCCTGGAGGAAGCCTGACATGCCTGCCGCCGCCACGCTGCTCAAGGCCGTTGCCAAGGAGGCGGCGGCGTGCACGCTCTGCCCGCTCTATCGCAACGCCACCCAGACGGTGTTCGGCGAAGGTCCGGCGCACGCGACCATCATGCTGGTGGGCGAGCAGCCGGGTGACCAGGAGGATCTCGCCGGCCACCCGTTCGTCGGGCCGGCCGGCAAGGTGCTCGATCGCGCGATGGCCGAGGCCGGGCTCGATCGCAAGAAGGCCTGGCTCACCAACGCCGTGAAGCATTTCAAGAACGAGCCGCGCGGCAAGAAGCGCCTGCACAAGCGGCCCAACCGCTACGAGGTCGAGGTCTGCCGAGTGTGGCTGCGCCAGGAGATTTCCCTGGTCAAGCCGCAGCTCATCCTGGCGCTGGGCGTGACGGCGGCGGTGGCGCTCGCCGGCCGACCGGTCGTGCTGTCGCGCGAGCGCGGCAAGGTGATCGAGCTGGCCGACGGCCAGCGCGGCATGGTGACCACCCATCCCTCGTCGATCCTGCGCATGCCTGACGAGAAGGCCCGCCATGCCGCCTTTGCGGCTTTGGTGAAAGACCTCAAGGCGGCTGTGAAAGCCGCCTGAACGCCCGTTGCAATGCACAGCGGACTGGCCAAATCTACGGCAGGAGACAGCGTAGGAGACGGCCGATGAGCGATATCGACGTCAAACCCGATACCATC
>CAWEIE010000015.1:0-195625 GCA_963809025.1 uncultured Alphaproteobacteria bacterium | reverse complement strand
TTAGGCGACCGGAATGTCGGGCACGACGGCCCAAGCCGGAACGTCGCAGTGAGCCAGTCGTTTCCGTCCCAGGACCGTCTCGAAAGTGTCATCTCAGCCAACCACCTTCGACGTCCGACGCATGACGGAGCACGCCGATGGATGCCGACAAGGGCCAATCAGCCAACAATCAACCAAGCCTCGAGGATCGGGTTCGCGACGAGCTCGAAGACAATCTCGACGAGGAGCTCGAGCTGGAGCTTGGCGACGACTTCCTAGGGCGCCTGCCTGACAGCGTGGCCGACATGCCGTCGACCGATAGCATCGATCGTCGGCGCTACTTCACCGAGCTGCTGCGCCTGCAACGCGAGCTGATCAAGCTGCAGGACTGGGTGGTCGACCAGAAGCTCAAGCTCGTGGTGCTGTTCGAGGGCCGCGACGCAGCAGGCAAGGGCGGCGTCATCAAACGCGTCACCCAGCGGCTGAACCCCCGCATCTGCCGCACGGTGGCACTGCCGGCGCCAAGCGAGCGCGAGCGCACGCAGTGGTATTTCCAGCGCTACGTCTGCCATCTGCCGGCGGCCGGCGAGATCGTGCTGTTCGACCGCAGCTGGTACAACCGCGCCGGCGTCGAGCGCGTGATGGGCTTCTGCGGCGAGGCCGAGGTCGAGGAATTCTTCCGCACCGTGCCTGAGTTCGAACGCATGCTGGTGCGCTCGGGCATCATCCTGGTGAAATACTGGTTCTCGATCACCGATCCCGAGCAGAACCTGCGCTTCCTGATGCGCGTCCACGATCCGCTGAAGCAGTGGAAGCTCAGCCCCATGGACCTGCAGTCGCGGCGGCGCTGGGAGGAGTACACCAAGGCCAAGGAGGAGATGCTGGCGCGCACCCACATCCCCGAGGCGCGCTGGTGGGTGGTCGACGGCAACAGCAAGCGTCGCGCGCGGCTCAACTGCATCCATCACCTGCTGCAGCAGGTACCGTACAGCGATGTCGTGCGCGAACCGGTCGTGCTTCCCGAGCGCGAGCACAAGCCCGACTACGCACGCACGCCGGTGCCCGAGGCGATGTTCGTGCCGGCGGTTTACTGAGTTCGGCGTCGAGCCACCACCGTTGTCATCCCGAGCGTAGCGAGGGACCTTTCGTGCGGCCTTAAAGGCCCCTCGCTGCGCTCGGGGTGACAGGCGTGACTCACCTGCCAGCAATACTAATTCTCAGCGGGTGGCGTCGCGCCGCCCTCGCCCAGCGTGCGTTGCATCAGGAGTGCAGGCCTCTATGAGGGCAGGCAGCAGCGGCTGTCCGACGCCGGAGCGAAGGTGGTCGGGATGGACATAGATGACGGCGTGGCGATCAAACACATGCCGGTGACGGTTCGATGTCAGAGCATCGGCTTGGCCGCGCTGGGCAAAAAAATGAGCCCGGGCCGCGATCCGAAGATCGGCGGCCCGGGCCCATCGACGCCCCCTCTAAACGCTGGCGTGATTATCTCAAGCTGTCGGAAATCTGCTTGAAGCCGGACTGGGTCTTGTTGGCGATATCGCCGACCTGGTTGTTGCGGTCGACCCATTGGCGGGCCTGCGCCGGCACTTCGTAGCCCAGCACCGTCTCAGGCAGCTGGACCTTCAGATTGCCGGTCATGGCGAGGTAGACGACGGCCAGGAAGCCCAGCTTGACCGTCCATCCGAGAAGAAATCGCATGCCCGGATGATAGTTTCACAGGCTCAGCGATGACAGCAGACGATCGTATCAATTGTGTAGAGTGTTTCGCGTCTTTGCCGGGAGCGCGCCACTCCAGTGGCGCGTCTTCGCTTGCTGCAACACCGTATGAGCGGCACTGGAGTGCCGCGCTCCCGGCAAAGACTCACCGCAGCGCGAAGCTCGCGCGCACATGGTCGGCAAGATCGCGCGCCGCCGGTGAAAGTCCCGGCGGCGCATAGAGATTGATGCGAAACTCGGGCAGTGCGGGCAGGCGCGCCTCGCGCGCCGCCTTGCCTTCGAAGACTTCGAAGCGCGGTGGCACCGAGGAGCGCAGCAGCGGCGCCACCGCCAGCCCCGCTTCGATCGCGGCATAGACCGGCTCGAGCCGGCTCACCTCGCAGACCGCGCGCCAGTCGCGCCGCAGGCGGCCCAGCGCCTCGACGGCGACGGGACGGAACACGCAGGTCGGCGCGCCCAGCGACACCGGCAGCGGATCGCGCAGATGAGCCTCGCCGCCCGGCACGCCGACCCATACCAGCCGGTCGGTGCGCAGCGTCTCGCCGTGGCGGCCGCAGTCGGTTTCGGTGGTGAGGGCGAGATCGACGCCGCCCGATCGCAACGCGCTGCGCACGACGCTCGAGTCCTCGCACGCCAGGCTGACGCGCACGCGCGGCTGGGCCTTGGCGAAGCGCCGCAGGATGGGCGGCACGAAGCTGCCGATGATGTCGTAAGGCACGCCCAGGCGGACCTCGCCCTCGAACGACGGCGTGCGCATGGCCGACCATACCTCGTCGTTCAGCGCCAGCAGACGGCGCGCCTGGGCAAGCAGCCGCTCGCCCGCCGGCGCCAGCGCCAGCTTGCGGCCCCGGCGCTCGAACAGGCGGCAGTCGAGCGCCTCCTCAAGCCGCTTGATCTGCTGGCTGGCGGCCGCCTGGCTGACGCCCAGCACCGAAGCGGCGGCGGTGACGCCGTCGGCGTCGACCACCGCCAGGAAGGCGCGGATCAGGGAGATGTCGAGGTCTCTGCGCATAAGTGTTCGTGAACGATTATATCCAAAACATTCGTTTTTGTTATCGGGCGAATATTTATACCGTCAGGGCGATGGAGGGAAAGATGATTACAGGCCTCTGGCTGCCCATCGTGACGCCGTTCAAGGATGGCGCCGTCGACTTCAAGAGCTACGAGCGGCTGATCGAGCACTACCTGGCGCTGGGCATCGACGGGCTGTTCCCGCTCGGCACCACGGGCGAATCGCCGACCCTCGACGAAGCCGAGATCGACGAACTCGTCGAGCGCACCGTGGCGACGGTGGCGGGTCGCGTGCCGGTGTTCGTGGGGGTGGGCAGCAACGCCACCGCCAAGGTCGAGAAGGCCTTGAAGCGCCTGGAGCGCCACGCCTTCGAGGGCATCGTTTCGGTCTGCCCCTACTACAACCGCCCGAGTCAGGACGGCCTGATCGCGCATTTCCGCGCCATCGCCGCGGCGACCGACCGCGACGTGCTGATCTACAACATCCCCTATCGCACGGCCGTGAACCTCGCCAACGACTCGCTGCTCGAGCTTGCCGAAGTGAAGAACATCGTCGGCGTCAAGGACAGCTCGGGCAGCATCGCCCAATCGCTCGAGCTGCTGACGCGCAAGCCCAGGGATTTCTCGGTGCTGACGGGCGAAGACGCGCTCTACTTCACCATGATGGCCAACGGTGCGGAGGGCGGCATCCTGGCGGCAAGCCATGTCATGACCGGGCGCTTCGTCGACGTCGGGCGGCGCTTCGCAGACAACGACGTCGCCGGCGCCCGCGCAGCCTGGGCGCCGCTCGCGCCCCTGGTGCCTCTGCTGTTCGCCGAGGCCAACCCGATGCCGATCAAGTACCTGCTGTGGCGGCAGGGGCTGATCGCCTCGCCGGAGTGCCGCCTGCCGTTGACGCGGATATCCGATGGCCTCGCGCGGCGGCTCGACGCGTTCTTCGCCGAACGCCAGGCGGCGTAACCCCCAACGAACTAAGCCCTCGCCTTCAGGAGATCGCGGATCTCCGCCAGAAGCTCCTGCTCCTTGGTCGGCGGGGCGGGCGGCGGTGGGGCGGCCTGCTCCTTCGCGAGCACGCGGTTCATGCCTCTGATCACCAGGAACAGGATCCAGGCGATGATGATGAAGTTCACCGTGACGGTGAGGAACTGGCCGTAGCCCAGGGTGGCGCCGGCCTTCTTGGCGGCATCGTAGGTCGCGGCCTGGTTCGCCGCCGGGGTGAGCCCGATGAAGTAGTTGCTGAAATCGAGCCCGCCGAAGATGCGGCCGATGATCGGCATCATGATGTCGTTGACCATCGAATCGATGATCTTGCCGAAGGCAGCACCGATGATGACGCCGATGGCGAGATCGACGACGCTGCCGCGCATCGCGAATTTCTTGAATTCCTGGAGCATCTCCATCCTCCGTCGATTTCGTCGTCGTCAGGATACGCGAAGCAGCACGAGCAAAGCAGAAACGGTGACGACCGAAAAGGCCGTGGAAAGCAGAACTGACGCCGAATTCTGTTCGACCGCAACGTCAAACTGCTTGGCCAGCACGAAGGCGTTGGCCGCGGTCGGCAGGGCGGCCATCAGGAGCGCCACCTTGCCCGGCACGGACGAGAGATCGACGAACAACGGCAGCACCAGCCAGGCCGCGAGCGGCTGCAGCAAGAGCTTGATGAGCGTGGCGCATCCCGCCTCGGCAAGGCCGCTCCTGATCGACTTGTCCGACAGGAAGAGGCCGATGGCAAACAGCGCGCAAGGGGCAGCCGCCGCACCCAAGAGGTCGAGCCACTTCTCGACCGGCGTCGGAATCGGCAGGCCGATCGCTGAGACCACGATGCCGAGCGCGATCGACACGGGCAGCGGGTTGCGCGCCACGTTGAAGGCCGCGCGCAGGAAGGTTTTCAGCGGCCCGTGCCCCGCCGCCACCTCGAGTTCGATCAGCATGACGCCGATCACCATGGCGACGATGGCGGTCACGATCACCGTCAGCATGGCGGGCGGCAGGCCGGCCTCGCCGAAGGCCGCCAGGCAGAGCGGCACGCCCATGTAGCCGACATTGCCCCAGGAGGCGGCGATGCCCTGCAGGCTCATGGCGGCAAGACCGCCCCGCTTGCCGGTCAATTTGCCCGTTACTCGCGAAACCAGCCGCGTCGTGGCCATGCCGAGCAGGAAGGTCGCCAGGACGACGATGCCGAAGCCCAGCATGAGGGCCGGGTCGAGCACCGCCGCCACCGGCGTGCGCGCCAGGGTGCCGAAGAACAGCACCGGCAGGGCGAAGTAGCTCACGAAGGCATTGAGGGCGGCCGTCGATTCGCCGCCCAGGATGCGCCAGCGGCCGGCCAGATACCCCGCCAGGATGACGCCGAAGATCGGCAAAGCGACGTTGAGGATGGCCTGCACGGCTAGAGCGTTTCTCGATTCGGTGGAACCGCGTCGCGGTTCCACCGAATTGGGAAATCGCGCGCAGGAGATCGTAGTTGCAACGGGCACATTCCGATCGGCTGATTCCAGCCGATCGGAATGTGCTTCGAGGCCTTTCAATTGCAGTTCTTGTAACCCATTAAGAAATTGACATAAATGACACAAATCCCATAATATTTTGGCGCCATAACGAGGCCGCACCCGTCCCCCTCCGCCAGCGGCCCGGGAGAAGTCGAAAATGCGCCTATTGATCGCCAGCCTGGCCGCCTTGGCGGCCGTCGCCTTTGCCGCCCCGTCCTACGCCCAGACCCAGGATGACAGCTCGCCGGCACCGGCGCCGGTTCCGACCGCCAAGCCCAAGCCCGGCACGGCAGCCTACTGCCAGAGCCTGAAAACCTCGAGCTCGCGCAGCTCGTGCCTCAAGAAGGTGAGCGCCAGCGCCAAGGCCACGACGACCAAGGCGTCCGCCACCACGACGGCGAAGAAGACCAAGAAGACCACGACGACGCCGGCCGCGCCCAAGCAGCCCGACGTCGGCCAGCTCAGCACCCCGGCCGCGCCGGCGCCGGCGCCGTCGGGCACCGTCGCCGTTCCGCCGCTGCCGCAGAAGACGATCTGACGGGCGCCAGCCCGTCACCCTGAGCGCAGCCGAAGGGTCTGCAGCGTGACGAGGCCCCTCGACTTCGCTTCGCTCCGCTCGGGGTGACGGTTAAGCTCTCTTTTTTCGGGAGAGCGACATGGCTGCCCATTCCGCTGCGCTGATTTCGACCGAAGAGCTTGCGCGTCGCATGGACGCGCCCGCGCTTCGCCTCTTCGACTGCACGACCTATCTGCGCCCCCGGCCCGAGGGCGGCTACAACGTCGAAAGCGGCCGCGCCAACTACGACAAGGGCCACATTCCCGGCGCCGCCTTCCTCGACCTGCCGGGCGAGCTCTCCGAGCCCGACACCAAGCTGCGCTTCACCCTGCCCTCGCTCGGCGAGCTCACCAAGGCCTTTGCCGCCAAGGGCATCGGGCATGGCACCTTCGTCGTCCTCTACAGCCACGCGACGCCGAACTGGGCGACGCGCGTGTGGTGGATGCTGCGTGCCGTGGGCTTCGACGATGCCGCGATCCTCGATGGCGGGCTCGACAAATGGAAGGCCGAGAACCGGCCGCTGGCGACCGAGGCCACGACCTATCCGCCGGCGACGCTGACGCTGCGTGGACGGCCCGAGATCTTCGTCGACAAGAACGACATCAAGGCGGCGATCGGCAAGACCGATACGCTGACACTGAACGCGCTCAGCCATGAGCAGCACAAGGGCGCGGGCGGCGTGGTCTATGGCCGCGCCGGCCGCATCGCGGGATCGTCCTGCGTGCCGGCGGCGAGCCTGTTCGGGCCGGACAAGACCCTGAAGCCGATCGCCGAGTTGCGCGCCGCGTTCGAAGGCGTGGGTGCGGCACCGGACAAGCGCGTGCTGGTCTATTGCGGCGGCGGGATTGCGGCCACGCTCGACGCCTTCGTGCTGACCGCCTTGCTCGGCCACAAGAACGTCTCGGTGTACGACAACTCCATGCAGGAATGGTCCAACGACGCCAGCCTGCCGATGGAAGTTGGATGAGGGGAAACCGGTTGAGAGGAGAAACACGTGCCCGCTTACATGATCGTCGAGGTCGAGACGACCGACGAGGCCCTGATGGCCGAATACCGCAAGCACACGCCGGGGCTGGTCGCCAAGTTCGGCGGCAAGTTCGTCGTGCGCGGCGGCAATACGCGCACCCTGGAAGGCGGCTGGAAGCCCGCACGCGTGGTGGTGCTGGAGTTCCCGAGCTACGAGGCCGCCGAGCGCTTCTACGATTCGCCCGAATACAAGCCGGTGCTCGAGATGCGGCTCAAGGCCGGCAAGTGCAAGGCGATCATCGTCGACGGCCATAATGGCTGAATCCGGCGGCGGGCTGGCCGCGTACCGCGCGGTCGGCACGCTCTACAACGCGCTGATGACGGCCCTCATCCTGGGGCTGGTCACGCGACGCGGCGAGGCCACCGCGCGGGAGTATGTCTTCCGCCACTTCCGCCGCCAGCACCTCGAGAAGTTCCTGCCCGGCCTGCAGAAGCTGGGGCTGGCCGGCGAGCCCGACGCGCCGGCCTGCGCGCTCTATCACTACCATTCCAATGCGCTGGGCGGCGTGAAGACGGGCTACCTGCGCGAAAGCGACAACAAGGCCTGGGTGCGCTATCCGCCGCCGCGCTGGATCTGGCGCGGCACGGCGATCGCCGCCGTGCCGCATGCGGTGTCGGCGGCGATGCTGCACGGCTGGCACGGCCACAACGGCGTGTCGCTCGGCAATCCCGGGCTGGGCTTCGTCTGCACCGGCATGACGGTCGACGGCATGCCGGGCCTGGAGGGCTACTATTTCGACTACGGCCGGCCAATCAAGGAAGACGAACGTGTGCGCTTTGCCTACGGCACCGAGGAGATGCCGCGCGTCGACTGGGCCAACCAGCCGAAACTCGAGACCGCGAACTGGCCGGAGGAACGGCGCCAGCGCACCTTCCGCTCCTACGCACTCGAGTACCTGCGCACCATGCTGCCGACCTTGCAGGAGCTTCTGGGCGCGGCCGACGCGCAGAAGGAACTCGGGCGGGTGGCGCGCCTGGTCGGGCTGCAGTTCCACGAGGAGACGGCGCGCGACATGGACCTGCCGACCGACGTCGAGCGCGGCGACCAGCAAAGCGCCTGGGACTTTGCGCGCTGGCTGTCGTCCATCCTGCGCGCCGAGGGCGAGGACATCGAGACGACCGAGCGCGACGGCGCTGTCCTGGTGATCCAGACCGGCTGGCGTGCGGCGCGCGAACTCACGCTCGCCGATCCGCTGCTGGCGTTCGACGCCTGGAACGAGCTGTGGATGGGCGCCGCTGCGGCGCACGACCGTTTTCTCGCGGTTCAGACCGTTCGCACGTGCGACGACGGCCGCTGGTCGATCACCTGGCGGATCGCACCGAGATAGCCTGTCGGCAGAAGATGGCCGTGGATGCGCGCGGCGAGCTCGTCAATCGGCAGCCAGCGCGTCTCAAGATGCTCGTGGCTGATCACGACATCGCCGCCGCCTGTCAGGCGGCAGACAAAAGGCAGAATGCGAACGAAGCGCCCGGGCAGGACCTCGAACAGATAGTCGCCCAGCGCCTCGCCGACTTCGACGATGAGGCCGGTCTCCTCTCGCACTTCGCGCTTCAGCGCGGTGCGATGGTCCTCGCCGGGATCGGGCCGGCCGCCGGGCAGATCCCATTCACCGCGCTCGTTCAGCAGCAGCAGCACGCGGCCTTGATGGATCAGGACGCCTTTGACGGAGATGGGTGGGGCTGACATTCGACGAGAGCTTACCCGTCGTCCTGAGCGCAGCGAAGGACCTCATCGCCGCCTGCAATCGGCATGAGATTCTTCGCTTCGCTCAGAATGACAGAGGGCCGGGAATTGCTTCCCGGCCCTCGTCATTCGTTCAGGTCGACTGGACTTAGAAGTCCATGTCGCCGCCCATGCCGCCGCCCGGCGGCATGCCTGCCGGCGCCTTCTTCTCAGGCTTCTCGGCGACCATGGCTTCGGTCGTCACCAGCAGGCCGGCCACCGAAGCGGCGTCCTGCAGGGCGGTGCGCACGACCTTGACCGGATCGATGATGCCGGCCTTGATCATGTCGACATACTCGCCCTTCTGGGCGTCGAAGCCGAAGTTGGCGTCCTTCTGGTCGAGCATCTTGCCCGCGACCACCGCGCCGTCGAAGCCGGCGTTCTCGGCGATCTGGCGGACCGGCGACTGCAGCGCGCGGCGCACGATCTCGACGCCGACCTTCTGGTCGTCGTTACCGGTGCGCAGCTTGTCGAGCGCACGGATGGCGTACAGCAGAGCGGCACCGCCGCCGGCAACCACGCCCTCTTCCACGGCCGCCTTGGTGGCGTGCATGGCGTCGTCAACGCGGTCCTTCTTCTCCTTGACCTCGACCTCGGTCGCGCCGCCCACCTTGATGATGGCGACACCGCCCGCGAGCTTGGCCAGGCGCTCCTGGAGCTTCTCCCGGTCGTAGTCCGAGGTGGTCTCCTCGATCTGCGCCTTGATCTGCGCGATACGGCCCTCGAGGTCGGCCTTCTTGCCTGAACCGTCGACGATCGTGGTGTTCTCCTTCTCGACGATGACCTTCTTGGCCTTGCCCAGCATGTCGAGCGTGACGTTCTCGAGCTTGATGCCGAGGTCCTCGGAGATCAGCTGGCCGCCGGTCAGGACGGCCATGTCCTCGAGCATCGCCTTGCGGCGATCGCCGAAGCCCGGCGCCTTGACGGCAGCGATCTTGAGCCCGCCGCGCAGCTTGTTGACGACCAGGGTGGCCAGCGCCTCGCCCTCGACGTCCTCGGCCACGATCAGCAGCGGCTTGCCCGACTGCACGACCGCCTCGAGCACCGGCAGCATCGCCTGCAGGCCCGAGAGCTTCTTCTCGAACAGCAGGATGTAGGGGCTCTCGAGCTCGGCGATCATCTTGTCGGCGTTGGTGATGAAGTACGGCGAGAGATAGCCGCGGTCGAACTGCATGCCTTCGACGACATCGAGCTCGGTGTCGAGGCTCTTGGCCTCCTCGACGGTGATCACGCCCTCGTTGCCGACCTTCTTCATCGCCTCGGCGATCATCTTGCCGATCGACTTGTCGCCGTTGGCCGAGATGGTGCCGACCTGGGCGACCTCGTCGGAGCCCGTGATCTTCTTGGCGCGGGCCTTGATGTCCTCGACCGCCGCTTCGACGGCGATGTCGATGCCGCGCTTGAGGTCCATCGGGTTCATGCCGGCCGCGACCGACTTCACGCCCTCGCGCACGATCGCCGCGGCGAGCACGGTCGCCGTCGTCGTGCCGTCGCCGGCGATGTCGTTGGTCTTCGAGGCCACTTCGCGCACCATCTGGGCGCCCATGTTCTCGAACTTGTCGGCGAGCTCGATCTCCTTGGCGACGGTGACGCCGTCCTTGGTGATGCGCGGCGCGCCGAAGCTCTTGTCGAGCACGACGTTGCGGCCCTTCGGACCCAGCGTCACCTTGACCGCGTCGGCGAGAATGTCGACGCCGCGCAGCATGCGCTGACGGGCATCGCCGCTAAAGCGGACTTCCTTGGCTGCCATTGCTTAATCCCTCTTGTCTGGTTGTGTGTGTTTGTCTGGATGGTGGAGCGATGCACGCTGAGGCGCTCAGGCGGCCTTCTTGCTGGCCACGGCGGAACCCTCGAGGATTCCCATGATGTCGCTCTCCTTCATGATCAGGTACTCGACGCCGTCGAGCTTGATCTCGGTGCCGGACCACTTGCCGAACAGGATGCGGTCCCCGGCCTTGACGTCGGGAGCGACCAGCGTGCCCTTCTCATCCCGGGCGCCGGGCCCAACGGAGACGACTTCGCCTTCCATCGGCTTTTCCTTGGCCGTATCCGGAATGATGATGCCGCCCTTGGTCTTCTCTTCCTCCGCGACGCGCTTGACCACCACGCGATCGTGAAGCGGACGGAACTTCATGCTTCTTCCTCCAATATCCTTGGTTGAACCTGCCGCGGCCGGACGACCGCGAGGAAAGAACTGCTATCAGCACTCTCCTGTGGTGAGTGCCAAAGCGCTCGGGATTTAGGGGTGTGGGCGACTTGAGTCAAGGCGCGGGAACAAAGTCACTTCGCACTAGCAGCAATCTCGAGGGAGTGCTGCTAACGCCTTGATGTGGAACGAATTTTCTTTGATTTTCGTTAAGGGTGCGTGACTATTCCCTTACGTGCGTTGAGTCAAGGAGTGCTCGATGGACCGCAGTTTTATTGCGCAACTCAACAACTATCGCCTGACGACCGCTGAAATCCTCTACTGGATGCCCGATCACCAGCACGTTCTGCAAAGCTTCGTCTGGCAGAACCTCGATCTGGCGCCGAAGTTCCCCGCCCTCACCAAGTTCCTCGACTTCTGGGAACACAATCTCGACGGCAAGGTTCACCGCGTGCGGGTGGCCAATGCCCAGCTGATCAAGCCGGCCGAGTTCCGCTTCTCCAGCGGTCTATACGCGCTGCACTGACGTTAAGCGCTCCGTCGTCCCGACCGGAGCGAAGCGGAGGGACCTTCTCTCCACGACAAGCCGCTTATCGTTGAGAGGAGATCCCTCGACTACGCCGCCCTACAGGCGGCTTCGCTCGGGATGACGGGCTCGGTCGTATTCTTCGGCAGTCCTCTCGATCAGCTCGGCGACCGACGGAACGTCGGCCACGCCCGACACCGAGTGGCCCGCACTCCAGATGTCCTTCCAGCGCTTGGCGTCAGGCTTGTCTCGCTCGGACGCATTGATGTCCTTGGCGATATCGATCGTGCCGCGCATCGGCAGGTTGTCGGGATCGAGACCGGCGGCGGCGATCGATGGGCGCAGCATGTTGGTCTCGAGGCCGGTGAAGGCGCGGGTCAGCAGGACATCGTCGAGCCGGCTCTTCACCAGCATTTCCTTGTAGGCGTCCTTGGCGAGGCTCTCGCGCGTGGCGATGAACTTGGTGCCCATGTAGGCGAGATCGCAGCCCAGCGTCTCGGCGGCGGCGATCGCCTGGCCGTCGGCCATGCCGCCCGCCATCACCACGATGCCATCCCAGAACGTCCGCACGGCGCGCACGAAGGCGAAGGGATTGACCCAGCCGGTCTGGCCACCCGCCCCCGCCGTCAGCAGCACCAGGCCGTCGACGCCAGCGGCAACGGCCTTCTCGGCGTGACGCACCGAGGCCACGTCGGCCAGCACCAGGCAGCCCGCGTCCTTCAGAGGCTTCAGCACCGGCTCGGGCGAGCCGACGCTGGTGATCACCATCTCGACCTTGTGGCGCAGCACGGCGGCGAGATCGTCGGGCACGCGCGTGTTGGAGCGGTGCACGATCAGGTTGGGACAGAGCGGTGCGGGCGCACGGCCGGTCTCATCGGCGGCGCGCTTGAGGTCCTCGCCCATGTCGGCGAGCCAGCGGTCAAGTTCCTCGACGGTACGGCAGTTCGCGGTGGGGAACGAGCCGATGACGCCGGCGCGGCAGGCCGCCTTCACCAGCGCCGGCCCCGACACCAGGAACATCGGGGCCGCGATCAACGGCAGGCTGAGGCGGGTCTCGAGCGCGGCGGGCAATGACATGCCAGCAGATTACCTCAGCGCAACACGGCGAGAAGCACGATCCCGACGGTCACCAGGACCGCGGCCGCGATGCGGCGCGCGCCAAAACCTTCCTTCAGCACGAGCGTGCCCAGCACCGCGCCGAAGATCACGCTGGTCTCGCGCACCGCGCTCACCGGCCCGAGCGGCAGGCTTGCAGCCGCGACCAGGAAGGCCAAGAAGCCCAGCACCGACACCGCACCGGCGAGAAACCCGATCGCACCATGGCGGCGCACGTAGACCATGAAGTCGGCGCGCCGCACGACAACGCCGTAGCAGAACATGCCGAACCCGGTGACGATCTCCAGGCAGGCCTGGAAACCCAGCACGGTCCCGGCGGTGCGCACGCCCAGCCCGGCGAAGAAGCTGTAGGTCGCAACGGAGACACCGGTTGCCAAAGCGAACCCTACGGCCGCACGGCTGGCACCAGCGCCGAACGACAAGGCCATGATGCCGAGCGAGATCATCGCGACGGCGGCGACCTGGCCCGTGCTCAACGCCTCGCCGATCGCCAGGAAGGCCGCGATCGTGGTGAGCACCGGCGCGAGGCCACGCGCCAGCGGATAGACGACGCTCATGTCGCCGACGCCATAGGAGCGGACCAGGAGCGCGTAGTAGGCGAACATCACGACGGAGGTGACGGCGAGCCATTTCCAGCTCTCCGGCGCGGGCCAGTCGACGAACGGCAGGGCAACGAGGCCCAGCATCATGCCGGTCGTGCGGAGTGCCACCATGGTGAGCATGCGATCGCCGGCCGACTTCACCAGCGCGTTCCAAACCGCGTGGGCGATCGCCGAGAGAATGACGAGGCCGTAGAGCAGCGCCGCGGACATGCCGTCCGATTAGCGGAGCCGCCGTGCGGGCGGTCAACGGCGCTTATGCCGTCGAGCCGCTCCCGGGCCGCCACGCAAACAGTTGTAAGGTCGCGAGCCGCGACGAGAAATCGTCGCGGCTCGCGACGACTGATCAGACGGCGGCCGTCAGACCTTCCTGCTCGATCGTGCGCTTCACGGCCGGGCGGTTCTTCATGCGCTCGTAGTGGGCGGCGCAGTTCTTGGGCAGCGTCATCTTCATGCGCGCCGCCGCCCAGAACTCGACGTAGAAGAGCGCGGCGTCGGCGACGGAGAACTTGCCGGCGACGTATTCCTTGCCCTCGAGCGCCTTGTCCATGATGGCGAGGCCCTTCTCCATGATCTCCTTGCCGCGCGCCTTGACCGCGTCGTGGTCGGCTTCGCTCGGCGCGTAGGCGGCGGGACGGAACATGCGCGAGAAGCCCTGCATGTGCATGGTCGAAACGACGTAGTCCAACGCCTCGAGGACACGCGCCTCGTTGTCGGGATCGGCGGGCAGCAGGCCCTTGTCGGGGTTCTTGCGCGCGAGCCAGGTGGCGATCGCCGGGAACTCGGTCAGCACCGACCCGTCGTCTTTCACCAGCGTCGGCACCTTCGACTTCGGATTGATCTTCACGAAGTCGGGGCCGTACTGCTCCTGCTTGGCGCCGTCGATCTTCTGCAGGTCGTACGGCTTGCCGATCTCCTCGAGCAGAACATGGATGCCGATCGAGCACGCGCCGGGCATGTAATAGAGCTTCATGGCTAACTCCCTTGAGTTGGATGGTCGTCTGGGACGGCGGACGCTAGAGCGTTTTCTGATCGGATGGAACCGTCCGCGGTTCCATCCAATCAGAAAATCGCGCAACGGTGATGTTGGCTTCACAGGCACATTCCGCCCGGCTGATTCCAGCCGGGCGGAATGTGCTCTAGCATCGTGGGCATAATGGGGGAATCACAATGCCGACAGACAATCTCCGATCGCTTGTAGGGACTTCACAGACGAAGGTGGGAACGTTCCTCTTCGAGTTCGCGACGCCAGGCATCGGCCAGATCCTCAAAGCTGCCGGTGCGGACTTCGCGGTGCTCGACATGGAGCACACTGGTTTCGGATTCGATACCGTCCGCCAGGTAGTGCGTTACTGCCAGGCCGCAGGGCTACCGCTGGTGGTGCGTGTGCCGAGCCAGCAGCGCCATCACATATCGCGTGCACTCGACACCGGCGCCGACGGCGTCATGGTGCCGATCGTGTCGTCGGTCGAGCAGGCCAAGGCGGTGCTGGATGCCGCCAAGTACTGGCCCGACGGCACGCGCGGCGTGGCGCTGGGACTGGCGCACGAGCGCTTCGCCGTGCGCGCCGAGCCGCTGGTTCCGCGCTTCGCCGAGCAGAATGCGCGCACCGCCATCATCCTGCAGGTCGAGGATCCGCGCGGCGCGGCGGCGGCCGACGAGATCGCGGCGATGCCCGGCGTCGACATGCTGTGGCTTGGCCACAACGATCTTTCGGTGGCGCTGGGCGAGCCCGGCGCGTTCGATCATTCCGATTTCGTCAAGGCTGAGCAGGCGACAATCGCGGCCGCCAGGAAGCACGGCAAGTCGGCGGGGCGGCTCGCCGTCGACGCCAGGCAGGGCGCGCAGTTCGCGGCCATGGGTTACGATTTCGTTTCGATCGCGGGCGATGTGTGGCTGCTGCAGCAGGCGTTCGCTGCGGGTCTTGCGACGGTGAAGAAGGGGTAACTCATTGCCGGGAGCGCGCCACTCCAGTGGCGCTCATGATCCATGAGCGAGCCGGAGGCTCGCGGTCCGGAAGAGCATGATGCGCCACTGGAGTGGCGCGCTCCCGGCAATGACTTAAGCGTGGATCACGACCGGCAGCGAGCGGATGCCGCGGATGAAGTTCGAATAGAGACGCACCGGTGGTCCCACGATCTCGACGTCGAGATCGCGCGTCAGCATCTCCTGCCACAGGATTTTCAGCTGCAGCTCGGCCAGGCGATCGCCGACGCAGCGATGGATGCCGGCGCCGAACGACAGGTGATGGCGCGGCCGCGGACGGCCGACGACGAAGCGCTCGGGCTCCTCGATCGCGGTCTCGTCGCGATTGCCCGAGACGTACCACATCACGACCTTGTCGCCCTGGCGGATGGTCCGGTTGCTAAGCTCGCAATCGCGCGTTGCAGTGCGGCGCATGTGGATCACCGGCGTCTGCCAGCGGATGATCTCCGACACCAGGCTGTCGATCAGCTTCGGATCGGCCTTGACCTTGTCGAGCTCGGCAGGGTGCTCGCGCACCGCCATCAGGCCGCCGGTCATCGAGTTGCGCGTGGTGTCGTTGCCGCCCACGATCAGCAGCCCAAAGTTGCCGATGAATTCGCGCATCGGCAGCGCCCTGGTGGCCTCGGCGTGCGCCATCATCGAGATCAGGTCGAACTTGGGCGGCTGCCGGGCGCGCTCCTGCCACAGCGCGCCCATGCGCTCCGCCATCTTCGTGAGCTCGGCCATGCGCTCGGCCTCGCTCTTCACCACGGCGTCCTCGGCCGCGATGTTGGCGATGGCGACGTCGGACCACCAGGTGAGCTTGCGCCGCTCGGCCTGCGGGAAGTCGAACAGCGTCGCCAGCATCAGCGCCGTGAGCTCGGTCGAGACGCGGTCGACCCAGTCGAAGGTCTCATTGCGCGGCAGGCCGTCGAGCACCGCCGCCGTGCGCTCGCGGATCAGGCCCTCCATGTTGGCGAGGTTGGTCGGCGCCACGATCGGCGCCACGGTCTTGCGCTGCGCGGTGTGGCGCGGCGGGTCCATGCGGATGAAGTTGGGCAGCTCCTGGCCCTTGGGCTGGTCGGCGATCTGGATGCCGCCCATCTCCGAGGCCGAGGAATAGGTCGCGTGATCGAGCTCGACCTTCATGATGTCGGCGTAGCGCGTCACCGACCAATAGGGTCCGTACGGGCTGTCGGCGTGGCGATGGACCGGATCCTCGCGACGCATCACGGCGAAGTGCTCGCGCCAGGCATCGTCGCGATAGAGACCGGGGCTGCTGACGTCGGCGAGGGTCGAGGTTGGTGCGTTCATGGCGAGCCTAGGAGAAGACGGCGGCCTGGTGCGCCGCAAGGGCGAACAGGGCAACGGCAAGGAGCAGCAGGAACCAGCGCGTTCCCGTCGGATTTTGCAACGCGGCATTGGCCGGATTGGCGGGATCGTAGTGCACGTCGACGGCGGCACCCTTGGGATAGCGCGCGGCGACACCGGCGGCATAGGCTTCGCTCGCCGACACGGCCACGCCGACCTTGATCTGGCGGCTGACGTAGTCGACGTCGTTCACGCGGTAACCATACTCGACCGTGGGCGCGTGGGTGACCGTCGTGCGACCACTGGTGCTGCTTTTCAGGCGCTCGGTGCCGCTGCTCAGCACGGTGCCGCGCACCAGCGGCCAGTCCGCCGCCCGGCGCGAGAGCCGCCAGCTCGCGATGAAGAACAGCAGCACCAGCACACCCATGCTGGCGGCAAAGATCACGACCGGGGCATTGGCGCGGGGATAGTGCTGCTCGACCAGACGCGGCGCGCTGGTGGCCAGCCAGTAGACGACGCCTGCGAACACGACGACGAAGCCGACGATGATCGCCAGCCCCTTGCCCACGCTTTCCGGAACGCCGCGCTCCAGGACGCAGTTCTTGGGGTTTGCCGGGTCGTAGTAGACGGTCACGGCCGCGCCGACGGTATAGCGCCGCAAGGTCGCCGCGGTATTGGCGCCGCCGGAATCCTCGCCGATGCTGATGCGGTTGCCGCGCACCTTGCGGCCGCCGACGGAGAACTCGTACTCGACGTTCGGCATCGTCTTGGCCGTCGTGGCCTCGCCCGCGGAGCGATGACGCTCGGCCGCCGTGCCGGACTTCACGATCCGGCCGACCGCCGTCGACCAGCCGGCGGCCCGCCGCACCTCCAGCATCTTGGCCACCACGGCGACCACGAACAGCACGGCCATCGGCAGGAAGATCAGGCTGATGTAGAAGAATTCGGAATCGCCGAACGGCAGGACGTCGCGCAGGGAAGTGTCGGTGACTTCGAGCACGAACCCGGCAATGACGAGCAGCGCAAACGAGGCGACGACAATCGCCACTGCCCAGGTGGGCGGCTCGGACGATCGCCTCGCGACGGGCCGTGATTCTTCTTCGTCCTCCTCGGTCTCGCTTTCCCAAGTGAAGGCCTCGCGCCAGCCGGGTTCGCGCGCACGATATTTCAGCAGAACAGCCTTCGCCTGGTCGGCGGTGAACGGCCGGACGGGATGGCCCTCGCGGTGGCCGTCGTCGGCCGTCACGTCGTAGGTGCCGTCGGGCCGGGCCGTCACCTCGACGTTGGAGCCGCCGTCTTCGTCTTCGAGGACGAGGTACCAGCCCCTGGGATGGGGAGCGCCGTCGAACGCCCGGCCGATGTCGTCAGCCGACGGATCGGTCGTGAACTTGTCGTTTACGCAAAGTTCCATGGCCATGGGCTGTCCCCGCCGTCGACGGCCGACCCTCAGACGCTCAGCACGGCCCGTGCAAAGGTCAAGCATTTTTGCCGCAACTGCCCTGTGTTTGGCACGTTGACAGGCGAAAGGCGGGGGCGCACACCGTCGCGCCGCCGCCACCTTGGCGGCGTTCGACCTTTATGGCCCCTGACAGCACCAGCCCGTCGTCCGTTACCGACGCCGCCCCCTCCCGCGACCACAGCAAGGCGAGCGCTGCCCTGATCGTGGGCGCGCTGGGTGTGGTGTTCGGCGACATCGGCACCAGCCCGCTTTATGCGTTGCGCGAGACGTTCCTGCACGACACCAGCCTGGCGCCGACGCCGGATCACGTGCTGGGCGTGCTGTCGACGCTGTTCTGGGCGGTGACGCTCACCGTCACCATCAAGTACGTCACCCTGATCATGCGCGCCGACAACAAGGGCGAGGGCGGCGTGCTGGCGCTGGCGACGCTCGCCACCCACGGGCTGAACGGCAAGGGCCGGCGCATCAGGGTGGGCATCACCCTGCTGGCCGTGATCGGCCTCGCCCTGTTCTACGGCGACGCCATCATCACCCCGGCCGTCACCGTACTCTCTGCCGTCGAGGGCCTGTCGGCCGTGGCGCCGGCCTTCGAGACCTACGTGGTGCCGCTGGCGCTGGTCATCCTGGTGGCGCTGTTCATGCTGCAGGCGCGCGGCACGGCCGACGTCGGCCGGCTGTTCGGCCCGGTCATGCTGGTCTGGTTCATCGTCCTGGGCGTGCTGGGCGCCTGGCAGATCGCCAAGAACCCGGCGGTGCTGTGGGCGATCAACCCGATCTATGCCGCCCGCCTGATCGCCGACCAGGGGCTCGGCATCTTCTGGGCGTTCGGCTCGATCGTGCTGGCCGTCACCGGCGCCGAAGCGCTCTATGCCGACATGGGCCATTTCGGCCGCCGGCCGATCCGCACCGCGTGGCTCTCGCTGGTCATGCCGGGCTTGCTGCTCAATTACTTCGGCCAGGGCGCGCTGATCATCCAAGATCCCACCCTCATCCGGCAGGTCTTCTTCGAGCTGGTGCCGCAGGACTACATCATCTTCCTGGTGGCGCTGGCGACCTTCGCCTCGGTGATCGCCTCGCAGGCCGTCATCACCGGCGTGTTCTCGTTGACCCGCCAGGCGATCCAGCTCGGCTACCTGCCGCGCATGGCGATCCAGCACACCTCGGAGACCACGATCGGTCAGATCTACATCCCCACGGTCAACTGGATCCTGATGGGCGGCGTCGTGGCGCTGGTGGTGGGCTTCGGCTCGTCGGGCGCGTTGGCCGGCGCCTATGGCCTCGCCGTCACTGGCGCCATGCTGGTCGATGCGGCTCTCGCCATGGCAGTGGCGATCCTGGTGTGGAAGTGGCGCTGGCCCGTCGCCGCCCTGGTGTTCGGCCTGCTTGCCATCCCCGACATCGCCTTCTTCATCGCCAACGCGCTGAAGATCCCCGACGGCGGCTGGCTGCCGCTGGTCGTGGCGTCATTCATCTACTTCACCATCACGACCTGGCGGCTGGGCCGCCGGCTGGTCGCCACCGAGATCAGCGAAGGCAGCCTGCCCCTGCGCCAGTTCCTCGAGCGCATGGAGCGCGCGCCCGACCGTGTCGCCGGCACCGCGGTGTTCCTGACCGCCGACGCCACCCACACGCCGGCGGCTTTCCTGCACAACCTCAAGCACAACAAGGTGCTGCACGAGCGCATCATCATCCTGCAGGTCGAGACCATGGACGTGCCGCGCGTCGCCGAAGCGCAAAGGGTCGAGGTCGAGCGCCTGGGCAAGGGCTTCCATACCGTGATCGCGCGCTACGGCTTCACCGAGCAGCCCGACGTGCCGGATGCGCTGCGCGCCTGCCGGCCGCACGGCATCGCCTACGACGAGATGGAGACCAGCTTCTTCCTCGGCCGCGAGACCCTGGTGCCGACCCAGCATTCCAAGCTCGGCAAATGGCGCCGCGACTGGTTCATCTCGCTCTCCCATTCGGCCTCGGCCACCAAGACCTTCTTCCGCATCCCGCCGAACCGCGCTATCGAACTGGGCAACCAGATCCAGATCTAGAGCATATTCCGTTCGGCTGTAATCAGCCGAACGGAATATGCCTGTTGCAACAACCAACCCCCGTGCGCGCGTTTCCGGTCAGATGGAACCGCGCGCGGTTCCATCTGACCGGAAACCGCTCTAGCCCTCGGCCCATCGGATGCCCCGCACGACGCTCGTTCTGCTCCCCGGCCTGCTCAACACCCGCCGGGTCTTCGAGCAGCAGATCGAGGCCCTGTCCGACGTCGCCGACTGCGTCGTTCCCGAGCTGTGGCGCCACGACACGATCGGCGCGATGGCCGACGCCGCGCTGGCGCTGGCGCCGCCGACCTTCGCTCTCGTCGGCTTCTCGATGGGCGGCTATGTCGCCTTCGAGATCCTGCGCCGGACGACCCAGCGGGTGGAAAGGCTGGCCTTGATGGATACCCAGGCCACGCCCGACTCCGCCGAATCGACCAAGCGCCGTCGCGCCCTGCTCGAGCAGACCAAGATCGGCCGCTTCCACGGCGTGCAGCGCACGCTGCTGCCGCAGCTCGTGCACAGCCGACACATCAACGACGCCACGATCAGCCAGCCGATCTTCGACATGGCCCAGGAGATCGGCGCCGACGGCTTCGTGCGCGAACAGCGCGCCATCATCGACCGCGCCGACAGCCGGCGCATGCTGGTCGACATCGACGTCCCGACCGTGGTGATCGTCGGCCGCCAGGACCAGGTGACGCCGCTGCCGCGCTCCGAGGAGATGGCGGCCGACATCGCCGATTCGCGGCTGGTCGTGCTCGAGGAATGCGGCCACATGAGCCCGCTGGAGAAGCCCGCGGAAGTCACCGCGGCATTGAGGAGATGGTTGAGCCAATGAACACCGTGTATGCCCGCGAGGACTATCTCGGCGCCGACGACTACATCGACATCGTTCGCAAGTCCGGCCTCAACCGGCCGATCGAGGATCGCGGCCGCGTCGAGCGCATGCTGGCGCATGCGAACCTGATCCTGACCGCGCGCCAGGATGGCCGGCTGGTGGGTTTTGCCCGCTCTCTGACCGACTTCTGCTTCTGCTGCTATCTCTCCGATCTCGCGGTCGACAAAGCCTGCCAGGGCCAGGGCATCGGCAAGCAGCTGATCGAGGAGACACGGGTCCAGGCCGGTGGCGAGCTCACCACGACGCTGCTGCTGTCGGCGCCGACAGCGATGACCTTCTATCAGGGCATCAAGATGCCCAACGCCGACAACTGCTTCCTGTACAGACGGAAACGCTGAGCCTTCCGGCTACATTCCCTTCATCACCTGGCCGCGGATCTCGCCGCCCTTGTTCGCCGCGGTGTGGACGTTGAAGTACCACTTGCCGTCGGCGAGGTCCTTGGCCTGCGCGTCGGTCAGCGTCGCCTCGCCCTTGATCGGGCTGGTGACGGCGCCGTTCACCGGGACGACAACGCCGGCATTCGCCTTGGCGTCGGCCGGGCCGTGGAAATGGGCCGCAGTCGCCGGACCGCTCAGGTCCTTGTAGTTCACGGTGTAGGTGAGCTTCTTGCTGGCGGCATCATAGGTTGCTGCCAGCGTGCCGCTGCCCTTGCCGTCGACGGGCGGCACCTCGGCCGAGGTCTTGAGGTCGGCCTTGTACATGACAGCCTGGGCGAAGGCTGCCGGGGCCAAGGCCAGGAACGACGCCGCCATCAGGCCGGCGACCGTGGAGCGAAGCAGCATTCTGCGCATGATCCGTACCTCCCGCGTGAACAGACGGTGACGCCAACGCATCATGCACCCGGACGTTGCCGGGGGGTGTCATCACAAGCCGTTGAGTTCACGGAAAGTCGATCAGTTCGGCCCCCTCTACGGCGTAGCGGGCATAGCGGAAGTCGCGGACCTCGCGCAGGTGGCCGTCGGCCCAGTCCAGCAGCATGAAGTAGATCGGCGGGCCGGACGGCTGGTCGGGATCGCGCACGATGATCGCCGGACGCCGATCGACCAGGCCCGGCACGAGAAGCCAGTCGCTGGTTTCGCTGTAGTTGCCGAAGTAGCGCCCGACCTCGCCGCGGCCGCTCAGCCGCGTGCGGTTCACGACCTCGACCTTCACTTCGTCTGCGAGCTGGGTACGCAGGGCATCGAAATCGCGGGCGTTGAAGCGCGCGACGTAGGCGGCAAGCCGCTGCCGGTCGGCCTCGGCCAGCACCGGCGGCGGGCGGTCGTCGGGTTCGGCGGCGAGCTCGACCAACCGCTGGCGGCCGCGATGCAGGTTGGCTTTTACCGCGGGCACCGTGCTTTCCAGCACCTCCGAGATCTCCTCGAGCGAATGGCCGAGCACATCCATCAGGATGACGCTGCTGCGCTGGGCCACCGGCAGGCGCATCAGGGTGCGCAGGCTGGCGGCGGCGGCCTGGCGGCGCTCGATCTCGCTGTCGGGATCGGCGATCGTCTCCAGCGCCTCGTCGCCGTCCTGGACGCCTTCGCGGCGGGCGCGGCGGCGCAGGAAATCCAGCGCCGCGTTGTGGGCGATGCGGAACAGCCAGCCCTCGACGTTGGCGAGCGGGCCAGTATGCGGGAAGGCCTCGATCGCCTTGACCAGCGTCTCCTGCAGCACGTCCTCGCCGTCGATCACCGAGCCCGTCATGCGGGCGCAATAGCGATGCAGCCGAGGCCGCAGCTCGGCCAGCAGCCGCTCGAACTCTGCCTTTGGGTCGGTCATGCCTGCCTCTTATGCCAGGACGACGTTCGACCAGGGCCAAAGGATTCGCGGGAATGCGACTTTTTTCGCGAATCCTTTGCCACCGGCCAAGCGTCTCCCCAGGACAGCACACCCTTGAGGAGACACACATCATGAAATGGACCCTGGTGCGCTATCGCGCCAAGCCCGAACGGGCGGATGAGAACCAGCGCCTGAGTGCGGCGGTGTTCGACGAACTTGCAGACAAGGCGCCGGCCGGGCTGCGCTACGCCGTGTTCAGGCTGCCCGACGACACGTTCGTCCATATCGCGATGTCCGACGACGGCGGCCCAGCCCTGTCGAGCTTCGAGAGCTTCCGCGCCTTCCAGAAGGACATCCGCGAGCGTTGTGCCGAGCCGCCGCAGCCCGCGGAGCCCGCCATCGTCGGCAACTACGGCATGCTTGTCTAAAGGGAGAACGGCCATGCAGCACGACATCGTCTCCGGCACACAGTGGCTGGCGGCCCGCCAGGCGCTGCTGGGCGAGGAAAAGAAGCTCGCCGAGCTGCGCGCGCGGATCGTCGAGCAGCGTCGCGCCCTGCCGTGGACGGCGGTCGACAAGGCGTATGCCTTCGACACGCCGGCCGGCCGGCAGACGCTCGGCGAGCTGTTCGGGGGCCGCGGGCGGCTGATCGTCTACCACTTCATGTTCGCGCCGGACTGGCAGGACGGCTGCCCGGGCTGCTCTCAGCTCGGCAACCATCTCGACGGGTTGGACGAGCAGCTTGCCCGTCATGATGCCACCTTCGCCGCGGTCTCGCGCGCGCCGATCGACCGGATCGAGGACTACCGCCGGCGCCGCGGCTGGCGCTTCCGCTGGGTGTCCTCGCAGCCGTCCGACTTCAGCTACGACTTCCAGGCCGCCTACCGGCCCGAGCAGGTCGGCCAGGAGGTTGTCTACGGCTTCGAGCGCACCAGGATGGACCGCGAGGACGTGCCGGGCACCAGCGTGTTCGCGCGCAGTGCGGCGGGCGAGGTGTTCCACACCTACTCGGCCTACACCAACGGCGGCGACATGCCGCTCAGTCTCACCTATCTCAGCCTGCTGGGCTGAACGGCGTTGATCGCTTCGTGCGCGTGCGGGAGCGTCGAGCTGCAAGCGAGCGGCACTCCCATCGTCGGCGTCGTCTGCTACTGCGACGATTGCCAGGAAGGCGGCCGCCGCATCGAAGCGCTCGCCAAGGCGGGCCCGGTTCAGGATCCCGACGGCGGTACCGCCTATCTGCTCTATCGGAAGGACCGCCTCGAATGCGTGAAAGGGGCGCCGCTGCTCAAGGGCCTCAAGCTCAAGGACAAGTCGGCCACCAACCGCGTCGTCACCACCTGCTGCAACTCGGCCATGGTCCTCAACTTCGATGACGGCAAGCCTTGGGTTTCGGTCTACCACAGGAGGCTTTCAGGCGACGTTCCGCCGCCGACGATGCGCATCTGCACCAGATTCAGCAAACGCCCTTTGCCGGACGACATTCCCCGCTACGCCGGCTTCCCGCTGAGATTCGCGGCGAGGATCTGCGCTGCCTGGATACCCATGCTGCTTGGCCGATGAAGGCTCACCGATTGCGCCCGTTCTAACGGCCCTGCTGCGCTCTCACGGCCCTCTCGTACTGCGTGGCGAAGCCCTGCAGCGTGTTGGTGAGCGGGCCGGCCATGCCGTCGGCCTGGGTCGAGAGCTGGACGGTGATCGACGAGCCCTTGAGCATGGTCTGCAGCAGCTCGGCCGACTTGCCCTGATCATAGGAGCAGGCGCCGCCGGTGCAGATGCTGGTGGAGACGAACGGCCAGTTGTCGACCTGCATGCTGGCGCGCGAGCCGATGCCGTCGGCCACCACGGTGAGCGTGGTGTAGGCCACCGAGTAGCTCACGATCAGGAACGTGCCCAAAAGGTTGTTGGGACCGCCGTCGATCATCGCCGACACGGTGCAGTCCTTGCCCTTCTCGTAGTTGCAGTTCGACACCCACTGGTTGGGTGGCTGGTTCTGGCCCACCGGCTGGGCGGAGGCGGGGGCAGCAAGCAAGCAAAGGCAAAAGCCAACAACAGAAAATTGCTTCATTTCTTCTCTCTCGTTCGCGCTGGACCAACGTATCAGGTCGTTGCCTCGTCGCCGAGAGAGATCTGACACCGATTGCCTTGATGAGCTGGAAACCGTCGACCAGGCCCACGTCGAGTCTAGTGAATCAACAGCGCAAGGTACGTCGCCACGAACAAGGCGATTGTTATCATCTTCACGGTCGGCCGCTTTCGAGGAAGAAAGCCGACAAGCAGAAAGAGAATAGTCCAAACCCAAGCCAACACGTACCAATGGTGCCAGACCTGCAGCATCCCTACCGTGAGCGGAAGGCCGAGCAGAATGCCTAAAACCCAGGGGCGTTGTTCAGGGTCTGAGCCCGGTGGTGGTGCCATGCTATCTTCCCAAGAAACGCAACCAGGGGTTACCTTCGATGGCTTGGCGCACAATGTCTCGGCTCCCGTAGCCTTTTTCGATTGCGCGCAACGTGTCCCCCATTGCAGCGAGGACACCAATGCGGAGCGGACCTACGCCCACGAGCGACCCCGCGAATGCTCGACCTGCCAAATAGTATGGAAACGTCGGATCCTTGTTGAGTTCCGACCACACCTCACCAGCCACGCGCGCAGCTTGTTCGGGATGTTCTGCCGCCTTGCCCAGCACCTTGCCGGCCGTGACCATTTCCTGGTCGAAACGCTGGGCTTCCTCCTTGCCGAGCCCGCCCGCTGCGCGCCAGACCGCACGCCCCGCGTTCCACAGTCCTGGAACAACCGAGATCGCCCCATCAAAGGTCGCCCCCAATCTCGGCACGACCCAGTCCGGGTCTCGAATTTTGTCCAAGAGCGTCGCGTCAGGGTAAGCCGAACCGCCAAGGGGATAGGGATAAGGCGAATTGACGTTGACGTACCCTTGAGACGGTAGGCGGCCGGTCAAAAAATCAGGCCGAGGCGAACCGTCGTCAGGGACACGGAAGCCTGGAACATCCTCCGTTGCTTTGACACGAAACCCAGGAACATCGTTGTCAGGTCGAACGCCGAACATGATGGCGCTCCTCTCGGAACCGCTCGGCGGGCAGGTTCGATCGTAGGAGAAGCGAAGGAGTTTGTCAATACTGTAGTTATTTAATATCAACCGGGTTATTTACAGTCAGCTCTCTTCACCTAATCCTATACGTGTAAATATATATATCAATACACTTTTTGAGTGTAGTCCCTGGCGGACGTTGAGCCGGAGTCGACGAAAGCTGCGAGAACCGACTTCTCGCCCAGTGACAACCGTTCTAGTTGGCGGCCACGTCGCCTACCACACGCACGCGCACCCGCACCGAGTTGCCGGGCAGGTAGGCAAGCGGCATGTCTTCGCTTTCGATGGTGCTGAGCGTCTTGGCGTCGGCGCCGGCGGCGACGGCGCGGTCGTTGGCGATGCCTTGGGCTGCGGCGATGGCGTCGACGCGGGTCATGTCCTTGAAGATCTGGTCGCATTCACCCGAGACCTGGGCGATGGCGGCACCCACGGCGTTGGCGCAATCGCCGTGCTCGACATGGATCACCTGGGAGACGCCGGGCAGCTTGTCGGGGATCAGGAAGGCGCCGCCGCCGACGGCGATCAGCGGCACGTCGCCCGCTTCGGTCTTCATGCGGTCGATCGCCTCCTCGGCCAGACGCGCGGCCTCGGCGAACACCTTCCGGCAGGTGGCGGCGTCGAGATGGGCGACCTTGCCCTTGTCGCCAAGCTTCAGGACGCCGCTCGCCACGGCGATGTCCGTGGTCGTGAGCTGCTTGCCGCCGAAGGCGATGCCGTCCTTCAGCAGGCGATAGCCGACCGACACCGGGCCGACCTTGACCGGGTCGAGGGAGACGTGGCTGCCGCCGCCCAGGCCGATCGACAGCAGGTCGGGCATGCGGAACAGGGTGCGCACGCCGCCGACCTTGACCACCGAGTTGGCCTCGCGCGGGAAGCCGTGCTTGAGCTGGCCCACGTCCGTGGTGGTGCCGCCGACATCGACTACCATGGCGTCGCTGAGGCCCGAGAGATAGGCGGCGCCGCGCATGGAATTGGTGGCGCCGGAGGCGAAGGAATAGACCGGCAGACGCCGCGCCTGGTGCGCTTCCGCCACCGTGCCGTCGTTCTGGGTGATGAACAGCGGAGCGGCGATGCCGGAATCGGCGATCGCCTTCTCGAAGGCAGCGATGGTGTCGCGCGACAGGTCAGCCAGGGCCGCGTTCAGCAGGCCGGCATTCTCGCGCTCCAGGAGGCCGATGCGGCCGAGGTCGGACGAGCAGGTGATGACGGCGTCGGGCAGTAGGGCCGCGACCAGCTCGGCCGCCCGCTTCTCATGGCTGGGATCGAGCGGCGAGAAGATCGAGGAGATGGCGACCGACTTCAGGCCCTTGGCCTTCATCTCCCTGGCGGCCTTGGTAACGGCGGCCTCGTCGAGCGGCATGAACGGCCGGCCGTCATATTCGTGGCCGCCTTCGACCATCCAGACGCCGCCGCGCACCAGCTCGGCCAGGTCCTCCGGCCAGTCGCAGAACGGCGGCAGCGACGCCGACGCCGGCATGCCGAGCCTGAGCGCCGCGACCTTGCTCAGGTGCCGGCGCTGGACCACGGCGTTGATGAAATGCGTGGTGCCGATCATCACGCCGTCGATGCGCTTGCCTGAAAGCACGCCGGTCGAGCCGAGGCTCTTCAGCGAATCGAGGATGCCGGTGGTCACGTCCTCGCTGGTCGGCGCCTTCACGGCGCGCACCACCTTGCCTTCCTCGATCAGGACGGCGTCGGTGTTGGTGCCGCCCACGTCAATGCCAATGCGTCTCATGCGTCGAACACGCTCCTGAAGTCGATGTCATAGCCGAAGGCGCGCGGACCGACATGGTCCAGCCCGCGCGGCGAAAGGAAGACGGCAGGCGGCGGCAGGGCGATCACCGTGACGCGCTGGCCGTAACGAACGGTCTCGCTGCCGACCGCCTCGCCCGAGACGGAGTCGAGCACGCAGATCAGGTCGGGCGTCATGGCGAGCGGCCTCTCGTCGCGCCAGGCCACGATCCATTCGTTCTGGAAGTTGATGGTCATGGCCGAGCCGCGCCAGTCGTCGAGGCCGTCCAGCCGCAGCACGCCGCGCAGAAAGCCCTCGGTAGCGCGGCGCGCGACGTCGAGAACCTTGCCCTTGTATAGAAGCTTGCCCGGCTCGACCGACAGGATGGCGGCGACGGGGTCATCGTGCGTGCGCTGGGCCTCGCGCACCGCCTGGCCGATGGCGATGGCCTTGGTCGTGGTGCCGTGGATGCCCCACTTCTTGACCTCGGCGCCGGTGCGCGGCGGCTGGCAGGTGGCGGCGACCGAGCCGTACTCGACGCAGATCTTGCGCGCCACGCGCTCGGTCCATTTCCAGGTCGGGACCTTGTGCACGATGCTCTCGAAGCCGCGCACGTCGACCGCCGTCAGGGGATAGGGTGCGAGCCCACCAACCGCGACCGACGTCATCTGCGCCTCGGGATAGGCCCTGCCCATCGTGTCTGAATCGACCACCGGGCGCTTCAGGTGCGCCGCCGCCATGAACGGCCGCACGCCGTTGGCGCCGCCGATCTCCATGCTCATCAGCGCAGCGAAGCGCCGGCCGATGTGGCGTTCCATCAACGACACGGCGCGCGCCAGCGTGAGGCTGTCGGTCAGCCGCTCCTGACCGACCAGCGGTGCACCCATGTTGGCGACCGTGCCGACCCAGTCGTCGTCGGCAAGGTCGGCGGCATCCATGAGCTGCACGCGATGGCCGTCACGATAGAGCGCGCGCATGTTCAAGAGCGGCAGGTAGGGATTGCCGCCGCCGCCCGTGCCCAGCACCCAGGCGCCGACCGCGAGCGCCTCGATGTCATCGAGCGAGAGTTCGCGCATCCTCACGCGAACACGCTCTTGAAATCGATATCGTAGCCGAAGGCGCGCGGGCCGACGTGGGCCAGGCCCTTCTCGGAAAGGAAGACCTTGGGCGGCGGCAGGGCGATCACGGTGACGCGCTGGCCGTAGCGGATGGTCTCGGTGCCGACCGCCTCGCCCGACACCGAATCGAGCACGCAGATCAGGTCGGGCGACATGGCGATCGGCTTGCCGTCGAGCCAGGCCACGATCCATTCGTTCTGGAAGTTGATCTCCAGCGTCGCGCCCTTGTGCTCCTCCATGCCGTCCAAGCGGGTTCTGCCGCGCAAAAAACCTTCGGTGGCGCGGCGTTCGACGTCGGCCACCTTGCCCCGGTAGAGGACCTTGCCGGGCTCGACGCTGAGGATGGCCGCGATCGGGTCCTCATGCCTGCGCTGGGCCTCGCGCACGGCGTGGCCGATGGCGATCGCTTTGGTGGTGGTGCCGTGGATACCCCACTTCTTGACCTCGGCGCCGGTGCGCGGCGCCTTGCAGGTCGAGGCGATCGAGCCGTACTCGACGCAGATCTTGCGGCTGACGCGCTCCATCCACTTCCAGGTCGGCACGCTTCCGACGACCGATTCCAGGCCGCGCACGTCGACGGAGGTGAGCGGGCAGGGTTTCAGGTCGCCGACCGCGACGGAGGTCATCTGCGCTTCAGGATAGGCGCGGCCCATCATGTCGGAATCGATCACCGGGCGCTTGAGGTGCGCTGCCGCCATCAGCGGCTGGATGGAATTGCCGCCGCCGATCTCGAGCGACATGATCCCGCGGAACCTGTGGCCGGTGTGCTCCTCCATCAGCGCCACGGCGCGGGCGATGGTGCGGCTGTCGGTCAGGCGCTCCTGCCCGACCAACGGTGCGCCCATGTTCGACACGGCGGCGATCCAGTCGTCGTCAGCGAGCTCGTCCGCGGGCATGAGTTGCACGCGATAACCCTCTGTGTAGAGGGCGCGCATGTTCAGAAGCCCGAGATAGGGGCTGCCGCCGCCGCCTGTGCCCAGCACCCAGGCGCCGACGGCCAGAGATTCGATGTCGTCCAGTGTAATGTCGCGTAACGGCACGTTCGTATTTCCCGATATTTCTATGTAGCGCCTGCTGCAGTACTGACAAGCGCACCTTAGACGCTGACGAGGTCGGTCAGTCGGCAGTAGTTGCGTCCGCCGATGCGGCCGAGTGGCGCGTAGCGGCCGATGTCGACACGGCCGTCGTCGATCAGGCCAGGCGCGGTGTGGATCATCACCACCTCGCCGGCGATCAGCGTGCTGGCGCCGGCGAAAGGCACCATGCGGTGCAGCTGGCATTCGAATTGCACCTTGGATTCCGCGACGCGCGGCACCCTCACCCGCGTCGAGGGGACGACATGCAGCCCGGCATGGCCGATTTCACTCTGCTCCGGAGGCAATTCGTCGGCGCAGAGCTGCACGGCCCGCGCCAGTTCCTCGGGCGCGGTGTTGATGACGTACTCGCCGAGGCGGCGGATGTTGGTCAGCGTGTCCTTGATGGGACCGTTGTCCTGGTTCTGGCCATCGCGATACCCGCCGTCGCGCTGACCGACGATGATGCCCAGCAGCGGCGGCTCGGAGGAGATCAGAAAGAACTGGCTGAACGGCGCTGCATTGATAACGCCTTCCGGCGAGAGGCTGGTCACCAGCGCGATGGGACGCGGAACGATGCAGCCGCTGAACAGCTTGTAGCGGGTTTGCGCCGAGAGATGCTCGGGCAGGATCGTCTCGCTGGCGACCGTATCGCGCTGTGATGAGCCTTGCACCGCCGACCTCCATCATCGTCAGACGGTTTATTGTTGACACATTCGAGAGCCGACTACCACTATGTTTCGAAAGACGAGCCACTGTCTCGATTAACGAGACACGCTTTTCGCAACAGGTCCAGTGTCGGAGGTGTCGTATGCCAGTTCGGTATGTTCTCATCACGCTCAAGCCGGGCGTGACCGCCGAGGCCTACGAGAAGTGGGTGCGCGAGTACGACTACAAGGTCGCGGCGACCCGCGAGAACCTCACCAAGTACGAAGTCTATCGCATCACATCGCCGATCAACGGCCACGAGAATGCCGGCTGGACGCACCTCGAGCGCATCGAGATGAAGAGCCTCGAGCAGGCAGCCATCGACGCGAAGACGCCGTCGGGTGTCGAGCTTCGTCGCCAGCTGTGGGGCACCTACGTGGAGAAATCGCAGATGATCGATTTCGCCACCGAAGTGGTGAAGTAGTCGCGCGATGATCCCGGGCATCCTCAACGTCGGCCATCATCCCGCATCGCACGCGGTCGAAGTGGCGCAATTGGGCGAGAGTGTCGGCTTCGAGCAGTTCTGGGTCGCCGACGAGCGGTTCTACCGCGACGCCTATGCGTTGCTGACGGCCGTGGCACTCGGCACGCAGCGGATCACCATGGGCACCTGCGTCACCGATCCGTACACGCGCCATCCGGCGCTGACGACCGTGAGCGTGGCGACGCTGGACGAGATGTCGAGCGGCCGTGCGCTGTTCGGCCTGGGTTCGGGCATCTCGGGCTTCATCGAGCTCGGCCTCGAGCGGCCGAAGCCGATTGCCGCCATGCGCGAGGCGATCGAGCTCTTCCGGCGCATGCTGACCGGCGAGGTGGTGGACTACGACGGCAAGATCATCAAGTTCCACAGCGGTCGGCTGAACTTCATGCCGCCGCGCGCCACGATCCCGGTCTACGTCGCGAGCAACGGGCCGCAGGGCCAGCGCATGGCCGCCCGTATCGCCGACGGCGTGATCATGGAAGCCTGCTCGCAGCCCGAGGAGGCGGCGGCCTTCGTCAAGGCGGTCCGGGATGCGGCGAAAGAGGCCGGCCGTGACCCGGCCTCGGTGCGCTGCATCGCTCGCCTCAACGCCTGCGTGGCGTCGGACGGCAAGGCGGCGCGCGACGCCGTGCGGCTGCGTGCGGGTCGCATCATGGCGGCGGGCCGAACGGTGTTCGCGACGCACGACGAGCTCGGCCTCAGGCTACCGGCGGCCGTGCTGGCCGAGGTCGCCGACGTCCCCTATGCGGCAGGCGGCGCGCCGTACGAGCGCATCCTGCCGCACGTGACGGACCGGCACGTCGACGCCGTGGCGCTGGCCGGCACGCTCGAGGAAGTGACCGCACGTGTCGCCGCCCTGAAGTCGGTCGGCATCGACGGCATCACCATCTCGCCCCATGCGCCGCCGGGCGAGACGGCGGCGCACACCATCCGGGCACTCGGTCCCGTCATCGCTGCGAGCTGAGCATGCAGGTCCACCGCGCCGCCAGCATCCACGAGGCCGCCGCGATGATGGCGACGCTGGGTGACGGAGCGAAGCTGCTCGCGGGCGGCACCGACCTCCTGATCCAGCTGCGCCGCGGGACGCTGAGCTGCGACCACCTCGTCGACATCGGCCGCATTGCAGGCCTCGACGGAATCACCATCGACGGCGAAGCCGTGCGCATCGGCGCCCTGACCCGGCATCGCACCATCGAGCGACATGCGGGCTTCGTCGGATCGCTGCAGGCGCTGGTCGAGGCCTCCCGCGTCGTGGGCGGCTGGCAGGTCCGCAACATGGCCACGATCGGTGGCAACGTCGCCAACGCCTCGCCCGCGGCCGACCTGGTGCCGGTGCTGCTGGCGCTGGAGGCCACGGTAGAGCTCGCCGACGCCGACGATACGCGGCATCTGCCGCTGTCGCAATTCCTGCTCGGCCCGCGCCGGACGGCCGCCCGTCGTGACGAGGTGCTGACGGCCTTTCGCTTCCTGCCACCGGCAGGCCATTACGCGACGGCCTTCTTGAAGGCCGGTCGGCGCAAGGCGATGGAAATCTCGATCGTGAACGTGGCAGCGCTGCTGGCGGTCGACGAGGCGGGCCATTGCCGCAGCGCGCGCATCGCCCTGGGCGCGGTCGGGCCGATCGCCTTCCGGGCGACCGAAGCCGAAGCCTGCCTGCAGGGCCGGTTGCCTTCGGACGAGGCGTTCGAGGCAGCAGCACACGCCGCGGCGACAGCAAGCCGGCCGATCGACGACGTACGCGCCTCGGCGGCATACCGCCGTCACCTCGTCGCTCGGCTGACGGTGCGGGCGCTGAGACTTTGCCGCGAGCGCTTGCAGGAGGCGACATGACCACCCGGCTGTTCCGTCTGCATGTCAACGGCACGACCCGCGACGTCGAGGCCTCCGATTCGGCGAGCCTGCTCGACGTGTTGCGCGGACCGCTGGCCCTGCCCGGCACCAAGGCGAATTGCCTGGAGGCCGAGTGCGGGGTCTGCACGGTGCTTCTGGATGGCCGGGCGGTGACCTCGTGCCTGGTGCTGGCCGCGCAATGCGAGGGCAGCGAGGTCGTCACCATCGAGGGGCTCGCCGAAGCAGGCGAGCCGCACCCCCTGCAGAGCGCATTCCTCGAGCACGGCGCCGTACAGTGCGGCTACTGCATTCCCGGCATGATCATGACGGCGGCCGGACTGCTGCGTGAGAAGCACGATCCTGACGACGAGGAAATCCGCGAGGCGATGGCCGGCACGCTCTGCCGCTGTACCGGATACACGAAGATCGTGGCCGCGGTGAAGGCCGCGGCCCGCAACATGAGGCAGGGGCGATGAGCGACGCGACTTCCCGCCGGAATGTCGGCCGGCGCCAGATCCGCCTGGATGGCGCGCCCAAGGTGCGCGGCGAGGCAGCCTACCTCGGCGACCGGACGGTGCCCGGCCTGCTCCACGGCGCCGTCCTGCACAGCCCTCATCCGCACGCCTTGATCCGGCGCCTCGACACGCGACGAGCGCGTGCGCTGCCGGGCGTGCGCGCGGTCATCACGGCGGCCGACGTGCCCGACACGCGCTACGGCATCTACATCAAGGACGCGACGGTCTTCGCACGCGACCGCGTGCGCTTCGCCGGCGAGGCCGTAGCGGCCGTCGCCGCGGACACGCTCGAGGCGGCGCGGGCCGCCGTGGCGTCGATCGAGGTCGACTACGAAGCAGTGCCGGCCGTGTTCAACGCCGAGGCAGCGCTGCTGGACGACGCGCCGCTCGTCCATCCGGAATGGGAGCAGTACGAGGCTGCGCCGATCCTGGTGCGCCGCGGCAACCGTTCGACGCGCGGCATCATCAGGGTGGGCGACGTCGAGGAAGGCTTCGCGAAATCCTTCCGTACCTTCGAGCATCGTTTCACGACATCGAAAGTGCATCCGGGCTACACCGAGCCGCGCGGCTCCATCGGCTTCTGGAACGACGACGGCAGCTGCGCGGTCTGGTCGTCGACGCAGCTTCCCTTCGCCGTCCAGGAGATCCTGGCCGATGCGGTGGGCCTGCCCTCCGGCAAGGTGCGGGTGGTGGCAACGACGTTGGGCGGCGGCTTCGGCGGCAAGCTGACGCTCGGCGTAGAGCACTACGCTGTGCTGCTGGCCCGTGCGGCGAAGGCACCGGTGAAGGTCGTCAGCACGGTCGAGGAGGAGCTGACCTCGTCGTTGCCGCGTCAACCGGCCATCGTCGATCTGAAGACCGGCGTCGACCGCGACGGCCGCATCCTGGCCAAGCAGGGCCGCATCATCCTCGATACCGGCGCGTTCTCGGGTTCGGGGCCGCAGACGGCCTCGAGCTGCACCAACACGCTGCACGGCCCCTACAACATCCCGAACGTGCTGCTGGAAGGCGTCGCCGTCTACACCAACAACATGACGACGGGGGCGTTCCGCGCGCCGTCGGGACCGACCGGCAACTTCGCCTCCGAATCGCAGATGGACATCATCGCCGATTCGCTCGGCATCGACCCGCTGGAGCTGCGCCTGCGCAACATCTTCCGCGAAGGCGACAAGGGACCGTCGGGGGCCGTCCTGGCGGCCGTCGGCCTCGAGGAATGCCTGCGCCGTGCCGCCGACGCTATCGGCTGGAACGAGCGCCGGCCGGCGAAAGGCCGCGGCAAGGGCATCGCCTGCGGCTGGTGGATGACGACGGGCATGACCTCCGAGGTCGACGTGACGCTGCATCGCGATGGCCGCGTCGTTCTGAACAGCGGCGCCGTCGAGATCGGCACCGGCGCGCTCACCGGCGCGGCGCAGGTCCTGGCCGACGATCTCGGCGTTGCTGCCGAGCACATCACGGTCATCGGCGGCGACACGGCCACTTCGCCCTACGATTACGGAGCCCAGGGCAGCCGGACCGCGTTCTGCGTCGGCAATGCCTGCCGCAACGCCGCGGTCGAGATGCGCAAGGTGCTGGCGGCGCGTGCAGCGCCCGAACTCGGCGTGGCGCCCGCCGCCATCGAGCTTCGCGACGGCGCGGTGCATGGCGGCGGACGATCGATTGCCTTCGCGACGCTGATCGGAACGGAGGGCGTCAAGGTGCGGGGCGCGTTCACGGCTCCCGCCGTGCCGCACGAGGCGTCGCGGCTGGAAAACCACCAGTCCCCCGCCTGGCATGCGCCGAGCTTTCATGCCCATGCGGTCGACCTCTCGGTTGACGAGGACACGGGCGACGTGACGGTCCATCGCTATGTCGTCGCGCAGGACGTGGGTTTCGCCATCAATCCGACCTACGTCGAGGGCCAGATCGAGGGCGGCGCCGTGCAGGGCATCGGCCAGGCCCTGTTCGAGGAGATCGTCTCACGCGACGGCATCGTGCAGAACCCGAACCTGACGGACTACAAGATGCCGACCATGCAGGACGTCCCGGTCATCGAGACGATCCTGGTGCAGTATCCCACCGCGCACGGTCCGTCGGGCGCCAAGGGTGTGGGCGAGCCGCCCTGCATCGAGCCGCCGGCGACGATCGCCAACGCGATCGCCGCCGCGACGGGCGCACGCGTGCCGACCCTGCCGATCACTGCGGAGCGCATCTGCACGGCGCGGGGGCAGATCGAGCCATGATCGCGGTCCGCGTGCGCATGAACGGATACCTGCGGCGATTCATGCCGGGCGGCGCGTCGACGATGGAGCTGTCGCTGACCGACGGCACGCGCGGCATGGAGCTGCTGTCGATGCTGGGCGCCGGACCGGACGTGTGGCTGATGGCGGTGAACGGCACGGCGGTGCCGATGGACTGCGTGCTGGCATCGGGCGATCGCGTCGATTGCTGGCCGGCGATGGCGGGTGGTTGAGATGGCGACGCGGGCGCGCACGACGAAGGGAACCACCAAAGGAACAGCCAAGGGCGATCGAAGCCAGACGGTCGAGCGCGCATTGGAGGTGTTGGCGGCCTTCGACGATTCGCACCCCGAGCTCGGCATCCGCGAGCTGGCCCGAATGTTGCAGATGGATCGCACGGTGGTTTACCGGATTGTCGCGACGCTCGAAGCGCGCAAGTTCCTCGAGCAGAACCCGGCAACGCGCCGCTATCGCATCGGCCAGGCGGCCTTCATGACGGGTCAGTACTATGTGCGCTCCAACCCGATCTTCAACGCGGCGGTGCCGCGCCTGCAGGCGGTGGCGACGACGCACAACGTCAACGCCTTCCTCGCGACACTGCACGAAGACTCCGTCCTCTACATGAGCTCGATCCAGCTTCGCGAGCCCATCACATTCCTGTTGTCGGCCGGCAGCCGTGGCCGCCTGCATACGACGTCGCTCGGCAAGGTGCTGCTGGCAGGCCTTGAGGATGTCCAGGTCGAGAAGATCCTGCGGCGCATCCGCATGGTGCCGTTGACGCCGCGCAGCCAGGTTTCGGTCAAGGGCCTGATGAGCGAAGTGCGGCAGGTACGCCGCCAGGGCTATGCGACGTCGCGCGACACGATGGTGATGGGGCTGGCGAGCGTGGGCGCGCCGATCCGCGATGCCAGCGGCGCCGTGGTCGCGGCGATCAGCCTGTCGCTGCCGAGCGACGAAGGGGACGAGGCCTTCATGCGCAAGCTGACGCGCACGGTGATCCAGTGCGCCCAGGAGATCAGCCTCGCGGTGGGCGCAACGATCGATGGGTGTGTCGATGCTGCTTAGAGAAGGGGGTACCAAAACATGAGCAAGTTGCGGCGACGGTCGGTCGTGGGAGCCGGCGTGCTGGGCGGAATTGCGGCGTCGCTGGGCGCGCCGCTGGTGAAACGCGTCGAGGCCGCGGATCCGCGGACGCTGACCGTGGCGTCGACGACGGACGTCGATACGCTGGATCCCGCGTCCTTCCGGACCGACGGCGCCTACACGGTGACCACCAACGTGTACGACACCTCGGTCGGCTGGGAAGTCGCGCCGTCGGCCACCGTTCCCGGCGTCTCGACGGCGGTCCCCTCCAAATTCATCCCGAACCTCGCCGAGTCCTTCGCGACCGAGGACGATGGCGCGACCATCGTGCTCAAGATCCGGCGCGACGCCAAGTTCCCGAGCGGTCGACCGATCACGGCGCACAGCATCAAATACATGCTGGATCGCGGATTGCAGTCTCCAGGCTACGTGCGGCTGACGATTCCGCGTTACCTGCGCGTGACGTCACCGGACAGCTTCATCGTACGCGACGACTACACCTTCGTGATGAAGATGCCGGGACCGACGCCGCTCGCCTACCACATCCTCGCGCTCTGCACCCTGTCGGTCGTCGACGAGGTGATCGCCAAGGCCAACGCCACGCCATCCGATCCCTGGGCGACGGACTGGTTCCGCCGCAACACGACGGGCGGCGGCGCCTACACGCTGACCAAGAACGAGCCCGGCGTCGGCCTCGTGATGGAATACAATCCGGGCTCCTGGCATCCCAAGCCGTTCTTCCAGCGCGTCAATAGCCGCTTCGTGCCGAACGAATCGGACCGCATCCTGCTGCTGAAGCGCGGCGCCATCGACATGATGACCGGCGTCGGCATGGCGCCGCGCAACATCAAGGCGCTGGAGGCGGAACCGAAGATCCAGGTCATCTCGGTACCCGATACGAGCTGCCACTTTCTGTGCATGAACGGCAAGAAGGCACCGCTCGACAATGTCAAGCTGCGCCAGGCGATCAACTACGCCATCCCGATCGACGCGATGCTGCAGAACCTGCTGTTCGGCTATGCGACCCAGATGAAGAGCCCGCTGCCGTCGCTGATGCCGGGCTACGATCCGACGCTGTCGCCCTATCGCTACGACGTCGCCAAGGCGAAGGCGCTGGTGCAGGAGGCAGGGCGGGGCAGCGAGCCCGTGACGCTGGAGCTCGCCGTCCGCGTCGGCTGGACGACCCACGAGCAGGCCGCCACCTGGATCCAGGCCGAGCTCGAGAAGATCGGCCTGAAGGTCGCGATCGTGCGCGAGACGGACGCGGCGTTCCGGCAGGCCGCGATCGGCGGCAAGCACCTGCTGTCGATCGAGGCTTGGCAGTCCTGGGTCAACGACCCGATCTTCCACATGAACGCCAACTTCCACAGCACGTCGACCAACACCAACAGCTCCTTCTACAACAATCCCGTGCTCGACAAGCTGCTGACCGACAACATGCACGAGGCCAACGCGGACAAGCGCGCCGCGGCGGTCAAGGAGGCGCAGAAGATCCTCATCGACGACGCGGTGTGGGGCTTCCTGTGGTACGAGAACTGGACGCGCGTGGCGCGCAAGGATCTCACCGGCTTCATCAAGCGCTGGGATACCTTCGATCGTTATCGGGATCTCGGGCTCAAGAGCTGAGAGAGCGACGTGCAGTTCGGTCGCTTCGTTGCCAAGCGCGTCGCCCTGGTGATCCCGACCCTGTTCGGCGTGGTCACCGTGGGCTTCCTGCTGGCCTACATGCTGCCGGGCAATCCCGTTCTGGTGCGGGCGGGCCTGCTCGCCACGCCGGAATACATCGCCGAGATGGCCCAGAAGATGGGTCTCGATCAGCCCTGGTACGTGCAGTATGGCCGCTATGTCGGCGGCCTGCTGCATGGCGATCTCGGGCAGAGCTCGTCGACCGGGCGGCCGGTGCTGGAGGATTTCCTGCAGCGCCTGCCCGCCACGCTCGAGCTCACCCTGGCGAGCCTCTGCATCGCGGTGGCGATCGGCGTGCCGCTCGGCGTGCTGTCGGCGGTGCATCGCAACACGCTGCTCGACCATGTCGGCCGGGTCGTGAGTGTGTTTGGCGTGGCGATGCCGACCTTCTGGATGGGCCTGATCGCCGTCCACCTGTTCTACTACGAGCTCCACCTGGCGCCAGCGCCGCTCGGCCGCATTGCCATGAACCTCGAGCCGCCGACGACCATCACCGGTCTCTATGTGGTGGATTCGCTGCTCACCGGCAACTTGCCCACGTTGTGGTCGAGCCTGGGGCAGCTCGCCCTGCCGGCCATGACGCTCGGGCTGAGCGTCATGGCGCCGGTGGCGCGGATGGTGCGCGCCTCGATGCTGGAGGCACTCGAAGCCGACTATATCCGCACTGCCTGGGCGGCGGGGCTGCCGGCGCGGCAGGTCATCTACGGCGATGCCCTGCGTAATGCCCTGATCCCCGTCGTCACGACCTTCGGCCTGGTCTTCGGCTTTCTTCTCGCGGGCAACGCGGTGGTGGAAAGCGTGTTCGCATGGCCCGGCATCGGCAACTACGCCGTCTCGGCGCTGCTCACCAAGGATTCCGGTCCGCTGCAATCCTTCGTGCTCTTCGTCGCCTTCAGCTACGTGCTGGTGAACCTCGCGGTCGACATCCTGTACGGGCTGATCGACCCGCGGATCAGGCTGTCATGAGCGTGCTGGCGCAGGACGTCGCCGACGACCGCGACGATGATGCCGTCGTCGCGCCGACCGCATGCTGGCGACGGGCGGCGCGATGGCTGCGCCGCAATCCCGTCTCGGCGGCCGCCATCGTGGTCATCGGCCTGCTCGTCTTGGTCGCGGTCTTCGCGCCGGTGCTGGAGCCATACAAGCCGGACGTGCCCGATCCGACGGCCGTGCTGAAGTCGCCGTCGTGGGCGCATCCGCTCGGCACCGACGGTTTCGGACGCGACGTCCTGTCCCGCATCATCGATGCGACGACCCTGGACCTCAGCATCGCCCTCGCCGCGACCTTGGTGGCGCTATCGATCGGCATGGTGGTCGGGGCGTTGAGCGGCTACCGCGGCGGCTGGGTCGATCTGATCGTCTTGCGCCTGGTCGACGTGTTGATGGCCTTCCCGGCCTTCGTCCTGGCCATGGGCATCACGGCGGCGCTGGGCAACAGCATCGCCAACGTGGCGATCGCGCTGTCGATGACGCAGCTCCCCGCCTACATACGCCTGGTGCGCGGCGAGATGCTGCGCGTGCGTACGCTGGAATATGCCGAGGCGGCCGTCTCGATCGGCAATCCGTCATGGCGCGTCGCCCTGGTGCATCTCCTGCCCAACTGCCTGCCGCCGCTCACCGTGCAGGCCACTCTGGCGATGGGCTACGCGGTGCTGACCATGGCGTCGCTGTCCTTCATCGGCCTCGGCATCGCGCCGCCACAGAGCGAATGGGGGTCGATGACCGCCGACGGCGCCACCTACATGTCGACCGGCGAATGGTGGCTCTTCGTCTTCCCCGGCGTCGCCATCGTCGTGACCGTGCTCGCTTTCAACCTGGTCGGCGATGCGTTGCGCGACCTTCTCGATCCACGCCTGCGGGGAACGCGATGAGCGCCCTGCTCGAGGTCGAGGATCTGTCGGTCGAGTTCGCGACCGACGACGGCATGGTGAGCGCGGTGGACGGCGTGACGCTGTCGGCGAGAGCCGGCGAGATCCTGGGAATCGTGGGCGAATCGGGCTCGGGCAAGTCGGTGCTGATTTCGGCCATCCTGCGGCTGGTCAGGCCGCCCGGCCGGATCGTGAGCGGACGGCTACGCTTCGAAGGCAACGACCTGCTGGCGTTGCCGGCAGCGGAACTCGAGGCGATCCGCGGTGCGCGCATCGCCCTGGTGCCGCAGACGCCCCGCACCTCGCTCAATCCATTGATGACGGTCGGCCGCCAGATCGAGCGCCTGCTGCGCCTGCATCGCGGCATGGACAAGCGGGCGGCTCGGGAGGCTGCGATCGCCATGCTGGAGCGCGTGCGCATTCCCGACCCCAAGCGGCGAGCCGGCCAATACGCGCACGAGCTGTCGGGTGGCATGTGCCAGCGGGTCATGATCGCCATGGCACTGGCGACCGAGCCGCGCCTGCTGCTGGCCGACGAGCCGACGACCGGGCTCGACGTGTCGATCGGCGCGCGGATCCTGGAGCTGCTGCGCCAGCTCGGCGAGGAGTCGGGCGCGGCCATCATCCTGGTGACGCACGACCTCGGCGTGGTGGCGCAGACTTGCCATCGCGTGGCGGTGATGCACGCCGGGCAGCTCTCGGAATTGGCCGAGGTCGACGAGCTCTTCGAGCGGCCGTTGCATCCCTATACGCAGGCGCTGGTCCGCTCGATCCCGCGCATCGACCGGGAGATCGCGCTCAGCCCGATCGCCGGGGCGGTGCCCTCATTGATCAATGTCCGGCCGGGCTGCCGCTATGTCCGGCGCTGCCCGGAGGCGCTCGCTGCGTGTCGCCGGCAACGGCCGGCGCTAATCGCCGCTGCAGGCGACCACCGGGTCGCCTGCCATGCCATGGGGCAGCCGCATGTCGTTCGTTAGCGTCCGCGGGCTCGACAAGCATTTCCCGGTGCGCGGCATCGGCTGGCTGCACCGCCGGGGGCCGGCGCCCGTCGTGCGTGCGGTGGACGGCATCTCTTTCGACATCGACCAAGGGCGCACGCTCGGCCTGGTGGGAGAATCGGGCTGTGGCAAGTCGACGGTGGCGCGCTGCGTCACACGGCTGCTGGCGCCCACCGCCGGCACTGTCCGCGTCGGCGACAAGCAGCTCGACCGGCTGGAAGGCGAGCCGCTGCGCGAGGCGCGACGCGACGTGCAGATGGTGTTCCAGGACCCGCTGGCGGCGCTCAACCCGCGCATGTCGGTGGAACGCGCGGTTTCGGAGCCGCTGCGCCTGCATACCGATCTGAGCCCGGCCCAGCAGCGCGAGCGGGTGCGCGAGATCCTGGCCGAGGTGGGGCTGCGCGCCGACGTGATGGGGCGCTATCCGCACGAGCTGTCCGGCGGTCAGCGCCAGCGTGTCAACATCGCCCGCGCGCTCGCCTGCGCGCCGCGCTTCGTGGTGCTCGACGAGCCGACCTCGGCGCTCGACGTCTCGCTGCGGGCGCGCGTCATCCTGATGCTGGAGGAGCTGCGGGAGCGGCTCGGGCTCACCTATCTGTTCATTTCGCATGACCTCGCGACGGTGAAGTACCTAGCCCAGCGCGTCGTGGTGATGTATCTCGGCGCGGTGGTGGAGGAAGCTCACACGGATGAGCTGTTCGCCCATCCCCGACATCCCTACACGCGCGCATTGTTGGCGGCAGTGCCCGTGCCTGACCCCAAGGTGAAGGCCGAGCCGTTCGTACTGTCGGGCGAGATCCCGAGCCCGCTCGACCTGCACGAAGGCTGCCGCCTGCGCTCGCGTTGTCCCATGGCATCCCCGGTCTGCGCACAGCCGGTCACGTCGCGCGAGGTGTCTCCGGGGCACTTCGTCGCCTGCCACTTCGCCTGAAGCGACCCTACCTCGCGGCATTGCGTTGCCAATTCTCCCAGGCGCTTCTATGTAGCGGCCTGTTGCATCGCCGATAAGGCAGTAACCAAGGAGATACCGAGCAATGTCCGAGCCAATCAAACTGGTCGCCTTCTGCGGCAGCCTGCGCAAGGCGTCGTTCAACCGCCTGGCGCTCAATGCCTTCGTCGAAAAGCTTCCGGCCGGCGTGACGTCGCAGACGATCGAGATCGATTGGCCGCTCTACAACGCCGACGTCCAGGCGCAGGGCTTCCCGGCGCCGGTCCAGGCCGCGCAGAAGGCCATGCTCGAGGCGGACGGCATCGTCCTGGTCTCGCCGGAATACAACTACGGCCCGTCGGGCGTGCTGAAGAACGCCATCGACTGGTTGTCGCGCATGACGCCGCAGCCCTTCGCCGCCAAGCCGATCGCGATCTTCGGCGCCGCGGGCAGCGTGCTGGGCACGGCGCGCGCGCAGTATCAGCTGCGCCAGATCCTGGTGTTCCTCGACGGCCGCCCGGTCAACAAGCCCGAGGTCATGATCGCCCAGGCGCAGAACCGCTTCGCCGACGGCAAGCTCACCGACGAGGTAGCAGGCAAGCTTCTGGCCGATCTCGGCGCGTCGCTGGCGCTCGCCATCCGCCAGGCCAAGGCGGCGGCGACCGTCAAGTAAAGGCGTCTTACTGGAGCGCCGACCTGGAGGTCTGCGCTCCGGCGAGATCAGCCGCCTTTGTCCTCACGTGCTCGGGCTGCACGCCCATGCCCAGCAGGCGGGCAGGGATGCGGCGCAGGAAGGGCACGGCGTTCAACAGGCGCACCGGCCAGGGCGGCCGCAGCGGCCGCGTGCCGGCAAGCGTCGGTGCGATCATCCGGTTCTGCAGGAACAGCTGCATCGCCTGGGTGGCGCGCACCGGCCACCGGCGACGCTCCTGCACGGCCTGCAGGTCGGCGTCGCTCAGCCGGCCTTCCTCGAGCGGGTCGGCGAGAATGTTGGCGGCGGCGACGGCATCCTGCACCGCGATGTTCACGCCCACGCCGCCCAGCGGCGACATCGTGTGGGCGGCATCGCCGATGCAGAGCAGGCCGGGCTTCCACCACTTCTCCAGGCGGTCGACTCCGACGGTCAGCAGCTTGAGATCGTCGACGGTGCGGAGCTCGTGCATGCGGTCGGCGAGGAACGGCATCAGGCTGGCGATGCGCTGGCGGAACGTCTCGATGCCGGCCGCCTTCATCCTCTCGGCTGAACCCTTGGCGATGACGTAGGCGCACTGCCAATAGTCGCCGCGATTCAGCATCACCAGGATGCTGCCGCGATCGAAGCGGCCCATGGTCTCGGCTGAATCACCGGCTTTGTGACTGAGGCGAAACCACAGGACGTCCATCGGCGCCCCCAGCACGACCGGCGCAAAGCCCGCGCTCTCGCGCACCGTCGAATGACGGCCGTCTGCGCCGACCACCAGATCGGCGCGAATCTCCTGGGCTTTGCCCTCGACAGTGGCGCGAACGCCCACGACGCGCCCGCCCTCATCGATCAGGCCGGAGGCCTCCGCATTCATCAAAACGGTGAACGTCGGATAGCGCCTGCCCTGCGCGGCCAGGAAATCGAGGAAGTCCCATTGCGGCATCATGGCGATGAACGGCGCACGGACCGGCAGATGGGAGAGGTCCGCCATCATCACCCGCTCCTCCCCGAACTGGCCCGTGAAGCGCGAGATCTTCTGGTGCGGCAGCTTCAGGAACTCGTCGAGCAGGCCAAGCTCATCCATCACGTTGAGGGTCGAAGGATGAACCGTGTCGCCACGGAAATCGCGCAGGAAATCGCCATGTTTCTCCAAGACAGCGACCCTGACGCCGGAGCGCGCCAGCAGGAAGCCCAGCATCATGCCCGCCGGGCCGCCGCCCACGATGCAGCATTGGGTCGTGATCAGTCGAGCATCTCCCGCAGCACGCGGCCCGTCGCGGTGATCGCCAACAACGCCGGCACGCCGAGCGGGCCCTTGATCCAGTCCTTGGTGGTCGGAGTGTAGCTCATGCAGTCCATGGCCACGAGATCGGGCTTCTTGGCGGCGAGTCGCGCGGCGACGGCCGCCGCTTCCTCCTGGCCGGCGCTGGGCGCCAGCGCCTCGACCACGATCTCGAGCCCCGGCCGCGCCCATTTCGACGTGAGCTTCTCGCCCTGCTCGGCGAGCGGGATGAGCAGGCCCAAGCGGCCGCGCGGCAGCAGGCCGGTGGCCAGGCCGTTCAGCAGGCGCGAAGGGAACAGCACGTTCTCGTCGCCCGGCATCGGCGGGAACTCGCCGGTGCAGGCATAGACCAGCACGTCGCAGCCATCGCCGCGCAGCTTGTCGAGCGTGGCCGGCGAGCGGGCAATGACGGCCTTCTTGGAGATCTTGACGTCGCGGCCGCCGCGCAGGCGTGTGTAGAGCGTGTCGCCGCCGTTCTCGGGCTGCACCGCGTCGACCTCAGCGTCGGAAAGCCCATCGAGCGCGCCACGCAAGATGACCTTCGTGCCGGCTGGAGCATGAGCGGCGAACAACGCCGCGATGTCGTCGCGCGGCGCCTGACCGATGGTGATGATGCCGAGTGTTCTGGACATGGCCCAATCATACTCTTCCGGACCGCGCGCGTCCCGCGCGCGGTCCGGAAGACTATGACTCCAACGCTACGGCGTCGGCATCATTCCAGGCGAGCCCGACAGCATCACCAGGCATACGCGACGCCCGCTCGCCGGCATGCGTCTCGCGCACCAGCAGGGAGCGGCCGTCGGCGGTGCTGACGCGGAGCAGCGTCGAGCCGCCCAGGAAATTCGCCGTCTCGACGGCACCCGAGACGCGGGCGCCGTCCGACACCAGGCGGATCTTCTCGGGCCTGATCGCGCGGGCGCGGCCACCCTCCTCCAAGATGTTGATCTCGCCGATGAAGTCGGCGACGAAGCGCGTGCGCGGGCGCTCGTAGATCTCGGTCGGGGCGCCGACCTGCTCGACCTTGCCGTGGTTCATCACGGCGATGCGGTCGCTCATGGCCAGCGCCTCTTCCTGGTCGTGGGTGACGAACACCAGGGTGACGCCCAGTCGCTTCTGCAGCTCCTTGAGCTCGAACTGCATCTGCTGGCGCAGCTTGCGGTCGAGTGCGCCGAGCGGCTCGTCGCAGAGCAGCACAGGCGGCTCGACGACGAGGGCGCGGGCCAGCGCCACACGCTGCTGCTGGCCGCCCGAAAGCTGGCCCGGCTTGCGGTCCTCCAGGCCGGTCAGTGCGACCTGGGCAAGTGCCGCCTTCACACGGCGCTCGATGTCGGGCTTGGGCACCTCGCGCATGCGCAGACCGAAAGCCACGTTCTCGGCCACGGTGCGATGCGGGAACAGGGCATAGGACTGGAACACCATGCCCATGTCGCGCTTGTGGACGGGCAGGTCGGTGATGTCGCGGCCGCCAACATGAACGCGGCCGGAGTCGGGCAACTCGAAGCCCGCGATCATGCGCAGCGACGTGGTCTTGCCGCAGCCGGACGGCCCGAGCAGGGAGAAGAATTCGCCGGCGGCGATGTCGAGCGTGACCCCGTCGACGGCCAGCACGCGGCCGTCGAAGGTTTTCGTGACGTTGTCGAGCTTGATGGTGGCTGAGGTCATACGCGCACACTGCCATCCCGCCCCCTCCGCCCTTCGGGCACCTCCCCCACGATGTGGGGGAGGCCGGGAGGGGGGCGGGATGACAGTCTTACCCCTTCAAAATCTTCGTCACGCGCGCGTCGATGTCTTCCTTGCGCGCGTTGTACCACTTCCAGTCGGGCTGGATCAGCGTCGCCACCTTGGCCTCGGTGGTGAGAAGCTTGGCGTCGTACTTGGCGTCGAGCTTCACCTTCTTGTTGGACGGCGAATACCACACGCCCTCGGCCAGCAGCTTCTGCACATCGGGCCGCAGCATGTAGTCGACGTAGGCGAAGGCCAGCTCCTTGACCTTCGAGCCCGGCGTGACGTTCAGCACCTGCTCGAGCGCGAGCACGCCTTCCGAGGGGCTGGCGAAGTCGACCGGCTGGTTCTGGCCGTCGTAGCGATAGACGCCCGAATCGTGGATGACGCCTTCGATGACCTCGCCCGACAGCAGCATCTTTTCCATCTGGCCGGTGAAATCGACCAGCTTGATGGGCTTCAGCTGTTCCAGCGCCTTGTAGGCGGCATCGAGGTCCTGCAGGCCCTTGCCGTAGATCTTGCCCAGCATCATCAGGTGGCACTGGCCGAGGCTGTTCACCGGAATGATGTAGCCGCCGCGCACGCCGGCGAGCTTGGGGTCGGCGAGGTCCTTCCATGATGTCGGCTTGGTCAGCCCCTTGTCGGTGCGATAGCCGAGCCCAATCGCGCTGGTGAAGATCGACACGCCGACGATCTTGTCGCTCACCGCATAAGGATAGAGGTCGGCGACGTTGGGCGCTTCCTTAGGGGTGATCTTGGCCATCACCAGGCCTTCGGTGAACGAGTTCCATTGCTCGTTGGAATTCGTGTGCAGCACGTCATAGATCGGATCGTTCTTGGAGCTGGCCTGCAGCTTCGGGACGAACGGGAAAGCCTGGTCGGCCTGCACCGTGCATTTGAGTTCCTTCTCGAAGGCCGGCAGGACCGTGGCCTTCATGATCTCGCCCCACTTGCCGCCCCAGGTCGTGATCTTGAGCGTCTTGGTCTGGGCGTGAAGGATCGACGGCGCGGCGAGCGTTGCCGCGGCAACCGCGCCGGTACCGAGCACTGTACGACGTGAAATCATGATGACCCCCTCTTCCTCCTTCGCTCCTGCGGAGCTTCGGAGGACTAAAGTTTAACGTAAGCCTTAAGGCCGATCAGCCTTTCCAGCACCAGCACCACCGACAAAGCCAGCAAAATCGAGACCATCGAGGCGGCGGCGATGGCGCCGTCGAGGTCGAATTTCATGTAGTTGAACAGCACCACCGGCAGGGTTTCGCCCTTCGGGACGACCAGGAACAGCGACACCGGAAACTGGTCGAACGAGACGATGAAGGCGAAGACGCCGCCGGCGAACACGCCGGGCCGGATCAGCGGCAGGGTGACCTCGAAGAACACCCGCGTCGGGCTGGCGCCCAGGACGGCCGCCGCCTCCTCGATGCGCCGGTCGAAATTGTGCAGCACGGCCAAGGTCGTGCGGATGACGTAGGGCACGGCCACCAGCGTATGCGCCAGGATCAGGCCCCACACCGGCCGGCCGATGCCAACCAGCAGGTAGGACTGGAACAGCGCCAGGCCGGTCAGGATGGCGGGCAGCATCAGCGGCGACATGAAGAAGGCCGTCAGGAACGACCGCCCCGGCAGGTTGCCGCGCGCCAGCGCCAGCGCACAGGCGCCGCCGATCACGATCGACAGGACGAGCACGCAGCCCGCCACCCACAACGACAGGAACAGCGCGTTCATGAACTCGGGGCTGCGGAAGAACTTCTCGAACCAGCGCAGGCTGACGCCGACCGGCGGGAAGGAGATGTAGGGCGTAGGGTTCAGCGCGAACACCAGCACGATGGCGATGGGCGCCAGCAGGAACGCCAGCAGCAGCCCGTTCAGCGTGAGATAGGCCGCCCGCCCGGCGTCGAACCGCTGCTTGTTGCGCGCGCTCATGCCAGCCCCTGCTCGCCCGACAGGCGGGCCAGGATCCTGTTGTAGGCGACGACGATGGCGAGCGAGACCAGCAGCAGCACAACGCCCAGCGCTCCGGCGAAGTTGGGATTGAAGCTGGTGCCGACCTGCTGGGCGATCAGCATGGGCAAGGTCAGCACGTCGGTGCCGCCCATCAGCGAGGGCGTGACGTAGGCGCTGATCGAGAGCGCAAAGACCAGCAGCGAGCCCGCCAAAATGCCGGGCAGGCTGAGCGGCAGCGTGACTTCGACGAAGGCACGCAGCCGGCCCGCGCCCAGGCTGCGCGCCGCCTGCTCCAGCCGCTCGTCGATACGGCCGATCACGCCGGTCAAGGTCAGCACCATGAACGGCACGTAGATGTGGACCAGCGCCACCACCGTGCCGAACTCGTTGTACATCAGCGGCAGGGGCTTGGAGACGATCCCCCAATCGATCAGCAGCGTGTTGATGACGCCCTTGTCCTGCAGGATGGTCATCCAGGCGAAGGTGCGCACCACGATGCCGGTCAGCATCGGCGCGATCACCGCCATCAGCACCAGCGCGTGACCCAGCCGCGACTGCATGCGCGCCATCCAGTGTGCCAGCGGATAGCCGATCAGCAGCGCCACGACGGTGGTGATGAGGCCGATGCGCAGCGTCGACCACAGCGCGTCGTGGAAGATGCCGGCAGTATCGAAGATGAAGCGCTCGTAGTGCCGCGTCGTCAGGAAGGCGTTGGGATTGGTGACCGGATTGCCCGAGTAGAACGACATCATCGCCATGACGCCAAACGGCAGGACGAAGAACAGCACGAACAGGAGCAGCGCGGGCGCCAGCAGCCAGGCGATCGGAGACGGTCGGGTAGCAACAGCCATGTGTTCGGTATCGTGGCCGAAGCCAATGCTTCGGTCCACGCCGAAGGACAGCGGCTATTGGCCCGTGCTAGGCCAACCACGCCATGGCATCAAAGTTGCCGCTTCTGCTGCTGCTGATCGCGATCACCTGCCTCAGTCAGTTCTACCGCGTCTCCAACAGCGTCATCGCGCCCGAGTTGACGCGCGACCTTGGTCTCAGCGCGCGGCAGCTCGGCTGGGCGGGCAGCGCCTTCTTTTTCGCGCTTTTCGCAGTGCAGGTGCCGGTCGGCATGTGGTTCGACCGCTACGGCGCGCGCCGCACGGTGGCCGCGCTGTCGGTGCTGGCCATGCTGGGCTCGCTGTGGATCGCGACCGCCACCGACGCCGTCGACCTGATCGGTGGCCGCGCCGTGGTCGGCGTGGGCTGTGCGGCCTCCTTCATGTCGGCGGTGTTCCTGTGCTCTCGCTGGTTCGCGCCAGCCAAGCTCGCGACGGCAATGTCCTGGGTGTTCGCCGCCTCCAATATCGGCACCCTTGCCGCCGCCACGCCGCTCGCCTGGATCGCGGCGACCGCGGGCTGGCGCAATGGCTTCCTTGGCCTGGCTGCCGTCACCGTGCTGGTGGCGGTGGCCTTCTACGCCTTTGTGCGCGACCGGCCACCCGACCAGCCTGCACCGCCCGTCAAACGCGAAAGCTTCGGCGAGATCGTCAGGGGACTGCTGGAAGTGTGGACCACGCCGGGGCTGATGCCGGTGCTCGCCATGCACTTCTTCGCCTACGCCACCATGCTCACGGTGCTGGGCGTCTGGGGCGGACCCTATCTCTACGACGTCTACAAGCTCGACGCCGTGCAGCGCGGCAACGTGCTGCTGGCGATGGGCGTGGCGCAGATCGTGGGCATCCTGGCCTACGGACCGATGGACCGCCTGCTGCGCTCGCGCAAGAAGGTCGTGCTGGGCGGTGCCGCGATCTCGGTGGCGCTGCTGGCAATCCTCGCCCTGTTGCCCAAGCCGTCGCTTGCGCTCGCCGTCGTGCTGCTCACCGCCTTCTGCTTCTTCTGCGCCTTCGGCACGGTGATCGTGGCGCAGGGCCGCGCGCTCTTCCCAGACCGGCTGGCCGGCCGCGGTGTCACCACGGTCAACATGGCGCAGTGCCTTGGCCTCACGGTGATGCCGGCGCTGGTCGGCTATATCGTCGAGGCGTTCGGCAACACGGACCTCGCCTATCGCGTGGCCTTCGGCGTCCTGGGATTGGGGCTGGTGCTCGGCGCCAGCATCTATGTCCGCTCGAGCGACAGCGCTACCGGGCAGGCCTAGAATACCGCAGCAAGCAGCGGGGACGGGCTATCGCAACTATGTCCTGAAGGCCAGGCAGGACTTGGCTGCAGAATGCGCCGGCGGCCGCACGCGAGGTTGACGCGGTCATCCAGGCCTTCACAAATTCTGCCAGCCCCTGACGATCCTACTGCGTGGCCTGCTTCAGATAGGCCACGAGATCGTCGAGCTGGCCCTGCTGCTTGACGCCGTTGAACACCATCTTGGTGCCGGGCACCTTGCCCTTGGGATCGCGGTTGTAGTCCGCCATCGTCTTGTCGTCCCAGACGATGCCGGACTTCACCATGGCCTCGGAAAAGGCGAAGCCCGCAGCCGTGCCGGCCTTGCGGCCGAACACGCCGTGCAGATTGGGACCGGCGGTCTGCGCGCCGTCCTTCTCCAGAGTGTGGCAGGCCCGGCATTGCTGGTTGAAGACGCGTTGGCCCTTGGCGGTGTCGCCCGATTGGGCAGATGCCTGTGTTGCGAAACCGACGATCACGGCAACGGCGGCACCTGCCCAAATCTTCATCACCCATCTCCAAATGGCTAGCTGGCTGCCGTTCCATGTGGGAAGGCAACGACCGGCTGCAAGAGCCGGGCGCTGTGTTCTCTCTCCAGCAGCTTGCGCTTGCGCCGCACACCCCAGCGATAGCCCGAGATCGAGCCGTCCTTCTTCACGACCCGGTGGCACGGCACGACGACAGCGAGCTTGTTGGCCGCACAGGCTTCACCGACTTCACGCGCCTGCCGCGGTACGCCAAGCCGGGCCGCGATCTCGCCGTAGGTCGTGGTCGTGCCCGCCGGAATCTCACGCAGCGCGTTCCAGACGCGGCGTTCGAACTCCGACCCCTGCAGGTCGAGCGTGAGAGCAGCGTCATTTTCCGGATGGTCGATCATGATGGCGAGCTTGCCGATCGTCTCGCCCAGCGCCGCCTGGTCCTCGACCAGATCGGCGTCCGGAAAGCGCGCCTCGAGCTCGGCAGGGCCTGCATCGAACGCCACGAAGGCCAGACCGCCCGCGGACAGGGCGGCAACGAACGGCCCGAGCGAGCTGTCGCCAAAGGCATAGCGGATCGTATTCATGGTCTTCTCCATCGCTCATTCCTCGATGGTCCGAAGATAGGGACGCCGCCTGGAATTGACGCTCCGTTAGCGGATTGGAATTCGAAATCTTGCCGCCATATTGATGCCCTGATGTCCGACCTGTTCGCCCTCGATGCCCGGCAGAAGCTCCGCGACGGCGCGCTGTTGCTGCGCGGCCGCGCGCTGGCGGTCGACCGGGCCCTGCTCGACGCCATCGAGGGGGTTGTCGCGCAGTCGCCCTTCCGGCGGATGGTTACGCCCGGCGGCTTCCAGATGTCGGTGGCGATGACCAATTGCGGCCGTGTCGGCTGGGTCACCGACCGCACGGGCTATCGCTACGATCCGCACGATCCCGAGACCGGCGCGCCATGGCCCGCGATGCCGGATGTCTTCCGAACGCTCGCTCGTGAGGCCGCGAGCGATGCGGGCTTCGACGGTTTCGCGCCCGAGGCCTGCCTGATCAATCGCTACGAACCCGGCACACGACTGTCGCTGCACCAGGACAAGGACGAGCAGAACTACGCCCATCCCGTCGTGTCGGTGTCACTCGGCCTGCCCGCCACTTTCCAGTTTGGTGGCCTCAAGCGCTCGGACCGACCGATGAAGGTGCCGCTGCAGCACGGCGACGTCGTCGTCTGGGGCGGCCCCTCACGCCTCGTCTATCACGGCGTGCTGGCGCTGAAGGACGGCGAGCATCCGCTGACCGGGCGGCAGCGGTTCAATCTGACGTTCAGGAAGGCGTTGTAGCACCAGTGGCGCGTCTTCTCATGCTCTTCCGGACCGCGAGCGTCCTCGCTCGCTCATGCTCATGAGCGCGCCGGGAGGCGCGCGGTCCGGAAGAGCATGAGAAGACGCGCCACTAGAGGCGGAGTCTACTCCGGCTTGATGCCCTGTTCCTTGATCAGGGTCACCCAGCGCTTCTCTTCCTTGTTGAGGTGGGCCCTGAACTCGTCGGGTGTCGAGCTCCGGAGGTCGACGCCCTGAAGCTTGAAGCGCTCGATCATCTCGGGCTCGGCGGCGATCTTGGCGATCACCTTCTGCAGCCGATCGATGATCGGCTTGGGCGTGCCGGCCGGCACCACCAGGCCCTGCCAGAACACCGCCTCGAAGTCCGGCAGGTTGGCCGACTCGGCCACGGTCGGGATGTTCGGGAAGGCCGGGGACCGTTTCAGGCTCGAGATGGCGATGGCGCGGGTCCTGCCCGAATCGAGGAACGGCTTGGCCTCGAGCGAGGCCGAGAACATCATCTGCGCGTTGCCGGCCGCGAGGTCCTGGCCGGCCTGGGCGCCGCCGCGATAGGGCACGTGCGTGAGCTTCAGCCCGGTCTGCGCCTTGAACAGCTCGGCGGCGAGATGGTTGGTGGCGCCGATGCCCGAGCTCGCGATGTTGAACTTGCCGGGATTGGCTTTCACGTGGGCGATCAGCTCGGCCATGTTCTTGGCCGGGAACTCGGCGTTGACCTGCAGGATGAAGGGCGTGAACGACATCAGCGACACGTAGTCGAAGCTCTTGTGCGGGTCGTACTGCACGTTGCCGGTGAGCGTCGGATTGATCACCAGCGACGTGCCGCCGCCGTAGATCGTGTAGCCATCGGGCGCGGCCTTGGCGACGAAGTTGGAGGCCACGGTCGTCGCCGCCCCCGCCTTGTTGTCGACCAGCACCTGCCGGCCAAGCTCGCTGGTCATGCGATCAGCGAAGACGCGCGCCACCGCGTCGTTCAGGCCGCCCGGCGGATACGGCACGACGAAGGTGACGGGCCGGTTCGGCCAGTCGGATTGCGCAAGAGAAGCGAAGGGCAGCAACACGGCGGCCAGGCTGGCCGCGACGAACGTCGAACGTTTCATTGTTTTTTCCTCCCTGAAGTCGATCTCCCCTCACCCCGCAACGAAGAAGGGCAAGGTGATTTCCTTGGTCACCGGCTCGAAGCCGAGCCTGACGCGTTGTCCGATCTTGATGTCGGATTCTGCGATGCCGCGCAGCGGCGCGTTCACGCGCACGCCGGCATCCATGTCGACCAGCGCCACGACGTAAGGCGCCGACGCCTTGAAGAAGAAGTTGAACGGATGGTGGCAGACCGTCCAGGTATGGATGACCCCGCCGGTCGCCATCTCCTTGAAGGTGCTCTCCATCGAAAAGCAGTGCGGACAGACCGGCCGCGGATAATGCCGCGCCTTGCCGCAGCCCGCGCAGTGCTGGACCATGAAGCGGCCTTCGCGCATGCCGTCCCAGAACGACTGGCTTTCGCGCGTCGGCGTCGGCAGCGGACGCTCGGGGGCCAACGCCGCCGTCGGTGTCGCGTTCATGCCGCCCTCCGCAGGATCGCGACCGAACCGTCGCCCATGTCGCCGTAGCCGGTGACCAGGCCGACCTCGGCGTCCTTGACCTGTGCCTTGCCGGCCTCGCGGCGAAGCTGGCGCGTCAATTCGACGACGTGGTTGAGGCCCACGACATGGCCCTGGCTCAGAAGGCCGCCATGGGTGTTGATCGGCAGCTCGCCGCCCACGCCGATGCGGCCGTCCATGATGAACGGCCCACCCTCGCCTTTCTTGCAAAAGCCCAGAAGCTCGAGCTGGTTGATCACCGTGAAGGTGAAGCAGTCGTAGATCTCGGCGACGTCGATGTCCTTGGGGCCCACGCCCGCCATGTCGTAGGCACGTGGTGCCGCCTTGGCCAGGCCGAACTCCAGCAAGTCCGGTCGTTGCGCAATCGAGGCCGGCGATTCGGGATGGCCCTCGGCCACGCCCATCACCGTGACCAGCGGCTTCTTCAGATCGCGGGCGCGATCGGCAGCGCTGACGATGATGGCGGCGCCTCCGTCGCTCTCCAGGCTGCAGTCGAACAGCCGGAAGGGATCGGAGATCATGCGCGAGGCATGATGCTCCTCGACGGTGAGTGGCTTGTTCATCACCACGTTGCCGTTGAGGATGGCGTGCTGGCGCGTCACCACGGCGATCTCGGCGAAGTGCCGTGCGGTGGTGCCGTAGAGCTCCATGTGGCGGCGCGCGCCCTGGGCATAGAGCTGGGCCGGCGCGAACATGCCGATCGGCGCCTCGAACTCCGCCGCCAGGGCGAATTGCGGGAACTGCTGCAGGCGCGTCGAGACGCGCGCACCGGAATAGCCGGTGCGGCCGACCGAGATCAGCACGTGCTTGCACACGCCGGTGGCCACGGCCATCGCCGCGGTCTGGATGGCGGCGACGCAGGTGGCGCCGCCCATCGGCACGAACACCGAGAGCGTGAGATCGGGCAGGCCGAGATTGGCGACAAAATCCTCGGCGATGCCGCCGCCCGGGAAGTAGGGGACCACGCCGTCGATGTCGCGCGGGCTCAAGCCGGCATCGGCGATGGCTGCCAGGCTCGCCTCGAGCTGCAGCGCCAGCGCGCTTTTGGGCGTGCCGCGCGTATAGGCGGTCTCGCCAACGCCGCTGATCGCCGCCTTCTCACGCAGGGCATGCGCCATGTCTCTTCCTCCCGCGACCATGGTGCCCTTCCCCCGGGGAAACGGGAAGCGCTAAGGTCGGTGTTTACGCCGGGGGAAGAATGTCGAACGAAGAACTGGTCTCGCTGAGCTCCGTTGAACTGCGCCGCCGCATCGGCACCAAGGAAATTTCGCCGGTCGAATTGTTGCAAGCCTGCCTCGATCGCATCGAGGAGGTCAATCCGGCGGTCAATGCGGTGACGGCGATGTCGGTCAAGCGCGCGCGCCAGGAGGCCAAGGCCGCCGAGACCGCCGTGCGGCGTGGCGAGGAGCTGCCGCTGCTGCATGGGCTCCCGACCGGCATCAAGGATCTCGAGGAGACCAAGGACCTGCTCACCACCTACGGCTCGCCGCTCTACCGCGATTTCGTGCCGACCTGGGACAACGTCATGGTGGCGCGCGTGCGCGACGCGGGCGCGGTCGTGGTCGGCAAGACCAACGTGCCGGAATTCGGCGCCGGCTCGAACAGCCGCAACCCGGTGTGGGGCGCCACCGGCAATCCGTTCAATCCCACGCTCAACGCCGGCGGCTCATCGGGCGGCTCGGCGGCGGCACTGGCGACCGACATGCTGCCGGTCTGCACCGGCTCCGACACCGGCGGCAGCCTGCGCAATCCCGCAGCGTTCTGCGGTGTCGTCGGCTTCCGGCCCTCGCCTGGCATGGTGGCCGTCGAGCGGCGCGCCATGGGCTGGACGCCGATCTCGGTGCTGGGCCCGATGGGCCGCAGCGTCGCCGACGTCTGCCTGCTCTATGCCACCCAGATCGGCCAGCACGATGCCGATCCGCTCTCCTTCCCGATCGAGGGCGACGCTTTCGCCGAGCCCTGGCCGGTCGATCTCGGCAGCCTGCGCGTGGCCTATACCGAGGACTTCGGCGGCGCGCCCGTCGAGAAGGGCATCCGCGAGACCTTCCGCGCCAGGATCAAGGCGATGAAGCCTCTGTTCCGCAGCCTCGACAAGGTCGAGGTCGACTACGGCGGCGCCGACCGCTGCTTCGACGTGATCCGCGCGGTGAGCTTCCTGTCGCGCTACCAGGACCTCTACATCAACAATCGCAAGATGCTCGGCCCCAACATCGTGGCCAACTACGAGATCGGCGCCAAGCTCTCGCTCGCCGACTTCGCCTGGGCGCATGGCGAGCAGACGCGGATCTTCCGCGCCTTCCAGCAGCTCTACAAGGAGTACGACCTGGTGATCGGCCCCACGGTGGGCTTCTCGCCCTTCCCGTGGAAGCAGCTCTACATCGACGAGATGGACGGCAGGAAGCTCAACAACTACTACCACTGGATGGCGACGAAGTACTTCGTCACCCTGACCTCGAATCCGGCGGTCTCGCTGCCCTGCGGCGTCGACCACAAGAAGATGCCGTTCGGCCTGCAGGTGATCGGCCGCTTCCGCGGCGACGGCGAGGTGCTGGGCGCCGCGCACGCCATGGAACAGGCTTTCAAGCGCATCCCCGGCCTCGCCCGGCCGCTGCCCGACATCGCCCGGCTGCGCAAGCCCGTGGCCGAGCTGAAGTCGATCGTCACGCATCCGCCCAAGCTCAATGCCAAGCCGACGAAGGCGCCGGCGCCAGGGGCGCTGTAGCCCGCGCGGGCCACATCGCCGCCGGCAAAAAGACGCGATTGGGCAAGGTTGCCCGCCGCCAGCTGTGACGAAAGATGGATTTCGTCGGCACGTTGCCACCTCGTGGCGCGTATCCCGTTGCATGGGTCAGGCCCCTCGATCGGGCCGTCCCAACGGAGGTCGAAATGCGCAATACGAAATGGCTGTTGGCGGCCGGCCTGATTGCCGCGACCACGGCGGCGTGCACGACCGATTCGGGCTATTATCCCCGCACGTCGTACAACAGCGGCTACTACGCCCCGAGCACCGCTGCTTACTACCCGAGTTCCAGTGCGTACTACCCGAGCAGCAGCCGCGGCTACTATTCGAACAGCACCGCGTACAACAACAGCTACTACACGGCCAACCGGACCCCGCGGCGCGGCCCCAACGGCGACTATGACCGCGACGGCATTCCGAACCGCTATGACCGGGACGCCAACGGCGACGGCGTTCCCGACCGCTACCAGCGCTAGCTGAGGCGTCAGACCAGTCTCAAGCCGGTCTCCGGTGAAAAACCGGAGGCCGGCTTTTGCGTGCCTAAAACTATTCGCCGTTACGCCGCCGCATCGCCACGGTCGGCCGCGTATTGCCTATCGGGAAGGAACCACAGCCCGGGCAACCCCTTCCAAAGAGGGCAAAAACAAATGCGCACAGTCAGATGGCTGGTCGCGGCGGGGCTTCTGGTCTCGGCGGCAGCATGCGTGGAGACGAATGGCTATCCTGGAACATCGTATGGCGGATATCCGAGCGGTTACGGCGGCTATCCCAGCAGCGGCTACTACGGCCAACCGGCCTATTCCTCGGGTAGCGGCCTGTTCGGCAGCCTGTTCAACCAGCAGCCGAGCTACTACCAACAGCCGACCTACTACCAACAGCCGACCTACTACCAGCCGCCGCCGCAGGTCGTGACCCGGACGCGCTACGTGCCGGTGCCGACGTACAGCCAGCGGCCGTACGGCTCGCGGTCGTCCTGGGGCAGCCGCGACAACGACGGCGACGGCATCCCCAACCGCTACGATCGGGACCGCAACAACGACGGCATTCCCGACCGCCAGCAGCGCCGCAATCGCTCCGGCTAGACGATCCTACTCCGGCCTACTCCGGCGCCTTGCACGCGAAGTTGGCCAGCTCGTCAGGGCTGCCCGAGCCGGAGTAGCGGGCAACGAGGGGATAGGGGCAAAGCGGGCGGGTCCGCACGACTTTGCCCTTATCGACCTGGGAGGCGGTTATCGTCGCGGGGGCGACGCCGTTCTCCACCCAGTTGATCAGGGCGGTCATGGCGTCGAAGCGATCGGTGCCGACGCCGCCGCGGCAATGGAACATGCCGGGCACCATGAACAGCCGGAAGAAATCCGGCGTCGTGAGGCCGTTGGTGCCGACCGCCTTCAGGTAGTAGTCGATTGCCATCACCGGCGGCAGGGCGGTGTCGGCCCAGCCGAAATACATCAGGAGCTTGCCGCCGCGCGCGCGGAACCCGCCGAGGTCGGGGTTGGTGGCGTTGAGCAGCGCCCGCGCATCGGCGTACTTGGCCATGTCCTTGGCGAAGTCGAACTTCGATGTGTCGAGGTTGGGGTCGGACTTCGGCAGGAAGTAGCGCACGAAGCTGTCGCCGAAGGCGAGCTGATTGGCCCGGCCATTGGGCGGCGGGATCAGCCAGCGATTCCAGCCGCTTTCCGGCGCCGAGCCCGTGACCGAGCTCGTGCCGACCACCTCGGCGCCGATCGGCTGGCCGAAATGCACGGGCTTGCCGTCGACCTTCAGCCCTTCATAGATCTTCTTGATCGCCGCGGACTGCGCCGGGGTGAGACAAGTCTCGCCGTCCTGGCCGGCGGGGCACTGGGCCACGTCACGTGCCGGATCGAAGTCGCAGCGCCGCGGATCGTCTATCAAGCCGTCCTTCAGCCCATCCTTGGCATCGCAGCGGGCGTAGGCCGCGTCGGCCACCAGCTTCATCTTGGCAACAGGGATCGGCGTCTCGACCATCACCTGGCCGTTCCACAGGCTCTGGCTCACCGTGTCGACGAAGTTCAGGACAGGTGCGCCGGCGACGATGCCGTCGAAATCCTGCGGGAAGCGCTGGGCGCTGATCAGGCCCTGACGGCCGCCGGTCGAGCAGCCGTCCCAGTAGGAGTAGGCGGCGGCGCGGGCATAGTAGGCGGCGACGATGCGCTTGGCCTCGACGGCCGTCATATGGACGGCGCGGAAGGCGTAGTCGACGCGCTTCTGGTAGCTCATGGCGAAGGTGGCGAGCGGCTCGGCCCCGGCGTCGTGGCCGGTGTTGGTGGTGGCCGTGGCGAAGCCCATCTTCAAGGCGGTGGCGCGATAGATCGGCCGCGAGGCGAACTCCGGCGTTTCGCCCGCGAACCCGCCATTGCCGTGCATGTAGAAGCGCCGGTTCCAGCTCGAGGGCAGGTTCACCTCGAAGCGGATCTCGGGCTGGATCAGGCCGGTGACGCGGCAGTGCTCGGGCACGCCGTCGGCCGCGAGCACCAGGCGGGCCGAGACGATGGTGGTCTCGGCGGTGGCGAGGCTGGCGACCGAGGCGCAGCCCATCGCCGCCTGCGTCGAGGCCACGCTGTAGCGCACCATGGACTCGTCGGCATTGGTGAAGCTGTAGCTGTTCTGCGCCAGGGCCGAAGCCGGCATCAGCGCAAGCGCTGCGATGATACTTCTTGCCGTCACCATCACTTGCCTCCCTTGGTTTTCGCCCTGCCCCTTGCGCGGACCTCGGCGTCGTGTTGGCCAAGCGTCGGTGCGGCGCGGCGCACGCCGCCTTGCGTCGCCGACATCTTCAACGGCACGCCCAGCGTCTTCTGCCGGCCGGCCTTGGCATGTTCGACCTCGGCCACCATGCCGCGCGCCAGGATCTGCGGATCGGCAAAGACCTCGTCGTGATGAAGCACAGGGCCGGCGGGGATGCCTTCGGCCTCCAATGCCGTCATCCAGTCGGCCGTGCTGCGCTTGGCGACTTCCTTCTGCAGGAGGCCGACGATCAGCTCGTTGTTCCTGACGCGCTCGGCATTGGTCTTGAAGCGCGGATCGTCGGCCAGCTCGGGCTGGCCGATCAGGGCGCAGAGCTTGCGGAAGAAATTCTGCTGGGCGCCGCCGATCGTCAGCCAGCCGTCGGCGGTCTGGAACACCTGGTAGGGCGAGGAGCCGCGATGGGCCTGGCCGAGCTTTTCCGGCCGCTTGCCGTTGGCGAAGTAGTTGGCGGCCTCGTAGACGCCGAGCGACACCGTGGCCTCGAGCAGCGAGGTTTCCACCCACTGGCCCTCGCCGGTCTTCTGCCGCGCCTGCAGGGCGGCAAGCACGCCGATCGTTAGGTAGAGGCCGGCGCCGACGTCGGAGATGGCGAGCGGAATGCGATAGGGCGGGCCGTCCTTGGGCCCGGTCACCGACATCAGGCCGGACATCGCCTGGATCATGAGATCGAAGCCGCCGCGGCTGGCATAGGGGCCGGTCTGGCCGAAGCCCGAGATCGAGCCCAGCACCAGCCGCGGATTGCGCGCATGCAGGGCATCCCAGCCCAGACCCAGCCGCTTCATCACGCCGGGGCGGAAGTTCTCCAGCACGACGTCGGCATCGTCGACCAGCTCCCAGAAGACTTCCAGATCGGCCGGATCCTTGAGATCGAGCTGGATGCCGCGCTTGTTGCGGTTCCACAGCATGAACGGCGCGCCCTCGCCCTCGACGAAGGGCGGCGCGCCGCGCATGGAATCGCCCTGCGGGCTTTCGATCTTGATGACGTCGGCGCCGAGATCGCCGAGCTGCATGGCGCAGAACGGGCCCGACAGGTGCGTCGTCAGGTCGAGAACCACCAGGCCGTCGAGCGCGCCCGCCATGTCATTTATCCAGCAGCAGCTGAGTCATGTCGGGTAATCTAGTACCGACTGTCGTTGGACTGCGAGTCATGACTGTCACCCCGAGCGGAGCGAGGGGCCTTTGCCGACCGGAACAGGGTCCCTCGCTACGCTCGGGATGACAACGACGCCGTATCCGGCATTTGTGATTCCAGGTATCTAGCCCGGCATGCCTCCCGCCAACAAACCTTCTCTCGACACCCTGGATGAAATCTTTCGCTTCGCCGTCGCCCGTTTTCGCGCCGCGCGGCTGGCCTACGGCCACGGCACGACCAACGCCCGCGACGAGGCGGCGTTCCTGGTGCTGGAAGCGCTGCGCCTGCCGATCGATCGGCTCGATCCCTACCTGGACCTGCGTCCGAGCGCGGCCGAACGTGCGCGATTGCTCACCCTGATCGATGCCCGCGTGAGCCTGCGCCTGCCCGCACCCTATCTGGTAGGCGCGGCCTACATGCACGGCGTGCGCTTCCATGCCGATCGCCGGGCGCTGATCCCGCGCTCCTTCATCGGCGACATGCTGGCCGACGGCGTCCTGCCGATCGGCGATGCGGGCAGGATCAAGCGCGTGCTCGATCTCTGCACCGGCTCCGGTTGCCTGGCGATCCTGGCTGCTCTCGCCTTTCCGCGCGCACGCATCGATGCCGCAGACCTGTCGGCCGGCGCCCTGGCGCTGGCGCGGCGCAACGTGGCGAGCCATCGGCTTGGCGATCGCATCGCGCTCCATCGCGGCGATCTCTTCGCGCCGCTGCAGGGCAGGCGCTATGACCTGATCCTGAGCAATCCGCCCTACGTCGATGCCCAGGCGATGGCGAAGCTGCCGCCGGAATACCGGCACGAGCCGCGCATGGCGCTGGCCGCGGGCGACGACGGGCTCGACCTGGTGCGCCGCATCCTCGCCGAAGCGCCGAGGCATCTCACCAAGCACGGAGCCTTGATCTGCGAGATCGGCCGCGGCCGCGCCAAGCTCGAAGCCGCCTTCCCGCGCCTGCCGCTCCTGTGGCTCGACACCGAGCAGAGCGAAGGCGAGGTGTTCTGGATTGCCGGGCGGGATTTGACGTCGTCCTGACGGCTAAGCCTTGTCGCCCAGACAAATCCCCAGCGCCCGCGCCGTGCGTATCAGGGCGCCGTCACGGTCGACGGTGCGCGCGCCGCGGCCGACGACCTTCTCGAGCGGCACGTCGATCACCTGGCGGTTCCACCACGCGACCATGCGGTCGGCCTTGCCTTCGGCCAGCAGATCGACGGCGCGCACGCCCAGCGCCGAGGCAAGCAGGCGATCCTCGGCCGTCGGCATGGCGCCGCGCTGGACATGGCCCAGCACCGTGGCGCGGGCTTCCGCATCCGTCGCCTTGCTGAGCCGCCGCGCCAGCCATTCGCCGACGCCATGATAGGGCGCCTCGCTGTCAGCATCGACCGCCTCGTCCGAATGCCCGGCCGCCTCGGCGACCACGACCAGCGCCGAGGTGTGGCCGACCGCACGCAGCTCGGCGATGTGCGCCACCACATGCTTCAGATGCCAGCGCACCTCGGGGATCAGCACCACGTCGGCGCCGCCGGCGATGGCGGCGGCGATGGCGATGTGGCCCGCGTCGCGGCCCATCACCTCCAGCACCATGACGCGCTCGTGACTGAGGCCCGTCGGCTGCAGCCGATCGAGCGCCTCGGTGGCGATGGCGACCGCCGTCGAATAGCCGATGGCGCGTTCGGTGTTGGCGACGTCGTTGTCGATGGTCTTCGGGACCCCGATGAAGGCGAGTCCGGTCGGCGCCAGCAGGCGGCGCAGGATGTCGAGGCTGCCGTCGCCGCCGATGCCGATCAACCCGTCGAGCGCGAGCCCCTTCAGGCCCGAGATCATCTCGCCGGAGCGATCCTTCTTGCTGCCGTCGGGCATGGGAAAGGCGAAGGGATCGCCGCGGTTGGTGCTGCCGAGGAAGGTGCCGCCCTGGCGCGCCAATGCCGCATCGAGGCGTGCGGGATCGAGCTCGACAGCCTCGACCGGCCGCTCCAGCAGGCCGAGCGTGCCGGAGCGCAAGCCCACCGTCGTCCAGCCGTACCCATGATGGGCACGCAACGCCACGGCGCGAATGGCGGCGTTGAGGCCGCCGCAATCGCCGCCGCTGGTCAGGATGCCGATTCGCTTGGTCATGCACCGCCTCCACGCTTAACTTAGCAAATGGCCCGACTTCCGAAGAAACAACCGACCTTCGCCACCAAAAGGTTGCGGCTACGCGCCTTCCGCGCCGGTGACATCGAAGCGATGCACGCGCTCTACGGCGATGCCGACAACCTCCGCTACTGGAGCACGCCGCCCAGCGCCAACCTCGGCGCTACGCGCCGCGCGATGCGCTGGCATCTCGTCTACCGGCCCCGTCAGTACGTGATATGGGCGGTCGAGGAGAGCAAGAGCCGCGAGGTGATCGGCATGATCAACTATCACCACCGCAATCTGCGCGAAAAGCGCGTCGATGTCGGCTGGCTGATCCTGCCGCAGCACCAGGGCAAGGGATATATGTCCGAGGCCGGCCGAGCCCTGCTGCGCCACCTGTTCGACGATCTCGGCGTGCACAAGGTCGAGGCGCTGATCGAGCGGGCCAACAAGCCATCGGTTGCACTCGCCAAGCGGCTGGGGTTCCGCCTGGAGGGCGGCCCGATCCGAGACCGCTGGTCGGTGAGCGGCGCGTGGCATAGCGTCATGCTCTATGGGCTGATTGCCGGGGAGGAACGGTGAGTTCGATGACTGCCACGCAAGCCTGGACACGCGACACGATCGAGCCAGCCGCCTGGACGGTGCCGCTGCCAACGGCCGCGCTTGCCGAGCTGCGCGCGGTGCTGGCGGAGCTGAGAAGCGCCCCGCTGCCGACCTTCCTGCTCGACCCCGCCGACTTCGCGCTCGACGCCTGCCGCGCGACCATGGCCGAGGTGCGGCGCGTGACGCAGGATGGGCCGATGTTCGCGGTGCTCGATCGCCTGCCGATGGCCAAGATCAGTCGCGATGAGGCGATCCAGCTCTACTGGCTGCTGTCGAGCCTGCTCTCCCGTCCGGTGGCGCAGAAGCTGAACGGCCAGATGTTCTTCGACGTGCGCGACACCGGCGCCAAGCTGAAGCCCGGCTCGGGCATCCGGCCGACCGTGACCAACGTCGACCTGCGCTTCCACAACGACAATTCCTACAACGAATCGCCCCCCGACTATGTCTGCCTGCTCTGCCTGCATCCGGCCAAGAAGGGCGGTGTCAGCCAGGTGATGAGCGTCGCCACGGTGCATCAGGCGCTGCAGGAGCGGTTCCCCGAGCTGATGGATCGTCTCTACCGGCCGTTCTGGTACGACCGCCACGCCGAGCACGCGCCCGACGACCCCACGACCTTCGCCGCGCCGATCTTCGAACGCGCCGCCGACGGCACGGTGAAGGCCCGGCTCGCGCTGTCCGAGATCTTCGCCGGCTACGAATTGCGCGGCGAGCGCATGGACAACCAGACGGCGGCCGCCCTTGCCGCCGTGCAGTCGGTGTTCGATCGACCCGAGCTTCGGGTCGAGCTCGACTTCGCGCCGGGCCAGATCCAGTACGTCAACAACCGCGCCACCGGCCATGCGCGCACGGATTTCATCGACCATCCCGAGCCCGAGCGCAAACGCCATCTCGTGCGGCTGTGGCTGCGCGATCACGGCCGGCGCACCTATCGCGGCTAAAGCACATTGTCGGCCGGAAATCAGCCGAACGGAATGTGCCTGCTGGAACAACTGTCCGCCCGCCTTGCCGTGCGCTGGCATGCACTGCAGGCGGCGCGTCGGGGTTTCCGCCTCTTTCGCCTTTTCCGCCACGACTTTTGACATTCGCGCCTGACCGCCGTTGTGGTCGAAGGAAACCCGAAGCCCCTATCCGTCAGGCGGCCACCGCATTCGGACAGTTGCGCTCGTTTCGCTACCGCCTTCCGCGCCATTCCTTCTGGCCTCCTTGCCCTGGAACCCCTCACGCCCGGCCGCACGGGTCAGCGCTCCAGGGGTAAGCGGTCTGGCACAGGTCGGATGAACGATGCATAGAGCGACAGGACGATGCACCCTGCCACAAACTGCAGTGCTCGTCAATAACTATAGTCACGCACACTGGGCGTTTCGCTGCGGCGACTTTTGAGGCTCAAGGAGGGGCCATGGGTAGAGGGTGTCTTGCAGCCGGTACTAAGGCTTGCGTCCCTCGGCCAACCTGCAAGCAATGCTGTCACCATAGCAGGTCGAGGGCGATATCGACCCTTCAACGTCTGTGACGAGTTGCTATCGTTCCATCAAATCGGAAATCGCTCTGATGGTTGAACGAACCGATCAATCTTGATGTCGGTCGGCGCAGGTCCACAATGCCGGCATGAAAGACCACTACCTCACCTTCGCCGGCTACAACGCCTGGGCGAACCGTCGGCTCTACGAGGCGGCTGTGCTTCTGTCCGATACCGATTACCACGCCGACAAGGGCGCTTTTTTCAAGTCGATGCACGGCACGCTGAACCACCTGCTCGCCACCGACCGCATCTGGATGAAGCGCTTCACCGGCGAGGGCGAGGCGCCCGACCGGCTGGACGCGATCGTGCACGAGCGCCTGGCCGACCTGCGTGCCGCGCGCGAGGCCGAGGACCGGCGCATCGTCGGCTACATCGGCAGCCTCGACGAGTCACGGCTGGCCGGCGTCATCCGCTATCGCCGGGTCTCGACGCCGGAAGAATTCGTGCAGAAGCTGATGCCAGCGCTCGACCACTGGTTCAACCACCAGACCCATCATCGCGGTCACGCTCATATGATCCTGACCAGCCTTGGCAAGGCAGCCCCGGAGCTCGATCTTCTGTACTACCAGCGCGAGGTCGATGCCGGCCGCGCCTGAGCGGGAGTATCGCGATGCGTCGCTACCTGTTGCTTGCTGCCCTTCTCGCCGGAGCGTGCGCCAACGACGGCTCCCTGGACGCCCGGATGAAGCCGATGGTCGGCACCACTGAGCCGGCGCTGGTCGCCGCCATGGGCCGCGCGCCTGACGCCAACAGCGAGACCGTCCCGGGCGTGAGGCTGCTGCAATGGCGCTGGCAGAAGGAATACGCCATTCCCGACCAGATGCTGGGCTACACCTACGCCGGCGGCACGATCAGGCCGATCCCCAACACGCCGACCGGCATGATGCGCGAGGCCTGCCTTGCCGAATGGACCGTCGAAAACGGCGTGGCCACGCGCTATCGCTGGGAAGGCAGTGACTGCTCTGCGATGACGGCGCAACCGGCGGCGCGGTAGCATGAAGCGCGCGCTGCAGGCGGTTGTTGGATCGGCGTAGCCGGCGAGTGCATCTGCGTAGAAGCCGCCCCTCGCCATCGCCCAGCGGCAACAGGCCAGGCATTTCGAGCGACGCATTTCAGCCAATCCGGCCGAAGCCTGCGAACAGGGAGCGCGGCTCACCGCAATCGACACACCGACTTGTCCCTGCCTTGACGCGGCCAGGCCGAATCGCAGGTCGCGAGGACGCGGCCCGTCTCCGATACCATGGCGGCGGTCCAGGCGCCGCCCTTGCCCGGCTCGAGGAGCATGGCGCCGAAGTCCGTCAGGCCCACCACCGCGGCATCGACGCCGTCGAGCTTGGGCACCTGGATGGCCTGCTTGTCGCCGGGTGACGGTGGCGCCGGGTGGGTTTGCGACAGCACGATGCCGGCCGTGCCGACGATGAGCTGTGGCGGGCGGCGATCGCCAAAGCCGATCGCCTGGAAGCGGTGCATGTGGCCCGACATGACCGCCGTGACGTTGGCCGGCAGGCCGCCGGGAAAGGCCCTGGCCAGCGCCAGTTGCTCCGTGAGGTTGATGAAGCCGTAAGGCTCGCCCTGGTCGGCCGGACCGCCATGGATTCTTTTCACCACGCCCCAGAGCGGCCGATGGGTAACCAGCCAGGTCGGGCGCTCGCTCAAGATGCTGGCGACCTGCCGGAACTGCTCGACGTAGGCGTCGAGGTTGTAGACGTAGACATCGCCGGCGTTGGCCGAATCGATGGAGATGATATCGAGGTCGCCCAGCTTCAGCCGCATCGGCGGCGAGATGCGGACGGGAAACGACTGACCGTCGAACGGCTGGGCCTGGGGCCAGGCGCCGGGCTGCCAGCCGGCGGGCGTCTGCGGCGGACAATGCTCCTGGTTGCGCGCACCGCCCAGCAGCGCCGATCCCGGATCGAGCAGGTAGAACCAGCCCGGCCCGGCGCGGCTGCAGAGCTCGTGATTGCCGCGCACGAACAGCCAGGGCGCGGTCGTCATCAGGCGCGCGGCAGGCATGAAGAAGTCCTCGCGCCAGGCCGGCCAGACGTCGGGGATCGGGCTGCCCTGCATGTTCTGGCTCCAGTAGGCCGGGCCGATCGGCTCCTCGGGCACGTCGTCCTCGTCGTCGAGGTCGCCGGTGTCGTAGACCTTGACCGTGACCGACCGGGCATAACCGGTGGCACGCCGCGACAGCGCCATGCTGCGCGGCGTGTTGCGGTAGTTGTAGTCGCCGACATGGATGATCAGGTCGACAACCGACCTCTTCTCGTCCTCGGCGATGACGCCGAACGGCCAGACCTTGGTGAAGCCGTCGCCGGTACAGGGCTGCGGCTTGCGGATGGCCTCGCCGCGGCAGCCGCTGTCGCCCATCAGCAGCACGCGACGCGGCGTCGCCGCCGTCACGACGGGCAGATCGAGCCGCCGCGCGCCGACCAGCACGGCTGCAGCTTCGCCGAACGGATAGAGCGTCTCGCAGGCCAGCACGTCGCGGAAGTGGCCACCCGGCGGCCGTTGCCGCGGCGTCATCTCCTGCCAAGCTCCCGACGCCCGCTGTAGCACTGGACAGCGCGTCGCACGCTCGACGACGGCGCGCGCCATGGCCACCGGTTGGCCGTCGGCGCCCTCGCCCCACAGGACGAAGGCGAAGGAGACCGGCGATTGCGCGCGTGCCGCCGCAGCGAAGCCCAAAAAGGCAAGAAGAAGCAGGACACAGCGCATCACGGTCTCCCCAAGAGTTGGAAGACCGTAGCAAAAAGCCCCGCGTCGCGGGGCTCGTTGCATCTCCAGCATTGGTGGGCGCACCAGGGCTCGAACCTGGGACCCGCTGATTAAGAGTCAGCTGCTCTACCAACTGAGCTATGCGCCCAATGCCGGGAGGGCGCGGCTATAGCAAGCAGGTTATCCCTTGTCGAGTCGCGCAAATACGCCCACCTGCGACCTACCGCGCGCGCGGCAATTGCGCATCGCGATAGACGTTGACCCCTATCAGCAGGCCGCAGGCAAACATCACCGAGACCATGGCAGTGCCGCCATTGCTGACCAGCGGCAGCGGCACGCCGACCACCGGCAGAACGCCCATCACCATGGCGGTGTTGATGAAGACGTAGAGGAACATCATGGCGGTGACGCCGAGCGCCACCAGGCGGCCGAAATGGTGCTGGCTGCGCAAGGCGATCGAGAAGCCCCAGACCAGCACCAGGGCGAACAGGGCGAGCAGGACCAGCGCACCCGCCATGCCCCATTCCTCGACGAAGGTGGTGAAGATGAAGTCGGTCTGCTTCTCCGGCAGGAAGTTCAGCGAGGATTGCGTGCCTTTCAGGAACCCCTTGCCGAACAGGCCGCCCGAGCCGATGGCGATCTTGGACTGGGTGATGTGGTAGCCGGCGCCCAGCGGATCGCGGTCGGGATCGAGGAAGGTGAGCACGCGCTTGCGCTGGTACTCGTGCATGAACGACCAGGCGATCGGCAGGCAGCCGACGGCGGCGATGCCGGCGGCCAGGAACATCCACAGCCTGACGCCGGCCACGAACAGCAGCGCGCCGCCGCCCAACAGCACCATCATCGCGGTGCCGAGGTCGGGCTGCACCATGACCAACGCCACGGGCGCCAGGATCACGGCAAGCGGCGGCAGGGTGTAGAGGAACTGCGACGCCTCCTCCCTGCGCAGGCCGTGGTAGTAGCGCGCCAGCACCAGGATCACCGCCACCTTGGCGATTTCCGAGGGCTGGATCTGCATCGGCCCGATCACCAGCCAGCGCTGCGCGCCCATGCCGATCTTGCCGACCACGTCGACCGCCACCAGCAGCAGCATGGAGACGACATAGATCGGCCAGGCGAGCGTCAGCCAGACCTTGGGATGGATCAGCGCCACCACCAGCATCAGGCCGAAGGCCGCGCCGTAGCGCATGGCATGCCGGGCCGCCCACGGCTCGAAGCGGCCGCCGGCCGCCGAATAGAGCGCCAGCACGCCGATCCCCGCGATCGCCGTCAGCACCAGCACCAGGCCCCAGTTGATGCGCCAGATCTTCTCGCCGAAGCCGATCGGTGCGGGTGCGTCGAGCGCCAAACTCATCGCGAAATCCTCAGCGCGACGCCATCTTGCGGAAGCCGTCGGTGCGGCGCGACGGGTCGCGCTTCATGACCTCGATCAGCACGTCGCGGCCGATCGGGCCCGCCGTGGCGCCGCCTGCCTTGCCGTGCTCGATGATGACGGCGCAGGCATAGCGCGGATTGTCGACCGGCCCGAAACAGACGAACAGCGCGTGGTGGCGCAGGTGCCAGGGCAGCTGGTCCTGGGTGATGCCCATGTCGCGCTCGCGCTCGGTGATGCGCTTGACCTGGGCGGTGCCGGTCTTGCCGGCGAACTTGAACTGCGGCTCGACCAGCTTGCCCTTGGCGTCGAGGCGCAGATGGTTGGCGGTGCCGCCCGCCACGACCTGGATCATGCCCTCGCGGATCAGGGCCATGTGCTGCGGGTTGAAGCGCAGCGAGGGCGCCGCGGGCTTGTCGCGCGGCTTGGGCGGCGCCAGCTCCTCGCGCGGCGTCGCCGAGGCCAGGAGCAGATTGGGCTGCACCTCGTAGCCGCCGTTGGCGATGCGGGCCGTCATGATGGCGAGCTGGAGCGGCGTGGAATTCATGAATCCCTGGCCGATGCCGAGATTGAAGGTGTCGCCGTGCTGCCAGGGCTTGCCGAGCTTCTCCTGCTTCCAGGCGCGGCTGGGCTGGATGCCGGCCGATTCACCGGGCAAGCCGAGCTCGCTGATGCGGCCGAAGCCCAGGCGGGCGCCGACATCGGCGATGCGGTCGATGCCGGCCTTGCGGGCGGCCTCGTAGAAGAAGCAGTCGCAGGACTGGGCGATCGCCTCGACCACGTTGGTCGAGCCGTGACCACCCTTCAGCCAGCAATGGAACTTGATGTTGCCGAGCTCGAGATGGCCCATGCAGGGCAGCCGCGTCCACGGCTCGATCATCTTGGATTCCAGCGCCGCCAGCGCCGTCACCATCTTGTAAGTCGAGCCCGGCGGATAGACGCCGGCGATCGACTTGTTGTGCAGCGGCCGTTCGGGACTGTCGAGCAGGTCACGCCATTCGGCCTGGGTGATGCCGCGGGCGAAGGTGTTGGGATCGAAGCCCGGCGTCGACACCATGGCCAGGATGTCGCCGGTGACGACGTCCATCACCACGACCGAGCCGCTCTGGTGCTCCTTCACGCGCTCGGCGGTGAAGCGCTGAAGGTCGAGATCGATGGTGAGCAGCGCGTTGGAGCCGGGTTGGCCCTCGGTGCGGTCGAGCTCGCGCACGACGCGGCCGACGGCATTGACCTCGACCTGCACGGCGCCGGCGCGGCCGCGGATGCTGTCCTCGAGCGCGCGCTCCATGCCCTTCTTGCCGAAGCGCATGGTGGCCAGCTGCAGCACAGGGTCGTCGCGGCCGGCCAGGTCCTCGTCGGCGACGCGGCCGGTATAGCCGATGATGTGGCTCATCATCTCGCCTTCGGGATAGTCGCGCGTCTGGCCGAGATCGATGAACACGCCGGGCAGGTCGGGCGCATTGAACTCCAGCCGCGCCACCTCTTCCCAGCCGAGATTCTCGCGCACCACGACCGGCTGGGCGTTGCGGCTGCGGCGCAGGTCGCGCAGCAGGCGCACCTTCTCGGTCTCGCCCAGGCTGAAGATCTGGTCGAGGCGCTCGACCAGCACATCGACGCCGCGACCGCGATCCGAGGTCGCCATGGCGCGGAAGTTGTTGCGGTTGACGGCAAGCGGCTGGCCGGCGCGATCGAGGATCAGCCCGCGCGACGGCGGCAGCAGGCGGAGGTTGATGCGGTTCTCTTCGGCGAGCGTGGCGAAGCGCTGGGTCTCGATCACCTGGAGCTGATAGAGCCGGCCGGCCAATGCCGACAGCAGAACGGCCTGCGCGCCGCCCAGCAGCAGCGAGCGGCGCGTGAACAGGCTCGAACGCTCGCCGTCGCCCTTGCGATAACGCATCATGACGTGGTCTCGCCCGGGCGGGCCGTGCCGCGCGACGGCTCGGGCACGTTCAGCGGATCGCGCGCGCGCACGCGGGCGAGCAAGGGGGCGATCAGCGGATAGATCACGACCACGACGACATACTGGATCAAGGCCGGCACGGGGTCGATGGCCGTCCAGGTCCAGAGCGCCGTGAAGCCCCAGACCAGGGTGACGAAGCCCAGCGTCAGCAGGCAGAAGCCGAACCACTGAAACAGGAAGGGTACGCCCACGAGATAGCGCCGGTTGGCGAGCACGGAGGCGCGGATCAGCACGAAGCCCAGCGCGCTCACGCCCACCGGCGCGCCCGGCCCGCCCAGCAGCAGGTCGAGCAGGATGCCCATGGCAAGCAGCAGCGGGCCCGGCAGGCGCTCGGGCGTCGCCAGGCTGAACTGGAAGACGACCAGCGCCGGCAGAAGCGGCAAGGCGTCGGAGAGGTAAGGCGCGCGCAGCGGCGCCAGGGTCAGCACGACGAAGAACAGCAGGACGGCACCGGGCAGCGCCGCGCGGCCCCAGCGGTCGAGCACGGCGAGCACGCCGTCAGCTTTCATGGGGGGCCTTCATCATCGCACCCTCTGGCCGGCCACTCCCGACGGCGTCGACGGGGTGTTGTGGCCGCCGCTCACCAGGCCGGTCACGCCGTAGTCGACGACGCGCACGAACTCCAGCCGCGAGAAGTCGGCGAACGGGCGCACGCGCACCTGGCCCTCGCCGGTCTCGACCACCTCGCCGACCGGAATGCCGACCGGGAAGCTGCCGCCGTGGCCCGAGGTGATGATGCGATCGCCGCGCTGGACGCCCTGAAGGCTCTGCAGCAGCGTGAGGCGAAGCTGGCTGGAGTTGTCGCCGGCCAGGATGGCGCGCTCGCGCGTGCGCTCGATCAGCACCGGCAGGCGCGAGTTGACGTCGGTGACGAAGAGGACGCGCGAGCTGTTGTCGCCGACCTCGGCGATGCGGCCGGCCAGGCCCTCGCCGGTCACCACCGCCTGGCCCGACGCCACGCCGACCTTGCGGCCGACATTGAGCAGGGCGCCGCGGACATAGGCGCTGACGCTGTCGCCGACGATGCGGGCGGTGATGAAGGAGGCTTCCGGGCCCTCGCGGAAATTGGCGAGGCCGCGCAGGCCCTCGTTCTCGTTCTCGAGCCGGCGGGCGGCGGTCTGCCAGGCCAGCAGCCGGGCATTCTCCTCGCGCAGGCGGGCGTTCTCCTCGCGCAAGCTGGCGAATTCCTTGAGGTCGGCGATGGTGCGGTTGGCGACGGCGACCGGTCGGGCGATCGCCTCGAGCATGGGGCTCGCCAGATCGAGCGCCAGCACGCGGGCATGCTCGACCAGGACGGTGTCGGCCTTGCCAACCAGCATGGCGCCGAACGCAGCGACGACCAGCAGCCCGAGCGCAAAGCGCTGCACGGCCGAACGCACCTGGCCAGCTGCTACCTCGAAGTCGTCCCGAATCGCCATGTCGGGCGTATTCTACTCCAAGTCACCTTACTTCTCCTCCCCAGCTTCGCTGCGGCGGAGTCGACATACCTGCCCCAAATCTCCGTCATCCCGACCGGAGCCGAGCGCAGCGAGGCGAAGTGGAGGGACCTTTTCTGTCCTTCCATCGCCAAGAATAGGTCCCTCGGCTACGCCGCCCTTCGGGCGGCTTCGCTCGGGATGACGTCAGTACATGGACGACAGAACGCCGCGCAGACGGTCGATGTTTTCCACCGCATGGCCCGTGCCGAGAGCCACGCAGAGCAGCGGATCCTCGGCCACCGAGACCGGCAGGCCGGTGGCCTGGCGCAGCACGGTGTCCATGTTGGCCAGCATGGCGCCGCCGCCGGTCAGCACGATGCCCTTGTCGACGATGTCGGCGGCCAGTTCGGGCGCGGTGTTCTCCAGGCACACCTTGACGGCCTCGACGATCGAGCTCACCGGCTCCTGCAGGCTCTCGGCGATCTGCCGCTCGGTGATGATCAGCTCCTTCGGGACCCCGTTCATCAGGTCGCGGCCCTTGATCTCCATGGTGCGGCCCTCGCCGTCATCGGGCGGGCAGGCCGAGGCAATGGTCTTCTTGATGCGCTCGGCCGAGCTTTCGCCGACCAGCAGGTTATGGTTGCGTCGGATGTAGCTGATGATGGCCTCGTCCATCTTGTCGCCGCCGACGCGCACCGAGCGCGGATAGACGATGCCGCCGAGCGACAGGATCGCGACTTCGGTCGTGCCGCCGCCGATATCGACCACCATCGAGCCGGTCGGCTCGGTGACCGGCAGGCCGGCGCCGATCGCGGCCGCCATCGGCTCCTCGATCAGCCACACCTTGCGGGCGCCGGCGCTCTCGGCCGATTCCTGGATGGCGCGGCGCTCGACGGCGGTGGAGCCGGAGGGCACGCAGACCACGATCTGCGGATGGGCGAAGCTGCGGCGATTGTGAACCTTGGAGATGAAGTGCTTGATCATCGCCTCGGCGACTTCGAAGTCGGCGATGACGCCGTCGCGCAGCGGCCGGATCGCCTGGATGTTGCCGGGCGTGCGGCCCAGCATCATCTTGGCTTCCTCGCCGACGGCCAGCACCTGGCGCTTGCCGCTTTGCGTCGTGAGGGCGACGACCGACGGTTCGTTCAAGACGATGCCTCGACCCTTCACATAGACCAGCGTGTTCGCTGTTCCGAGGTCGATGCCCATGTCAGCCGAAAACAGCCCGATGACGCGCGACAGCATTGAGTTAAGTCTCTGTCATTATTGGGAAATTCTGGTCGGGCAATGCACCTTTAGGCCCGCCGCGGCAAGCGCGCTCGGGTTTAGACCGGCCAGCGGGGTCCCGCAAGACGATTCAAAGCGAACGATCCGGCAACCTTGATCGTCCGTGACCACGCACGCTTGCTGCTTGAAGACAGCCGGGCTGAAACTTTCCGACGGTCCCAAGGTCGCATCATGGCCACGCTTCTCCCCGCAAGCCCATCATGCCAGTCGCCTGACCTCGGGGGAGAGACGCAATGTTCGAAGCGGCCATGCCAAGCGCTATGCCGAGCGGATGACGGCCCACCTCGGCCTCGGCATGCGAAGCCACGTGATCGAGGTGGCGCGCCACGACGGCCACCTGCTGCAGCACTTCAGCAAGCTCGGCAACGATTTCCTTGCCGGCTTCGCAGCTCTTTGCGGCAAACGGCTTGCGCATCTTCGACATCGAGCCGCTCAAGACCCCGCGCGGCTCGCTGCAGGTATTCGCCTGCCGCCGGGACTCGCCGTGGCAACGCGGGCGGTGGGTCGGTTGGAGGCTGGCGACGGAGCGTCAGCTCGTGCACTGACCAGGGCGTTCACTGACTGGGGCGCGGCCCTGTCTTCGGCGTTTCCTTGACCAGCGCCTGGATGTCCTGCGGCGAGAGGCGGCGCAGATCGTCGTAGGCCTTGCGCGTGAATTCGGGCCGGCCGGTCCCCTCGCCGCTCAGCTGGTACTGGCCGTTCTTTTCAGCGAACAGGAAGTAAAACGGCATGCCGGGATTGCCACGCGCCGTCACGACGGCCACCGAACGGTTGTCGCTGCAGCCATAGATGTCCCACGGGTAGCCGCCGTAGATCTTGGTGCCGAACGGCCCGCGATCGCAGGTGAGGCGCGGCTCGGACGGTCCTTGCGCGGCGACGTCGACCGACACCAGCAGCAGCAACAGCGGCAGCAGAAGGCGCTTCACGACCAGGGCCTAGTCGAACACCACGACGCCGCGCGCGACCTCGCCCGCCATCATGCGCTTGAAACCCTCGTTGATGTCGGCGAGCTTGTAGGTGCGGCTGATCAGGCCGTCGATGTTCAGCCGCTTGTTCATGTAGTGGTCGACCAGGACGGGGAAATCGAGGTCGGGCCGCACCGAGCCGTAGAAGGTGCCGCTCACCGTCTTCTCGGTGAACACCATGTTGAACGGCGAGTAGGAAGCGCGGATCGTCGCCGCCGAGATGCCGACCGCCACGGCATGGCCACCGGGCGCCAGCGAATTGAAGGCAAGCGCCTGCGTGCGATCGTTCGACACCGCGTCGAAGGAGTAGTCGACGCCCAGGCCACCGGCCATCTCCTTTACCTTCTTGACGGCGTCTTCGTTGGTCTTGGTGTTGATCGTGTGGGTGGCGCCGAAGGTCCTGGCCATCTCGAGCTTGTTGTCGAGGATGTCGGCGGCGATGATCCTGCTGGCACCCGACAGCATGGCGCCCTGCACCGCGTTCAGGCCGACGCCGCCGCAGCCGATCACCAGCACGGTCGAGCCCGCCTCGATCTTGGCATGACGCGTCACCGCGCCGACGCCGGTCGCCACGCAGCAGCCGACCAGGGCGGCCTGCGGCCACGGCATGTCCTTGCGGATCGGCACCACCATCTCCTCGGGCACCACGACCTCCTCGGCGAAGGTGCCGATGCGCGCCATCTGGTTGATGTCCTGGCCCTTGTGCTTGAGCGGAAGGTGCCGTCATAGAGCGCACCCGGCGGCACGTTGGCGCGGCCGATGCACAGCACGGTGCGACCCTGGCTGCAGTAGCGGCAGCGCCCACAATGCGGACGGAAGGAGAAGATCACGTGATCGCCCGGCTTCACCGTGGCGACACCGGGACCGCACTCGGCGACCTCGCCCGCGGCCTCGTGGCCGGGCACGATCGGCATCGGCGAGGGCCAGTCGCCGTTCATGATGTGCCAGTCGCTCTGGCACACGCCCGAGGCCTTCATCTTGACCCGCACCTCGCCCGCCTTGGGCGGATCGAGCTCGCAGTCGACGACCTGCAAGGGCTCGTTGGGCTTGAACAGAACGGCGGCCTTCATGGCGTTTCCTCCGGATGCGGAGGGCAACTATACCCGAGCCGAAGCCGATGTCTGCCGGGGTTTGCGGCGCCTTCTGCCCGCGACATTGCTCGCGACGTTGCGCTCGACATTGCGCGCCGTCCGGTCGAGCAAGGCCATCATGGCGCGATGCGCGCCTTCGGCGTCGCGGCGCCTGATCGCCTCGAGGACCGCGCCGTGCAGGGGCACCGACGGCGCCGGCGCCCCGGGATGGCGCGTGGCGACATCGACGAAGATGCCGAGCGCCGCCTCGATCAGCGCGCCGAATGCCGTCATCACGTCGTTGTCCGTGGCCGTCAGGATGGCCTTGTGGAAGCGGACGTCGGGCTCGGCGAACAGGGCGGCGCTGTGCGCCGCGCGTTCCATGTCGGCAAACGCGCGCTCGATGGCCGCGAGCGTCGCGGGCGTGCGGGCGCGCGCGGCCATCGCCGCCGCGGCCGGCTCGATCACCGCGCGCGCATGCATGAGGTCGAAGACGAGCTTGGGCTCCGCTTCGCCGTCGCGCAGGCGCCAGGCCAGGACGTCCGCGTCGAGCATGTGCCACTCCTCGCGGGCGCGCACGAAGGTCCCCACCCGCTTGCGCGATGCGATCAGGCCTTTCGCCGCCAGGAGCTTGAACGCCTCGCGCACGACCGTGCGGCTGGCGCCAAAGCGGCGGCAGAGCTCGATCTCGCCCGGCACGAGGCCGTGCGGTTTGTAGGTGCCGCCCAGGATCGCCGCGCCCAGCTTCCCGGCTATGCGCGCGGCCCCGCCGACTGCAATTGAAGGTCGAATTATCGTTGACATGAACAGGCGTCGGACGATCATATGTCAGACATAACAACGTTCCAAGCGAGGAACGGACATCGGAGGAAGCACCATGACCCATCTCCGGCGGCGTACGATTTTGGGCGGCGCCCTCGGCACGCTCGCGGCGCCGCACGTCAACGCCCAGGGCGGCAAGCCCTATGCCGGCACGACAATCAACGGTTCGTGCTTCCAGACGACCTACTTCGAATACCTCAAGACCTACTTCCCGCAGTTCGAGGAGAGGACGGGCATCAAGGTCAATTTCAACATGCAGGCCTTCCCCGTCTACAACCAGCGCACCGACCTGGAACTGTCGACCAAGGGCTCGGCGCTCGACGTCATCAACTGCACCTTCATCTATTCCGGCCGCTGGATCGGCGCCGGCTGGATGACCAACCTTGACACCTTCGTGAAGGACGCGAAATACACGCCGGCCGCCTGGGACCCCGAGGATTTCGCCGGCGGCCCCCAATCGGCGATGAAGAACGCCAAGGGCGAGACCTTCGGCTACACTTGGGAAGCTGGCGCCATGATCATGGCCGCCGCGCGCTATGACCTGATCGAGCGCGCCGGCCTCGGCCTGCCCAAGACCTTCGACGATCTGATCAAGGTTTGCGACGCCGTCCACAACAAGGAGAACGTCGCTGCCTTCACCGCCGACAAGCTGCATCACTGGAACTGGATCCCCTACCTGATGGGCGCGGGCGGCGCGGTGTTCAAGGATCCGCCGGAAAACCTCACGCCGACCTTGAACACCGCCGGCTGCCGCGACGTCGGGTGAGTGGTACTCGAACCTCCTGGTCAAGTACGGGCCGGACGGCATCCTGTCCTATTCCGACGACCAGGCGATGCGCTCGCAGATGTCGGGCCGTGCCAACATGCGCACCCAGGCCATCACCTGGATGGTGCCGCTCGCCAAGCACGAGGAGAGCGTGGTCAAGAAGACCGTGCGCTACGGGCTGATGCCGGCCGGACCCAAGGGCAACTTCCCGGGCTCGAACAGCCATGGGCTCGGCATCCCGGCCGGCTCGAAGAAGAAGGAAGCGGCCTGGGAGTTCATCAAATGGGCGCTCTCCAAGGAGACCATCGCCATGGTGGTGAAGAACCATGGCTATCCCAGCGTCTGCCGCATGTCGGTGATCAAGAGCCCCGAGTTCAAGCAGGTGCTGACCTTGAACGACCAGGACGTGGCGGCGCTGTTCCTGGAAGTGCTGCAGCTCGGCGGCAAGACCGGCTACATGAAGTACCGCACCGTGCCGGTCTATCCGCAGGTCGGCGACAAGATCAACAAGGCCATCGAGCGCATCGCCACCAAGCAGCAGGCCGCACCCGACGCCATGAAGCAGGCGCAGGGCGAGGCCATCCAGGATCTGCAGAAGGCCGGGATCAAGGTTGATACCTAAGTACCAACTTTCGGGTTCCTCTCCCCGCTAGGGGGAGAGGCGTAGGTGAGGGGGAATCGACGTGCGTAGCCCCCTCACCCAACCTCTCCCCCTAGCGGGGGAGAGGAGTCCGACGTTGGGGCGGATTGCGCGGCAGCAACACCGCTTCTTCGCCTGGTGCGTGGCGCCGTCGCTGGCGGTGCTGGCGATCATCACGCTGTTGCCGTCGCTCTATCTGCTGGCCACCAGCTTCACGCCGCTCAACCTCACGCGGCCCGAGACGCTGTGGGATTTCTCCACGCCGCTCGAGAGCTACCACCAGCTCTGGGCCGACACGCGCTTCCACAACTCGATCTGGGTGCAGATCAAGCTCTCGTTCTGGACGGTGCTGCTGCAGCTCCTGATCGGGCTTGGCCTCGCCCTGCTGCTCAACATGCGCACGCGGCTGCTGGAGGCACTGCGCACGGTGTTCCTGATCCCCATGGTGCTGCCGCCGATCGTCGTCGCCATCATCTGGAAGGTGATCTACACGCCCGACATCAGCCCCATGCACGGCCTCTTTCGCGCGCTGGGCTGGAACGTGCCGGCGCTGATCACCGATCCAAACTGGGCGCTGACCTCGATCATCATCGCCGACACCTGGGAATGGTTCCCCTTCACCATGCTGATGGTGCTGGCCGCCCTGCAGATGATGCCGCAGGAGCTTCTGGATGCCGCCAAGGTCGACGGCGCCTCGCCCTGGCAGCTCACCTGGTTCATCACGCTCCCCTTCATCCAGGGCGTGCTGCTGGTCGCCGGCCTCTTCCGCCTGATCGATTCCATCAAGGCGTTCCCGCTGATCTTCATCCTGACCGACGGCGGGCCGGGCAACCTCACCGAGGTCACGAACTACTATTCCTACCTGCAGGCCTTCAACTTCTCCTACCTCGGCTTCTCCAGCGCCATCACCGTTGTGCTGCTGGCCGCGACCATCGTGCTGAGCTGGGTGATCGTGCGCATGGTCGGCTGGGGAGCGCGCATTGACTAAAAAGTCCTCCCTCGCGCGCGATCGCTTCCTGATGCACGCCCTGGCGATCGCGCTCGCCGTGCTGGCGCTGTCGCCGTTCCTGTGGCTGGTCCTGATGTCGTTCAAGACCAACGCCGAGATCTTCCGCTTCCCGCCGCGGCTGTTCTTCGAGGCGACCTGGGCCAATTACGCTGCGCTGTGGACCTCGGAGTTCCGCAACTCCTTTGCCAACAGCCTGATCGTGGGCGTGGTCTCGACCGTGCTGTCGCTCTTGATCGGCGTGCCGGCGGCCTACGCCCTGTCGCGCTGGACGACCCGGGCCGGCGGCACGATTACCCTCTGGATCCTGGCCAGCCGCATGGCGCCGCCGATCGCCTTCACCATTCCCTACTTCCTGGTCTACCGGCACATCGAGCTTTTGGACACGCTGACGGGCCTGGTCATCATCTACCTCACCTTCAACCTGTCGCTGGTGATCTGGATGATGCGGCCGTTCTACGACCAGCTGCCGCGCTCGCTGGAGGAAGCCGCCTGGATCGACGGCGCCACCATGTGGCAGGGCTTCTATCGCATCATCCTGCCGCTCTCCGGGCCGGGGCTCGCGGCCACCGCCATCCTCTGCTTCCTGTTCGCCTGGAACGACTTCTTCTTCGCCCTGATCCTGACCCGCACCGAGGCCATGACCGCGCCGGTCGCGGTGGTGAACTTCATGAACTACGAGGGTTGGGAATGGGGCCGCATCGCCGCCGGCGGCACCATGATCATGCTGCCGGTGCTGATCTTCTCCTTCCTGGTCCGGCGCTATCTCGTGCATGGCCTGACCGGAGGAGCGTTGAAAGGATGACCCTGCTGATCACCGGCGGCGCCAGCGGCATCGGCGCGGCGACGGCCCGTCTGGCCGCGACACGCGGCCACAAGATCGCGATCAACTACCGCTCGCGCGACGCGCAGGCCAAGAAGGTCGTGGCCGACATCATCGCCAAGGGCGGCCAGGCGGTCGCCCTGCCGGCCGATGTTTCACGTGAAGCCGACATCATGAACCTGTTCGATGCGGCGGAGAAGGCGTTGGGCCCGGTCACCCACCTGGTGAACAGCGCCGGCATCGGCCTTACCGCGCGGGTGGCGGATTTTGACGCGGCGGCCCTGGAGAGGCTGTTCACGGTGAACACGGTCGGCCTGATGCTGTGCTGCCGCGAGGCGGCGCGCCGCATGTCGACCAAGCGCGGCGGCAAGGGCGGTGTCGTGGTCAACGTCTCGTCGATGGCCGGCACCATCGGCGGCCGGCCGGGCGCCTCGGCCTATGCCGCGAGCAAGGCCGCGGTCGATTCCTTCACCATGGGCTTTGCCAAGGACGTGGCCCTCGAAGGCATCCGCGCCGTGTCGCTGCGGCCGGGCATGATCGAGACCGAGATGACCGAAAAGACATTGTCTGATCGCTTGGCGCGCGAGGCCATCGAATCGACCATCGCCATGGGCCGCGTCGGCCAGGCCCAGGAGATCGCCAATGCGATCGTCTGGCTTCTGTCGGACGAAGCCAGCTTCATCTCCGGCGTGACAATTGATGCGTCCGGCGGCGGGTTCGTGTTCGGAAAAAGGTAACGTCGTCCTGAGCGAAGCGAAGGACCTCATCGCCGCTCGCAACCGGCATGAGATCCTTCGCTTCGCTCAGGATGACGGCGCGAAGAAGTGCGCCGTCAGTTCCTGGTCTTGTCGACCAGCGCCTTCTCCTTGATCCACGGCATCATGGCGCGCAGCTTGACGCCGATCTCCTCGATCGGGTGCTCCGACATGCGCTTGCGCATGGCCTTGAACGAGGCCTGGTTGACCTTGTTCTCCAGCATCCAGTCGCGCGCGAAGCGGCCCGACTGGATGTCGGCCAGCACCCGCTTCATCTCGGCCTTGGTCTCGGCGGTGACGATGCGCGGGCCCGACACGTACTCGCCGTACTCCGCGGTGTTGGAGATCGAGTAGTTCATGTTGGCGATGCCGCCCTCGAAGATCAGGTCGACGATCAGCTTCACCTCGTGCAGGCACTCGAAGTAGGCCATCTCCGGCGCATAGCCCGCCTCGACCAAGGTCTCGTAGCCCGCCTTGATCAGCTCGACCAGACCGCCGCACAGCACGACCTGCTCGCCGAACAGGTCTGTCTCGCACTCCTCCTTGAAGGTGGTCTCGATGGTGCCGGCGCGGCCGCCGCCGATCGCCGAGGAGTAGCTGAGCCCGATCTCGAGCGCGTTGCCCGACGAGTTCTGCGCCACCGCCACCAGGCAAGGCACGCCGCCGCCACGCAAGTACTCCGAGCGCACGGTGTGGCCGGGACCCTTGGGCGCGATCATGAACACGTCGATGTCGGCGCGCGGCGTGATCAGGTTGAAATGCACGTTGAGCCCGTGGGCGAAGGCCAGCGCCGAGCCCGGGCGCATGTTGGGCGCGAGGTCGGCGCTGTAGATGTCGGACTGCAGCTCGTCGGGCGTCAGCACCATGACGATGTCGGCCCACTTGGCTCCGTCGGCCGGGCTCATCACCGTGAAGCCCGCACCCTCGGCCTTCTTGATCGTGGCCGAGCCGGGCTTCAGCGCAATGCGCACGTCCTTGACGCCCGAATCGCGCAGGTTCATCGCATGGGCGTGGCCCTGGCTGCCATAACCGACGACCAGGACCTTCTTGCCCTTGATCAGGTTCACATCGGCATCGCGATCATAGTAGACACGCATTAGGGCCATTCCTCCTGGCAGCGCATTGCTTGCAAAAGACGCGGCTTACTAGACAACCCGACCGACAAAAACCAGTGTGGAATCCCCCGCAATCGCATGCCCGCCCTGCGCTCCTTCGCCCCGCTTCATTCTCCAACATCGGCTGCCCTCCATGTCCCCCTTCCGTTCTGCGCTCGCGCTCCTGATCGCTGCTCCCCTCGCAGCCGCCTGCTCCAACCCCGACCCGGCCGCGCCCGTCGGACCGGCGGTGCCGATGCCGCAGATCCAGGCTTCGATCGACAACTCCACGCCCGACGCCGCCCAGCGCGGCATGGCCAACAAGACCTGGCTGTGGGCCGGCAACGGGCCGGCGCAGATCCACTACTCGACGGCCGACGGCCGCGACTTCGCCTGGGTGGTCGGCCAGCGCCGCATCTTCGCCGGCGAATGGCAGGTCAATACGGCGCCCGGCGCCGGCGGCCAGTCGATCACCCAGATCTGCCTGCGCTATCCCGGCGTGCGCCAGTCGGGCCTCAGTCCCGACTGGAGCTGCCGGCCGGCGGGCCAGATGTTCTATGAGATGGCTGAGCGCGAGGCGGGCGACCCGCTGCGCATCAATGGCCGCACCACCGCGCTGTTCGTGCTCGAGAAGACGCCAGCCAGCCTCGCCGAGGTTCAGGCGCGGGTCAGGAACTAGATCAGGACGTGCACGATGGCGAGGCCGGCGAGCAGGCCGAACGTCATGACCATCGCGGTTAGAAAACCGATCGCCATGACCAGAGCCGCGAACAGCGGAACGAGCAACAGCCCCAAGGCCCCGACCACGAGGGCGCGCAACGGGTGCGCGGCAAGGGCCGCGAGATCGACGGCCCGCCCGCCGCGCGGGGCGGCGCCCATGGCACTGAGACGCGCCAGGCGCTTGCTCGTCGGCGGTGTCAGAGCCAGCGCCAAGGTGCGCCGGTCGGTGACGGCGCGGCGAGTCGTCGTCGGAGCGGCGATGAACAGATAGGCGAATGCTTCGCCGCCGGGCGGCGGATCCGCCGCACCGATCCTCTCCAGGGCCTTGGCGAAGGCTTCCGGATTTCGCGCGAGCTTCACGGCGCGGGCGTCGGTCCAGTAGCAGCGGTTGCGCCATAGCAACGCCATGGGCGGTCCCAGGAACAAGGCCGTCCAGAGGAACAGGATGAGCTTGTAGAATATCGAGACCAGATAGAAGGGCAGCAAAAGGAAGCGCACCAGCTTGGCCGCGAGCGCGGGCAAATTGCTGCCGATCTTCTCGAGGTCGGGAATCGCGTCGGCCTCGAGGCCCTCCTCCAGGCCCTCACCGAGGCGTCCCAGGCCATCGGTCCGTCGTGTCACCGACACGAGCAACAGCCCGCCCAGGGTGCGCCAGGCCGACCAGCGCAGGGGCAGATCGAGCACGGTGAGGAAAAATCCCAGCGTGCGGAACACCGCCAGGATGCCTGTCGCGGCGCGCGGATCGCCGGCCCCGATCGCAGAGACCAGGCGCGCGGCGACGGCCTCGGTTTCGCTGCGATCCAGCCTGTCGAGCATTCCGCGCGTGAACAGCACGATGCCCTTGTCGTGCGATCCAAATGCTGCCGCGTTGACCATCGGCGTGTCGATCAGGAAGAGCAGCGGCGGCGGCGCACCGGCGCCGATCGCGACCTCCGCGACGATGTTGCCGAGCTGCCGTTCCTCGAAATCATCGAGGTTCGCGGGTCTCGCCTTCAGGCGCATGATGAAGTCCTGACTGCTGGTCCGGCCAAAGAGGCCGCGCAACCAGAACCAGACCAGCATTCCGACGAGCAGCGCAGGAAGCGCGACGGGCGCCAGCCGGGTCAACGGCTGGGCCAGCAGCGCCATGTCGGCCAGACCGTTCACCCGATCCAGAGTGTCCGAGAATCGGTCGAAGTTGGCGAACTGCGTCCCGACGAAGTCATGGATCAGCGCGATACCGCCAAGAGCCAGGGAATTGACCACGCCAAGGGCGGCGACGAGCTTCAGGAGGCCGCCCACGACCAGCAATACGAGTGGCGTGACGATGGTGCTCAGCACCAGGCCCACACCCGCTGAAACCAAGGCGCAGACGCATGCGGCAATCCATGCGGCGCGGCGCCGGCGAACGAGCTCGTCGTAGAAGGTCGTCCTTCTCGTCGACGCCGGTGCCTCGCTCACGGCCGGGACATCCGACTCAGCGGTCGGACAGAACCAGTCGGATGCCAAGCATCGCCAGCGCTCCGCCCATGACGCGATCAATCCAGACCTTGGCGCGGCGGTAGAAGGCGCGCGCCGGGCCGCCCGAGAACAGGAGCGCCAGCAGGGCGAACCACGTGAATTCGTTCACCGCCACGATGGCCAGCACCGTGGCGTCCATCCACGACGGCAGGTTCTGCGGCAGCACCGACAGGAAGATGCTGCCGAAGAACACCATGATCTTGGGATTGCTGAGCTGCAGCAGCAGGGCGCGCAGGAAGCCCTGCCAGCCGGTCATGTGCGCCGTCCGATCCACGGCGATTTCCGGCAGCGGATCCCTCGCATGACGCCAGATCATCACGGCGAGATAGAGCAGAAACAGCGCGCCGCCGATGCGGAAGGCGACGTACAGCCATTCGAACCGGGCGAACAGCGCCTGCAGGCCGTAGAGCGCCGCCGCGGCCCAGGCGAGTGCTCCCACCATCATGGCGAAGGCGGCCAGCAATCCGCCGCGCCGGCCGGCGACCGCCGCGGTCTGGATCACCAGGACCGTCGACGGCCCGGGGCTCGCCACCGCCAGCAGATGGACGACAGCGAGTCCGAACAGGGCGACGGCGTAGTCCACTACCGTCGCCTCGAGCGTAGCGCAGCGAAGCCGAGAGGCCTTCTCTCAACAAATTGCCGGCAAATCGCGGAGACAAGGTCTCTCCGCTCCGCGCTTCGCGCTCCGGTCGAGACGACGAAGGTCACAGCGCTTCGCCGCCGCGCGACATGGCGACGATGCCGGTGCGGCCGAGCTCGACCAGGCCGAGGCCTTCCATCAGGCCGACGAAGGTCCGCACCTTGTCGGACGTGCCGGTAACCTCGAAGACGAAGGAATTGGTCTTGGCGTCGATCACCTTGGCGCGGAACACGTCGGCCAGACGCAGCGCCTCGACGCGCTTGTCGCCGGTGCCCTTGACCTTCACCAGGGCGAGCTCGCGCTCGATGTGCGGGCCCTCGACGGTGAGGTCGCGCACCTTGTGGACCGGCACCAGCCGGTCGAGCTGCGCCTTGATCTGCTCGATCACCATGGGCGTTCCCGCCGTCACGATGGTGATGCGCGAGAGGTTCTCCTTGGCGTCGGTCTCGGCCACGGTCAGGCTCTCGATGTTGTAGCCACGGCCCGAGAACAGGCCGACCACGCGCGCCAGGATGCCGGGCTCGTTGTCGACCAGCACCGAGATGGTGTGGCTGGAGGTCATCGGCGGCGCGTTCACACGAGCACCATGCCTTCCTCCGACACCGGCCTGGCGGCCCGGTCGTCCGGCCCCAGCAGCATGTCGTAGTGGGCGGCGCCCGACGGGATCATCGGGAAGCAGTTCTCGGTCTTGTCGACCAGCATGTCGACGACCACCGGCTTCTTGATGTCGATCATCTGCTTGATCGTCTCGTCGACCTTGTCCGGCTCGTGGCAGCGCAGGCCGACCGCGCCGAACGCTTCGGCGAGCTTCACGAAGTCGGGCAACGATTCCATGTAGCTCTCGGAATAGCGGCCGCCATGCAGCAGCTCCTGCCACTGGCGCACCATGCCCATGTACTGGTTGTTCAGGATGAAGATCTTCACCGGCAGGCGGTACTGCGCCACCGTCGAGAGCTCCTGGATGTTCATCATGATCGAGGCTTCGCCCGCCACGTCAATGACGAGCGCATCGGGATGGGCGATCTGCACGCCCATCGCCGACGGCAAGCCGTAGCCCATGGTGCCGAGCCCGCCCGAGGTCATCCAGCGGTTGGGCTGCTCGAACTTCAGGAACTGCGCCGCCCACATCTGGTGCTGGCCCACTTCGGTCGTGATGTAGTGGTCGCGGTCCTTGATGTGGTGATAGAGGCGCTCCAGCGCGTATTGCGGCTTGATCGTCTCCTTGTCCTGCTTGTAGGCGAGGCAGTTGCGCGCCCGCCATTTGTCGATCTCGGCCCACCACGTCTTCAGCGCCTTGTGGTCGACCTTGGGCTGCCTGGCCTTCCATACGCGGATCATGTCTTCCAGCACGTGGCCGGCATCGCCCACGACGGCCAAGTCGACGCGCACGTTCTTGTTGATCGAGCTGGGGTCGATGTCGACGTGGATCTTCTTCGATTTCGGCGAGAACTCGGTGAGCTTGCCGGTGATGCGGTCATCGAAGCGCGCGCCGATGTTGATCATCACGTCGCAGTGATACATCGCCAGGTTGGCTTCGTAGGTGCCGTGCATGCCGAGCATGCCCAGGAACTGCTTGTCCGACGCCGGGAAGGTGCCGAGCCCCATCAACGTGTTGGTGATGGGATAGCCCGTCATGTGCACGAACTGCGTCAGCAGCTTGGAGGCCTTCGTGCCCGAGTTCACGATGCCGCCGCCGGCATAGAAGATCGGCCGCTTGGCCCCTGCGATCAGCTCGATCGCCTCCTCGACCTTCTTCAGCTCGGGCTTGACCTGCGGCCGGTAGCTCTTGTGCTGCACCGGCTTCTTGGGCGCGGTGTAGTCGTGCCTGTTCATCAGCACGTCCTTGGGCAGGTCGATCACCACCGGCCCGGGACGACCCGAGCGTGCCACGTAGAAGGCTTCGTGGACGGTGCGCGCCAGGTCGCCGACCGCCTTCACCAGGTAGTTGTGCTTGGTGCAGGGCCGCGTGATGCCGGTCGTGTCGGCTTCCTGGAAGGCGTCGTTGCCGATCAGATGCGTCGGCACCTGGCCGGTCAGGCAGACGATGGGGATCGAATCCATCAACGCGTCGGTGAGGCCGGTCACCGCGTTGGTGGCACCGGGACCGGACGTCACCAGCACCACGCCGACCTTGCCGGTCGAGCGCGCATAGCCTTCGGCGGCGTGCACGGCCGCCTGCTCATGGCGCACCAGGATGTGGCGCAGCCGGTTCTGCTTGAAGAGGGAGTCGTAGATCGGAAGGACCGCGCCGCCCGGATAGCCGAAGACGACCTCGACTTCCTCGTCGATCAGGGCTTTCACCAACAGATCGGCGCCAGTCGTGGCGGGCTCCTCGGGCTTCATGACACGGGTCTCCTCTCTGACAAATGTGCCGCAAAACGGGGGTTTTGCGGCGGGCGGGAAAGTATAGGCAGGGTCGGGACGAATCAACCGGAATCGCACGAAATGTAAAGTTTCAGGCCTCTGTTTTGGTCAATAATTTCTCAGTTTGCTCCAAGCCAAAGTCAGAGGTCGGATCGACTACCACATCCGGTGTCATTTGGTGCCGAAACCACGTCATCTGGCGCTTGGCATATTGGCGGGTGTGGTCGATGCCGATGCGGCGCGCGTCCTCGAAGCTCAGCTCCCCGCGGAAGTGGGCGAACAGCTCGGGCGCGCCGTGCGCCTTCAGGCCGGGCCAGCGCGGATCGGGCGCGCGATCGAACACGGCGCGCACTTCGGCCAGCACACCGCCCGTCAACATCGCGTCGAAGCGCTTCTCGATGCGGTCCCTGAGCCAGCCGCGCTCCGGTGTCAGCAGCACCGTGGCGAAGCGCCAGCGCGACGGCTCGCCCTCGCCCGCCTGCCAGGCGCTGAGCGGCCGCCCTGTGGCGATCCAGACCTCCCAGGCGCGAACGTGGCGTTGCCGGTCGGCGGGTTTTAGCCGGGCCACGATCGCCGGATCCCTCTCGGCGAGCCGCGCCCGGAACGCTTCCGCGCCCAACGATATCCACTCGGCATTGGCCTGCTCGCGCAGGCCGGTCGGGGCATCGGGGATGGTTGCGATGCCCTGCATCAGCGTCCGCAAGTAAAGGCCCGAGCCGCCGCACAGGATGGGCGTGCGGCCCGCGGCCAGGCAGCGCTCGATCTCGAGGTCGGCCAGCGCCCGCCAGCGCGCCGCCGACAGGGTCTCGCGGAGCGGCAGGACGCCGTAGAGCGCATGCGGCACGCGGCTGCGTTCGGCCGCCGTCGGCTGCGCCGTCAGGATCGGGAAGGCGTCGTAGGTCTGCATGGCATCGGCGTTGATCACCGTGCCGCGATGCCGCTCGGCGAGCGCGAGCGCCAGCGCCGACTTGCCGCTGGCCGTCGGGCCGGTGATGACGATGACGCGCTGGTCCATGGCGGGCGAAATGACCTGCTTGGCCGGCGATTGTAAATGAGCGATTAACCAGCCCGTGAAGAACGTCCTAGTCCTCATCTCCAGCGCAGCCCATCCCGCGCTCAACGACGGCGCCATCAAGAACGCTGTAGCTGTACTGCAGGCGCAGGGCGCCACAGTCGGCACCCCGGTGTGGCTGGCGCCGGAGATCGCCTGCGACATCCCGTTCGACGGCGAAGCCCGGCCGGTCGCCATGACGGCGATCGACGCGGTGGTCGTGCCGGCGGCGGGCCGGCGCAAGAAGCTGCTCGTCGCCGACATGGAATCGACCATGATCGAGAACGAGATGCTGGACGAGCTGGCCGAGTTCTTGGGCCTGCGCGAGAAGATCGCCGGCATCACGGCGCGGGCGATGAACGGCGAGATCGACTTCGCCGGCGCCTTGAACGAGCGTGTTGCGCTGCTGAAGGGGCTCGACGTGGCCAAGCTCGACGAGGCGGCCCGGCGCATCCGCTACGTGCCGGGTGGCGCCACCCTGGTGGCGACCATGAAGAAGCACGGCGGCCATTGCGCGCTGGTGTCGGGCGGCTTCACCTACTTCACGGCCTTGGTGCACAAGGCGCTGGCCTTCGATACCCATGCCGCCAACGGCCTGCAGCATGACGGCCGCATGCTGGCCGGCACGGTCGATCTGCCGATCCTGGGCAAGGAGGCCAAGCTTGCCACCCTGCAGCGCCTGGCGGCCGAGCACGGGCTCTCGCCGGCCGACGCCGTGACCGTTGGCGACGGCGCCAACGACCTGCCGATGTTGCAGGCGGCGGGGCTGGGCGTGGCCTTCCACGCCAAGCCCGCGGTGGCGGCCGAGGTGACTGTGCGCATCGACCATGGTGATCTCACCGCCCTGCTTTACCTGCAGGGCTACCGCCGCAGCGATTTCGTCGAAAGGACCGACCCATGACCGACGCCGTCCAGATCGTGCTCGCCAAGCGCCCGGCGGGCGACGTGACCGCCGACTGCTTCCGCGAGGAGAAGGTGAGCCTGCCTGCGCCGGCCGAGGGCGAGGTGCTGGTGCGCTCGCGCTTCCTGTCGCTCGATCCCTACATGCGGCCGCGCATGACAGAGCTGCGTTCCTACACGCCGCCCTTCGAGCTCGACAAGCCATTGACCGGCGGCTCGGTGGGCGAGGTGATCGAGTTGAAGAACCCGCGCTTTGCCAAGGGCGACACGGTGATCGGCCTGCTGAACTGGGCGAGCCACACGCTCCATGACGGCAAGGGCCTGCGCAAGATCGACGCCGCGGCCGCACCCTTGTCGGCGCATCTCGGCGTGCTGGGCATGCCGTCCTTCACCGCCTGGTACGGCATCCGGCACATCTGCAAGCCCAAGGCGGGCGAGACGGTGTTCGTGTCGGCGGCCACCGGCGCGGTCGGCCAGGTGGCGGGGCAGCTCGCCAAGCTCGCCGGCGCCAAGGTCGTCGGCTGCGCCGGCGGTGAGGACAAGTGCGCCTGGGCGGTGCGCGAGGCGGGCTACGACGCCTGCTTCAACCACAAGACCGAGCACGATGTCGGCGCCGTTTTGGACAAGCTCTGCCCGCAGGGCATCGACGCCGACTTCGAGAATGTCGGCGGCAGGATCTTCCACGCCGTGTTCGAGCGGCTGAACAATTTCGGCCGCGTCGCCTTCTGCGGCGCGATCTCGGAATATCAGGACCAGACGCCGATGGCCGGGCCGGCGAAGATGTTCACCATCGTGCAGCGGCGGCTCACGCTGCAGGGGTTCATCGTCTCCGACCACGTGGCCCTGATGGGCGAGTTCGTGAGCGAGGTCGGCGGGCTGGTGAGGGAAGGCAAGCTCAAGAGCCGCGAGACCGTGATCGACGGCCTCGCCCGCGCGCCGGAAGCCTTCATGGGCCTGCTGCGCGGCGAGAACTTCGGCAAGCTGGTGGTGAAGGTTTCATGATTCGGACCGCGGGCGTCCCGCCCGCTCAGACGCGCATGTGAATGCGCTCAGGCGGGCGGGACGCCCGCGGTCCGAATATGAGCGGGCCGGGAGGCCCGCGCTCCGATGGCTACTTCGTCAGCCTCAGCGCCGCGAACCGGGGATCGCCCTGGCGTTCGACGAACAGCAGGACCGAGCGCTTCTTGGCCTGCTGCAGCTTGCCCACGAGATCGGCGACTTCCTGCGGGCTGGTGACCGGCTTCTGGTCGACCTCGAGGATGACGTCGCCCGCCTGCAGCTGCTTCTCGGCCGCCGGGCTGTTGGGCGCCACCTTGGTGATGACGACGCCCTTCACCTGGTCCGACAGGCCGTACTTCTCGCGCAGCTGGTCGGTCACCTTCTGCAGGGTGAGCCCAAGCTGCTCGACGGTCGAGGTGACCGGCTGATCGGGCTCGGCGGGCTTCTTGTCGCCGCCCTTGGCGGCAACGTTCTGCTTGTCGGCCTCCTCCTGCTCGCCGATGCGCAGCTTCAGCGGCACTTCCTTGCCGCCGCGCCAGACCACGAGATCGACGGTGCTGCCGACCCGGGCATTGGCGACCAGCCGCGGGAAGCGGCGCAGGTCGAGCACGTCCTGGCCCGAGAAGCTCAGGATGATGTCGTTGCGCTTGAGGCCGGCCTTGGCGGCCGGGCCGTCGGCCACGACGTTGGCCACCAGCACGCCGCGGGCACGGTCGAGCCCGAAGGAGTTGGCGATGTCGTCGGTGACGCTCTGATAGCTCACGCCCACCCAGCCGCGCTTGACGCGGCCGAACTCGCGCAGCTGGTCGGCGACCTGCTTCACGAGGTTGGACGGGATCGAGAAGGCCAGGCCGGCATTGACGCCGGATGGCGAGTAGATCGCGGTGTTGACGCCGATCACCTCGCCCTGGGCGTTGAACAGCGGGCCACCGGAGTTGCCCTTGTTGATGGCGGCGTCGGTCTGCAGGTAGTCGTCGAGCGAATTGTTCAGCGAACGGCCGCGCGCCGAGATGATGCCGGCGGTCACCGAGTGGCCGAGGCCGAACGGGTTGCCGATCGCGATCACCCAGTCGCCGACACGCTCCTTGTCGGAGTCGCCCCACTTGATGGCGGACATCGGCTTCTTGTTGGGCGGCTCGACCTTGAGCAGCGCCACGTCGATGCGGCTGTCGGAGCCGATCAGCTTGGCCTTGAGCTGGGTATCGTCACGGAAGATGACCGTGATGTCCTCGGCGCCCTGGATGACGTGGTTGTTGGTGATGATGTAGCCGTCGGCGTCGATCACGAAGCCCGATCCCAGCGAGGTGCCGCGGCGCTTCTGCTCCTCGCCGCCGCGCTTGTCGAAGAATTCCTTGAACAGCTCCTCGAACGGCGAGCCGGGCGGCAGCTGCGGCATGTCGCGCAGCTTGGGGCCCTGCTGGGGCACGTTCTGGGTGGTGGTGATGTTCACCACGGTCGGCATCAATTTGTCGACCAGCTCGGCGAAGCTGTCGGGCGCGTTGCGCATGGGCTGCGCCACGGCGGGCTGCGCCAATGCCAGACCAACCGACACCACCGCCGCGACGGCGGCGGATCTCAAAACACCAGGAAAATCAGTGAGAATCACGTCCGACCTCCAACGGCGCTCAGGCCTCAACGGATCGGAACGGCTGGCGCCGCGCGTTCGAGTTCCTGTCTACATGGAGCCCGATTGTGGCGCAAATAAAGAGGACTTGATGTTGCGGGTTGTTTCAGCTTTTCCACGACGTTTGCGAAATTCGGCCGGCGGCGTTGCAGGACTGCCACAACGCCGCAGGTACGGTTTTTGCCGCCGGGTTCCCGGCGCTACTTCCTGGCCGCCGGCGGTCCGGCGGGATCGTTGAAATAGCGGAAGAAGTCGGTGTCCGGGCTCAGGACCATGGTCGACCCGCCGGAGCCGAAGGCCTGCTTGTAGGCTTCCATGCGCCGGTAGAAGGCATAGAAATCCTTATCCTTGGTGAAGGCCTGGGCATAGATCCGGGTGGCTTCGCCATCGGCCTCGCCCTTCAGGATCTGGGCCTTAAGCCCGGCATCGGCCTTGATGACGGCGACCTCGCGGTCGGCCGTGGCGGTGATGCGGGCCTTCTCCTCGTCGCCCTCGGCGCGCAGCTGGCCGGCCTCGCGCTCGCGGTCGGTCTTCATGCGGTTATAGACCGACTGGGAGTTGGCCTGCGGCAAATCTGCACGCTTGATGCGCACGTCGACGGTCTCGACGCCCAACTCCTTGGTCTTGGCGTTCACCCGCTTGGTGATCTCATCCATCAGATTTTCACGCCGGTCGGTCAGCACCGCATGCAGCGGGACCGAGCTCAACACGCCGCGAATTTCGGAGTTGATCAGCGAATTGAGCAGCCCGCGCAGGGCCGCCTCGCCGCCCGGCACGGTCTGGGCGAACAGCTTGGCCGCGTCGATCTTGTAGCGGGCATAGGCATCGACCACGAGGCGCTTCTGGTCGCCGGCGATGATCTCGAACTCCTCGGCTTCGTAGTCGAGCAGCCGGCGGTCGATGCGCTGGATGTCCTGGACCAGGGGGATTTTGGCATAGAGGCCGGGATCGACCTTGGGCTCGCCGACGATGGCGCCGAACTGGCGGACCAGCACCTGCTTGGTCGGATCGACGGTGTAGAAGGTCTGGGTCACCAGGAAGATGGCAACGGCGATCGCGATCAGCGCGATGATTGAACGGTTGGTCATCGCGTCGTCCCCCCTGGGCCTGCGGGGCCTGGCGCGGCGGCGGGGTACCCGGCGGCGGGGCGCCCTTCAATTCCGGCAAAGGCAGATAGGGAATGACCCCCTGACCGCCGGCGGAATTCTTGTCGATCATGACCTTGTTCACGTTGCGCAGCACCTCCTCCATTGTGTCGAGGTAGAGCCGCTCGGTGGTGATGTCCTTGGCCTTGGCCCACTGCTCGTACACTTGGTCGAAGCGCTGGGCATCGCCGCTCGCGCGGGCGATGATCTCGGCCTTGTAGGCCTCGCCGCGCTGGATGATCGACTCCGCCTCGCCCTTGGCCCGCGGCAGCACCTGGTTGCGGTAGGTGTTGGCCTCGTTGATGCTCTTCTCCTTGTCGGCACGCGCCGCCTGGACGTCGCGGAAGGCCGCGATGACCTCCTGTGGCGGGTCGACCCGCAGCAGCTGGATGTTGGAGATACGCACGCCCAGCCCGTATTCGTCGAGGATGCGCTGCAGCAGCTCCTTGGTATCCTGCTCGATGCGGCTGCGGCCCTCGGTCTGGGCGTATTGCAGGTTCGACCGGCCGATGATCTCGCGCATGGCAGCCTCGGCGCCGGCGCGCACGTTTTCTTCCGGATTGCGCACGTCGAAGGCGTACTTGAAGACGTCCTTGATCTGCCACAACACGGCGAACTCGATGTCGACGATGTTCTCGTCACCGGTCAGCATCAGGTTCTCGGTCGAGGTCGGGCGCGGCCCGCCGCGCGTATAGGTCGTCGTGCGGTCCTGACCGCCGCGCGAGCCCAGGACGACACGACGCTGATCCTGCACGTTCACTACCACCACGTTGCCGATCGGGCCGGGCAGGTTGTAGTGCAGGCCGGGCTCGACCGGCTTGCCGTAGGGCTTGCCGAACACGAGCTGGATCGCCTGCTGGTTGGGCTGCACGCGGAAGAAGCCGGTGACCAGCCAGATCACCAGGCCCAGCAACACGACCAGGACGATGCCCTTGTAGGAACCGAAGCCGCCGGGGATGAGGTTCTTCAGCCGCTCCTGGCCCTTGCGGATGACGTCTTCCATGTCGGGCGGCCGGCGCGAGCCGAACGGCCCACCGCCGCCGCCGCGATTGCCGCCGCCACCACCGCCCCAAGGCCCGCCGCTATTGCCACCACCGCCGCCGCCCCAGGGGCCGCCGCTGTTGTTGTTCCACGCCATCGTTCACCTCGGGCCACCGGCCGCCTGCTCGGCATATTGTCGGCTTTGATTTCAGGTCGCGCTGCATATATGTGACGGCAGCAACACCCGCAATCAAGCGGCGACACAATATTGCGATATGGCGGAAACGAGCCCTAATGGCTGAAATCACCGAATTGGCCGTCCGCAAGGTCCTTGAGGCCGTCGTCGATCCGGCGACGGCAAAGAACGTCGTGGCGCAGGGCATGGTCGGCGGCATCGCCGTACGCGGCGGCCATGTCGCGGTGACCCTCGATGTCGACCCCGCCCGCGGTACCGCCCTGGAGCCGCTGCGCCAGGCGTGCGAACAGGCCGTGCGCGCCATGCCGGGCGTGCTGTCGGCGACGGCCGTGATGACCTCCGAACGGCCTGCCCCGGCTGCACCTGCGTCGCACGCGCACGAACACGAACATGGACGGGGGCACGCGCGTGGCCAAGGCGCTCCAGCCGCCAAGACCACCGGCGGCGGTGGACGCATCGACGTGCCGGGCGTGAAGCACATCATCGCCGTGGCCTCGGGCAAGGGCGGCGTCGGCAAGTCGACGACGGCGGTCAACCTCGCCCTCGGCCTCGCCGCCAACGGCGTCTCGACCGGCCTGCTCGATGCCGACATCTACGGCCCGTCGATGCCGCGCATGCTCGACGTCAAGGAAAAGCCCGAATTGGTCGACGGCAAGGCGCTGAAGCCGATCGAACGTTACGGTCTCAAGACCATGTCGATCGGCTACATCGTCAACGAGGACACGCCGATGATCTGGCGCGGCCCCATGGTGTCGAGCGCGCTCGAGCAGATGCTGCGCGACGTGCAATGGGGCGAGCTCGACGTGCTGGTGGTCGACATGCCGCCGGGCACCGGCGATGCGCAGCTGACGCTGGCCCAGCGCGTGGCGCTGGCCGGCGCGGTGATCGTGTCGACGCCGCAGGACATCGCGCTCGTGGACGCCCGCAAGGGCCTGAACATGTTCCGCAAGGTCGCGGTGCCGGTGCTGGGCTTCGTCGAGAACATGAGCTTCTACCTCTGCCCGCATTGCGGCGAGCGCGCCGAGATCTTCGGTCACGGCGGGGCGCGCGAGGAGGCCGAGAAGCTCGGCGTGCCGTTCCTGGGCGAGGTCCCCTTGCATCTCGACATCCGCACGACGTCGGACTCGGGCCATCCCATTGTCGTCTCCCAGCCCGACAGCCCGTACGCCCAGATCTACAAGAACATCGCCGGCCGGGTGTGGAAGCAGCTCTCGGCCAACCAGCGCGGCGCGCGCAAGGCACCGAGGATCGTGGTGCGGTAGTGACTGCCGATGAGGTGTTCGAGGATTCCCTCTTCGCCTCGCTCTACGACCACTTCAACGGCTGGGATGTCTGCGACGCTTTCTACCTCGGCCTGGCGCGGACGCTGAAAAGCGGCGCGCGCGTCCTCGACCTCGGCTGCGGCACGGGGCTGCTGGCGTGCCGGATTGCCGAGGAAGGCTTTGCTGTGACCGGCGTGGATCCGGCAGAGGGCATGTTGAGCGTGGCCAGAGATCGGGGAGGCGCCGAGCGGGTCTCCTGGATCAAGAGCACGGGCCAGACCGTGCGGCTGCCGCAGGGCTTCGATCTCATCTACATGACCGGCCACGCCTTCCAGGCGCTGCTGACCGACGACGACGCCATCGCGGTCCTGCGGACCGCCCGCGACCACCTGGCCGACGACGGCCTGCTCGCCTTCGAGACCCGCAATCCTGCCCGTAAGGCGTGGTTGTCGTGGACGCCCGACAAGCGACGGAGCGCGGCCACGGCAGACCACGGCGAGGTCGAGGAGTTCTTCGACACCAAAGCCGACCCGGCCACCGGCATCGTGAACCTTGCCGCGCACTACCGCTTTGCCGACACCGGCAGGACGATCGTCGGCCGCAGTCGCATCCGCTTCATCGATCTCGATCACCTCAACCGATTGCTGGCCGCGGCAAAGCTCGCGCCGGTGACTTGGTACGGCGACTGGGATCGCTCGCCACTGACCGAAACAAGCCGAGAATTCATCGTCGTGGCGAAACGCTCATCTTCTTCTCTTCCGGACCGCCGGCCTCTGGCCGGCTCATGATCATGATGCCGGCCAGAGGCCGGCGGTCCGGAAGACTATGAGCGCCTGCGCTTGCGTCCGGCAGCCGCCGCCTTGCGCGCATCCCATTTTCCGATCATGCCGTGCACGCCGATCATCGAGCCGGCGACCAGCTCCAGCGCCAAGAACCGCCGTTCCTCGACCCAGCCCGGGAGCTGGATGTTGAGCGCGAGATCGCGGCGGAAGCCGAACTGATTGTAGTACTCGGGATCGCCGACCAGGATGATGCGGCTGTGACCCAGCATGCGCGACTGCGCCATCGAGTGCCACATCAGCGCCTTGCCGTAGCCCAGGCCGCGCAGCTCGGGCGAGATGGCGAGCGGCCCCAGCAGCACGGCGGGCCAGCGCTCGTTGATCAGGATCGGCCAGTTGCGGATCGAGGCCACCATGCGGCCCTTCTGGTCGATGGCGACGAAGCACAGCTCTTTGATGGGCTTCACGTCCTCGCGCAGGCGATAGACGGTCTTGTGCGTGCGGTCGGGACCGAACGCCGCCTCGTTCATATCCTCGATGGCGTCATCGTCGCGCGCCCGCTCGCGCAGCAGCCGCAGCCGGCCGGGATTGTCCCTAGCCAAGGCCCAGGACCGCCACGAGTTCTCGCCATTCGCGCGGATTGAGCCCGCTTGCCTTCTGGTCGACCTTCTCACCGGCGATCATGCGCCTGATCGCGGCCAGGCCGGTCTTGGAGAGGTGCGCGCCGCCCAGGCGGTATTCCATGAAGGCGTCGTAGCTGATCGGGCACCAGCGCTTCAGCGTATCCAGCATCACGTCGGCATAGACGCGGATTTCGTACTGCGCATGCGCGTCGGCGCGCAGCGACAGGAAATGCATGAGATTGTGGAGGTTGGTCTTCCAGTACCACTGAGTATAGAAGGCGAGCGACAGGTTCATGCGTGCGAGCTCGCGTGCGAGGCCCGAGCGCTCGGGATCGAGCGGTTCGCCCGTATCGCCCTCGTTCAGCATCTCCATGTAGTGTTCGTAGACCAGCTCCGAATCCTTCTTGAGCAGGTCGAACACGCGCTCGGCCTCCTTGCCGGAGAGCACCTGGTCCCTGCCCTGGCGATTGGCCTTGCTCTGGGCTGCCAGATGCTCGGGCTTGGGCAAGTAATACTCGTTGTCGAGGATCGAGTAGCGCGCCGAGTATTCGTTCACGTTGGCGGTGCGATGGCGGATCCACTGGCGGGCCACGAAGATCGGCAGCTTCACGTGGTATTTGATCTCGCACATCTCGAACGGCGTCGTGTGGCGATGCCGCATCAGGTAGTTGATCAGCCCGCGGTCCTCGCTGATCTTCTTGGTGCCGCGGCCGTAGCTCACCCGGGCGGCCTGCACGACGGCAGCATCATCTCCCATGTAGTCGACGACGCGGACAAATCCGTGATCGAGCACGGGCAGGGCCTGGAAAAGAATTTCCTCCAGCGCCGGCACGCTAGGCCGCAGGGTCGGCTGCGCGCCGCCGCGTGCCTGGTCGATCTCGGCCTGCTGGTCGGTGGAGAGGGGCATTGTTTCGTCGTCCTTCGTTGGCCGCGGACTCTATGGGCGCTCGGCGGGCCCTTCTATGGGGAAAATGAGGCAGGCGTTCCGCGGGCATTCGTCGCCTTCTAAAATGCCTGTGGAGTGCTTATATTGGTCGTGTCGGGAAACCGACTATGGCGATAAACGCCGCGTGGCATAAGCGTTTCGGACCCGGGGGCAGTACCCGGCGCCTCCACCATTTCACCTCCGCTCTTTCGGGAACGGAGTCGATGGGGGCGAACCAGGATCGACGAGCGTGGTAAAGGCGCGGTTTTTGCCCGGTATGGTTCCGCCGTGACGGGCCATTCACAAGTGCTAACGATAATACCGTTACACTCGCTGCTGCCGCCTAAACAGCGGACGTAAGCGCGGTTCGGGAGGGCACCGGGCAACAGAAGCCCTCCCACTTCATCCGATGCATTCGGGGTTTCCCGCGATTGACTCTAGTGGTACGCGGGTCGACCATACTTCGCGAAATTTCCGACAGGCCATGAACGATCGCTTCCACTACGACGCCCTCGTCGACGACGCGCTGCGCAGCGTCGTCCGTCGCGTGCTGACGCAGGTCGCCGAGAAAGGCCTTCCCGGCTCGCACCATTTCTACATCTCGTTCCGCAGCGGCGACCCCGGCGTCATGCTGCCTGACTATTTGCGCGCCAAGTACCCGGAAGAGATGACGATCGTGCTCCAGCACCAGTACTGGGACCTGATCCTGGGGCCCAACCACTTCGAAGTGACGGTGAGCTTCAACAAGCAGCAGGAGCGCATCCGGGTGCCGTTCGCCGCACTGTCGGCGTTCGTCGATCCGTCGGTGCGCTTCGGCCTGCAATTCGATCGCAAGGACAAGGCGGGCGAGAAGGCCGAGGCGCCCGCCGCGCCGCCGGCCGCCCTGCCGCCGGCCGAAAAGCGCCCGCCGCTGGCGGCACCCGCGGCTTCGGAAGCCAAGCCCGAGGACGGCACCGAGCAGGCCGCCGAGGCCAAGCCCGAGGACGCCGCCTCCAAGATCGTCAAGCTCGACAGCTTCCGAAAGAAGTAGCTTTACGCTGCGCCGCCGTTGCGGCAGGGATGCGCGCCCACGCGTTTCCGGTCCGCAAGGACCGGAAATCGCGCTAGCTTGGCGCGCCAGGAGACCCATATGCCCGAGTTCCAGTTCCAGGAGATGTTTCCGCACGGTGAGGACACGACGTCCTACCGCAAGCTCTCCTCCGACCATGTCGGCGTGACCAAGTTCAACGGCCGCGACGTGCTGACGGTCGAACCCGAGGCGCTGACCTTGCTCACCGCCCAGGCCTTCCACGACATTTCCCATCTCCTGCGACCCGGCCATCTCGCCCAGCTGCGTTCTATCCTCGAGGACGGCGAGGCCTCGGCCAACGACAAGTACGTGGCGCTCGAGCTCCTGAAGAACGCCAACATCGCGGCGGGCGGCGTGCTGCCGATGTGCCAGGACACCGGCACCGCCATCGTCATGGGCAAGAAGGGCCAGGCGGTGTGGACCGGCGGCGGCGACGAGGCGGCGATCGCCAAGGGCGTGTTCAAGACCTACACCGAGACCAACCTGCGCTATTCCCAGGTCTCGCCGATCTCGATGTTCAAGGAAGTGCAGACCGGCACCAACCTGCCGGCGCAGATCGACATCTATGCGACCGACGGCGACGCCTACAAGTTCCTGTTCGTCGCCAAGGGCGGCGGCTCGGCCAACAAGAGCTACCTCTACCAGCAGACGCCGGCGGTGCTGAACGAGGCCGCGCTGCTGAAATTCCTCGACACCCAGATCCGCACCCTGGGCACCGCGGCCTGCCCGCCCTACCACCTCGCCATCGTGGTTGGCGGCACGTCGGCGGAGATGAACCTCAAGACGGTGAAGCTCGCCTCGACGCGCTATCTCGACGACCTGCCGACCGAGGGCAACAACAAGGGTGTCGCCATCCGCGACCGCGAGATGGAGAAGAAGGTTTTGGAGCTCACGCGCCAGATGGGTATCGGCGCCCAGTTCGGCGGCAAATATTTCTGCCACGACGTGCGGGTGATCCGCATCGCCCGCCACGGCGCCTCGGTGCCGATCGGCATGGGTGTCTCCTGCTCGGCCGACCGCCAGGCGGTGGGCAAGATCACCAAGGACGGCATCTTCCTGGAACAGCTCGAGGCGAACCCGGCGCACTACCTGCCCGAGGTGGAGCCGCAGCAGCTCTCGGGCGACGTGATCGCGGTCGACCTCAACAAGGGCATGCCGCATACGCTGTCGGTGCTGACGAAGCACCCCGTGAAGACGCGGGTGAACCTCACCGGCACGCTGATCGTGGCGCGCGATTCGGCGCATGCGAAGCTCAAGGAGCGGCTCGACCGAGGCGAAGGCCTGCCCGACTACTTCAAGCAGTTCCCGGTCTACTACGCCGGCCCCGCCAAGACGCCGGAGGGCATGCCGTCGGGCTCGTTCGGCCCGACCACGGCGGGCCGCATGGATTCCTACGTCGATCTGTTCCAGGCCAATGGCGGCTCGATGGTGATGCTGGCCAAGGGCAACCGCAGCAAGCAGGTCGTCGACGCCTGCAAGAAGCACAGGGGCTTCTATCTCGGCTCGATCGGCGGCCCCGCCGCCATCCTGGCCAAGAACTGCATCCGCAAGGTCGAGGTGCTGGAATATCCCGAGCTCGGCATGGAAGCGATCTGGCGCATCCAGGTCGAGAATTTCCCGGCCTTCATCGTCACCGACGACAAGGGCAACGATTTCTTCAGCGAATTGAAGATTTAACTGCGTCGTCCCGACCGGAGCGAAGCGACCTTCTCTCCAGCGGCACACCGCAAATCGTTGAGGCAAGGCCTCTCCACTCCGCTTCGCTTCGGTCGAGGCGACGGGAGGCAAAAAACCCGGCAGGTCGCCCTGCCGGGTTTTCAGTGTGCTGTCCCGCAACGCGCCGTCAAATCCCCAGATGACGACCCACTGCCCTTCCAAACTGTTTAGCTAGCCGCGGCAGCCCTCCTCGCGGGCGCACCACTTGTCGATCCAGACGTGGCCGTGGCGGGCGTTGACGACCTGCAGCCGGGTGCCGCGGCAGCCGAGCACGCGAAACTTCATGTCGTCGCCTTCGATGGTGGCGATCGCCGAGCCCAACAGATCCGGCCGGTCGGACAGCGTGATCGTGCCGTCGACGCGGGCATCGACCGTGAGCAGATCGGCCGGCATCCAGCCGAACGACTGTGGCGCGGCACCAGCGGCGGCGTAGCCCTGCGCGGTGTTGAGCGCGATGCGCGCCCAGCCGCTCTGGCTGCCCATGATGGTGACCTGGCTGCGCGCCAGCTCGGCCGTGACGGCGCGCCCCGAGAGCGTGCCGATCACCGGCGCCTGCGGCGTCGGCTCGGCGCGCACCGGCACCATGTCGCCGCGCTGGATCAGCGCATAAGCCTGCGTTGCGGTACATGAACCGGCGTGGCCGGTGCTGGCGTCAACGGAACGCTCGAGGACGCCAAATCCTGCAAGCACGACGACCGTGCCGATAATGGCCCGTAGCATAGTGTCCCTTCCCACATATTTGGGCGGCCATTCCCCAACGGCCGACCCTTCACCCACGGCCGTTCTAGCAACCGCACAGGAGCGGAGTCGTGGCAGGGATTGTATGAGTTGTTTCGGTCACCTACGACTGCTTGAAATGCGATTCTCAAAGAGGATTCAAGGGCTTTGCCCTTCTGGCTAATGTGTCATCGCAGACGGCTTTCCAGCCATCCACAGCCTTGCGCTACACTGGCCGCCATGAATCTCGCCAAACAGCATCTCGATATCGGCCTGTTCTCGACCAAGCGCGACGAGCAGCTCGCCTTCTGGCAGCACACAGCAGGCCTGCCCTACGACCACATGGGCAAGCTGGGCGGCGGCATGCAGCAGCATCGCCATCACATGAACGGCTCGATCCTGAAGATGAACCATTCGCGCCATCCGCTGCCCGCAGCGCCGCCGTCCGGCATCGTGGGCCTGCAGATCGCCAAGGAAGGATTGGCCGCGCCGCAGGCGCTGAGCGATCCCGACGGCAACAAGGTGGTGCTGGTCCCCCGGAGCACCAATGGGGGCGCCGGCGGCGTGCAGGGCATCGCCATCCTGCTCAAGGTCAACGATCCGGCCGAGCACGACCGCTTCTGGACCGACGCCATGCAGTTCGAGCGCGCGGGCGAGGGCCGCTACCGCTGCGGCGATTCGCTGGTCGTGGTCGCCGAGCGCGGCAGGGTCGAGCGCAGCGCGGAATGGCGCGGGCCAGGCTACCGCTACATGACCGTGCAGGTGTGGGATTGCCTCGCCGAGTACGACGGTATCCTGGCGCGCGGCGGAACCTCGGGCGGCATGCCGCGCGTGCTGGGCGATACCGTGCGCTTCGCCTTCGTCTGCGATCCCGACGGCAACCACATCGAGATCAGCCAGCGGGCGTCGTTGACCGGCGGCAGCCTCTGATCGTCGTCTCGACCGAGGGCGCCTCCGACTTCGCTCGGGGTAAACTCTGACCCGCGCGGAGAGGCCTTGCTTCAACCAAAGCGGCTTGGTGCGGAGAGAAGGCCTCTCCGCTTCTCGCGTCGGTCGAGGCGACGGAACTACTTCTTGCGTGCCTTGCGCGCGGCGTAGCGCGCATCGCGCGTCGCCTTCTGCGCGGCGAGCAGCTCGATCTGCTCGCGCAGGGAGCGCTTGGCGCTTTGGGCCTCGAGAGCGGCTTGCGCGACCTTCTCGGCCTCCCGATCGGCCGCTGCCTTCGCTCGCGCAGCTTCCTGCTCGGCGCGCTTGGCATTGCGGCGCTCGATCTCGGCATTGCGGCGCTCGGCCTCGCGCTCCTCGCGGGCGCGTGCCGCGGCGGCGCGGGCTTCCTGGCGGGCGACGAACTCAGGATCGTTGCTCCTGTCCTTGGCGCGCGCCCGCTCCAGCAGGGCTTGCCGCGCCTTGGCGGCGTTCTCCAAACGATCGGCGAACGTGTCTCGGTTGTTCAATGTCACTCCTTCCTACTCTGCTTACTCTGCTGCCGCGGCGGCGGCCTGCTTTTTGGCGCGCTTGCGGTCTTCGGGACTGAGGAAGCGCTTGCGCAGACGAATCGACTTCGGCGTCACCTCGACCAGTTCGTCGTCCTCGATATAGGCGATCGCCTGCTCGAGTGACATCTTGCGCGGCGGCGTCAGGCGCACAGCCTCGTCCTTGCCGGCGGCGCGGATGTTGGTGAGCTGCTTGCCTTTCAGCACGTTGACGTCGAGGTCGTTGCCGCGGCTGTGCTCGCCGATCAGCATGCCCGCGTAGACCTGCACGCCCGGGTCGATGAACATCGGCCCGCGCTCCTCGAGGTTCCACAGCGCATAGGCCACGGCCGTGCCTTCGGCGTTGGCGATCAGCGCGCCGTTGCGCCGGCCGGAGATCAGGCCACGATAGGGGCCGTACTCGTGGAAGATGCGGTTCATCACGCCGGTGCCGCGCGTGTCGGTCAGGAACTCGCCGTGATAGCCGATCAGGCCACGCGACGGGGCGTAGAACACCAGACGGGTCTTGCCGGCGCCCGACGGGCGCATGTCCTGCAGCTCGCCCTTGCGGACGGAAATCTGCTCGACCACGACGCCGGTGTAGGCGTCATCGACGTCGATCACCACTTCCTCGATCGGCTCGAGGCGCTGGCCGGTGATCGAGTCGTTCTGGAAAAGGACGCGCGGGCGGCCGACGGCGAGCTCGAAGCCCTCGCGGCGCATGGTCTCGATCAGCACGCCAAGCTGAAGCTCGCCACGGCCGGCGACCTCGTAGGAATCGGCGTTTTCGGTGTCGGTGACGCGGATGGCGACATTCCCTTCGGCCTCGCGCATCAGGCGGGCGCGGATCATGCGGGTCGTGACCTTGTCGCCTTCACGTCCGGCCAGCGGCGAGTCGTTGACCGCAAAGGTCATGGCAAGCGTCGGCGGATCGACCGGCTGGCCTGGCAATGCCCATTCGACGGCCTGATCGCAGATCGTGTCGGCGACGGTCGCGTTCTTGAAGCCGGCCACGGCCACGATGTCGCCAGCCTCGGCGATGTCGAGGGCGACGCGCTCCAGCCCGCGGAAGGCCAGCACCTTGGTGACGCGGGTCTGCTCGATCTCGCTGCCGTCGCGGCTCAGCGACTTCAGGACGGTGTTGGGCCTGATCGCGCCGGAGTGGATGCGGCCGGTCAGGATGCGGCCGAGGAACGGATCGGACTCAAGCGTCGTCACCAGCATGCGGAACGGCTTGTCGGCCTCGATGTGCGGCGGCGGGACATGGCGCAGGATGAGATCGAACAGCGGCTCCATGTCCTTGTGCTCGGCCTCGAGCGACGTCGCGGCCCAGCCCTGGCGGGCGGACGCGAACAAGGTCGGGAAATCGAGCTGCTGGTCGTTGGCCTCCAGCGCGGAGAACAGGTCGAACACCTCGTCGTGCACCTGGTGCGGCCGCGCATCCGAGCGGTCGACCTTGTTGATCAGCACGATCGGGCGCAGGCCGAGGCGCAGAGCCTTGCCCAGCACGAACTTGGTCTGCGGCAGCGGCCCTTCGGCCGCGTCGACCAGCAGAACCACGCCGTCGACCATGGAAAGGATGCGCTCGACCTCGCCGCCGAAGTCGGCGTGGCCCGGCGTGTCGACGATGTTGACGCGCGTGCCCTTCCAGACGACCGAGGTTGCCTTGGCGAGGATGGTGATGCCACGCTCGCGCTCGAGGTCGTTGGAGTCCATGGCGCGCTCGGCGACCTGCTGGTTCTCGCGGAAGGTGCCCGACTGCTTGAGCAGGCAGTCCACCAGCGTCGTCTTGCCATGGTCGACGTGCGCGATGATCGCGACGTTGCGGATGTCCATAAAAGCTTGTGTCCGAGGGGGTTTTGTAAGGCGCGCTTATACGCACGCTCTGTGACGGCGGCAAGGCGGGTTGAGGCGGCGTCCTGCCGCTGCCACAGTCCGGCGATGCGCAAACGTTCGGTCACAATCGATGGCCATCGCACCTCGGTATCGCTCGAGGACGCCTTCTGGGCCGCGCTTTCGGCCATCGCCGACCAGCGCGGCCTGTCGCTGAACGCCCTGGTGGCCGAGATCGACCACGGCCGCAGCCCGGGCAACCTGTCGAGCGCGCTGCGTCTTTTCGTGCTCGACGAGCTCAGGAAACGACCGATCAGTCGAGTTTGAAGCCTTTCGCGCGCACGAATGCGCCGAAATCGGCGCGGTCGGGCACCGAATATTGCCGGACCTTGTCTTCCGACCAGCCATATTCCGCGTCCTCGCCGAATTTATCGACATGGCGCTGCTGGGCGTAGGGCTGCACGGCGCGGCGGCGCTTGTCGTAGGCCGCGACCTTCTCCTTCAGTCCCTTCTCGTCATAGCGGTCGTGATGGACGGTGACGTCGAGGCCGAGCCGGGGGCTCATCACGCCGGCGAAGGACGGCCAGCCGACGCCGAGCCCCGCCACCGGAAAGACGTGGTCGGGCAGGCCGAGAAGGTCGGACACCTTGGCGGCATTGTTGCGCAGGGTGCTGATCGGGCAGGTCCCCAGCCCGACGCGGTCGGCCGCGGCGACGAAGGTCGCCAGCACGATCGCGGCATCGACCGACGCGTTGAAGAACGGATCGAGATGGTCGTTGACGTAAGGTCGCTTGCGCCAGTCGAAGGCCAGCCGCTGCCGGCGGTTGTTGCCGCAGAATACCAGGACGGCTGGTGCCGCCTTCATCCAGGGATTGCCCGGCGCCAGTTCGTCGAGCACCGCGCGCTGGGCCTTGTCGGTGACGATCACGATGTCGGCCTGCTGCAGGTCGCTTTTCGACGGCGCCGACAGGGCGACAGCGCAGAGCGTGTCGAGCAGCGCCGGATCGACCGGCTTGTCGAGATAGCGGCGCATGACGCGCCGGTTGGCCATGTCGGCCAGCACGTCGACGCCCTGGGGAGCTTCCGTGAGCGCAGGCGCGGAACCGAACCGTGCCTTCAGCACGGACAACAGGCGATCGAGCATGGACCCTCTAGCGGCCGAAGATGTTGGGAATGGGCAGTTGGATATTGGGGATCGGCGAGCGTTGCTGGCCGCCACTCTGGCCCCCACCCTGCCCCGGGATCAAGCTGCCGACGCCCGGGATGTTGCCCACACCCGGCAAAGTGCTGATCATGCCCGGCGGATCCTTGGCCGTGCCGCGCGTGACGTTGAGCGACGGCGAGGAGAACGGGCCGCGCGCCGTGGTGACGATGTAGGGCGCCGAGGGATCCTCGGCGATCACGAAGTTGATCGTGGTGTCGGTCGTCGAGGCATTGAGGTTGGTGCGGGTCGAGATGTTGGCCGTGGCACGGTTGCCCTGCACAGCCAGGCCCTTGTCGGTCAGCACGCCGCCGGCGATGTCGATGTGACCGCTGATCGGGCTGTCGTGGTTGACGAAGCGGTTGAGGACCAACTGGATCGCGTTCAACAGAGCCGTCGGGCTAAGGCCGCGCTGCCCGACGATGCCCAGCGCGTTGCCGAGCGTGTTGTCGATCACGCCGCCGGCCGCACCGGCGAGGGCGGAGCCCAGGAATCGCAGCGCCTCGTCGGCGCCGACATAGATGTGGCCGCCGAGGTTGGCGACACCCGCCAGCGAGCTCCTGAGCTGATCGGAGGTCGTGCCGCCTGCCCGCACCGAGATGCCGGTGGCGTTCAGCTTGCCGTCGATGGTCACCTTGATGGTGCTGCCGAACTGATTGCTGCCGCGCGTGCTGCGCAGCATCTCGCCGAGCAGGATGCCGGTGGCGTCGCCTTTGAGGTCGACGGCGAGCGCCGGCTGGCTGGCATTGACCACGCCCGAGAAGTTGAGCGAGCCGCCATGGAGCGCGCCCTTGAAGTGCGAGATGGTGAGCACGCCGTCCTTCAGGGTTGCCGCCAGGTCGGCATTGCCGATGCGCAACGGCGGGCTGATCAGGGTCGCCGCCACCAGCTTGAAGTTGCCGTCGATGCTGCGCAGCGGCCCCGTGTCGATGCCCTTGGCCTCAGCCTGCTGGCCGCGCGCCGGCGGGCGCGATGCCGGAGCAGCACTGCCGCCGATCTTGTCGAGATCGAGCACGTTGGCCCTGAGGTCGGCGGTGATGCGGGGCCGGCCGGTCAACGTCGCTTCGATTGAACCGTCGACCGTCTGGCCGTTCAGCGTCAGGCTGCCCTTGTATGCCGCCGACTTGGGCGCGCCTTGCGCCGCGCCGGGCAAGGCCAGCGTGCCGGTCGCGCGCAGGCTTTGGCCGGCGGCGTTCACGGCGAGTTCGCGAAGCGCCACCTGCTCGAGGCTGCCGGCGATGCCGCCCGAGGCCGTCACGGCGCCCAGCCCCGCCGGCGTGGCGCCTGCGAGCTTCAGCACACGGTCCATGTCCGGCGCTTCGAAGTTGAAGGCGATGTCGGGCCGCGGCTGCGGCGCGCTGTAGTTGGCGACGGTGCCGCGCAGCGCCAGCCGCGCGCCGGCGAGGTTCGAGACCTTGACGTCGTTCAGCCGGAGCGTGTCGCCGCGCAGCGCGATGTCGACATCGATGCCGCCGATCGTCTCCTTGTTCCAGATCAGCTTGGCGATCTTGGCCTTGAGCCCGACCGAGGGACCGGCCGCGCGGGCCGCGGCCGTGGCTGGAGCAGCAGGAGCAGCCGCCGGCTTCTTCTCGGCCGGTGCGGCGGCGAGGTAGGAATCGAGGTCGAGCGTGTCGAGACTGACCTGCATGACCACCGACAGCGGCACGCTGAAGGTCACGGTGATGCCGCCGCTGCCCTTGAGGTCGTCGAGCTCGAAGACCGCGTCGCTCACCTGCACGTTGCCGCCATCCGACGACATCCGGCCCTTCAGGCTGATCCGGGTGAGCTTGTCGGGCGGAACCGACGGCACGTCGACGGCGAGCCAGGCCAGCGTCTCGCGCAGCTTCGGCCCGACCAGGCTGAAATCGCCGGCGACAGTCGGCCGATTGGGATCGCCCGACAGGGTCGACTTGGCCTGCAGCACCAGATCGCCCGGCAGGGTGGCGGCAAGCTTCGGGACGGCGACGACGCCGCGGCGCGCCTCCAGCTCGAGCGCGATGTTGCGCACCGGCTGCTTGTTGTAGATCAGCTCGCCGATCTCGAACGAAAGCTTGGTGGTGATCGAGGCGAGCAGGCTGGGCCCCGGCGGCGGCGCCGGTGCCGCCGTGGCGCCGGCCGGTGGCGGCGTCGGCGGGGCCTGCGGCGTTGCGGGCTTTGCCATCGCGGCCAGCCAGCGGTCGAGGTCGAGCCGGTCGGCCGCGAGCTTGCCCTCGATCGCGAGTGCAGGCTTCAGCGTCAGCGACAGCGAACCGCCGGCGTTGTCCTGGCCCAGCGCCAGCTTGAAATCCCTGATCGAGACCGCCGCTTGCGAAGCGTCGACGGCGCCGTCGAAGGTGAACTTGCCGGCGAGCAGCGGCGGCAGGTCGGGCTGCGGCTGGCCGGTCATCTTGATCAGGGTGTCGGCAAAGCCGATCAGGTTGTCCGACGCGCTGGAGGCGACGCCGCTGAACCGCGCGTTGGGGCCGAGCTCGCTCAGCTTGCCGTTGAGGCTGAGCTTGCCGCCCGCCTCCACGGCGAGGTCGACGGCATGACCGTCGGCGGCCTTGGCGCCGACCGCGAGGTCGAGCTTGAGCTGTGCGCCGTTGATGGTGGCCGAGCCGGCGATCGAATACGGCCCGTCGAGCGAGCGCACCGAGGCGCTGAAATTTGCTTTCTCCGCCACCACCGAGAGGCCGGCCTTGGAATCGCTGAAGATCAGCGTGCCGTTCTCGATGGTGAGGCGGCCGAGCGACAGGGGCTTGGGCGAGGCGGGCTTGGGGGCGGCGGGCCTGGCCTCGGCGACCGAGGGGGCAAACTCCCAGTTCGGCTTGCCCTCGGCATTGATCTCCAGAACGATCTTGGGCTCGACCAGCGTCACCTCGCTGACCTCGACGTTGCCGGTCAGCAACGCGCCGAGCGAGGGCTTCACGGTGACGGTCCTGACCTCGACCATGTTGGGGTTCTTCGAGCCCGGCACGTTGAAGAATTTCACGCCGCTCAGCGTCACGGTCGGCGTCGGCAGGATCGACAGCGCGATCGGACCGTCGAGCACGAGGTCGCGGCCAGTCACCTTCTTGACCATGGCTGTGATCTCGGGCTTGCGGGCGTTGAGGTCGATCAGGCTGGGCAGGGCCAGCAGCGCCACGATCAACAGGCCGACGATGCCACCGGCGCCAATCAGGACCTTCTTGCGCGTGGTAGATGTCATGGAACGCTCCCGCCACCCGACTGCCTGACACTAGCGCATCGGCCCGCGGCGCGGCATAGACATTTGGGGACAGTCAGGACGACCGACATGGCGGAGATCGTGAACCTGCGACGCGCTCGCAAGGACAAGGCACGGCGGCAACGCGAGAGCGAGGCCGACGCCAACCGCTGGCGCTTCGGCCGCACCAAGGCCGAGAAGGCCGCCGACAAGGACGCGCAGGACCGCAGCCAGCGCGAGGTCGACGGCAAGAAGATCGATCGCGACTAACGGTTGCCGGCGGGCGGGCGGTTGATCGCCAGGCGCTCGAAGAAAGCGCGCGTGCCCTGGTCGGCGCCGGGGCCGGCGACGGCGCGCACGTTGGTGAGCTCCAGCCGCTGGCCGGAGTCGGCGTCGATCAGCATCGGCTCGAGCGGCCGGCCGTCGCCGCGATTGACGAGGTCCATCGGCTTGCCGCTGCGCGCGGCCGCGCCATAGCGGTCGCCCCACTGCTTCAGCCCGACGATGACGGTGAACAGCGCGGCACCCTTGTCGGTCAGGCGGTATTCGTGGCGCAGCGGACGCTGGCGGTAGGCGGTCTTGCGGAAGATGCCGGCCTCGACGAGTTTCTTCAGCCGCGCCGTCAGAACATTGCGGGCGATGCCGAGATTCTCCTGGAAGTCGTCGAAGCGGCGGACGCCATAGAAGGCGTCGCGCACGATCAACAGCGTCCACGGCTCGCCGACGACGTCGAGCGCCGAGGCGATCGAGCAGTTCATTTGTTCGTAGGACGTGCGCCGCATGGCGGGAAAGTATAGGCCCGCCAAGGCGACGCGCAATCTGGGGCTAGCTATGCGAATTTGCGTTGCGAGCGGAGCACGAGCCAGCCCACGAGTGCGGACAGGATCGAACCGGCGAGCACGCCCAGCCGCACCTCGGCCTCGCGCGTCGCATCGTCGGGAAAGGCGAGGGTGCCGATGAACAGGCTCATGGTGAAGCCGATGCCGCCCAGGATGGCGACGCCGTAGAGGCCGCGCCATGTGGCGCCCTGCGGCAGTCGAGCGACGCCGAGCACGATCAGCAGGCCCGCACCCAGCACGATGCCGATCTGCTTGCCGATGAAGAGGCCGGCCATGATGCCGAGCGGCAGCGGCGCGGCGAGGCTCGCCAGCGACAGGCCGCCAAGCGGCAGGCCGGCATTGGCGAAGGCGAAGGCCGGCATGATCAGCCATGCCGACCACGGTTTGATCACATGCTCCAACCGGATGGCCGGCCGCTTCTCGTCGGGCTCGCCGGCCGGCTTGAGCGGGATGAACAGCGCCAGCACGACGCCCGCCAGCGTGGCATGCACGCCCGACTTCAGAACCGACACCCAGAGCAGCGCGCCGATCAGCAGATAAGGCAGCAGTCGCCGCACGCCGGCGAAGTTGAGGATCGCCAGGCCCGCGATGAACAGCGCGGCCAGGCCGAGCGCGAGCGGCGAGAGGTCGCTGGTATAGAAGATCGCGATGACGACGATGGCGCCCAAGTCGTCGACGATGGCAAGCGTCGTCAGGAACACCTTCAGCGTCAGCGGCACGCGGCTGCCGAGTGCAGCCAGCACGCCCAGCGAGAAGGCAATGTCGGTGGCGGCGGGGATCGCCCAGCCCTTGAGCGTCGAGGGATCGCTCCAGTTGATCGCCACGTAGACCAGCGCCGGCACGGCCATGCCGCCCACCGCGCCGACCACCGGCAGGGCGACCTGCGAAGGCTGCGACAGCGCGCCCTCGACGACCTCGCGCTTGATCTCGAGCCCGACCAGCAGGAAGAAGAGCGCCATCAGCCCATCGTTGATCCAGAGCAGGACCGACTTGTCGAGGACGAGCGGCCCCAGCGAGAACCCGAAGCGGATCCGCAGCAGGCTGTCGACGGCCCCGGCGAGCGGCGAGTTGGCGAGCACGAGGGCAGCGATCGCGGCGACCAGCAGCGGCATCGCCGAGGCCGCCTCGCTGTCGATGAACTCCCTCAGTCGATTGCGCCGAGCCAAGCTGGTCTCCCCGGACAGCAAAACGCCCAGGCCTTCCGAGCCCGGGCGTCTCGCTGAAAGTTTGCTTTTCGCTGTTCGCGTTCCTTATTCGCGTTCCTGGCCCAGGAAGCTCATCAGGAACTGGAACAGGTTCACGAAGTCGAGGTAGAGGCTGAGTGCGCCGAAGATTGCGACCTTCTCGACGACGTCGGTGCCCCAGGCCTCGGCATACTGCTCCTTGATCTTCTGGGTGTCGTAGGCGATCAGGGCCGAGAAGATCAGGACGCCGACCGCCGAGATGATGAAGCTCATCGTGCCTGACGGCCAGAACATGTTGACCAGACCGGCCAGGATGAGGCCGATCAAGCCCATGAACAGGAACTTGCCCCACGCCGACAGGTCGCGCTTGGTGGTGTAGCCGTAGAGGCTGAGCGCACCGAAGGCCGCGGCCGTGACGAAGAAGGTCCGGGCGACCGAGGCGCCCGTGTAGCGGAACAGCAGCAGCGACAGGCTGACGCCCATCAAGGCTGTCACCGCCCAGTAGACGGCCTGCACCGCACCCACGCTCATCGACTGGGCGCGGAACGAGACCAGCAGCAACAGGCCGAGCGGCGCGAAGATCGCGACCCAACCCAGCGCGTTCAGGCCGACAACTCGAGTGCCCTGCACCTGGAAGAACAGGGCGGCGAGTTCGCTGAAGTTGAACAAGGCAAAGGCCACGATGCCCGAGAGGGCAAGACCCGACGCCATGTAGTTGTAGACACGCACCATATGGGCGCGCAGGCCGACATCGAATGCCGCCTGGTCGGCAACAGTACCGGCGCGATTGAAGGTGCCGAAGTTCGGATTAGCCATTTTGGTCCTAGCCTCCAGAGGGGCCTCATTGGCGAGCCCCTTCGAGCGGGTAATTTGGGGTCTCAGACGAAGTGAATCAATAGGGTTGACGCTTTGTAATTGCGACGAGTTACTTTCACTTGCAGAGACTTTCCTGCCTATTCGTTGCGCAGCAAGGCAAGGGGCCGCTGCCGCAAAGCTGCCAAAGTCCCGGCCAGGCCGAACGCCAGGGTGAGCGCCATGGCGCCCAGCGCCACCGCCACGGCGACGGTCGGCAGGAAGGTCCAATCGAGTCCCATCAGCCGGCGCACCACGAGATAGGCACCGAGGGTGCCCACGCCCAGCGCCGCCAGCGCGGTGGCGAGCCCCAGCGCGGCGAACTCCCAGGCGAAGATGCCGGCGATGCGGGCCCGCGTGGCGCCCAGCACCTTCATCACCACGGCCTCGTGCACCCGCCGCTGCTGGGTCGCCAGCATGGCGCCGGCCAGCACCAGAACGCCGGCCAGGATGCTCAGGAAGCCGATGACGCGGCTGGCGAGGCCAATATTGCCCAGCACGCTGGCCGCCGTCTCGATGGCGTCGCGGATGCGCACCACGGTGACGTTGGGGAACTGGTCGGTGATCACCTTGAAGATCGCATCCTCGGCCTCGGGCGTGGCCTTCACCGTGGCGAGGAAGGTGTGCGGCGCCTTGTCCAGGAGGCCGGGCGAATAGACGAACACGAAGTTGATGGTGAGCGTCGTCCATTCGATGCGCCGCAAGGAGGCGATCTTGGCCTCGATGTCGCGGCCCAGCACGTTCACCGTGATGGTGTCGCCCAGCCCCAGGCCGAACGCCCTGGCCAGCGCCTCGTCGAAGGAGATGAGCTGCGGCCCCCGATAGTCGGCCGGCCACCATTCGCCGGCGACGATGCGCGAGCCCTCGGGCGGCGTCGCCGAATAGGTCACGCCGCGGTCGCCGTCGATCGCCCAGCGCGCATCCGACGGGACGGCGATCTCGCTCACCGGCTTGCCGCCGATCTTTGTGATGCGGCCGCGCAGCGACGGCACCTTGTCGAGGGGCCCCGCGCCGGGGATGGCGGCGAGCGCCTTCTCGAAGGCCGGCATCTGGGTCGACTGGATGTCGACGAAGAAGAAGGCGGGCGCATCGCTCGGGATGCGCTTGGTGATCTGCTCGCGCAGGTTCCCCTCGATCAACGCCGTCGCCACCAGCACGGTGAGCCCGAGCCCCAGCGACAGCATGACGATGGGCGTGGGTGCGCCCGGCCGGTGCAGGTTGGCGAGCGCGAGCCGCAGCCCCGCCAGCTTGGGCTTGCCGGCGCGCGCCGCGGCCATCATCAGGAGCCGCGCCAGCAGCGGGAAGGCGATGAAGGCGCCGATCGCGCCCAGCACGAACCAGCCGGCGATGCGCCGGCTGTCGGCGGTGAAGATGGTGAAGGCCGCAAGCGCCAGCGCCACCGCGCCGATCAGCAGCGCATCGCGCCACACCAGGCTGCCGCCCTGGACGACGGCGCCGCGCATCAGCGTGGCGGCGGAGACGCGGCGGGCGCGCAGGAGCGGCATCAGGGCGAACAGCAGCGAGACCAGCAGGCCGAAGATCGCCGCGATCGTGAGCGGCCAGGCATAGAGCGCCACCCGCGCCCGCACCGGCAGGACATCGGCGATCACCGACTGGGCGACGAACGGCAGGCCGGCGCCGATCACCAGGCCCAACACCACGCCGACCAGCGCCAGCGCCGAGAGCTGGATGAGATAGGTCGAGAAGACCAGGCGCTCGGGCGCGCCCAGGCACTTCAGCGTGGCGATGGTGCGCAGCCGGCCGGCCAGGAAGCTCGAAATGGCGTTGCCCACGCCCACCCCGCCGACCAGCAGCGAGGAAAGCCCGATCAGGCCGATGAACTGCGTCAGGCGGTCGAGCCAGAAACGGATGCCGCCGCCCGCCTCGGCGAGCCCCCTTACCCGCCAGCCGGCGTCCGGGAAGCGGCCTTTCAGGCCGTCGATGACGACGACGTCGGAGATGCCTGGCGGCAGGCGCAGGCGATATTCATAGTTCAACAGGCTGCCGGGCTGCACCAATCCCGATGCCGACACCGCCTCGTAGGAGATCATGAGGCGCGGCCCCAGGCTCGCGAAGGCGTTCAGCCCGCGGTCGGGCTCGCGGACGATGATGCCGCGCACCTCGACGGTGACGTCGCCCACCTTCACGCGCTCGCCCAGCGCCATGTTCATGCGACGCAGCGCGGCCTCCTCGACCACCGCGCCCCACACGCCCTCCTTGTCGGCCAGCGCGTCGGCGAGCGAGAGGCCGTCCTTGAGCTCGATGCTGCCATAGAGCGGATAGCCCCGCTCGACCGCCTTGAGCTGCACCAGGGTCGCCCGCCCGTCGGGCTTGACCGGCCGCGCCATGGCGCGGCTGTCGATCCAGCGCACGAGCTGGCCGCGCGACTTCATGTAGTCGATCTGCTCCGGCGTCGCCTCGCGATAGAGCAGCGAGACGGCGACGTCGCCGCTCAGGATCTCGCGGGCATCGGCGCGCAAGCCTTCCTCGACGGCACGGCTGAACGACAGGATGGCCGCGATTGCCGCCACGCCGAGCGCCAGGCAGGCGATGAACAGGCGAAAGCCACCCAGCCCGCTGCGCATCTCGCGCCGCGCGAGGCGGAAGGCGAGATTCATTGAGCAGCCAGCGCGGCCGGCGTGCGCTCGTCGCCGACCACCAGGCCGTCGGCGATGCGCAGGATGCGATCGCAGCGCCCGGCCAGCGCCATGTCGTGGGTGATCAGGATCAGCGTCGTGCCGTCGGCGCGCGCCAGCTCGAACAGGAGGTCCATGACCTGCCGGCCGGTGGTGCCGTCGAGATTGCCGGTCGGCTCGTCGGCCAGCAGGAGCCTGGGCCGGCTCACGAAGGCGCGGGCGACGGCGACGCGCTGCTGCTCGCCGCCCGAGAGCTGCGCTGGGTAGTGGCCGATGCGATGGCCAAGCCCGACGCGCTTCAGCGCCGCCTCGGCGAGCTCGAAGGCATCGGAGCGCCCGGCGAACTCCAGCGGCAGCGCCACGTTCTCGTGCGCCGTCATGGTCGGGATGAGATGGAAGCCCTGGAAGACGATGCCGATATGGTCGCGCCGCAGACGCGCCCGGGCATCGTCGTCGAGCGGCCCGAGATCCTTGCCGGCGACCTCGACCCGGCCCGAGGTGGCGCGCTCCAGGCCGCCTGCCACCATCATCAGGCTGGATTTCCCGGCGCCCGAGGGGCCGACGACGGCCGCAATTTCGCCAACGGCGATGTCGAGAGTGACGCCGCGCAGGATATTGACCGTGCCGGCATCGCTTGCCATGTCGAGATGGACGTCGGAGAGGCGGACGATGGCCTGCTTGGCGATGGTTGGGCGGGCGTGGGACGGGGCGGTCAAGCGGGCTCCGAAAGAGAGAACATGAGTCTCAGGACTGGATATGGTCGTTTTGCGGCGGCGGTCAATTCGCTGCTGATCGCGATCTTGTGGCTTGGCTTGTGCCTGTTGGGGGCAAATGCACAAACCGCGCCCATAAAGCTCGCGATCCTGGGCGACAGCCTGGCGGCGGGGTACGGCGTCAGCCCGGCCCAGGCAATGCCGGCCAGGCTCGAGGCCGCCCTCAAGAAGGCCGGCCGCACCGTCACCATCATCAATCACGGCGTGTCGGGCGACACCACGGCGGGCGGGCTGGAGCGCATCGACTGGATGATGGCCGACAAGCCCGACATCGTGATCGTCGAGCTGGGCGGCAACGACGTGCTGCGCGGCACCGACCCCGCGACGACCGAGCGCAACCTCGATGGCATCATCACCAAGCTCAAGGCGGCCGGCGTCACGGTCTGGCTGGCCGGCATGCTGGCGCCGCGCAACTACGGATCGGAGTACGCCCAGCAGTTCGACGGGATCTACAAGCGCCTGGCCGACAAGCATGACGTTCCGCTCTATCCCTTCTTCCTCGACGGCGTGGCGACCGATCCGGCGCTCAATCAGCCCGACGGCATCCATCCCAACCCCAAAGGCGTCGACGTGATCGTCGAGCGCATCCTGCCTTTCGTGACCAAGAACCTGGACGACTTTGCCGCGTCTGCCCATGCCCCGCCTATTCGTCGCCCTGACCGTCCCTGAAGAAATCACCGACGACTTGGTGGCGCTGCAGTCGGGTGTGCCCGACGCACGCTGGGTGCTGCCGGAGAACTTCCACGTCACGCTCTGCTTCGCGGGCGACGTGCAGGGCGGCGCCCTGCGCGACCTCGAGGAGGAGCTGTCGGACATATCCGGCCCGCCGTTCTCGGTCGCCATCGCCGGCGTCGAGCAGTTCTCGAGCGGCAAGCAGCCCCGCGCCCTGGTCGCCACCGTCGAGAGGAGTGATCGCCTCGACTGGCTGCATCAGAAGGTGTCGACCGTGGCGCGCAACTGCGGCATCGAGGTCGAGCGTCGCAAATTCCGCCCGCACGTGACTTTGGCCCGCTTCGGCAACGGCGCGGAGACCGGGCACCATCTGGCGCAGTTCATGGCGAGCCACTCGACCTTCAAGGCCGGCCCGTGGATCGCCGACCATTTCGCGCTCTACTCCAGCCGCAGCGGCCGCAGCGGCTCCATCTACACGGAAGAGGCAGCGTACGGACTGACCTTCTAGGGTTGCCGAGCTCCGTACAGCATGGGGAACACGACGAGCAGAGGCATGACCGTTGCCAGCATGAGTGCCGTCGAGATCGTCTTGCGAAGGGGCGTCTTCCAGAACACGCCCAATCCGGCCCACCAGGGATAAAGGCACAGCCAGACGAATGCGCCGATCTCGAAGTAGATCCAGAGCAGCGCCATTCCGGCGATGACGGGCAGGGATATCAAGCCACCCAGCTGATATGGCCGCCATCGGCTTTGCTCCAGAAGCTGCTTCAGCCTGCCTGTCAGCATTTATCGAGGATCCCTCGATGGGTTGCCCAGTACCCCATGATAGAAGAAAGCATCAGCCAAATTGTGACCCTTTTCGACCGCCCGCAGGGCATCGCCAGCCATCGCAGCTGGCCCAAGATACGTTAGGCCACCCATGACGGCTCGGCCGGCGAGGTACGGCCACAGCCGCGGGTTGTCACGGAGGATCGGCCACGCTTCCTGTGCCGCACGAACGGCCAGTCCGGGTCGCTCGACGAGTTTTCCCAGCCCGGCCCCAATGACGTCGGCTTCCTGGCCGAAGCGGCGAAATTCGTCAGCCCCCATCAGCCTCGTGCCACGTACGACAGCACGGCCTGCGTTGTAGGTGCCCGGAAAGACCGAATAGGCCCCGTTAACGGCAGCGGTCACCCAGGCCGCCGCTTCCTTGAGATTCGAGAAGAACGGGCGACCCAGGTCCGACCCGTAGGTCGCCACCGATCCATCATCGAAAACACGAAAGCCGGGTTCGACGACATTGAATCCCGGTGGCCTTTCGTTTGGTTCGATATCGGCCATGACGCCATCCCTCGTCTGCCTGTGGTGTCAGACGCATATAATAACTACAGTATCAATTGATGTCAAGAAAGATGACTGTGGTTTTTTCGTGCCATGGGGACGCAAAAATCCATTGCCCCCTCGATGCCAGCAGTGCTGGCACTCCGTCGCTGCATGCACCGCGCAGTGACGTCTTCAGTATCGACGGCACACACTTGCTCACCGTGGCGACGATTAGTCTACGCCGCGTAACATCACGTTATTTTCGAATGGGATGCTTAGATCTATTCGGTCGTCCAACGAAAGCGCGCACCCCAGCTCCCTGATCATTGTCCAACATGGGTGCAGGCAAAATGACGAAGTACTTCCTCCACGCAGCAGCAATTCTCTCGAGTGCAATCGTTGCAATCGGCTATGGCGGTCCGGCGTCAGCCGATCAACTTGCGCAGGCAACGGGCGAAGACACGATGGCCCGCTGCCAACAGCTTTCCAGCCTTTACTCACGCCACAACACCAATGGCTATGCCCGGCCCCTCGAGGTCGATGCGGCGATTGAAGATTGCCGCAAGGGCAACTACGCCGCCGGCGTCGCGGCGCTGAAGCGCGCGCTCAATCGCTCGCAGATCCCTGTTCCTGCGACGGAATCGGCGCGCTCCCAGTAAACGTTCGTCGACACGATGGCCGAAGGCGCGGACCTGCGCTTCGGCTACGACGAGCGCCCGAGCGGTGCGCTGTCCAGCCAGCGGCGCGCCGCGTGGATGGTCGAGAACGTGCGCAGCCGCCGGCCCGGCCGCACCAGGGCGCTGACGCTCCTGACGAACTCGTCGTTTCCCGTCGAGCCGGTGAAGATGGCCATCGGGCCCGGCGTGCCGTGCCCCTTGAGCGACTTGGCATAGGCCGCGAGTTCGGCAGTTTCGGCCGGCGTCAAGTGGCACTCGGCGCGGCTTGCATCCAGCATCTTGCGATAGTGCGCGGCGCCGGCCGCTTCGATTGCCTTGAAGTACGCCATGAGCTCGTCCTTGGTGACGACGCCCTCGGAGACGCTGACAACCATCTGCTCGAGCGGTGCGATTTTCCAGTGAAGCGGCATGGCCATGCCATTTGGCGCAAGCTTGGTGGCAAGCCAAGGGCGATCTTTGGGTCGATTCCGCTCAGTGCCGCTTGAAGTACTGCACCGCCCGTTCGTGCTTCTCGGCCGCGGCCCGCGACTTGAAGGTGCCGAGATTGCGCCGCCGGCCGGTCTTGGGATCGGTCTTGCGCGAGTAGAGGCGGTATTCGCCGGATGAGAGCTTGCGGATCATCGCCGAACTCCTGCTTACGAATTGACGAACGTCACCATCCGCCACGGGTTGCGACGGCAACCTTGGCGCGGCGCTCCATGTTCTGAAGCTGGACCCAGCATCAAGCCCGGAGGCACACATGGTGAAGCTCGGCTACAAGCTGATGACGGAGGAACACGGACCGGCCGATCTCGTCGGCAACGCCAAGCGGGCCGAACGGGCCGGCTTCGACTTCGCCGCCATCTCCGACCACTACTTTCCCTGGCTCGAAGAGCAGGGCCATGCGCCGTTCGCCTGGTCGGTGCTGGGCGCGGTCGCCGAGGCGACCGGGCACCTCGGCCTGATGACGTCGGTGACCTGCCCGATCATGCGCTATCACCCCGCGATCATCGCCCAGGCGGCGGCCACCATGGGCCTGCTGGCCGACGGACGCTTCACGCTCGGCCTGGGCGCAGGCGAGCGGCTGAACGAGCATGTCGTCGGCGCCGGCTGGCCGGGCGTGGTCGAGCGCCACGAGCGGCTGTCAGAAGCGCTCGACATCATCCAGGGGCTGCTGTCGGGCAAGCTCACGACCTACCGCGGCCGGCATTTCCAGCTCGATCACGCCAAGCTGTTCGACCGGCCCAGGCGCAAGCCGCCGGTCATCGTGGCGGCCGGCGGTCCCGACGCCGGGCGACTGGCCGGCGAGAAGGCCGACGGGCTGATCGTGACGGAACCCGAGAAGGAACTGATCAAGGCCTTCACCGCCGGCGGCGGCAAGGGACCGCGCTATGCCGAGGTGGCGATGTGCTGCGGCGCCGACGAGGACAAGGCGCGCAAGACGGCGCATCGCTACTTCCGATGGTCGCTGGCCGGATGGCCGGTGCTGGCCGAGCTGCCGCACGACGAGGCCTTCGCCGCGGCTTCGGAGCACGTTTCCGTCGAGACGGTCGGCGAGGAGATAAGCTGCGGGCCGTCGGCCGACCGTCATCTCGAGGCGATCCACGACTTCACCGCCATCGGCTGCGATCACATCATCCTGACCCAGATCGGACCCGACCAGGACTTCTTCTTCGAGCTGTTCGAACGAAAACTCGCGCCGGCCTTACGCACGAAGAAGGCGGCTTAGAGGGCGAAGACCTCAATGGCGGCCTCGCGTCCGCGAACCTGGATCGAACCCATGGGCCGCGCATCGGCGCAGACCGATCGCGCCGCCTCGAAGGTCGCACCCGAAATCAGGCAGTCCGTCGCGCGCTCCTTGTTCAGGCGCTCCAGCCGCTGGGCGACGTTCACGGTGTCGCCGTAGACCGTGTAGGTCTGCCGCGTCGCTCCACCGACGGTGCCGGCCGCGACCGGGCCCGTGGCGATACCGATGCGCACATGAAGCCGATGGCCGTCGAAGTCTCGCGCCGAGACCAGCGCCTGCAACGCGCGGGCGGCGGCGACCGCGCGTGCCGCGTGGTCCTCGACGGGCAGCGGAGCGTTGAAAGCCGCGATCAACGCATCACCGACATGGTTCACGACCACCCCGCCCTGCCGCTCGATCACCGTCGCCGCAGCGTCGAAGAACCCGTTCAGCAGGCCGATCACCTGGGGTGCCGTCAGGCGCTCGGAAAGGCGGGTGAAGCCTTCGATATCGGCGAACAGGATGGTGGCGTCGCGCAGTTGCGGCGCCAGGCGGCCGGCGTCAACGAGCTGCTCGGCGACCTGCGCCGGCACGTAGTGGCCGAGGATCCGCTGCACGCGGCTGCGCCTTTCCTCGACCGCGGCATGGGCGCGCACGACGCTGCGGGCGCGATGGACGGCGAACGCCGCGATGGCGGTCGAGAGCGCCACCACCAGTGCCTCGTTCATGCGGACGGGGATATTCAGGAAAGTTCGGATCGTGCACGATCGCGAGATAGGCCTCGCGCGACGGAGCCGCGGGCAGGTCGCGGTAGCTCACGACATGCTCCATGCCGTCGGCGATCCAGGCGGTGGCGCCGGCCAGCCCGGCGACGGCGCAGAGACCGGTCCATAGGACGAGCGCCGGCGAAAGCGTCAGCACCGATACGGCGACGACGACGTAGTAATAGTGCTGCCGACTGGAGAAGAAGACGAAGTTCTGCGGGACGTCGCCGCTGCTGCTGATCGGCACGACGGCGAGCAGGCCGCTGACGACCAGGACGTTGAATGCGAAGAAGGCAAAGCGTCCGGCGCGCTCGCCCCGCCGGCCGACCAGCGCCAGTGGCGCCAGCCCGATGCAGGCGAGCGCGACGGCGACGGCAGGAACCTTGATGCTGTTCGGCCCGGAAATGGTCACGACGTAGAAGACGGCGATCGCCGTCATGGCCCCTGCCCAGCCGAGCACGGCCAGCCGGAAGCCCCCGCGCTCGGCCTCGGCCAGCGCCGCATCGACGAGGTGGCGGTCGGCGCTATCGCGCGTACTGCTCGTCACCGACCTTTTCCATCCAGTCGACGACCTTGCCGCCAAGATGCTCCTGGATCGCGAAGTGGGTCATGCCCGTCGTCGGCGCAGCGCCATGCCAGTGCTTCACGCCCGGCGGAATCCAGACGATGTCGCCCGGGCGGATCTCCTGGACCGCGCCACCCGACTGCTGCACGCGGCCGACGCCCGCCGTCACGATCAGGATCTGGCCAAGCGGATGGGTGTGCCAAGCACTGCGGGCACCCGGCTCGAAGGTGACGGAGCCACCGGACGTGCGACCCGGATCGCGCGCCGGGAAGAGCGGATCGACGCGCACCGCACCGGTGAAGCGGTCCGCCGGTCCCGCGGTGGATGGCTGAGAGCCGGCGCGCTGGATCACCAGCTCCGTCGTTTGGGCGAAGGACGAAGCGGCCAAAAGGAGCGACGCGATCATCATGGCGAGCAGTCTCATATTCGTCCTCTCTTTGCCGGGAACGCTAGAAGCTCGGGTATTGGTCGTCGCCGACCTTCTCCATCCAGTCGACGACCTTGCCGTTCAGCGCCTCCTGGATGGCGATGTGGGTCATCGCCGTCGTCGCCTTGGCGCCGTGCCAGTGCTTCTCGCCCGGCGCGGTCCAGACCACGTCGCCGGGACGGATCTCCTCGACCGGCCCACCCCAGCATTGGACCCAGCCGCAGCCCGCCGTGACGATCAGCGTCTGGCCGAGCGGATGGGTGTGCCAGGCGCTGCGGGCGCCGGGCTCGAAGGTGACGGAGGCGCCCGATGTGCGCGCCGGCTCGCGCGCCTGGAACAACGGATCGACGCGGACCGTGCCGGTGAACCAATCGGCCGGTCCCTTGTTGGACGGCTGCACGCCGTTGCGCTTGATTTCCATGGCCGCTTGCTCCTCCTGCTCAGCGCGGCTCGAGCCGCAGCGTGGTCGACAAGACGGCAGGCTGCACCATCGCCTGCGCATGGGAGCTGGATCGGTACTTGCGAAGATACTCGCGGCTCGCCCGCGAGATCGCCGCCTCGTCGTTCGCCGGCACCGACTGCACCGCCACGCGGCGGCGGCCGAACTCCAGCACAGCGGGGCCACCGGTCGCGAGGTCCCGGTACCAGCGCCCCTTGGCGCCACGGAACGATCGTACGAAGGCTTCTTCGTCGGCCACCACCACCCAGATCACCACAGCACTGTCGGGGTGCTTTTCCGTTCGAATTGCGACTTCGTGCGCCTCGTGCAAGTCGCTGAGCGTCTTCGCGTCGAATTTCGACATGCCAACCCTCCACAACCGATAGGTCACTTCGCCTTTGCGCCAAGGACGATGGGGACCGTGTCGACAAGCTTGAGCGACTTGACCATGTCCTGCGTCTCGGCCTTGTACTTCTTGAAGTGGGGCGTCTCGATATGCGCCCTGTACGCTTCGAGATCGGCGTAAATTTCGAAGACGACAACGCGGGTGGGATTGTCCTGTTCCGTCACGGCATACAGTGTGAGGACGCCCGGCTCGACGCGGATGGCGGTTTCGATCTGCTCCTTGGCAATGGCCTTGTAGTTCTCCAGCTGAGCGGCATCGAGTTCGATTTGCGCGATGCGCACATAAGGGCGTTGCAGCTCATCGGCGCGCACTTCACCGCCCAGTGAAGAGGTCAGCATGAATGCCCCGAGGCCAAGATACCGCCTGGCGTTCATCTTGCGCTCATCCTTATCTGACAAGGTCGATCGTCACGTTGACGGAGCCGGGTACGGCGAGAGCTTCAACACCGGACTCCATCTTCCCCATGACGATGATGCCGGGCGCGGGAATCGACTGCCCGTCATGGCGATAGAAGATCGCGACGTGAGCGCTGGGAGACCAATAGATCACGTCACCGACGTCGTAGCGCCGCACACGCGTTCCATCCTCCGAGATCGGCCGCGGGAGTTGGCCCCATTTTTCCCTGCCGAACAGGTCGTTCATCGTCAGGGTCAGGGGCAACAGGGAGACAAAGTCCTGCGTCGTCTTGCTGTCGATCAGGTTGGCGGTGAGGACCCTGTTCTCGACCTGAATGCTCAGTTTCATGGTGTTCGGCTGCTGGGCCGATGCCAGGCCAGGTAGAAGAGCGAGCAGGAGGGCTGCCTTCTTCATGGAGCTTCCACGATGTACTGCCGGATCACGCGGTAGGCTTTCGCCCGTTGCAGCTCGAGCGCCGCCAGTTCCGGCGACTTCAACCAGGCCTGCGCAGCGGCGAGGCTCGGCCATTCCGAAACGACGAGGTTACGGGGCGCCTCGCCCACCAAGGCCACGACCTTTCCTCCGATCGACGAGATGACCGCCGGCCGGCCGCCGGCCATAGCCAGCGCATCGCGAACCGACGGGATGTAAGCGGCGAGCGCCGCACGGTCGAGGATCTCGCTTTCGGTGCACAGGAAAGCCGCCATGGCACTTCTCCATTGTCGTCCGACCAAGATTGGCTGCACCGCGCCATCGGACTAGCCGCTATGATCCGAATGAACTTATGAGCAGAGGTCATGAATGCAGCGCGGCACTCTCGATGATCTCCTGGCTTTCGTGGCGGTCGCGCGCGAGCGCAGCTTCACCAAGGCCGCGGCCAAGCTCGGCGTTTCCCAGTCGGCGCTGAGCCACACCATCCGCGGGCTCGAAGCCCGGCTGGGCGTGCGGCTCCTGACCCGCACCACGCGCAGCGTCGCACCGACGGTGGCGGGCGAGCGCCTGCTCGACACCGTGGCCCCGCGGTTCGAGGAGATCGAGGCCGAGCTCGAGGCCCTGAGCGATTTTCGCGACAAGCCCGCCGGCGCGATTCGCATCACGGCCGGCGACCATGCCGTCAATTCCATACTCTGGCCCAAGCTCGCCAAGTTCCTGCCCAAGTATCCGGACATCAAGGTCGAGATCGTCGTCGACTATGGCCTCGCCGACATTGTCGCCCAGCGCTACGACGCCGGCGTGCGCTTCGGCGAGCAGGTCGCCAAGGACATGATCGCCGTGCGCGTCGGGCCCGACGTCCGTTTCGCCCTGGTCGGCGCAAAGTCGTACTTCGCCAAACGACCGCCACCCAAGACGCCGCAGGATCTGGTCGGCCATGCCTGCATCAATCTGCGCCTTCCGACCCACGGCGGATTGTACGCCTGGGAGTTCGAGCGAGGCGGCCGCGAGCTGAAAGTGCGCGTCGACGGCCAGCTCGTCTTCAATGGCGTCTTCCAGGTGCTCAATGCCGCCATTGCCGGCTTCGGGCTCGCCTACCTGCCGGAGGACCTGGCGCGGCCGCACATCGCGAAGGGCGAGCTGAAGCGGGTCCTCGAAGAATGGTGCCCGGCCTGGCCGGGATACCATCTCTACTACCCGAGCCGGCGCCAGCCGTCGGCGGCCTTCACTCTGCTGGTCGACGCGTTGCGCTACCGCCGCTGAGGAAACGCTCGCGGCTGGGCCCTTACTTGGGCCGTTTCTCGAAGACGTCCTTGGCCACCGGCATCGCCGAAAAGACGTTGGGCCAGCCGACGTAGAAGGCGAGGTGCGTGATGGCTTCCGCCGCCTCGGTCTGCGTCAGCCCGTTGTCCATTCCCAGGTTGAGATGGGCGGTAAGCTGGGCCATCTGGCCGGCAGCCACGAGGGCGCTGATCGTCACAAGGCTGCGGTCACGTGGGGCGAGATCGGGACGCAGCCAGAGGTCGCGGAACAGGACGTCGGTCGTGTAGTGGACGACGCCCGGGAAGGCCGCGCCGAACTGCTGGCCGACGCGGTTGGCCCGGTTTGATTCCTGGGCCTCGTTGAGCGCAAGCCGCGACGGCGACGTGGCGGCGAGTTGATCGAGCCCGATGTTGCGGCGGGCGAAGACATCCTTCGCGGCGGCCGTTGCCGCCATGGCGTTCGACCAGCCGGAATAGAAGGCAAGATGCGTGATGATCTCCGAGATCTCGGCCGGCTTGACGCCATTGTCGAGCGCACGCTCGAGCTGGCCCGCCATATCCACGGTCTGGTTGCGGGCAATCATCGCCGCCACCGTGACGATGCTGCGGTCGCGCAGCGCCAGACCGGGACGCCGCCACAGGTCGGCGAGCGGCCCCTGCGCGTACTTTTCGAGCGCAGGCGCGACCTTTCGGACATTGTCGAGCGTATTGGCGTCCAACATGTGTTTGGCCTCCTCCGCCTGAACCGAAAGCGGAACCATCAGGCAGAGCGACAGAACCGTCGTGACGAGACGTTGCACCTGAACCTCGCGAAATTGGTCAGCCAGGAAGATGAGACCGTACGAGGCGATTGATTAGCGGTGGGCTCTCGATAGCTCTTATCGTGCAGGCTCATGAATGGCTGTCCGCGCCACGAACAAGAAACAAAGGTAAGAATCTTACGGCACGCGGTAGCGCGATAGCCCTCACCCTGAGGAGCACCCGCTGGAGCGGCGCGCTCCCAGCAAAGACTAGACGAAGGTCAGCAACCGCCGCGGATTGCGCACCAGGATGGCGTCGATCTCGTCTTCGCTGTAGCCGCGCTCCTTCATCATGGGCACGACGTTGCGGAAGATGTGGCCGTAGCCGTGGCCGCCGAAGGTGGTGAGCCGCGTGCGGTAGCAGATGTCGTGGCTGATCACGACGCGGTCGAGATGGCCGTGGGCGATGAGGGCGCGGATCAACCCGAGGCGCGTGGCGTCGTTGGGCATGTCGATGTCCGACAGCCCGTAGTAGCTCGCCTCCTGGCCGAACAGGTCGAACTCGATGGTGACGCCCGAGTTGGCGAGCCGGAGCAACCGCTCCTCGTCGAAGATGGTGCGGTCGATATGGCTGATCACCACGCGCTCGGTCGGCCGGCCCGCCGCCTTGATGAAGTCGGCGACTTCCTGCGGCTGGTCGGGATGGCGGCCGGGATGGACGTTGATCGCGGCACCCGTCTCGCTCGCGGCAATGAGGGCCGCCTGCATCACCTTCTTCTCGGTCGCGGTCCACGGCGCCTGACAGCCGATCTCGCCGATCATGCCGGCACGCACATCGGTGCCCCAGGCGCCGTGCAGCACCTGGCCCACGATCTCCTGCGCGAAACTGTCGACGCTGCGGCCGTGGTTCTTCGGATCCTGGTAGTCGTTGACGTAGTAGCCGCAGCCCATGATCAGGTGCACGCCGGTGCCGGCGGCGATTCGCCGAAGGCCTTCGGGCTCCGGCGAGAGGCCGCCACAGGTCAGCTCGACGATGGCGTCGCCGCCCTGATGCTTCATCATCGCCACCTCGCGGGTGGCGACGTCCTCGAGGTCGAGCATGTACTTGCGGCCGGCGCGCTTCAGCCCGCGGCCGTAGTTCATCTGCCAGACGTTCTCCAAGGTGATCTCCGGCCCGAGATCGTTGTCCGACCGCGTGCCGGGCGGCCGGATGTCGCTGAGCACGTGCTCGTGCATCAGCGTGCGGCCGAGCGCTTCGGGCGCGATCGGGCCGAGGACGGTCTGGATCTTCCCTTTGAGTTCGTCACGAGTTCATGGGGCGGCTCATTGCGGCTCCAGCTTGGCGGCCGTGATGACCTTCTTCCATTTGACGTTCTCGGACTCCATCTGCTTCACCAGCGCGGCTGCGTCGCCCGGCAGCTCGGCCGCGCCGGTCTCGCGGATCTTCTTGATCATGGCCTCGGACTTGATGCCCTTGGTGATCTCGTCCGACAGCTTCTTGACGATATCGGCCGGCGTGCCGGCCGGCGCCGCCACGTACCACCAGGGTGCGGCGTCAAAGCCTGGATATCCCTGCTCGGCGATCGTCGGTACGTCGGGTGCCGCGAACCAGCGCTTGGCCGAGCTGACGCCGAGCGCGCGCAGCGCACCCGACTGGATGTGCTGCAGGTAGGGCGGCAGGTTGTCCATGGTGGTGAGGATGTGGCCGGCCAGAAGGTCCTTCATCACCAGCGAGCTGCCGCGATAGACGACGTGCTCGAGCTTGATGCCGGCCAGCTCCGACAGATACTCCATGGCGAGATGGCCGGTGCCGCCGACCGCCGGCGAGCCGTAGCTCACCTTGTTGGGGCCCTGCGCCTTGCAGTAGTCGACGAATTCCTTGAGCGTCTTGGCCGGGAAGCTCGGATGGACCGCGAGCACGTTGGCCACTTCGCCGACCAGGGCCACCGGCGCGAAGCTCTTGGCGCTGTCGTAGGGCATGGTCTTGTAGAGGTACTGGTTGGTGACGGCGGTGCCGACCGTGCCCAGCAGCAGCGTGTAGCCATCGGGGGCTGCCTTGGCGACCAGCTCGGCGCCGACATTGCCGCCCGCGCCGGTCTTGTTGTCGACGATCACCTGCTGGCCCCACACCTCGGTGAGGTGCTGCGCGACGATGCGGCCCAAAAGGTCGGTCGTGCCGGCGGCGGCGAAGGGCACGACCATGCGGATCTGCTTGTTGGGATAGCCGCCCTGCGCAGCCGCGTTTCGCGCCAGCATCGGCGCACCCAAGGGCGCGGCGAGCGCGCCGGCGAGTACCGCACGGCGAGCGATCTTGGTCATGGAATTCCTCCTCGGGTTCGGGCGACTATATCGTTCACCCGAGGGGAGACAAACGTGACAGCACCGCTTACCGGCTACGCCGACCGCATCTCGGTACGCACCGGCGAAAAGATCAGCTTCAAGGTCTCGAGCGTGGGACCGGGACCGTACAACGCCATGCTGGTGCGCATCGTGCGCGGCGATCCCAATCCCGGCGGACCGGCGCAGAAGCTCGAGGACGAGTCCGAGCTGTTCGACGGCCGCTTCGCCTCGCGCCAGCAGCACGCCTGGCCGGGCTCCTACGCGCTGATCGAGCGCGCCGCCGACGTGAAGCTGACCGGCGCCCTTGCGGTCGAAGCGCTGATCTGGCCGACCCTGCCCGAGGATGGACCGCAGACCGTGATCTCGCGGCGCGATGCCGCGCCAGGAACAGGCCAGGGCGCCGGCTTCGCGCTGGTGCTGACGCCCGACGGCATGGCGCTGGAATGCGGCAGCGCGCGCGTCGTCGTCGGCAAGAAGCTGCGCAATCGCGCCTGGTATCGCGTCTGGGCCTCGGCCGATCCCGCCACCGGCATGATGCGGGTCGGGCAGCAGCCCCTGAAGCGCGCGTTCGCCGTCGACGACGAGGGCGAGGCGAGCACGACGGCTGAGGGCCTTTCGATTGACGCGGCGCAGCCGGTGTTCGTCGGCGCGGAGAGTGCCGCCGATCGTCCGGCGCGCCGCTGCTTCAACGGCAAGATCGAGGCGCCGGCGATCGCGGGCCTGGGCGCCTGGGACTTCGCCCGCCGCATGGCCACGATGCAGATCGAGGACACCGGACCCAACGGACTGCACGGCAGGCTCGTGAACCTGCCGACGCGCGCCATGAAGGGCGCGGCGTGGAGCGACGGCGAGCGCGACTGGAAGCGCGCGCCGCACATGTATGCCGCCATCCACTTCCACGACGACGACCTGCACGACTGCGGCTGGGCCGACGATTTCAGCTTCACCGTGCCGAAGGACATGAAGAGCGGCGTCTGGGGCATGCAGCTGCGCTGCGGGCCGCATCGCGACGTCATCCCCTTCGTCGTGCGCCCGCAGGTCGGCAAGCCGCAGGCCAAGGTCTGCTACATCGCCTCGACCTTCACCTATCAGGTCTACACCAATTTTTCGCGCGGCATGTTCAACGAGGCGTTCCGCCAGCGCATGACGGAGTGGAAAGCCGCGGCCAACAATCCCGATGAGCACAAGGACTACGGGCTCTCGACCTACAACTTCCATCGCGACGGCTCGGGTGTGGCCTACTCCTCGCACCTGCGTCCGTTGCTGACCTGGCGGCCCGACTTCCTCACCTTCCACGATGCGGCGGGCTCGGGCCTGCGCCATCTGCCGGCCGATACCCATCTCACCGGCTGGTTCGACCGCCTCGGCATCGCCTACGACGTCGTCACCGACCACGACCTGCACGACAAGGGCGTCGACATCCTCTCCTCCTACAAGGTGGTCGTGACCGGCACGCACCCCGAATACCACACCAAAGAGACGCTCGACGCGCTGCAGACCTACACCGAGACGGGCGGGCGGCTGATGTATCTCGGCGGCAACGGCTTCTACTGGCGCGTGGCGCTCTCCGATGCCGTGCCGGGCGCCATCGAGGTGCGGCGCACCGAGGGCGGCATCCGCACCTGGCCGGCCGAGCCTGGCGAGTACTATCATGCCTTCGACGGCGCCTATGGCGGGCTGTGGCGGCGTTCCGACCGGGCGCCCAACGTGCTGTGCGGCATCGGCTTCTCGAGCCAGGGCATGTTCGTGGGCGACTCCTATCGCCAAGCGCCGGCGGCGCGCGACAACCATCACGCCTGGGTGTTCGAGGGCGTGAAGGACGAGCTGTTCGGCGGCTACGGCTTCTCGGGCGGCGGCGCGGCGGGCTTCGAGCTCGACCGCCTCGACCATCGGCTGGGCAGCCCGCTCAACGCCGTGGTGCTGGCCTCCTCGGAAGGCCACGACCGCAAGGAGTTCGTGGTCGTGCACGAGGAGCGGCTGGGCTTCAACACGACGATCACCGGCGACACGCTGGAAGGGCTGATCCGCGCCGACATGACCTACATCGAGAAGCCCAAGGGCGGCGCGGTGTTCTCGGTCGGCTCGATCACCTATTGCGGATCGCTGCCGCACAACAAGTTCGACAACGACGTGTCGCGGCTGACCTTCAACGTGATCAACCGGTTCGGCGAGCTGGGGTTGAAGTGGCCGTTCTGATGGGAGCGCGGGCCTCCGGCCCGCTTACGCGCATTCACATGCGCGCTTGATCATGAGCGGGCCGGAGGCCCGCGCTCCCGGTTACTCCCCTGCCCTCACCTGGTCGATCAGGTCGCGATGGCGAGGCGCGGTGACCAGCTTGGGGTAGAGCGGTGTCAGGAGCCGCACGAAAGCCGCCTTGTCGACGTCGGTCACGAACTGCACGCCCTCACCTGCCAGCGAGCTTCGCGCAGCGGCCTCCTGCTCGTCGAGCATCTTGCGGAAATAGGGCACCGAATCCCGCGCGGCCTGGCGGATGATCTCGCGGTCCTCGACCGACAGCCGGTCCCATACCCGCTTGGAGAACACCACGACGGCGGGCGGTGCGGCATGCTCGGTCAGGCTGTAGACCTTGGCGACCTCGTGATGGCGGGACCCGAGATAGGAGACGAGGTTGTTTTCCGCCGCATCGATCGTGCCACCCGCCAGCCGGGCGCGGACCTGACTATAGGGAATCGGCACCGGCGTTGCTCCGAGCGCCTGCATGACCTCGGCCATCACCGGGGAGGTCTGCACGCGGATCTTGAGCCCCTTCATGTCGGCCGGCGTCCGCACCGCCTTGGCTGGCATGTAGATCGAGCGAGAGCCGGCATCGTAGAAGCACAGGCCGATCAGATCGTACGCCTCCAGGGATGCCAGCAGCTCCGCGCCGACCGGTCCGTCGAGGATGCGGCGGCGATGCGCCACCGACGCGAACAGGAACGGCAAGGTCGGGACCACCATAACGGGTACGGAGCCGTGCAGCGCCGTCACGCTCAAGCGCGCCATGTCGATCGTGCCGGTGCGCAGCTGCGCCACGGTGAAGATCTCGGAGTTCTGGTCCGAGGCACCCACGTCGCTGATCCACAAGCGGCCAGCGCTGCGCTGGCGCATCAGCTCGCCCATGTAGGCGACGGATCTCACCGCGGGATGGTCGGGCGCTTCGACATCCGACGACTGGAACTGGCGGGCGTGAGCAAAGGTGCTGCAGACGACGATCGTCAATGCGAAAGCGAGAATCCGGCTGGGCTTGAACATGCTCCGCCTCCTACGCGGCGACGACTACTTGGCGATTGCCGCCTTCGCCTCCTGTGCCAGCGCTGCCAGCAGGCCCTTGCAGCCCGCCTCGATCAGATCGAGCGCACGCTCGTAATCCTGCTGCGTGCCGCCATAGGGGTCCTGCACGTCGAGGATGCCGGGCACGGGGCCGAACTTGGTGAACATCTGCAGGCACTCGGCCTTGTCGCGCGGCGCCAGCCAGCGCAGGTCGGCCATGTGGCTGCGGTCCATCGCCAGCACGTAGTCGGCGGCGGCGATATCCTCCTTGGTCACCGGACGCGAGCGCTGTCCCGCGATGTCGTAGCCGCGACGCGCCGCCGCTTCGATGGCAGCCGGCGTCGGCGCCTCGCCGGCGTGACCGCTGGTGGTTCCGGCCGAGGCGATCGTGAACGCCTGCTCGAGGCCGACGCGGCGGGCCAGGGTGCGGAACACCCCCTCAGCCATGGGCGAGCGGCAGATATTGGCGGTGCAGACGAAGAGGACGCCGATGGTCATGGCTTCGCAGCCTAGCACAAGGCTAAATTACGGGACATGCATCAGGAATTCCTGCCTCCCGGGATCGTGATCCTGACCGGCGCGGGCATCTCCAAGGAAAGCGGCATCGACACCTTCCGCGACAAGGACGGGCTGTGGACGCGGGTCAACCTCGAGGAGGTCGCCACCATCGAGGCCTGGCACCGCGACAAGAAGAAGGTGCTCGACTTCTACAACGACACGCGTCGCACCTTCCGCGCCGCCCATATCGAGCCCAACGCCGCCCATCGCGCGCTGGCGCGGCTGGAGCGGGAATACCAGGGCGAGGTCACGGTGGTGACCCAGAACATCGACCCGTTGCACGAGCAGGCGGGCTCGAAGAACGTGATCCATATGCACGGCCGCGACGGCGAGGTCCGCTGCATGAACTGCAGCGCCGTCTTCGAGTCCGACGTCGACCTCTCGCCGCAGTCGGTCTGCCCCAACTGCAAGACGGTGGGCGAACTGCGGCCGCACATCGTCTGGTTCGGCGAGATGCCGCTCTACATGGACGAGATCTACGCAGCCCTGGAGCGCTGCGGCCTGTTCCTGTCGATCGGCACCTCGGGCGAGGTCTATCCCGCGGCGGGCTTCGTGCTGCATGTCCGTCGCAGGGCAGAGAGGGCGCACACCGTGGAGCTGAACCTCGAGGCGACCGGCAGCCAGCCGCTGTTCCATGAACATATCTACGGCCCCGCCACCGAGGTCGTGCCGACCTATGTCGAGCGCGTGCTGGCGCATGGCTGGCGCCAATAAGGAGAAGACGATGCCCGACGTGACCGCTGCCATCGGCAATCCGCCCCACACTGGGCCGCATGGCTCTGGGCCGCACGGCGCCCAGTACATCGCCCCCGACGCGCATGGCCGGAACTTCTATGCGATCGATCGGCAGTTCCAGGACCTGCTGTCGCTCTACATGGAGCCCGGCCTCCTGAAGCAGATGAGGCCGCATTTCGAGCGCCTGGGGGAGCTCGCCGGCAACCGGCTCGACGATCTCGCCATGACGGCCGACAAGCATCCGCCCGTCCTGCAGCCGCGCGACCGCTTCGGGCGCGACGAGGACTGGATCGACTATCACCCGTCGTACCGCGAGATGGAGAAGATCGCCTTCGAGGAGTTCGGCATGCACGCGATGACCCATCGCGCCGGCGTGCTGGGCATGAAGGAAGCCGCCCATCCGCTGGTGAAGTACGGCATCACCTATCTCTTCGTGCAGGCCGAGTTCGGCCTGATGTGCCCGGTCTCGGTCTCCGACACTTCCAATTTCGTCATCAAGCGCTTCGGCTCGGAGGCGTTGAAGAACCTCCTGCTCGACCGGCTGCTCAGCCAGGACCCGGCGACCATGCTCAAGGGCACGCAGTTCATGACCGAGAAGGCCGGCGGCTCGGACGTCGGCGCGCTCGAGACCGAGGCCGAGCGCATCGGTGTCGGCGCCGACGGCGTCGAGCGCTGGAAGCTTTTCGGCCAGAAATGGTTCTGCAGCCACGCCGACGCCGATGTCGCGGTCCTGCTGGCGCGGCCGAGGGGCGCGGCGCCGGGCACGCGGGGGCTCGGCATGTTCGCCATGCCGCGTCGGCTGGAGGACGGCTCCCGCAACAGCTATCGGATCGTGCGGCTGAAGGACAAGCTCGGCACCAGGTCGATGGCCTCGGGCGAGATCATCATGGACGGCGCGGTCGCCTACCTGGTGGGCGACGTCAATCGCGGCTTCAAGCAGATGATGGACCAGGTGAACCTGTCACGCCTCAGCCACGGCGTGCGCGCGGCCGCGATGATGCGCCGCTGCCTCAACGAGGCGATGGTGGTCGCTGAGAACCGCCGCGCCTTCGGCCGTGCGATCGGCGAATACCCGCTGCTGCGCCGCCAGCTGATGAAGATCATGCTGCCGACCGAGCAGGCGCTGTCGATGTATGCCTTCTCGGCCGATGCCATGGGCCGCGCCAACGCGGGCGACGAGGAGGCGGCGAGCCTGCTGCGCATCCTGACGCCGGTCTACAAGTTCCGCGCCTGCCGCGACAACATCCCGGTCGCGAGCCACGCGCTCGAGGTGAGGGGCGGCCTGGGCTACATCGAGGAATGGGTGACGGCCCGCCTCGTGCGCGATGCGCAGATCGGCACCCTGTGGGAGGGCACTTCCAACATCAACGCGCTCGACGTGGTGCAGCGCGCGGTCGGCAAGGCGGGCGGCCACAAAGCGCTGACGGCAGCGCTGAAGGACAAGTACGAGCACTCCGACGCCTTGCCCGGCCAGTACAAGGGCCTGCTCGGCGCCACCCTCGATCGCGTGGAGCGCTTCGTCGAGGCCGTCGCCGCCGATCCTGCGCAGGAGAAGCGCTGTCGCCTGGCCGCCGGCGCCCTCTATCACGCCACGACGGCGGCGTTGCTGGCCTGGGAGGGCGCCACGCTCGGCGCCACGGGCGGCGATGCGCGCCGCCTCTTGCTGTCGCGGCTGGTGATCGAGCATCGGCTGGCGCCGCAGGATCCGTTGTCGCTGAACGAATCGCCGTGGGAGCAGGAAGCGATGGACCTCTTGCTGCAAGACGAGCCGGTGCCTCTCGCCGAGGCCACGGCTCTGGTAGGATAGGCGCCATGACCACCGCCCTGCCTCCCCAGTCCTGGACCGTCACCTCGGTCCTCGAGCGATCCTACGTCCTGGCGCGCGACAACTTCGCGGCCTTCTTCACCGTCGCCGTGATCTTCGGCGCGGTGTCCCTGGTGATGAGCATCCTGAGCCTGGGGTTGCTGGCGGGCCTCGTCGGGCTGGTCTGCAGCGTGGCGACCTCGATCTGCCTCACCTGGGGCACGTTGCAGGCGATCGGCGGACGCAAACCCGAATGGGAACCGATGCTGCGCCAGCTGCAGGGTCCGATGTTCGGCCGGCTGCTGCTGCTGGGCTGCATCCAGTACTTCGTGATCGCGGTGTCGGCGATCGTCCTGATCGGACCGCTGTTCCTGATCCCGCTGTGGGCGGTCACCATTCCCGTCATGATGATCGAGCGCACCGACATCGGCGGCGCCTTCAACCGCAGCATGGACCTGACGGCCGGCCGGCGGCTGCCCATCCTCGGCGCCTTCCTGCTATGGCTGGTGATCTTCGCGATCGGCGGGCTCGTGATAATCCTGCTGCTCGGTCACGGCGCGCTGGGGAGTCTCGCCTTGTGGATCTACGGCGCCCTGGCGGGCATCGTCGTGCACACCCTGCCGGCGATCTTCTACGTGCTGTTGCGCGAGGAGAAAGAAGGCTTGTCGGCCGGGCAGATCACGGCGGCGCTCGACTAAAGCCGTCCAGTTGGAATCAGCCGGACGGATTGTGCCGCTGGCCGGCCGGGTTGCAGACGCGTCGACCAGCAGATCGAGGGGTCAGTAGCCAGGCGGCCGCGACCCTCTTCGCTCTATTTCAACAGTGTCGCCAGGCGCCCCTTCAGCGCCAGCAGCTCGACAGCCTGCAACGACATGATGCTGATGGCGTCGCGGATTTCGCCCGCCTCGACCATGCGGAAGGCTTCCGTGAGCGGCACGCGGCGCACCGCGAGGTCCTCGGTCGGGTCCGGTGCCGCCTCGCCCTGCTCGAGATGGCAGGCGAGGAAGGCGATGGCGCTTTCGTCGTTCACCGAATTGGAGAGGTCGGACTCGAACAGCTTGTGCCAGCGCCGCGCGCGCAGCCCTGTCTCCTCCAGCAGCTCACGCTTGGCCGACTCGAGGAAATCGACATCGAGCGGGCCACCGCCTTCCGGGATCTCCCAGCTGTAGGCGTTGAGCGCAAAGCGGTACTGGCCCACGAGATACGTGTGCTGCTGGGCATCGACGGGCACGATGCCGAGGGCGCGGTTCTTGTAGTGGATGGTGCCGTAGATGCCGGGATCGCCGCTCGGCGTGATCACGTCGTGGTGGGTCACCCGGATCCAGCGGTTGTCGTAGGCTTCGCGCGCAGAGACGATGCTCCACGGTCCTCGCTTCTCGGCCACCACGTCAGTCTCCCGATCCGCCGACGATCTCCCGCGTATGCTCGCCCAGCAGCGGCTCGCGGTAGAGCGGCCGCGACGGCTCGTCCCTGAAGCGCACGACGGGGGCGAAATGCTTGCGTCCGTCGTCGGCCACGACGATCGCGCCGCGCTTCAGGAGATTGGGATCGGCGATCGCCTCGGGCAAGCGTGTTGACCGGCCCGTAGCAGATGTCGAGCGTGTCGAGCCATTTCATCCAGTGCGCCAGCGGCTTCTCGCGGAAGGTCGCGGCGAGGAAATCCATCACCGGCTTCTGGTGTGCGCCCGGCCATTCACACAGATCGATGAACTCGGGCTTGCCGAGCGCGGTCAGCAGGTTGCGGATGAACTTCATCTCCTGACCGGCCAGCACGAGCTGGCGGCCGTCCGACGTGTCGTAGACGCGGTAGAAAGCCGAGCCGCCGGTCGTGCGCTGGTTCTTCACGTCGGGCTGCGTGCCGCCGGTGAAGGCGTTACCGACGACGTTGGCGCATGAGGCCATGAGGGCCTCGTGCATGGAGACGTCGATATAGTCGCCCTTGCCCGTGGCCTGGCGGCGCAAGAGCGCCATCAGCACACCCGATAGGCCATGCAGGCCGCTCACCAGGTCGGCCACGGGAATGCCGGGGATCGCCGGACGGCCGTCGTCGCCCAAGGTCAGCGACAGCACGCCGGTCATGGCCTCGAGCGCGAGATCGTGGGCGGCGCGGCCGGGATAGGCGCCGTCCTGGCCGAAGGCCGAGATCGAGCAATAGACGATGCCGGGGTTCTTTGCCTTCACCGCCTCGTAGCCGACGCCGAAGCGGTTGGCGACGCCGGGCCGGAAGGATTCGACCAGCACGTCGGCCGCGCAAGCCAGCCGGAAGAGATCGGCGCGGCCGTGCTCGCTCTTGAGATCGAGCACGACGCTCTTCTTGCCGCGGCCCATGTTGCGGAAGAACACCGAGGTGCGCTGGTCGGGTGGCCGGATGTGGCGGCCGGGATCGCCGTCGGGCGGCTCGACCTTGATGACCTCCGCGCCATGGTCGGCCAGCGCCGTCGTGAGATACGGCCCCGGCAGGAACCAGGAGAGATCGACGACCTTCAGACCTTCGAGCTTCATGTGCGTTTGCCCAGCAGGGTGTCGTTGTCGGCGCCGAGCGGCGAACAGGCGGCCTGGACCGGCCGCTCGCCGTCGATGCGGAGGGGGTTGGCGATGACGCGCAGGCTGCCCTTCACCGGATGCGGCACGGCGGAGACCATGCCGGTGTCTCTCGCGAAGGCGCTGTCGAGCGCCTGATCGAGGCGGTAGACGGGTGCGGCCGGCAGGAGGCCGTTGAAGGCGGCCAGCCACTCGGCGGTCGTGCGCGTGCGGAAGGTCGGATCGAGCGCGTCGCTGAGCGCCGCGCGATGGACGGCGCGCGTGTTGGGATCGGCGAAGCGTGCGTCATCCAAAAGCGTCTCGCGGTCCATCGCCTTGACCAGCGACAGCCAGAACTTCTGGGTCATGCACATGACGAAGATCCAGCCGTCCCTGGTCGGGAAGGTCTGGACCGGCGCCAGCGACAGGTGCGCGCTGCGCGGCACGCGCGGCGAGACATCGCCTTCGTTGAGGTACCAGACGCCGGGATAGGTGAGCTGGTGCATGGCGACGTCGTACAGGCAGGTCTCGACGTCGCAGCCCTGCCCCGTCGTCTTGGCGCGCAAGAGGCACGCCAACAGGCCGACGATGCCGGTGATGCCGCTCATGCTGTCGATCAGCGAGACGCCGACGCGCGTCGGTGCGCCCTCGGGATCGCCGGTCAATTCCATCAGTCCGGCCTCGGCCTGCATCAGGAAATCGTAGCCCGGCCAGTCGGCGCGCTCGCCGGCGCGGCCATAGGCCGAGATGTGCAGGCAGACGATCGCGGGCTTCAGGTGCTTCAGGCTCGCATAGTCGATGGCGAGCTTGGCGGGCTGCGAGCCGCGCAGGTTGTTGACGACGCAGTCGGCGCTTTTCACCAGCGCCTCGAACTGGCGGCGACCCTCGGCCGACTTGATGTCGAGCGTCACGCTCTTCTTGCCGAGGTTCCAGGCCTGGAAATACTCGCTGTCGCCCGTGCCGAGCTTGTGCGGGCCGACGTGGCGCGAAGGATCGCCGTCGGGCGCCTCGACCTTGATCACCTCGGCGCCGAGCTCGGCCAGGAACATCGTGCCGTAGGGGCCGGCGCCGAACTGCTCCAGCGTCAGGACACGAATACCCGTGAGAGGCTTCGAAGACTCAGATGGGCCGCTCATAGCTCGGCGTGCCGCTTGATCCACTGCCGGGCGATGATGATGCGCTGCATCTCGTTGGTGCCCTCGCCTATGCAGGTCAGCGGCGCGTCGCGGTAGAGCCGTTCGATGTCGTATTCCTTGGAGTAGCCGTAGGCGCCGTGGATGCGCATGGATTCGATGCTGTTCTCCAGCGCCGCTTCCGAGGAGAAATACTTGGCCATGCCGGCCTCGAGATCGCAGCGGTCGCCGCGGTCGAAAGCCTCGGCGGCATCGAGCGTGAGCAGCCGCGCGGCGCGGGCGCGCGTGGCCATCTCGCCGAGCTTGAGCTGGATCGCCTGGTGCTCGCAGATCGGCTTGCCGAAGGTCTTGCGGATCTGGGAGTAGCTGGTGGCGAGCCGGAGCGCGCCCTCGGCGATGCCGACGCCGCGGGCGGCGACGTTGATGCGGCCCAACTCGAGGCCGCCCGCCACCTGGGTGAAACCGCGGCCCTCGACCTCGCCGATCAGGTGATCGGCCGGGATGCGGTAGTCCTCGAAGATCAGCTCGGCCGAATTGATCGACTTGTAGCCGAGCTTCTCGAGCTTGCGGCCGACGCGGAAGCCCGGCCCCTTGGGAGCGATGAACAGGCTCATGCCCGAGTAGCGCGGCTGTGCTTCGGGATTGGTCTTCACCAGAAGCGCGAAACAGGAGCCTTCGATGCCGTTGGAGATCCAGGTCTTGGTGCCGTTCAGCACGTAGTGATCTCCCTCGCGCTGCGCCGTCAGGCGGATCGCCTGCAGGTCGGTGCCGGCATCGGGCTCGGTCAGCGCCAGGCCGCCCCGCACCTCGCCCGAAGCGAGCTTGGGCAGCCAGTGGCGGCGCTGCGGCTCGGTGCCGAACTTCTCGATGGCCAGTGCCAGCATGAGATGGGAGTTGAAGATGCCGGTGAGCGCCATCCACACCGAGGAGATCTTCATGACGATCTCGGCATAGGTGCGTGCCGGCAGGCCGAGGCCGCCGTAGTCCGGGCTGACGGTGGCGCCGAACAGGCCGAGCTCCTTCATCTGCTCGACCAGCTCGGCCGGCCAGCGATCGGCATGGTCGAATTCCTTGACCTTCGGCGCCACCTCGCGCTCGACCCAGCGGTCGATGGTGGCGAAGAGCTGGGCCTCGTCGGCCTTGTCGATCGTGTTCATTGCCACCCTCCCACCGGACTCCCAACTCGCCCCAGCCAGATTTGCCTTTTGCCGGACCTCAAGGATACGCTTGTCGCATTGAGCATACCTCAGGTCATGAATCATGCCCGTTCAGGTTCGACTCGCAAAATGGGACGACAGTCTCGGCTTGAAACTACCGAGCGAGGTCACCGCTCGGGCGGGGTTCAGAGAGGGTATGGCCGTCACTGTAGAGGCGTCGGATGATGGCCGGATCATCGTCACGCGATCGCGCTATCGCTTCACGCTTGCGGAACTTCTGGCCGGAATGACGCCGGACAAGGAGCATTCGCCAAGCGGCGATGGGCCACAGGGCAGCGAGATTCTCTAGCCACCCTACGCGTCAAGGTATGAGCGGCTGGAGCGCGCGGTCCGGAAGAAAGTTAGCGCGCCAACAAGGCGCGGATGTGGCGCTCGAGCTCGGCGTGGTCGTAGGGCTTGGCCAGGATCGGGCCGTGCTCGCAGAGGTCGCCTGCCTCCTTGGCCGTGCGCGCCGCGCCCGACGTCAGGATGACCCGCAGCCACGGCCGCTCGCGGCGCACCCACTGCGCCAGGCCGAAGCCGTCCATGCTGCCCGGCATGTTGACGTCGGAGAACACGACGTCGATCCGGACATCGGCCTGCAGGACGCGGATCGCCTCGTCGGCGCCGCTCGCCTCGATCACGTCGTAACCGCATTCGCGCAGATAGGCCGCCACCATGTTGCGGACCAGCACGTCGTCCTCGACGACCAGGATCACCTGAGGCGGCGCCGGAACGGGCTCCCCCATGGTGTTGCGCGCCGCGTTCATCGACTGATCAACGGCGCCGACCGGCTTTTGTTCCGCGATGCGTCGCCGCCTCTAGGCGCGGGTGGGCTCGTCATGCATCATCGGGCCGGGGAGTGTTACGCGTAAGAGGAACAAGGGTATGAAAAGGCGCCAATTCACCGCCGCTTTGGGCGTACTGCCGCTGGCGGGAACTGCGTTCGCCCAGGGCGACGACTGGCCCCAGCGCACCGTGCGCATCGTCTGCCCGTTCACGCCGGGCGGCTCGCAGGACAACATCGCCCGCCGGCTGGGGGCCAAGCTCACCGACTATCTCGGCCAGTCCTTCGTCATCGAGAACCGTACCGGCGCCGGCGGCTCGATCGCCGCCGACAATGTCGCCAAGTCGGCCCCCGATGGCTATTCGGTGCTGCTGGGCAATATCGGCAGCCACGCGCTGGTCCCGCACCTCTACGCCAAGCCGACCTACAACGCGGCCACCGACCTCGAGACGGTGGTGTGGATCGGCACGCAGCCGAACCTCATGTGCTGCCATCCGAACTTCCCGCACGACACTATTCCAAAGCTGATCGCGGCGGCAAAGAAGGAACCCGGCAAATACTCCTACGGCTCGTCGGGTCTCGGTACCTCGCCCTCGCTCACCATGGAGCTGTTCAAGCAGAACACCGGCACCGACCTCACCTTCATCAGCTATCGCGGCGCCGCGGCAGCGGCGGCCGACGTCCTGGCCGGCCATGTGCCGATCTGCATCGCCAACATCGATTCCCTGATGGGCCAGGTGAGCTCCGGCAAGCTCAAGCCCGTCGCCACGACCGGCGCCAAGCGCTCGTCGGTGCTGCCCGACACGCCGACCTTCGCCGAGGCGGGCTATCCCGACCTCGTGGTCACCTCCTGGTCGCTGTGGGCGGTGCCGACCGGCACGCCGGCCAAGGCCAAGGAGAAGCTCAAGACCGCGACGGAACGCGCGCTGCAGGACGCCGACGTGCTCGCGAGCATGCGCGCTGGCGGCTTCGAGCCCGGCGGCATGCCGCTCGCCGAGGTCGACGCCTTCATCAAGGCGGAGAACAAGCGCTGGGGCGAGGTGATCCGTGCCGCGGGCATCAAGCCGGAATAGGCAGCTCGTCCCCGACCTTTTGGCGCCAGGCCTCGACCTGGTGTTCTGCGGCACGGCGCCCAGCCCCGCCTCGTTCCAGGCGCGTGCCTATTACGCCAATCCCGGCAACGCCTTCTGGCCGACCCTGCATGCAGTCGGGCTGACGCCCGAACGGCTGACTCCTCAGCGCTATCCCGAGCTCTTGACCCTCGGCATCGGGCTGACGGACCTCAACAAGACCGAGTATGGTTCGGACCACGAGCTGAGCCCTGACGCCATGGATGCTGCCGCCCTGCACGCCAAGCTGCGCCGCTTCCGGCCCGCCGCCGTCGCCTTCACCAGCAAGCACGCGGCCTCGCTGGCGCTTGGCCTCAAATCGCCGGCCTATGGACGCCAGGCCGAGCCGATCGAAGGCGCGGTGGCGTTCGTGCTGGCCTCGCCGTCGGGCCGCGCCCGCTCGTTCTGGACCCTGGCGCCGTGGCGCGAGGCGGCGGCCTTCGTGATGGAGCGCCGGCTGATGCGCGAGCGCGCGGCATGAGGCGCCGCATGCTGATCGGCAGCGCGCTTGCCGCACCATTGGCGGCGCCCGCCATCGTGCGTGCGCAGGAGACGGCGGCGGCGCTGCGCGACCTCGCGCGGCGCGCCACCATCTACCTCTTCCCGGTCTACGAGATGTACCGCACGCGCTGGCAGGCCACGGTCAACGAGGCCAACCCGCTGCGCCAGCGGCTGAACCGCTTCCGCCACATCGCCCAGCTTGCCGACCATCGCGCGCGCAGCGTTACGACGCCCAACAACGACACGTTCTATTCGTCGGCGTGGCTCGACCTCTCGCTCGAACCGATGTTCCTCACCGTGCCGCCGGTGGGCGACCTCTATTACAGCTACGCCTTCATGGACCTGTTCACCAACAACTTCGCCTATGTCAGCCATCGGCTGCATGGCGGAGCGCCGCCGACGCACATGATCGCCGGCCCCGCCTGGACGGGTGATGCGCCGTCGGACGTGAAGCTGGTGAGGGCGCCCACCAATTCGGTGTGGCTGCTCGGCCGCATCCTGGTCGACGGGGCCGACGAGGTCGACCGCGTGCGCATCCTCCAGGCGCGCGTGCTGCTCGAGACGCCCGACATGCGCAACGAGCGGCGCATCCTCGAGACGGGCGAGCTGATGCGCCAGCGCACCGTGGCGCCGGCCGAGCCGGTGGCCGACTGGCCCGCCCCCAATCCGACCGATCCCTTCGACCTGTTCGAGGTGACGATGCGCACCCTGGGCGAGGGCCCGTTGTCGGAGCGCGACCGCGCGGTGTTCGAAGGCTTCGCCGCCCTAAAGCTCAGACCGGGGCGCAAGTTCGACCTGCGCGCCTTCAGCGAGCCCGAGCGGCGCGCCATCCAGGCCGGCATCGAGCAGGGCCGCGCCGAGATCCGCGGCGCAGCCAGCCGCTTCGGCAAGACCGTCGACGGCTGGACCTACGGCGAGCGCCATCTCGGCAATTTCGGCGACGACTATCTCTATCGCGCGCACGTGGCGCTCACCGGGCTCGCGGCACTCGAGCCCGCCGAGGCGGTCTATCTCGCCTGCAACACCGATTCGAACGGCCGTCCCCTGTCGGGCGCCAACGCCTATCGCCTCACCTTCCCGGCCGACGGCCTGCCGCCGGCGCGCGCCTTCTGGTCGCTCGCCATGTACGAGGTGACGACCGAGGGCCGTGCTTTCTTCATCGACAATCCGATCGGCCGCTATTCCATCGGCGATCGCACACCAGGCCTGCAGAAAGCCGACGACGGCTCGCTCACGGTCTATCTGCAGCGCGATCGGCCGGACGGCGACCGTGCGGCGAATTGGCTGCCGGCGCCCAATGGGCCGATGCGGCTGGTGCTGCGCGCCTATGAACCCGAGGATTCCTTGATCCAGGGCCACTATCGCGCACCCGGCGTGCAGCGCAACTCTCCGTCCTGAGCGGCGTTAAGGTCCGAATAACCTTCGGAGACCGACATGCCCGAGATTTCTCGCCGCTCCCTGGCTGCGGGCGTCGGCCTGCTGGCCGGCGCCGTGGCCGTGCCGGCTGCGGCGCAACAGCTGCTGGCCGTCGCGAGCGCGCCCAAGTTCCGCGTCCAGCCGCTCACCTTCAATCCCGACAAGATCAAGTGGCTGTCGGCGCAGTCGATCACCGAACATCATGCGATCTATGCCGAGAGCGTCAATCGGCTGAACGCCATCACCGAGCAGCTCGCCCAGATCGATCCCGCCAAGGCCCAGCCGGGCGAGATCGGCGAGCTCAAGCGCGAGCAGCACGGAGCCTACAATTCCTCGCTGCTGCACGAGCTCTATTTCGAGTGCATCGGCGACGCGCCGACCAGCCCATCCGGCGTGTTCGCGCAGGCGATCAGCCGGGATTTCGTCAGCCTCGATCGCTGGAAGGCGGAATTCGCCGCCATGGGCAAGGCGATAACCGACGGCAAGGGCCTGGTGATCCTGGCCTACACGCCGCGCGACAAGCGGCTGATCAATCACCTCGCCGCCGATCACGCCGCGGGCCCGGTCGGCTGCGTGCCGCTGATCGTCATGGACATGTACGAGCATGCCTACAAGGCCGACTTCGCCGGCGATCCGGCGAAGTACGTCGACAGCTTCGTGCAGATGGTCCGCTGGGTGACGCCAGAGCGGCTTTATCGCGAAGCGATCAGGGTTTGACGGGAGCGCAGGCCTCCGGCCCGCTCATGCTCTTCCGGACCGCGCGCTTCCAGCGCGCCTCATAATTCATGAGCGCGCAGGATGCGCGCGGTCCGGAAGACGAAGATCATGAGCGGGCCGGAGGCCCGCGCTCCCTTAAGCGCCGGGCTGCGCCCTGCGGGATTCTTCCTCGGCCTTGGCTTCGATCGCTTCCATGTCGTCGTCGCTCAGCCCGAAGTGATGGCCGATCTCGTGGATCAGCACGTGGCGCACGATGTGCGGCAGGTCCTCGCCCGATTCGCACCAGTAGTCGAGGATCGGCCGGCGATAGAGGAAGATGCGGTCGATGTCGTTGGCGACGTGGCCTGCGCCACGCTCCATCATCGACACGCCCTGATAGAGGCCGAGCAGGTCGAACGGCGTATCGAGGTCCATCTCCTTCTCGACCTCGTCGGACGGGAAGTCGTCGACCTGGATGCGCACGTTGCCGACATGCTTCCGGAACTCCTCGGGAATCGTCGCCAGCGCCTCGGCAGCGATCGCCTCGAAGTCCTCCAAGGTGGGTGCGATGCCGAAGCAGGGCATGCGCCGCGGGTTGGTGAAGACCGGCATGACTCCCCCATATAGGACCGCGGCGCGCCCGCCAAGGGGGACAGGTGGACGAATCTGTGGCGAGTTGCCGGGCGGTTGGCGCGGGATTCGCATGGTCGCCTTCCCGATCGATCCGCTCTAAGCTTTCACCCCAAGCATGCTGCAGTTCCTCGTTCGCCGACTGATCGTGGCGATTCTCGTCACCGCCACCGTCATGACGCTCGCCTTCATCCTGACGCGCCTGTCGGGCGACCTCGCGATCTCGATCGCCGGTCCCAACGCCACGCAGGCCGACGTCGAAGCCGTGCGCAAGGCCTACGGGCTCGACCGGCCGCTCACCGTGCAGTTCTTCGACTGGGTCGGGCGTGCGGCGACCGGCGACCTGGGCGAGAGCTACTTCTTCAAGGCCAGGGTCTCCACGCTGATCGGCGAACGCATGCCGATCACCATCACGCTCGGCCTCACCGGCCTGGTGATCGCGCTGCTGGTCTCCCTGCCGCTCGGCATCCTGGCGGCGGTGCGCGAGAACACCACGCTCGACCGCGTCGTCCAGATCGTGGCCCTGCTGGGCCAGGCGATGCCTTCGTTCTGGCTTGGATTGATCTTGATGATCACCTTCGGCCTGCAGCTCGGCTGGCTGCCGATCTCGGGCACGGGCTCATGGCAGCACTATGTGATGCCGGGCATCGTGCTCGCCTTCTCGGCCATCCCCGCCCTGACGCGGCTGACGCGCGCCGGCATGATCCAGGCGATGGGCTCGGACTACATCCGCACGGCGCGGGCCAAGGGCCTGTCGCGCGCCTCGATCCTGCTGAAGCATGCGCTGCGCAACGCCGCCATCCCGGTGGTGGCGATCGCGGCCGTCCAGCTCGGCTTCATGCTGGGCGGATCGATCGTGATCGAGCAGGTCTTCGCCCTGCACGGCGTGGGCTTCCTCGCCTGGGAATCGATCGGCAAGAACGACTTCCCCGTGGTGCAGGCGGTCGTGCTGGTGCTGGCGGTGATCTACGTGGCGCTCACCATGCTGGCCGACCTGATGAATGCCGTGCTCGATCCGAGGCTGCGCGGATCATGAGTGTGGTCTCGGTCACGGTCGGCCCCAAGCGCGGCTGGAAGAGCGTCAGCACCTGGATCGGCGCGGCGATCGTGGGCATTGCCATGATCTGCGCCATCGCAGCACCAATTCTGGTGCCGCACGATCCCTTCGCCCAGGATTTGAGCAAGCGCCTGCTACCACCGTTCTGGATGGAGGGCACCAATCCGGCATACATCCTCGGCACCGATCAGCTCGGCCGCGACTATCTCTCCCGCCTGATCTGGGGCTGCCGCATTTCCATGACGATCGGCGTCACGGTCACGGTGGTGTCGGCCCTGATTGGCATCACCATCGGCGTCTTAGGCGGCTTTTTGGGCGGCCGCGTCGACGATGCGGTGCTGTTTGCCATCACCACGCGGCTGTCGATTCCCGTCGTGCTGGTGGCGCTGGCGGTCGTCGGGCTGCTCGGCAGCTCGATGACCCTGCTGGTGATCACGCTCGGCCTGCTCTTGTGGGACCGCTTCGCCGTGGTGGCGCGCGCGACCACCATGCAGGTGCGCAACCTCGACTTTGTCGCCGCCGCCTGGTGCGCCGGCTGCTCGCGATTTCGCATCCTCTCGGGCGAGGTGCTGCCCAACATCGCAAGCCACCTTGTCGTGGTGGCGACGCTCGAGATCGCACTCGCCATCCTGCTCGAGGCCGCCCTCTCCTTCTTAGGCCTCGGCGTGCCGCCACCGCTGCCGTCGTGGGGCCTGATGATCGCCGAGGCCAAGGAATACATGTTCTTCAGCCCGTGGGTGATCGTGATCCCGGGCGTGGCGCTGTTCGTGCTGGTGATGGGCATCAACCTTCTGGGCGACGGCCTGCGCGACCTGTTCGGCGCCCGTACCGATCCATGAGGGACCGATCCGTGAACGCGCTGCTCGAGGTCGATCAGCTCGAGGTGAATTTCGGCGGCCGCGTGTCGGCGGTGCGCGGCGCCTCGGTCACGGTCGAGCGCGGCGAGACCCATTGCCTGGTGGGCGAATCGGGCTGCGGCAAGTCGGTGACGGCCCTCGCCGTCATGAACCTTTTGGCCCGCGGCGCCCGCCGCTCGGCCAAGCGGCTCGCCTTCGAAGGCCAGGACCTGCAGGGACTGTCGGACGCCGGCATGGCGCATCTGCGCGGCAATGCCATGGCCATGATCTTCCAGGAGCCGATGACCAGCCTCAACCCCGCCTACACGGTGGGTTCGCAGATGACCGAGGTGCTGCGCCGCCACAAGAAGACGACGCAGCGCGCCGCCACCGACCGCGCCGCCGATCTTTTGGCCCGCGTCGGTATCACGGCCCCTGGCCTCAGGCTCGGCCAGTTCCCGCACCAGCTCTCGGGCGGCCTGCGCCAGCGCGTCATGATCGCCATGGCGCTGATGTGCGATCCCAAGCTTCTGATTGCCGACGAGCCGACCACGGCGCTCGACGTCACGGTGCAGGCGCAGATCCTGCGCCTGCTGGCGGGCCTCCAGCGCGACCTCGGGCTCGGCATGCTGCTGATCACCCACGACCTCGGCATCGTCGCCCGCGTCGCCCACCGCGTGTCGGTGATGTACGCCGGTGAGGTGGTCGAGAGCGCCCCCACCGCCGAGCTGTTCGCCAACCCCAAGCACCCCTACACGCAGGGCCTGCTGCGCTGCGTGCCGGTGCCGGGCAAGATCAGGCGCGACGAGCCGCTGGGCTCGATCCCGGGCACCGTGCCGCGCATCGGGCCGGGCTTCGCGGGCTGCGCCTTCCGCGAGCGCTGCGATTTCGCCGACGCGACCTGCGCGCACACCGTCCCGCGCCATGCCGCGAGCGCGGCCCACGACTTCCTCTGCCGGTTGCCGGCATGACCGCCGCGATCGAGGTCAAAGCCGTCCGCAAGACCTTCCGCGTCAAAGGCGGGCTTTTGGGCGCCGACCGTCATGTCGTGGCGGTCGACGATGTCTCCTTCGCCGTGCCGCCGGGCGGTGTCTTGGGCGTCGTGGGCGAATCGGGCTGCGGCAAGTCCACTCTGGCGCGCCTGATCCTGGGCCTGCTGCCGCCGACGGCAGGCGACATCGCCGTCGAGGGCCAGCGCGTTCTCGACATGGACCGGCGCGCCCGCGCGCGCCTGATCCAGCCGGTGTTCCAGGATCCCTTCGCTTCGCTCAACCCGCTCGCCCGCGTGCGCGACATCGTCGCCATGCCGCTCAAGGCGCAGGGCGACATCACGAACGGCGAGATCGCAAAGCGCGTCGACGAGATGCTGGCGCGCGTGGGCTTGAGCGCCGAGATGGGCCGCCGCCTGCCCACCGAGCTGTCGGGCGGCCAGCGCCAGAGGGTCGCCATCGCCCGCGCCCTGGTGCTGCGCCCGCGCATCGTGGTGTGCGACGAGCCGACCAGCGCGCTCGACGTCTCGGTGCAGGCCCAGATCCTCAACCTTCTGGCCGAGCTGCGCCGCGAGTTGGGCCTCACCTATCTCTTCATCAGCCACAACCTCGCCGTGGTCGAGCATGTCGCTAGCGAGGTGGCGGTGATGTATCTCGGCCGCTTCGTCGAGCGTGCGCCGACCGAGACGCTGTTTCACGCGCCCGAGCATCCCTACACCAAGGCCCTGCTCGCCTCGGTGCTCACGCCCGAGCCTGGCCTGGGCGTGCCCGATGTCGGCCTGGGCGACACCTTGCCCGATCCGGCCAACATCCCGCCGGGCTGCCGCTTCCATCCGCGCTGTCCGATCGCCGAGCCGCGCTGCTCGGTCGAGACGCCTCCCCTCAAGCCGCGCCCGGCTGGCGGTGTCGAATGCCTGCTGGCCTGAACATCGCCATCGTCGGCGCCGGCATGGGCGGGCTCGCCTCGGCGGCGGCGCTGCGCAAGGCCGGCCACACGGTCACCGTCTACGAGCAGGCGCAGCAATTCACGCGGCTGGGCGCCGGCATCCAGATCGGCTGCAACGCCATGCACGTGCTGCGCGGCCTTGGCCTCGAAGCGCATCTGCGCGCCGAGACCTTCTATCCGCGCTCGTGGAACAACCGCGACTGGCGCACCGGCGACGTGCTGTTCGACATGCTGTTCGGACAGCCCGCCGAGGACAAATACGGCGCGCCGTATCTTTTGGCCCATCGCGGCGACCTGCATGCGGCGCTGGCCAGCATCGTGCCAGCCGAGTTGGTTCATCTCGACCACGAACTGGTCGGGCTCGATCAGACGTCTGCGGGCGTGCGGCTCGCCTTCGCCAACGGGCGCACCATCGTGGCCGACGCCGTGATCGCGGCGGACGGCGTCAACTCGGTGGTGCGCACCGCCCTGTTCGGCGAGGAGGAGCCGCATTTCACCGGCCGCATCGCCTATCGCACGGTTTATCCCGCGGCGCGGCTCAACGGCTTCGACATGGGTGACTGCACCAAGTGGTGGGGCGAGGATCGCCACATCGTCATGTATCCGGTGAAGCCCGACCGCAGCGAGGTCTACTTCGTCACCAGCCAGCCCGAGCCCGGCTTCAATCTCGAATCGTGGTCGGCCAAGGGCGACGTCGCGGTCCTGCGCGCGGCGTTCGAAGGCTTCCATCCCGACGTACAGCGCGTGCTGGCGGCCTGCCCCGACGTGCACAAGCGGCCGCTGGTCGATCGCGATCCGCGGGAACATTGGGTCGAGGGCAACGTCGCCCTGCTGGGCGATGCCTGCCATCCCATGACGCCCTACATGGCGCAGGGGGCGGCAATGGCAATCGAGGATGCCGCGATCCTGTCGCGCTGCCTGACCGGTGTCGATCGCGACGGCGTTGCCGCGGCCTTGCAATGCTACGAGAGGAACCGTCAGCCCAGGACCGCGAGGATGCAGCTCACCTCGCGGACCAACAGCTGGGGCAAGGGCGTCACCGACACCGACTGGGTGTACGGCTACAATGCCTGGGCCGCGCCGCTCCTATGAGTCACTGCCACTTCGCGAAATAGAAGCGCGGCAGCTCGTCGGGATAGGTCTTGAAGGCGAGCTGCTTAGAGAACCCGTAGGCGTTCACGTAGGTGAACAGTGGCAGCCAGTAGGCCTTCTCGGTCATGATCTTGATGGCCGCCGAATAGGCCTTCTTGCGCACCGCCTGATCGGAGGTGGCGCCGCCCTCGGCCACCAGCTTCTCGAGCTCGGGATCGCGGCTGTAGTTGTCGTTGGCGTCCTTGCCGTACATCACCGGGAAGATCGCCGAGACGTCGTTGATCGAGTAGCTGCCCCAGCTCTGGTGATAGAGCGGCGCCTCGCCACGCCACGCCTTCTGAATCGCCGGCGCCACCTGCATCTGGTTGATCTTGGCGCGAATGCCGACCACCTGCAGATAATTCTGGATCGCCGCCGTCCACGAGGTCACGGGCACGGAAGTCAGGAGCTCAACGTCGAAGCCGTTGGCGAAACCCGCCTCGGCCATCAGCGCCTTGGCCTTCGCCGGATCGTAGGCATATTTCATCGCGGCGTCGGCGTCGCAGCCGAACTGGGTCGGGAAGCATGGCGCAACCGGCACGCGGCTGCCGCCCTGCACCAGCTTGTCGGCCATGTCCTGACGGTTGATGGCGTGCCAGATCGCCTGGCGCACCTTCTGATTGGTCAGCGGATTGTCCTTGCCCGAACGGCCGGCGGCGTCGATCGAGAGATAGCCAATGCGCATCGATTCCTGCTGCGTCGCCTGCAGGTGCGGCATCTTGTTGATGTTGGCGAGCTGGTCGGGATTGAAGTTCCACACCCAGTCGGCACGCTGCGCCAGCAGCTCGGTCACCGCGGTCGTGACGTCGGGCACGAAGCGCACATGCAGGGTCTTGATCGCGGGCTTGCCCTTGGGCGAACCCGCCCAATAATCCTCAAAGCGCTCGAACACGACCTCCTTGCCCTGCTCGTTCCTGACGATCTTGTAGGGGCCGGCGCCGACCGGCTTGGCGGCGAAGCCTTCGGGCCCGACTTTCTCCCGATAGGCCTTGGGATGGATCGGCGTCACCATGGCGAGGTATTCCAGCGCCGCAGGCGTCGGCTTCTTCATCTTGATGCGCACGGTCCAGTCGCCGGTCTTCTCGGCCTTGTCGATCCAGGCGTAGTTCGAGGGTGTCGCCACCTTGCTGTCGGGATTGGCCGCCATATTGATGGTGTAGACCACGTCGTCCGGCGAGAGCGTGCTGCCGTCGTGGAACTTCACGCCCTGCCGGATGGTGAGGTCGAGCGAGTTGTCCTCGGCGAACTTCCAGTCGGTGGCGAGCGCGGGCTTGATCTCGAAGGTCGCGGGATCGCGATGGACCAGCATGTCCCACGCCTGGTGCGCCAGGATCAGGCCGGTGCGCTGGCTGTTGAAATACATGTCGACATTGGGCACGGCGTCCTGGAACAGGATGCGCAGCGTGTCGGCGCTCTTCTGGGCGAAGGCCGGCGGCGCGAACGCGAGCGCAGCGGCGGCGATAAAGGCAGTGCGTCTTGGAAATTTCACGGAAGCCTCCTGAAGCAGGTGGGAAGCCTAGAGCGGAATGCGATGAGATGGAACCGCGCGCGGTTCCATCTCATCGCATTCGCGCGCCCCGGGACTGCGGTGTTGCAGGACCCATCATGCTCTAGGCCCGCCGCCGCGAATGAGGCAAGCTTCACGCCACACAGGAGGTGACCCCATGACCGCCAAGCTCACCGGCCCCGCCCGCGCCCAGGCCCTCGCCGCCCTGCCGAAATGGCAGGAAGTTCCGGGGCGCGATGCGATCAAGCGCAGCCTGAAGTTCGCCGATTTCAATCAAGCGTGGGGCTTCATGTGTCGGGTGGCCTTAGCCGCCGAGAAGGCCGACCACCATCCCGAATGGTCCAACGTCTACAGCAACGTCGAGATCGTTCTCTCGACCCACGATGCCGGTGGCGTGAGCGAAAAAGATGTGGCGCTGGCGAAACTGATCGATTCGATCAGCTAGAGCGGAAATGAGATGAGATGGAACCGCATGCGGTTCCATCTCATCTCATTCGCGCGCACGGGAGATTCGTGGTTCCACAGGGCATGATGGGTCGGGCTGATTCCAGCCGGACCATCATGCTCAGTCGGCCGACACACTGCCGCTGCCGTCGACCGTCAGCATCACCGTCGTCTTGCCGCGCAGCGCCGAGGCGTGCCACACGCCGTTCGCACCCTTGCGCAGCACCGTCACGCCCTTGTAGCCGTCGGCCTCGATGGCGGCGCGGACAGCCTTTTCGCCAGCCGGATCGGCGGACGTTTCGCCAGGCTTGTCGTCGGCCTGGCCGGGCGCCTTGGCCTCGGTCGCCTTGTCCTTGTCTTTGTCCTTGTCCGCGACGGGCGGCAGGTTGACCGGCGGGCGCGGCTTCAGCTGGAACGGCACCGGGGCTTGGCGCATCTCGACGGAAGCCTTCTGTACGGTCGGCGCCGGCTCGCCCTTGCGAGTAGGGCGCGCGGCGATGGTCGCGGCGGGCGCAGGCGCGATCGCGCTTTTCTCGGGGCCAGCCGTCATCACCGGCCGCGTCGCTTCGGTTGCCGGTTGCGGCTGCGGCCACGGAGGGGCCACACCTTGCGGTGCTGTCGTCAGCAGGTTGGCGCTGGCAACGCCCGCCGCCGTCATCATCAGGGTCGCCACGAGAATGCCGCGTTTCATCTGTCGTCCCGATTTCTGTGTCGCCACCACAAGAACGACACCGCTTCCCAAGCGTTGCGCGCTGACATGGCGTAAACGGGGCGGTCCGGCGGAGCTTTCGCCGAATCAAAGGAATAGTGATCTCCCTGCCACACCAGGGCTCGGACACCGGGCTCAGCGTTCGTCGGCCCCGCAGCGGCTGCCGAACACGCAGGCCCAGGCGCGGGTGAATTCCGCGCCCAACAGGAAGATCTGCGCCGAATAGAAGATCCAGAGCAGCAGCACGATCAGCGCCCCAGCCGCGCCGAAGCTCGAGGCGATGTTGCTGCTGCCGATATAGAGCGCGATCAGGTACTTGCCGCCGGCAAACAGCAGGGTGGCGCAGACGGCGCCGACGATGACGTCGTGCCAGGCGATCGGCGTGTCGGGCAGCACCTTGTACATGGCCGCGAACAGGGCCGAGATCAGCACGATCGACAACAGGACATCGACCACGGCCAGGCTCACTTCCAGCACCGGGAAAATGCCGTGCAGGAACGTCATGAGGGCGGTAAGTGCCGCGCTGACGGCGAGCGACACCATCAGGACGAAGCCGAAGGCGATGACCAGGCCCAGGCTCGCGATCCGTGCCCGTACCAGGCGCGACAGCGTCGAGCGGCGTGACTGGGCCTTCCACACCGTGTTCAGCGACGATTGCACCTCGCCGAACACGCCGGTCGTGGCGAGCAGGATGGCGACCAGGCCGATCACCGTGGCCCAGGTGCCGCTCATGCTGTCGGACGCGCTGCGGATCATGGCCTGCAGGGCTTCCGCCGTCTCCCGTCCCATCAGGCCGCCGAGCTGGCTGACGATGGCGCCTCGCGCGGCTTCCTGACCGAAGGCCAGGCCGGCGACGGCGATCACCACCAGAAGCGTCGGCGCCACGGAGAACAGCGTGAAATAGGCGATCGAGGCGGCGCGGCTCCAGGCATCGTCGGCAATGAAGCTCTCGCCGGTCATGCGCAGCACAAGCCAGACCTTGCCGAGCAAGGTCCGCCCACCCTCGGGCTCTGCGGCCGACGGCGCCACCGTCGCCATGGCCGCCTCAGGCGCGCCTGGCGCGGCCGCGGCGGGCCGATCGCGCCTTGGCGCGGCGGCCGCCGTTGGCCCGACGCCGTCGCACGGAAACGGGCTTGCGCCACAGCTCGATCAGCGGCCCGGAGGCGCCATAGACCGGATCCTGGCGCGGCAGCTTGACCTTGGCGATCGCGGCCAGTGCGTCGGTGTAGTCGATCTCCTCGGGTCGCGGCTCGTCGTAGTGGCCGCTCGCCGGATAGGCGCCGACCACCAGCAGATCGTCGCTGGCCGTCACGCGGCGATGGCCGATGCCGGCGGGCAGCACGGCGACGTCGCCGGCGTGCAGGGTAAGGGTGCGCCCGCGACGGCCGCCGAACTCGATCGTGACCGTGCCGCGGGCGAAGCCCAGCACCTCGTGGGTCGCCGAATGGAAGTGCAGGAAGTCGTAGATGCCGTCGCGCCACGACTGGCGCCAGCCGTGGCGGGCGAAGGTCTGCTCGAACACGGCGGCCGGATCGAACGCCTCGTCGAGCCTGAGCGCGCCGCGATAGACGACCAGCGGCAGGCGGCTGTTGGGCGTCTCGCCGTCGTCACGGAAGCAAAAGAGCTGCGGTGCCCGCGGCCGCGCCAGGCGGGCAAGCTCGCGCCGCTGCGGCCGGCCGATTCCGGTCAGCTTCTCGACGATGCGCTTCAGCTCTTCCACAACGGGCATGCAGGAACTCCCTGGACTTGGGCAACGCCGCCAAGGCCAGGAGGCTGCATCCATTTGTCGCCCGGCGGCACGATCTTCATGACGAAGGAGGTCGGCGTCCCGGTCGGGCCGAACGGTCCCGGCACCTTGTTGGCGACCGGCGGCAGGCGGCGCACCATGGAGCGGCATACGCGCGTCCTGCTAGGGTGAGGCATGAGCGATCTCGTGATCCGCGCCGCCACGGCCGATGACGTGCCGGCGATCAGTGCGCTGGTGCAGCACACGGTGCGGATATCCAACGGCCGGGACTATCCACCGCAGGCCGTCGAGCTGATCGTGGCCAACTTCGCCCCGGCCAAGGTCGGCCAGCGCATGGCCGAACGCGACGTCTTCGTCTGCCAGAAGGGCGGCCGCATCGTCGGCACCATTGCGCTCCGCGCCGACCGCCTGCGCTCGCTGTTCGTCGATCCCGAGCTGCAGCTGGCCGGGATCGGCGCGCGCCTGGTCGGCCATCTGGAGGCGCACGCGCGCAAGGTCGGCGTGAGCGAGCTGAAACTCTCGTCCTCGCTCACCGCGCGCGGCTTCTACGAGCGGCTGGGCTACTGCCTGATCGAGCCGGAAGAGCACGACGGCGTGTCGACTTTCCTCATGGCCAAGACGCTTACCTAGGCGCCCTCAAGGGCGCGGTTGGCCGGGCAGCTGAAACGCCAGGCGATGCCGCCGGGTGCGAAGTCGAGGCTCGCCGTACCCTCCAGCGCCTGGGCGATCATGCGTTCGATCACCGTGCGACCGAAGCCCGAGCGCCGCGGCTTGGCGACGGGTGGGCCGCCCTCTTCCAGCCAGGACATGCCGAAGACGGCCGGCCCGGCCCCCTCCTCGATAGCCCACTCGACGCGGATCGTGCCGTTGCCGGCCAATGCGCCGTGCTTGACGGCGTTGGTCGCAAGCTCATGCAGCGCCATGCCGAGGGCCTGAGCCGCGGCCGGCATCAAGCGCAGCGCCGGGCCCGTCACCACGACACGGCGGTCGAGATCGACGACAAAGGGCGCGAGCTGCGAGCGGACCAAGGTCGTGAGCTCCACGCCCTGCCACTTGCCCGAGATCAGCAGGCTGTTGGAGGCCGCCAGGCCGGTAATGCGCTGCGTCAGGCGCTTGGCGAAGGCCTTGGCGTCGGCGCTGTCCGCCGTCTGATGCGCCAGCGCCTGAACCACGGTCAAAAGGTTGTTGGCCCGGTGGTTGAGCTCGTTCATCAGCAAGCGGACGTGCTCCTCGGCCCGCTTGCGCTCGGTGACGTCGATGTCGACGCCGCTGTAGCGCACCGGCTGGCCGCCGCCGTCGCGCACCGTGCGGCCGCGGCCGAAGATCCAGCGCAGCTCGCCGTCCGACGGCCGGATGATGCGGTATTCGACCTCGTAGGAATCGACGCCGCGCGCCAGGGCCTCGCGGAAGCCGTCGCGCACGCGCGTCGCGTCATCGGGATGGCGCACGGCGCGGACGACGTCGTTGGCAATCGGTTCGGCCGAAACCGGCAGGCCCATGAGGCGGAAGAAGGTGGGCGTTGCCCGCACCATGTCGGTCGCGAGATCGGTATCCCAGATGCCGATGCCGGCCGATTGCTCCGCGAGCGCGAGCAGACCCTGGCTTTCCTTCAAAGCCCCGGCCAGGTCGCCTGGATCGCCCCCCGGGCGCGCAAAGAACGGCGGATCGGAAGTCGTCTTACCATCGCCTCTCACGGCACGCAGCCGCCGGCAAACCCTGCCGGTTCGGCGCGCCGTGAGCAAGAGGGCTTGGGGCGCGGGCGCTACATGCCGCCGCTGCGCTGGTTGGCGCCCTGGGTGTGCTCGCCGCCCGGCTGGGCGATCTGGCGCAGCGCATTGCCGACCCGCTGGCCGCGCTCGGCCTGGGCGAGATCGGCCAGCGACAGGATGCCGACCAGCCGCTTGTCGCGGTTCAGCACCGGCAGGCGGCGGACCTGCAGCTCGCCCATGTTCTGGGCGACGTGGGCGCTGTCCTCGTCCTCGAAGCAGTATTTGACGTCGTCGCTCATCACCTCGCTCACCAGCGTCTTGGGTCCCTTGCCCTCGGCTATGGCGCGCACGGCGATGTCGCGGTCGGTGATGGTGCCGAGCAGCCGGTCGTCGTCGCCGACCGGCAGGAGGCCCGCGTCGATCGCCAGCATCATGCGGGCGACATCCTCGATCGTATGGTCGGGACGGGCGATGCAGACATCGCGGGTCATGATCTCGCTCACTTTCATGGTGTCCTCCTGGGTTGCGGTCAGAGCCCGAACGGATAGGTCTCCGGTACGCCCGGGCGTTGCAACGTGGGCAGCGGCGTGAGGGCGGTGGTGCGGTCGAACCAGACATAGGCATCGAACTGGCCCGGCAGCTCGACCTCGGCATAGTGGCTCTGCAGCTCGGTCTCGGGCCGATAGATGACGCCGATGAAGCGTTCCAGCCGGGGGCTGCGCAGGCGGCGGCGCAGTTCGCCCGGGACGTCGAGATGCAGCACGGCGCGCGGCTGGCCGGCGGTGTGGAACTGGCGCTCGACGCTGTCCTCGCGCGAGGGCCGCACCTCCTTCACCTCCATGGCTGAATCCCAGTCGGACGCCGCGGCGACGGTGCCGGTGTGGGTGCCGAAGCCGATCAGGGCGGCCTGCTCGCCGAAGCGGCCGCGGCACAGCTCGCCGAGATTGAGCTCGCCCTTCACCCGGCCCATGTCGGTGAAGCGTGCGTCGCCGATGTGCGAGTTGTGCGCCCACACCACCGCCTTGGCACCCTCGCCGCGATGGCTGAGCAGGTGCTGCAGGGTCTCGAACATGTGGCGGTCGCGCAGGTTCCAGCTCTCGGCGCTGCCGTAGTACATGGCGCGGTAGTAGCGCTCGGCGGCGGCGGCCAGCCGGGCATTCTGCGCGGCATCGAAGAACTGCTCGCCGTCATGGCCGGCATAGTCCAGCCGCTTGGCCAGAAGATCGCGCAAGGCAGCCACCATGTCGGCTTCGCAGGCGCGATAGCGCTCGCTCAACACGGCGCGGCCGTAGACCGCGGGATCGTGCTGCCATGGCGTGAGGCAGCCGTAGCGCTCGCGCGCGACCTTGGCCGCCGCGGGATCGACCGTGTCGAGATAGGCGAGCACGGCGGCGATCGAATCGGCCAGGCTGTAGATGTCGAGGCCGAAGAAGCCGGCGCGGCGTTCGGCCGGCTGCTGCTCGTTGTGACCGCGCAGCCACTCGACGAAGGCTTCGACGTCGGTGTTGCGCCACATCCAGGTGGGGAAGCGGCGAAAAGCCGGGCGCGCCCCGGGCCGCGCCGGCAGATGACGCACGTAGCGATCGATGGCGAGCGCATCGGGCCAGTCGGCCTCGACCGCCACGAAGCTGAAGCCGTGCCGTTCGATCAGGCGCCGCGTGATGGCGGCACGGGCACGATAGAATTCCGACGTGCCGTGGCTTGCTTCGCCCAGCAGCACGACCCGGCGGTCGGCGTAGCGGTCGAAGGCGCTGGCGAAACTGGCGTCGTCGAGGGCGGGCAAGGGCTGCTCGGCGGCGCGGATGAGCTGGTGCAGGCCGCTGGTCGGACGCTGCTCGCGGCGCGGCTTGTCTCGGAAGGTCTCATGCTCTTCCGACCAGCCCTGCTCGCCGATCAGCGGCACGAAGCGGACCGCCTCGATCTCCTCCTCGTGCCAGGTCTCGGGGCCGCTGCGCGTGAGCCGGATCAGGCGCTGACGCGTCGGCGTCGCGCCGACCGGCATCACCAGCCGGCCTTCGACGGCGAGCTGGGTGCGCCAGGTATCGGGCACGCGCGGGCCGCCGGCAGTGGCAATGATCGCGTCGAACGGCGCCTGCTCGGGCCAGCCCAGCGTGCCGTCGCCCGTGCGCACCTCGACATTGTCGTAACCGAGCTGACGCAAACGGGCACGCGCGAGATCGGCCAGGGCGGGATGGCGCTCGATGGTGAAGACGCGGCCGGCGAGCTCACCCAGCACGGCGGCGGCGTAGCCTGAGCCGGCGCCGATCTCGAGCACGCGATCGACCGGACTGACGTCGGCGGCCTCGGCCATGCGCGCCACGATGTAGGGCTGCGACATGGTCTGGCCTTCCTCGATCGGCAGCGGCGTATCCTCGTAGGCGAACTCCTGCATGGCCTCAGGCAGGAAGGCTTCACGCGGCACCTTCTCCATCGCCGCCAGCACACGGCGATCAGCGATGCCGCGGCCGGCGATCTGGCGGCGGACCATGCGTCGGCGCGGATCGGTGACGGTTGCCATGACCGCCAAACGACCCACGCCGACGCGAGTTGCCGGAACTTGTGACCTATTTCGGACGGCTCGGGTTCTTCTCCCACATCTTGGGATCGCCCGAGCGGCCCTTGGCTTCCGCCGCCTTCAGCTCGGCGGCTTCCTTGGAATCGAGCGCGCGTCTTGCCTCGCGCGCGGCTTCGTCGACCTTGCCCTTCTTCAGGAACTTGGCGGTCGCCTCGTTGTAGGACTTGGTGCCGCTGTAGCTGCCCTCGCCTTCGATGTGGCCGTCCTTCTTCGACTTGTCGTCCATGACAACGCTCCTTGGCTTGTTCAGCCCAGGCAACGTGGGTGGCCGAGCAAGGTTACGGACGCAGCAGGCCGGTTTCCTTGAAATACCGTGCAACCCCCGGATGGAGGCGATCAGCCGGCGCCGACGCCACGGTGTTCCTCGCCGTGGTGTCGACGAGTTGCTGGGGTGCGCCACCCTGCCGCTCCAGCTCGTGCAGCGCCTTGGCCAGGCGGTACGCCACGGCATCGTCGAGACCGGGACGCGCCAGCACGAAGCTCCATGAGCCCACCGACGGAATGGCCTCGTTCTGGCCGGGGAAGCTGCCCGCCGCCTGCGTAACTTCCTTCAAGAACGAATGCTTGGCGAGGATACGCTTGATCTCGCTGGCGTCGGGCGCCACGAAGCGCGCGCCCGTCTCGCTTTTCGCAACCGTCGCGAACCCCGGCCAGCCGGCGCCGCCGCCCCACAGGGCCGCGACCCGGCCGTCGAGCACCATCGCCGGCCCGTCGCCGGCGCGCTCGAGATAGACCGGCTGGAAGTCCTTGGCGGCATCGAGCCCCAGCCCATCCATGGCATAGCGGCCGAGGATCACCAGACCCGACCCTTGCGCACCCCAGGCGATCGGCTTGCCCTTGAGGTCGGCGATCGTGCGGTAAGGCGAATCCGCCCGCACCACGAACATGCCGGCGGTGGGGTACATCGCCGTGATGATCTTCAGGTTGGCCGGCGGCCGGCCGACGCCCGACAGCGATTCATGCACGACCTCGCCCTGCACCAAGGCGATGTCGAGCGTGCCGGCTTCGAGCCGGGGCACGTTCTCGGTGCTGCCCTTGGTGTTGATCGCTTCGATCTCGAGCCCGGGATCGGCGCGACGCACGCCTTCGACGAAGGCGGCGCCATAGACCGGAAAGCCGCCGCCTGGCGTCGCGGTGCCCAGGGTGATCTTCACGGGCTGGGCCTGTGCCGGCATGGCCGCCACGGCAGCAGCGCCAAGGAGAAAATGTCTGCGATGGGGCATGGCATGTCAGTGGCTGTGGGTGCAGCGGTGGACTTCGACCGTGACGTGGCTCAGCCGCGCAAGACCGGCCAAGCACATCTTATAGTCGTCGACCGGCAGGGGCGAATCCGACACCAGCGAGACGATGGCGGCGTGATGGCCGGGACCGACCCGCCAGACATGCAGGTCGGCAATGCGATCATCGCCGCGTTCGAGACGCGCACGGATCGCCGCGGCAAGCTCCTCATCCGGTGCGGCGTCGAGCAGCACCGCGCCGGCGTCGCGGATCAGGCGCCACGACCAGTGGGCAATCACCAGCGCGCCGACCAGGCCGATCGCGGGATCCAGCCAGGTCCAGCCATAGAACCACGCCGCCAGCAGGCCGACGATCGCCAGCACCGACGTCAGCGCGTCGGCCATGACGTGGAAGAACGCAGCGCGCAGATTGTGGTCGTGGTCGTGATGATGATCGCCATGATCGTGGTCATGACCGTGTCCGGCACCCAGGATCCAGGCGCTGAGCAAATTGACCGCAAGGCCGACCGCGGCGATCGCGGTCGCCCCGGCATAGTGGATGGGGATGGGCTGGAAGACTCGCACCAGGGATTCGTAGCCGATCAACAGGGCGATCAGCGCCAACAGGACGGCGCTGGCGAAGCCTGCGAGATCGCCGAGCTTGCCGGTGCCGAAGGCGAAGCGCGGGTCGCGTGCATGGCGGCGGGCGAAACGGTAGGCAAAGGCGGCGATGGCGAGCGCGCCGGCGTGGGTCGACATGTGCCAACCATCGGCCAGCAGCGCCATCGAGCCGAACAGCGTGCCGCCGGCGATCTCGGCCACCATCATGGTGGCGGTCAGCCCGACCACGAACCAGGTCCGCCGTTCGTTGCGGTCGTGCGCGGCGCCGAGGAAGACGTGGTCGTGACGCCAGTCGTCGAGCGTGTGGCTGTGCATGAGGATGCCTACTTCTCGAGATAAGGTTCGACCTTACCGCTGAGCTTGATGGTCAACGGATTGCCCTTGCGGTCGACCGTCTTGCCGACGGCAACGCGGATCCAGCCTTCGCTGACGCAGTACTCCTCGACGTTGGTCTTCTCCTGGCCGTCGAACTTGATGCCGACGCCACGCGTCAGCAGCGCCTCGTCGTAGTACGGGCTCTTCGGGTTGGTCGAAAGTCGGTCGGGGAGCTGAGATGATGATGTGTCGGTCATGCGCCCAGTATATCAGCGCCCGGTGTCAGGTCACCGTAATGACGGCGGGCGCAACTTTGCTCACCAATGCTGCATCACTCCCATAGTGTCATTGCAGGCCTGCTCGTAACGCTGGCGGTCGGCGCGTGCGTCGAAAGTCCCTACCGGACGTCGAACCTGCAGGAGGTCAAGGGTGACGGCTCTTCAGTGGTGATCACCCACACCCGGAACGAGGCCGAAGGACGCCCGCTGGCCGAAGACTATTGCCGTGCGCAAGGTACTGCGGCCCGCTTCAAGGGCATCGTGCAGTATCGCACCAGGCGCGAAATCACGAAGGGCGCGTCGTTCGACTGTTACGGTCCAGCCTGAGCCTTCAGGTCTCGAAGATCGCGGCGCGATGGCTCCTTGGCAGGAAGGCGCAGAGCCAGTCGCCGGCCGGCGACAAGGCCGTGGTGTGGGCGCCAGGCTCGGTCTCGACGGTCGCGAGCCTGGTCATCGATGCCGTCGCAAAGACGTCAATCACCCCCGGGTCGCCGACAGCGACGTAGAGATGCTCGCGCTGGCGGTTGAAGAACACCACGTCGGGCACGCCGCTCAGCGGCTTCTCGTCGAGCACCTTGCCCAAGCGGGCATCGAGGGTGACCAGCACGCCGGCATCGCAGGCGCAGAACAGCCGGCGCGTGGCGCCGTCGAAATCGAGGCCGTGCGGCCCGGCATGGGCGATGGCGATGGTGCGGGCGATCCGATCGGGCTGTCGCGGATCGACGACGACGATCTCCGGCGGATCCATGATGTTGACGAAGAAGAGATCTTCTTCGGGCGCGTACACCGCCCAGCGCGTGCGACCGCGCACGGCGACCTCGGTCCGTTGGCCATTCTTGGCGAGATCGACCATCGAGAGCGTATGCGAACCCGCCACCGCCGGATCGCCGACATTGGCGGCGAGCACCAGCTGCCGCCGATGATCGTAGGCAAGCCCGTTGGGCCGCACGCCGACGTCGAAGATACGCACCGCGGGATTGGACCCCAGCGCGAACACGCCGATCGTGTTGGCCGCGCGGTTGGACGAGAAGATAAGCCCGGCCTCGTCGCTCACCAGCGCACCGGCGACGCCCGGCAGGCCGGGCACCGAGAAGAGATGACGCCGGCTCGCCGGATCGAACACGTCGACCGAGTCGTTGGCGGTATGGGCCACGTAGACGTGGCCGGTCGCGGCATGAACGGCGGCGTGGTCGAAGCCGCCCTTCCCCTGGTGCTCTGGCAACTCGACATGGCCGACGAGGCGCAGCGGTGAAGCGGTCATGGTGAGCCTCCAAGCTTGCGGCGCATGCCGAGCCAGAACGCGACGGCGATGATGCCGCCGGCGACGGCGAGCCCGAGCGCCGTCACGATCGCGAGCCCAATGACGCCGCCGTCGAAGACGGCGACGACCAGCCAGCCGCCGAGCGCCAGCACGACGGCGCGGCTCACCACGGCCATCAACGGCCACAAGGTCTGGCCCATCGCCTGGAAGGCCTGGGTGAGCGTGTTCATGCCGATGAAGGCGTAGCCGAGCGCCGCGACGCAGAGGTAAGTGGCAGCCACGACGCTGACATCGGGCGCGGCGGTAAACAGGAAGATCCAGGCTTCCGGCCAGACGATCGCGGCAAGACCGATCACGCCGGTTGCCAACACGGCCAATCCGGCTGCGATCCAAGCGATGCGGATGGCGCGCACAAGCTGGCCCGCCCCCACATTGGTTCCGACCATCGCCACCAGCGTGGCGCCCAGCCCGAACACGACCGGGTACATCAGGTACTCGAGCCGCACCGCCGCGCCGACGCCCGCCAATGCCGTGGCGCCCATGGTGCCGGCATATCCCGTCAGCAAGGCGAGCGAGATGTTGTTCAGGATCGGCTGCAGCGACAGCGGCACGCCGGTCTTCAGGATCTCGCGCGAACAGCCGGCGATGAAGCCGGACGCCGCCGAGCGACAGCCGCACCGATGTCCTGCCGCTGGCGAGGTAGACCGCCAGGAAGATTGAGGAGGCGGTGAAGGACGTGACCGTCGCGATGCCCGCTCCGGCGATCCCGAGCGACGGCACCGGCCCCCAGCCGAACACCAGCAGCGGCACCAGCGCAATATGCAAGACTTCCGCCGCGACATAGACCCAGGCCAGCACGGCTACCTGGCCGGTACCGCGCACCACGCTGGTCAACGCACCCAGCAGCCAGTAGGCGAAGGCGCCGGCAAAGATCGCGTTGGAATAGTCGATTGCCGCCGCGAGGATCTCCCCCTCGCCGCCCATGAAGGCGTAGATCGCCGGGCCTGACAGCAGAAGCACCGAGGTGAAGAGCGCGGCTATGACGAGGGCGATCATCAGGCCATGCACGACCAACGCCGCGGCGTCCTCGCGCCGGCCGGCACCGACGGCGCGGGCGACGGCGGCGGCAAGTGCGCCGCCCATGCTGAAATTCGCCATCTGCTGCATCAGCATCAGCAGCGGAAACACCAGCGCGATGCCGGCCAGCGTCGCCGGCCCCAGGCGCCCGGCGAAATGCGCATCGACGCTGGTGGTGACGGTGATCAGGACGACGTTGACGACAAGGTTTGGTGCGGCGAGGCGCAACAGGGTCGGGACGATCGGTCCGTTGAGCAGGAGCCGAGTGCGCGCCGCCGCTGCCGGCAATGGTGCCGCCGGCGCAGCCGTGGTGATGGACATGACGACCTCACATCTTGGGTGGCCAGTTGTGGGTCTCGCCGGTCAGGCTGCGGCACCAGGCGTAGAGCGCGTCGTACATGACCATGCCGTGGCGCAGCATCTCGTGGTCGTCCTGGTACAGATGGCTGAGGCCGAGCGAGATGGCGAACAGCCCGGACGACTGCGGGGTGAGATCGAGCCTCGACGTATCGGCGCCGCGCACGATCTCGGCGAGCTTGTCGAGGCCTGGCGAGTCAAGCTTGTACTCGGCGATGAAGGCGTCGAAGCTGCACTTGTCGCCGACGTGGCTGAACTTCACGCCGGGGATGTCGTAGGGGATTGCGCCGGTTTCCTTGGCCGTCGCCAGCACGCGGTCGGCCGGCACGTAGAGGAACTCCGGCTCCTTCTCGATGAAGCGCTGGATCAGCCAGGGGCAGGCAATGCGATCGATCTTCGGACGCTCGCGGGTGACCCACTTCATGACGGCTCTCCTTCCTTGAGAGGTTCGGTCGGCAGGCCGTCGGCCCGCCAGGTGCCCATGCCGCCCGCAACCGCGACGGCATCGATGCCGCGCTCGCGCAGCTTGGCCGCGCAATCGCCGCCGATCTCGAAGCCCCAGGCGCAGTACACGACAGCCTTGGCGCCCTTGGGCAGTGACGCCGCGACGGCGTCGACTTGGTTGGGCGGTGCTCGGCGCGCACGTGGCAGGCGCACCGGCACGGACGCCGCGTCGTCGGCCAGGCGCGCGTCGATGACAAAGATGTTCGGATCGCTTTCGATCAGGTGGCGCGCCGCCTGGGTGTCGATGACATGCGGCCGGGCGGCCGGCGCCGTGCCGGCAAAGCGATTGGCGATGCGCTCCCAGGCGATGTTGGCCATGAAGGCCTCGACATACCCATCGGCATTGGCGCCGAAATCGAGGGCGTAGGAATGCTCGTACATGTCGAGCGCCAGCACGACCGTGCCGCCCGCCATCGCGTGCGTGTGATCGGACGCCCAGACGTTGCTGAGCGTGCCGCCCCCCTCGCTATCTGGGCGCGGCGAGCGCGAGAGCAGCACCCAGCCCGAGCCGCCGCGCAGCGCCTTGCCCATGGCGACGAACTCGGCGCGCCACTTGGCGACCGAGCCGAAGTCGCGCGCCATCGCCTCGGCGAGCGCGCCGGTGGGATCGCCGCCACCGCCCTCACCCATCGCCTCGAAGTAGGCCTCGTGCAGCAGCATTGAATTGGTGGCGATCAGCTCCTCGCGCTTCAGTCCGTTCAGGCGGAAGGGCGGGATGGCAACCGGATCGGCGGCAGCGAGCTCGGCGCGGACCGCATTCAGGCGGCGCACGGCGCCGCCGTAGTTGTTCTCGTAGTGGCTTGCGATCAGCTTTGCCGACAGGCCCTTGAGGCGCGGCGGCTTGAAGGAAATGGGCTGGGCTTGAAAGGGCATAAGTCACCTTGATACATCTGTATCTCGGCCGTTTACGCTCAATGCTGAGTTATGACAAGAGAAAAAGATACATGTGTTGCAAAATCATCCGAGAGAAGCTACAGGTGCATCATGTCGACCGCCCGTGACGGGGGCCCCAAGTGGCTGTTTCTGCTTCATCAATTGCCGGCGAAGCCCGCCTATGCGCGGGTCAAGCTGTGGCGCCGGCTGCAGTCGCTGGGTGCGGTGACGGTCAAGAACGCGGTGTACGCGCTGCCCGACAACAGCGAGGCGCGCGAGGACTTCGCGTGGCTCGCCAAGGAGATCGTCGAAAGCGGCGGCGAGGCGCTGGTGTGCGAGGCGGAGCTGGTCGAAGGCCTGACCGACGAGGACCTTCGCGCAACCTTCGAGCGCGTGCGCAATGAGGACTACGAGCGCATCGCCACGGAAGCCGCGGCGCTCGCCCAGCGTCTCGATGACGATTCATCCGATGCCGCGGCCGCGGAAGTCGCTGCACAGGTGGTCCGGCTGCGCCGACAGCTTCTCGAGACCAGGGCGATCGATTTCTTCGGCGCCTCCGCAAGGGACGCCGCCGACGGGAGCCTCGCCGCCCTCGAAGCCCGATTACGGGAAGGAGCCGCCATGAACGAGCCCGTATCCGCGCCACAGGCATCAGGCGCCGACGCGCTGCGCGGCAAGGTCTGGGTGACGCGCGAGGCCGTGCAGGTCGATCGCATCGCTTCGGCCTGGCTGATCCGTCGCTTCATCGATCCGGCAGCGCGCTTCAAGTTCGTGCCCGGCCGCGCGTACCTGCCGCGCGCGGGCGAAGTGCGCTTCGACATGTTCGAGGGCGAATACACCCACGAGGGCGACCGCTGCACCTTCGAGGTGCTGCTGCAGCGCGCCGGCCTGCACGACGCGGCGCTCAGCGCCATCGGCGAGATCATCCACGACATCGACCTCAAGGACGGAAAGTACGGTCGCGAGGAAACTGCCGGCATCCGCATCGTCATAGCGGGTATCGCCACCGGCCAGCGCGACGACGAGGAGCGGCTGGCACGCGGCGGCGCGGTGTTGGACGATCTCTACGCTTCGCTCCGCGGGTCGATTGAGGAGAAGGCAAGATGACGGATGTTCCCCTCCATCAGGCGACGGACGCGCCGAGCCACGGCGTGCCGTTCGGCGAGGCCATGAAGGTATGGGCGCGGGTCGCCGCGCTCTCCTTCGGCGGCCCGGCCGGCCAGATCGCGGTCATGCATCGCATCATCGTCGAGGAGAAGAAGTGGATCGGCGACCAGCGTTTCCTGCAGGCGCTGAACTACTGCACGCTGCTGCCCGGCCCCGAGGCGCAGCAGCTCGCCACCTATATCGGCTGGCTGATGCACAAGACCAAGGGTGGGCTGCTGGCCGGCACGCTGTTCGTGCTGCCGGGCCTGCTCGCGATCATGGCGCTGAGCTGGATCTACGTGTTGCTCGGCAAGGTCACGCTGGTGCAGGGCCTGTTCTTCGGGCTGAAAGCCGCCGTGCTGGTGATCGTGATCGAGGCCGTGCTGCGCGTCGGCCGGCGCGCCTTGAAGAACAACACCATGCGCGCACTGGCGGCGGCGGCCTTCATCGCCCTCTTCTTCTACAACGTGCCGTTCCCGGTGATCATCGTGCTCGCGGCGCTGATCGGCTATGTCGGCGGCCGCGCCGACGTGCCCGCCTTCGTGGCCGGCGGCGGCCACGGCAAGCTGGGCGACAAGCAGGTGGCGGACTCCGAGTCGCTGCTTGGCGAGGAGACGCCCGCACACGCCCGCCCCAACGTGCGCTGGTCGCTTTCCATCACGGCGGTGTTCCTGGCGCTCTGGCTGGCGCCTGTCGCGCTCCTGTGGTTCGGCCTGGGCAGCGACAACGTCTTCACCCAGATCGCCATCTTCTTCAGCAAGATGGCCATCGTCACCTTCGGCGGCGCCTATGCCGTGCTGGCCTACGTCGCCCAGCAGGCGGTCGAGAACTATCACTGGGTGACGGCGGGCGAGATGCTGGACGGGCTCGGCATGGCCGAGACGACGCCCGGCCCCCTGATCATGGTGACGCAGTTCGTGGGCTTCCTCGGCGCCTGGCGCGACCCCGGCGGCCTGCCGCCTCTGCTCGCGGCGACCCTGGGCGGCCTGCTCACCACCTGGGTGACCTTCGTGCCCTGCTTCCTCTGGATCTTCTTTGGCGCGCCCTTCGTCGAAGCGCTGCGCTCCAACAAGGCGCTGAGCGCCGCACTGGGCGCCGTCACCGCAGCCGTCGTCGGCGTGATCCTGAACCTCGCCGTGTGGTTCGCCCTGCACGTGCTGTTTGCCGAGCTGGTGCCGATGCAGTGGCTCGGCGCGTCGGTCGACGTGCCGGTGCTGAAATCCGTCGACGTGCCCTCGCTGGTGCTGTCGCTGGCCGCGGCGCTTGCGATCTTCCGCTTCAAGTTCGGCATGCTTCCGGTGCTGCTCGCCTGCTCGATGGCAGGCGTCATCTACTCTCTGGCTCTTGGTCTTTAGGAGGATTGGTCTTTCACAAGAGGAGGAGCGAATGGCTACCAAGCTGACGAGACGCGATGTGATGGGTACTGCGACCGTCGCGCCGCAGCCGTGCTTGCGGCGGGCCTGCCTCCCAGAGCGGCCCAGGCCCAGGCCACGCCGCCCGTTCCCAAGGTCGAATACGCCATGAAGAAGCTTGCCTTCGATCCCGCGAAGGTGCCCGGCCTGTCGGAAAAGCTCCTGACCAGCCACTACGAAAACAACTACGGCGGCGCGGTCCGGCGGCTGAACGCCATCACGGCCCAGCTCGCCGCACTCGACGTCGCTGCGGCACCGGTGTTCGTGGTCAACGGACTGAAGCGCGAAGAGCTGATCGCCGCCAACTCCATGATCATCCACGAGCTCTACTTCGACAGCCTCGCCGGCGGAGGCGAACCCTCGGGTGCACTGGCCGAAACACTGACGCGCGACTTCGGCAGTCTGACGCGCTGGAAGACCGAGTTCGCCGCCACCGGCAAGGCGCTGGGCGGCGGCTCGGGCTGGGTGCTGCTGAGCTGGTCGCCGCGCGACAAGCGACTGATCAACACGTGGGCGGCGGACCACACGATGACGCTGGCCGGCGGCCGGCCGATCCTCGCCCTCGACATGTACGAGCACGCCTATCAGATGGACTATGGCGCGCGGGCGGCGGCTTACGTCGACGCCTTCATGCAGAACATCCGTTGGGCCAACGCCCAGGCCCTGTACGAGCGCTACGCCAGGGAGACGTGAGCATGGCCAGGATCATCGGCGCAGCGACGGCGATGATGGTCGCCGCCACTGCGCATGCCGAGACCATCAACTTCGACACCGACCGGCCGGGAACGCCGCCAGCCGGATGGACCTGCGGCAGCACGGGCGGCGGCACGCCAAGCTGGATGGTCGTGGCCGACTCCGGCGCGCCGAGCGGCCCCAACGTGCTGAAACAGAGCGGCAAGGCGCCGTTCCCCTGGTGCGTCAAGCAAGGCACGGCGGTGACGAACGGCACCGTCGAGGTGAAATTCAAGCCGCTGTCGGGTCGCGAAGACCAAGCCGGTGGCGTGGTGTGGCGCTGGAAGGACGGCGACAACTATTATGTCGCGCGCGGCAACGCGCTGGAGAACAACGTCTCGCTCTACTACACCGAGCGCGGCCGGCGGCAGACCATCAAGTACGTCGACGCGCCGGTGCCGGCCAATACCTGGCACACGCTCAGCGTGGAATTTGCCGGCACGCAAATCCGCGTGTCACTCGATGGCAAGACCTACATCGAGCTGAACGACCGCCATATTTCGGGTGCCGGCGCCGTTGGCGTGTGGACCAAGGCCGACAGCGTCACGGCGTTCGACGACTTCACCTTCCAGGCGCGGCCGTGAGGCATGCCTGACAGCGGCCTTCTGGCACTGTTCGTCGTCGCGACCTTTCTCGGCGCCTTGGTCGCCGGTCTGGCGGGCTTCGCCTTCGGCCTGATCGCCGCGGCGATCTGGCTGCACATTCTGACACCTCTGCAGGCCGCGACGCTGATCGTGTGCTACGGCCTGATCGTTCAAGGCTACGCCGTATGGAAGCTGCGGCACGCGCTCGATTGGCGGCGGCTATTGCCGATGATGATCGGCGGCCAGTTCGGCATCCCGCTCGGCATCGAGGTGCTGCGCTGGCTGCCGGCAGCGGACATGCGTGCGGCGATCGGCGGCGTTCTCGTCGCCTTCAGCCTCTACAGCCTGCTGCGACCGAAGCTGCGGCCCATGACCGACGCCGGCCGATTGGGCGATGGCATCGCCGGCATTGTGAGCGGCATCGTCGGCGGCGCGACCGGGCTTGCCGGCATCCTGCCGACCATCTGGGCGAGCCTGCGCGGCTGGACCAAGGACGAGCAGCGCGCGGTGTTCCAGCCGGTCGCCGTCGCGATCTTTGTCGGCTGCCTGTTGTGGCTGGGCGGCACCGGCAGCTTCGACCGGCCAACCTTGCTGCTCTTCCTCGCCGGACTGCCCGCCCTCTTTGCCGGAACTTGGGCAGGTCTGCGGCTCTACGGCCGCCTCGACGAAGCGGGCTTCCGCAAGGTCGTCCTCGTTTTGCTGCTCCTGGCCGGCGTTGCTTCGATTGCCCCGTTGATCCATTTGACATACTAATTGCATTGCCTACGCGGACAACTCGCGGATAGGTTGGCGGCGCAGTCTGGGGGAGCCATGAACCTGGCCCGTATTCTTTCTATTATGGTCTTGTGCGTCGCCACGGCGATGGCCTGCAGCGGCGGGCCCAGCAAAGTGAACTCGCAGGCGGCCATACAGCGTGCCTACTGGGGCCTGCCGCAGGATGGGCTGAGCGCCGACATCACCGGGCGGGTCACCTGCCCCAACGGCTTCCCGTGCGATGCCTTTGCCAACGCCGCCAGCTACGGCGACCCACGGCCCGACATGAACAAGCGGCTGACAGTGACCTGGACCTGCCAGCCGCAGCGCTTCGTGCTGTCGGAGGTCGTGATCTCGGGCCTCAAGGTGCGCATGGATTGCATCGCGGGTCCCCAGATCGTGCCGCGCACCATCTCCATCCTGGAAGCGACCTGGGGCTCGGGCGGCGCCAGCTCGACCGTCGACGCCACCCAGCAGGTGCGCGACATCTGCGGCGAGAGCTCGACGCGCTGCCAGGTGCCGGCGATGGCCTACATCTTCGGCAACCAGGACCCCAATCCCAAGATGCTGCGCATCCGTTTCACCTGCAACGGCCAGACCACGCCCGGCCAGCAGTCGATGGAGAACGGCGTCGTCGACCTGCGCTGCGAGCGCAACGCCGACCTGGGTCACTGAACCAGAGTACCGCCCTTCACTGCGGCACTGCCGGAGCGCCCGGCGGCGGCGCGCTGCGCCGGCATTCGCCGTGCAGGATGCCGCCCACGCCGATCGGCGAGATCGCAAGGGCTCCGTCGTTCCTGTTGTAGGTGACGTTGAACTGCGGAAATCGGGTGCGCAGCGCCTGGAAGGTGACGGTGGTGCTGGCGCCATCGATCAGGCTGTAGCCATCGAACAGCGCGGCGGTGCCGCGCAGGTCGTCGAACACCATGACAAAGTTCTGCGTCTTGCCACCGGTGTCGTTGAACTTGCAGGCAAGCCAGCGCGGCTCGGCCAGCGCCGGGCGCGACAGCAATGCCAGCAACATGACCGTCGCCAGGATCTGCGCCAGCCGCATGACTCTATCTCGGCGCCATGCGGATGGCGCCATCGAGGCGGATGGTCTCGCCGTTCAGCATGTGGTTCTCGACGATGCTCATGGCGAGCTGGGCATATTCCTTGGGATCGCCCAGGCGCGATGGGAACGGCACCTGCGCGCCCAGGCTCTTCTGCGCCTCGGCCGACAGGCCCATCATCATCGGCGTCAGGAACAGGCCGGGGGCGATGGTGCAGACCCGGATGCCCAGGCTCGAGAGATCGCGCGCGATCGGCAGGGTCATGCCGACGACGCCGCCCTTGGACGCCGAGTAGGCGGCCTGGCCGATCTGGCCGTCGAACGCCGCCACCGAGGCGGTGTTGATGATGACGCCGCGCTCGCCGTCGTCCATCGGCTCGGCCTGGCTCATCGCCCATGAGGCCAGCCGGATGACGTTGAAGGTGCCGATCAGGTTGACCTGGATCACCTGGGCGAACATCGCGAGGTCGTGCGGTCCGGACTTGGAGATGGTGCGGGCGGCGCGGCCGATGCCGGCGCAGTTCACCACCACGCGCGGGGCGCCGAGCTGCTCGACCATGGTCTTGACCGAGGCCTCGGTGTTGGCGGCGTCGGAGACGTTGGTCTTCACATAGAGGCCGCCGATCTCCTTGGCCTTGGCGGCGCCCAGCTCATCCTGCAGATCGAAGATTGCGACCTTGGCGCCGGCCGCTGCCAGTGCCGAGGCGGTGGCGCCGCCCAATCCCGATGCGCCGCCGGTGACGATGGCAGCCTGCCCCTTGACGTTCATTCGTGCTCCTTGCGTGTCCGGGCGACTTATTAAGGGGCTGCCGCCCCCTTGCCAAGACGGCGGACGCTGCCAACCTTCCAGGTATGAGCACGACCGACCGGCTGGCCTCCGACGACGCGCAAGTCCGCCAGGGTTTCTGGCCGAAGGCCCGCCAGACCCTGGGCAAGATCCCCTTCAGCGAAGACGCGGTGGCGGCGTTTTACTGCGCCACCGATTCGGCGACGCCGTTGCCGATCCGCGCAACCCTGATGGGCGCGCTCGCCTATTTCATCCTGCCGATCGACGCCATCCCCGACATCCTGCTGGGGCTGGGCTACACCGACGATGCCGCGATCATGATCGCGGCCTTCACCGCGGCCCGGGTGCACATCACCGAAGCCCATCGCGTGAAGGCGCGCGCGTGGCTCCTCAAGGCCCAGGCTTCCTGATCTCTACTTCTTGATCTCCTGAGGATTGGCGAGGGCGGCGCGCCTGCGCTCGCGCGCGAGCTGGGCTTCGCGATGGGCAATGTAGAGCGCCGAGGCGATGACGATGGCCGCCCCGACATAGGTCCAGATCACCGGCATCTCGCCCCAGATCAGCCAGCCCACGAACACCGCGAAGGGCAGTCGCAGATATTCGAACGGCGCCACCGCCGACATCTCGCCGGCCTTGAAGGCCTGGACCCAGAAGTACTGGCCGATCGTGGCCGAGAGCGCGATGCCGACCGCCAGCACCCAGCCCCACAGGTCGGGCCAGCGCCACACCCAGATCGCCGGCGGCGCCAGCAGGAGCGTCGAGAAGAGCGCGAACTGGGTGAGGATCATCAGCGGCGTCTCGGAATCCGACAGCCGCTTCACCAGCAGGATCGACAGCGCCACCGTGGCGGCGTTGGCCAGCGCCACCAGGGCGCCGAGCTGAAGGCTGCCCTCGCCCGGCTGGACCATCACCAGGACGCCCACGAAGCCCACGACGGTGGCGCTCCAGCGCCGCCAGCGCACCTTCTCGCCCGCGATCAGGGCGGCCACCACGACCGAGAACAGCGGCTGGGAGAAGGCGATCGCCGTGGCGTCGGCCAGCGGCAGCATGGCGACGGCGTAGAAGCCCAGCACCATCGAGGTGGTGCCCATGACGGTGCGCCAGAAGTGGCCGGCGAGACGCTTGGAGTGCCACGGCTTGACCCGGCCGGCCGCGATCAGGGGCAGCAGCAGGATCACCGAGATGACGGCGCGGAAGAAGGCCGTTTGCACGCTCTCGATTTGCGTCGACAGCAGGCGGATCATCGCGCTGGTGGCGGTGAAGATGAAGCCGCCGGCGACCAGCCACAGCGCGCCCTGCACGTTGGCCGGCAGGCGTCGCAGCCAGTCGTGCAGCTGTCTGTGCACCTGCCTTCCGTCCCTTAGATCTTGCGCTCGCGGCCCGCCCAGTAGGGCTCGCGCAGTGTCTTCTTCAGCACCTTGCCGACCGGGCTGCGCGGCAGGGCCGCGATGAAGTCGACCGACTTGGGCGCCTTCACGCCACCCAGCTTGTCCTTGGCGAGATGGATCAGCTCGTCCTCAGTCGCCTTCACACCGGGCTTGAGCTCGACCACGGCCTTCACCGCCTCGCCCCACTTGTCGTCGGGCACGCCGATCACCGCGCAGTCCTGCACCGCGGGATGGCTCCACAGCACCTGCTCGACCTCGCTGGGAAAGACGTTGAAGCCGCCGGAGATGATCATGTCCTTCTTGCGATCGACGATGTAGACGAAACCGTCCTCGTCGATAACGCCGATGTCCCCGGTATGGTGCCAGCCGAAGGTCGAGGCCTCGCGGGTGGCGGCCTCGTTGTTGTAGTAGCCGGCCATCACCAGGCCGCCGCGGACGACGATCTCGCCGCGCTCGCCGCGCGGCAGGATCTTGCCGTCGTCGTCCATCACCTCGAGCCGCATCAGCGGCGAGGCCCGCCCGCAGCTCGCCAGCCGATGGCGCTTGTTGCTCTCCAGTGCGGCGACATGGTCGGCCGGCGAGAAGAAGGTGCAGATCATGCAGGCCTCGGCCTGGCCGTAGGTCTGGGTGAGCACCGGCCCGAACACCTTTATCGCCTCAGCGAGCTTGTCGACCGACATGGGTGCGGCGGCATAGACCAGGTGCTGCAGCGAGCCATAGTCGTACCGGGCGACGTCGGGATGGGCGAGCAGCATGTAGATCAGGGTCGGCGGCATGTAGACGTGCGTGACCTTGTGTGTCTCGATCGCGGCCAGGATGGCGCCGGGATCGGCCGTGCTCATGAAGATGTTGGTGCCGCCATAGGGCAGCAGCGGGAAGGAGCAGACGCCCGCCGCGTGGGTCATCGGCGCCACCATGAGATGGACCGGCGGCGAGCTGACCGGCATGCAGGCCCAGAAGATCGAGTTCATGGTCTCGATGTTGCGGTTGGTGATCTGCACGCCCTTGGGCCGGCCTGTGGTGCCGCCCGAGCTTGCGAGAAAGACCACGCCGTCGGGATCGTCGGGCAGGTCGGGCGCCGTCTCCTTCTGGCTCGCCAGCCAGGCGTCGAACGACGGCAGGTCGAGGCAGACGAACTCGGCGATCTTGGGACAGGCCTCGCGGATGCGCGCCAGCGAGGCCTCGAAGCTCGAATGGTAGAACAGGAATTCGACGTCGGTGTTGCCGAGGATGTAGAGGTTCTCCTCGAGCGCATTGCGCGCATTGACCGGCGCCCAGGTGACGCCCGCGCGCACGATGCCCAGCAGGCAGGCATAGGCGGCGGCGTGGTTGGGGCTGTAGACCGCGGCCTTCGCGCCGCGCTTCAGGCCCGCCGCCAGCAGGCCGTTGGCGACGCGATGGGTCTGCGCGCGGACGTCGCGGTAGGTCCAGCCGCGCGTGCCGTCATGCAGGCAGGGACGATCGGGATGGAGATCGGCGCCGCGGTCGAAATAGTCGATCAGGCGCATGATCTATCGGTCGCTTCTGGTGGCATTGAACGGATTGAGAGTTGGCACGCCAAATGGCTGGAAATCGCGCACATTGCGGGTCACCACGATCAGATTATGGACCATGGCCGTCGCTGCGATGCGTGCATCGTCCGCCAGCGTATCCGACCGGCCATGCATCAATCTTGCCCAAGCTCGAAAGACGATCGTGTCCATAGGAAGGACTTCGTAGGTTCGCGTTACTTCGTCAGCCCATCGTTCGATTTCTGCCGCCCGGCCCGGGTCCTGATCTCTGGTCAACTCGATGCCGGCCTGGATCTCCCCCAAGGACACTGCCGACAAGCGCAGCAGTCTGTGATCGACCGACTGAAGCCATGCCAGCACCGCGCCATGCGGGCGAACGCGCCGCAATTCAGACACGACATTTGTATCGAGCAGGTACACGCCACGATCAATCGAAGCGCGGCGCCGGCCTGCGAGGATGTCGCCCGCGCGGCGGAACCTTCAGTTCGCCGCGGCCTTCATCGGTCAACAGCAAATCCTTTAGAGTGCGCACAGGCGCTCCATGAAGGCGGCGCCATTCCTCAATCGGCACAAGCACAGCCGCCTCGCTACCGCGCTTCGTTACAAGTTGAGGTCCCTGCTTGAGGCAGGCATCGAGCATCTCGCTAAAACGCGCCTTGGCGTCTTGGACAGGCCAAGCTTTCACGGGCCGCCTCCTGACTAGTTACCTGACTAGTCTATATATGGGATCGAGACGCCGTCACGCAACCGGCGGCTTGGTGCTGCCCACACCCAGCTCACGCTGCATCAACACGGTGTCGAGCCAGCGGCCGAACTTGAAGCCGATGTTCTTGAGCGTGCCCACCATCTCGAAGCCGCACGAGGCGTGGAGGCGGATCGACGGCGTCTGTGCCGAATCGCCGATCACTGCCACCATCTGGCGCTTGCCGAGCGCCGTACACTGCTCGACCAGCGCCGGCAGCAGCGCCTTGCCGGCGCCCTGGCCGACGGCGTCCTTGTCGATGTAGATCGAATCCTCGACCGAGAACTTGTAGGCCGGCCGCGGCCGCCAGTTGCCGGCATAGGCGTAGCCCATGACGCGGCCCTCGCGCTCGGCCACGAGATGCGGCAGGCCGACGTCGAGCACGGCGGCGCGCCGGCGCTTCATCTCGGCGAGGTCAGGCGGATCGACCTCGAAGGAGGCCGTGCCGTGCAGCACGTGATGGGCGTAGATTTCGGCGCAGCGCGCCACATCGGCCTCGGTCGAGGCCCGCACGATCAGCTTGCTCACTTGACTCTGTCCCCACACGCTTCATGCGGCGGTTATAGCGCGAAGCGGGCCCTCAGCGGCCACTTTCGTTCTTGAAGAGCGAATCGGCCAGCTGCACGCCCGTCTGCATCTCCGACAGCGAAACGGTGACGCGGTTGCCGCGGTTGTCGATGATGGTCCAGCCACGCAGCAGCAATGGGTTTTCCGCAAGACGGATGATCACCTTGCCCTCCTGCGGCTTGCGCACCTGGCTGACGGTCGCCTCCAGCATGCCGTTGACCCGCTCGAGCTTCTCGACCTGCAGGTCGCCCGACAGCGTCAGCTGATCCCTGACCAGGAACGTAGCGGCGGTCCAGCCGATCGGCCATTGGCCGAAGTCACGCGTGGCGTTGTCCCACATCGTGACCTGATAGCCGTCAGCCACGATCTTGAGCTGTGACGGCGCATCAAACTCGAAGCGCATGCGGCCGGGACGGCGCAAAAAGAGCGTGCCCTGAACCACCGAGCCGTTGGGATTGCTCTGCACGAAGCGCGCCTTCAGCGAGCGGAGCGAATTGAAATACTGCTCGATCTGCGGCACGCCGATCCCGCCCTGCTGGGCTTCGGCCGGAAGTATTGCGAGCAGCGAGAGGATAGCGACGGAGAGGGCAGCGAGGAGTATGCGCATGGCGGCCATATGTTCTCCGAATACGGCGGAATCAAGCTTCCACCCAGGTAAACGCCCGTTTACCATGCGGCAAACCGGCGGAGGAACCTTTCATGCATGTCGGAATGGCGGCTGTCTTCCAGAACACCGGCCGCACGCTCAGCGACCATCAGATCTATCTCAACGAACTGGCGCTGGCCGACATGGCCGAGCCGCTGGGCTTCGAGTTCGATCTGGTCGGTCGAGCACCATTTCACCGACTACACGATGTGCCCCGACGTGGTGCAGTTCCTGTCCTACATGGCCGGCCGCACGCGCAACGTGAAACTCGGCTCCATGGTCGTGGTCCTGCCGTGGCACGATCCCATGCGCGCGGCCGAGCAGATCTCGATGCTCGACCATCTGTCGGGCGGCCGCATGATCCTGGGTCTGGGCCGCGGCGCAGGCAAGGTCGAGTTCGACGGCTTCCGCCTCGACATGGGCGACAGCCGCGAGCTGTTCGTCGAGTACGGCGAGGCGCTGCTCAAGGGCCTGGAAAGCGGCGTCATGGAATATGACGGCAAGCACTACCGCCAGCCGCCGACCGCGATCCGTCCGGCGCCGTTCAAGAGCTTCCGCGGCCGCACCTATGCCGCGGCGGTCAGTCCCGAGAGCGCGCGTATCATGGCCAAGCTCGGCGTCGGCCTCCTGATCATCCCGCAGAAGCCGTGGCGCGAGGTCGAGAAGGAGCTTGCCGAGTACAACACGCTCTATCGCGAGATCAACGGCACGGCCGCGCCGCAGCCGATCTCGGCCGGCTGGATCTTCATCGACCCCAGTGCCGAGCGGGCGCGCGAGATGGCGATGAAGTACATCGGCGGCTACTACCGCACCGTGCTCGACCACTACCAGTTCGCCGGCGCGCACATGAAGAACCAGCGCGGCTACGAGTACTACGCCAAGATGAACGAGAAGCTCGCCGTCTACGGCGACCAGAAGGCGATCGAGTTCTTCGCCGACCTGCAGGTCTACGGCACGCCCGAGCAGGTCCACGACAAGATCATGACCATCCACAAGCAGACCAACAATTCGGGCTTCGTCGGCGTGTTCTCCTACGCCGGCATGGCGCACGAGGAGGCGGCGCGCAACATGCGCCTGTTCGCGCAGAGCGTGATGCCGGAGCTGAAGAAGTTCGACGCCGGTGCCGCGATCGATCGATCCCAACCGCTGCCCGACCTGCGCTCCGCCGTTGCCGCAGAGTGACTTGACGAAAAGCGCTGTGAATTTCTGTCACGCAGCGCTCGCCAACTCGTCATGCCTTGTCATTTAGACCCGGGTTGAGAGTCCCCTAGGCTCCTCGCGCATCGTCCTGCCGATGGCGTTGACCCAGCCGTCGCCGAATGGCAGCGGCATCGTCATCGTCTACCGCGAGCAAACCGGTGCGCCGGCGCTTGCCGCTGCCATTCGCGATGAACTCGGTCACGTTCCCGGCGTGCTGCATGATCCCGCCAGCCGGCCGATGTCGCCCCGCCACGACCCGCTGGCGCAGCGCTGCATCGACAAGGCGGCGGTGGCCGCTGTCGCCCGCATCCGCGCGCTACCCGTCGCCGAGCTCAATTGGTGCGAGGAAATCGCGCCGCCGGGCCAGCGGCTTTCCTTCGCCCACCGCCTTCGATACGGTGGCTCGTTGTGAGCGCAGAAGAAGAAGACATGGTCGGCGTCGTCGTGCCGATGCTGAACGCCGAGCGTACCATCGCGGCCACCCTCGACAGCATTTGCCGGCAGACGTATCGCAAGCTCGATGTCGTCGTCGTCGACGACGGATCGACTGACAGCTCTGTCGCAATCGTCGACGGGAAGATTCGGCAGGATCGGCGGGTGCGGATGGTCCGTCAGCCGAATGCCGGCGTGGCTGCGGCACGCAACGCCGGTGCGGCCGGGACCGCGGCGGCCTTTCTCGCCTTCGTCGACGCCGACGATCTGTGGGCGCCGACCAAGATCGAGTTCCAGCTCGACGCGTTGAAGCGCGGCGGACCGCAGGTCGGGCTGGCCTACTGCTGGTTTGCCAGCATCGACCAGAGCGACCAGGTCGTGTCGTTCGGGCCCCAGCCGCTGTTCGACGGCGACGCCATGGCCGCCCTGTGCGAGAGCAACTGGATCGGCAACGGCTCGTCGCTGCTCGTACGCCGCTCCGCCTTCGACAAGGCAGGCGGATACGACACCGCCCTGCGCGCGCAGGGCGCCGAGGGTGCCGAGGATCTGCTGATCTGCTTTCGCATCGCCGAACACCTCACCTTCGCTGTCGTCCCGCGCTATCTCGTCGGCTATCGCGCCCGGCCGGACAGCATGTCGAGTGATGCCCTTCAGCTCTTCCGTTCGACCCGGCTGGTGCTCGCTGAATACCGCAGCAAATTTCCCCAGCACGCCGCCAAGCTCGATCATCACCTCCAGGCCGCCCGTCAATGGTACGCCTACCGCGCCGCCGCCGCCGGCCGACGCACCGACGCCCGTATCCTGATGACCGAGGCGTTGCGGCATCGTCCTCTCGCGGCGACCTGGCACTTTGCCGGCGTCGCCTTGGGCATCGCCCGCGGCCGCCTGCAGCGCCGGCTGAGCCGGCCGGCGCCGCTGCCGCTGTACACCGAAACGATCTGGTGACGGGCCGGGGCGGCCGGCTAGGCAGGCAACAACTATTTGCACCACAGGGCCATCGATCCCGTGTCGACAGCCTCCAGTCGACAGTACATCGTCGACAGTCCATCGTCGGCGGTGCTAGTCGAACACCAGGACAATGCGAGGACCGGCGTGACCGGCGCACCTGCCAACAAACTGACGCGGCTCAGCGTCGAATACAGCCTGACGGAGCATTGCAACATCAGCTGCCATGCCTGTGCGCATGCCTCGCCGCTGCTGGCGGAGAAATTCGCGGCTTGGCTCGAGGAAGATGGCCAAGCCCTGATCGACAACGTCGCCCGCCGGCTTCCGCCGCCGCGCGGCCTGCGCTCGGCCTGGGGCGGCGTCAAGGAACTGTTGCAGGGCCGGCCGTGATCGCAAGGCTGCGATGACGTTGTCGATCGTCATTCCGGCGCACAATGCGGCCGACACACTGGGGGCCACGCTTGGCAGCCTGCTGGCGCAGACGCGCGGCGACTGGCAGGCCATCATCGTCGACGACGGGTCGACCGACGCGACGCGGCGGATCGCCGAGACCTACGCGGCGCGCGACCAGCGCTTCTCGCTGCTGACCAACGACGGCGCCCCCGAGGGCGTGTCGGCGGCGCGCAACCGCGGCATCGCGGCCGCAAGCGGCCGCTGGCTGCTATTCCTCGACGCCGACGACACGATCGCCGCTGCTTTCGTCGAGCGGATGGTCGGCAAGCTCGAGGCCGCTCCCGGCGCCAGGGTCGCGTATTGCGGTTCGATCCGCCTCACCGCCGCCGGCCGGCGGCGGCCGCCCTGGTTCTCGACCGACGTCGCGCGCGCACCGTTCGAGACCTTGGCGCGGTCCTGTCCCCTCGTCGTCCATGGTGCGGTGCTGGATCGCGGCCTGGCGGTCGAGCAGGGCGGCTTCGACGCCAGGCTCCGCACCGCCGAGGACATGGACTTCTTCCAGCGCATCGCCCGCACCGGCGTGGCCTTCCTGCCCGTCCCCGAGCCGCTCGCGCTCTATCATATGCGGCAAGGCTCGCTGTCGACCGATGTCCGCGCCATGCTGGCCGACGGCGCGGGCGTCATCGACCGGGCGTTCGGCGTCGACCCGCGCGTCGTGCATCCCTCCCCGCGTCACGCCACCGGCGCCGACCCGATGGCAGGATCGAAAGAGATGGCGCAAGGCGTGAACGCGCTGTGGTGCGCGGCGGTCGATGTCGGCCAAGGCGGCAACGGCATTGCCCCGCTGATGGCCCTGCCCGACCGGCGCGGCGATCTTGCCGAGCTCTGCCGACAGACCATCGTCGAGGGCCTGGTGTTCGGCGCGCAACGCCTGCCCGACGAGCTGCCGCACGACGATCCTGCCTTCGTCGAGCGCGTCCGCGCCCTGTTGGCCGACGTCGAGCGCGCGGCCTGTCGGCCCGGCCTGGCGCGGCGTCTGCAGTTTGCCCTCGAACCCGAGATCTTCAGTCCGCAACGCCTGACCGACCGGCTGGTCGTGGACGGCACGTTGCTGGTCCGCCAGGACATCGCCCACCTCGCGCCGATCGCCGCCGATGCCGGCGTCGACCGGGTGCAGGTGGAGTTCCGCAGCGCTGCCAGGATCGTCGGACATATCGGAGCGCCTGCCGTGGGCGGCTTCTCGGCCGGCGACGCGATGCGCCTGGCGCTCGATTCGGTGAGCCTTGGCGAATTGCTGAAGTCCGGCAGGCTCGCGCAACGGCCGGCCTTCTGGATGCACGCAACGGCGAATGCCGCTCGCCTGGGTGTCGCTGTGGCGGTGGCCAAGCTGCGTCGCCGCGCGGTCCCGGTGCGGAGCCTGCGCGCGCTTGCCAAAGCTGCCCTCGGCGAGGCGGCACTGGCGGTGACGGGCGGCGCCGGGTCGGGCGAGCGCGCCATCGCCGCGCTGATCGCCGAGGGGCGGACGATGGCCGAGCGAACCGTCGCGACGGCCGCAGCGAGGCCCGCCGAGCCGACGGCGGCCATCGCTGACGACCGCCGCGCCTACTGGGAAGGGATCTATCGCACGGAGGATCCGTGGGCTTACGGCTCGGCCTACGAGCAGCTGAAGTATCGCCGCACGCTCAGCCTGTTGCCGGACAAGCCGATCGGCAAGGCAATGGAGCTCGCCTGTTCGGAGGGCAGGTTCACCGAGCTGCTGGCGCCGCGTGTCGGCCAGCTCATCGCCGCCGACATTTCCGAGACCGCCTTGCAGCGCGCCCGGCTGCGCTGCGGTGCCCATGGCAATGTCGACTGGCGCCGCCTCGATCTCTTCGACGACGCGTTGCCCGATGGCCTCGATCTGATCGTCTGCTCGGAAGTTCTGTACGACCTCGCCGACCGCAATGCGCTTGCCCGCGTCGCCGAGCGGCTCGCGGCGGCCCTGGCGCCGGGCGGATGCCTCCTGTCGGCGCACGCCTTCGTCCTGAAGGACGAGCCTGGCCACACCGGCTACGACTGGGACGCAGCCTTCGGCGCCAAGGTGATCGCCGAGACCTTGTCGGCCACGCCTGGTCTGGCACTCGAGCGCTCATTGCAGAACGAGCTCTACCGCGTCGAGCTGTTCCGCCGCCTCGACGCCCACGAGCAGGCACCCGCGCCGCGCATCGAGCAGACCGAGCTCGGCCCGCCGCCCGAGCCCGACTTCGCGCGCCATGTCGTGTGGGGCGGCGCTGCGGCCCAGCGGGCAGAGGTGCAGGCGCGCGAACGGACCGATCGCCTGGCCATCCTGCTCTATCATCGCATTGCCGAGGATGGCCCCGCCGGCCTGGCGCGCTATCGCCAGGCGCCGGCGGCCTTCGCCGAGCAGATGCGCTGGCTGCGACGCAATGGCTATCACGCCGTGACGTCGGACGACGTCGCCCGCCATCTCCGCTCCGGCCGGCCGTTCGCGGGACGGCCGGTGCTGATCAGCTTCGACGATGCCTATTGCGACTTCCACGATGCCGCCTGGCCGATCCTGCGCGCCCACGACTTCACCGCCGAGATCTTCGTCGTCACCGACAAGGTCGGCGGGGACGCCGACTGGGATGTCGCCTATGGATCGCCGGCGCCACTGATGGGCTGGCCGCAGATCCAGGCGCTGGCAGCAGCCGGCGTGCGCTTCGGCAGCCACATGGCGAGCCATAGCCACATGGCGGAGCTTTCCAGTCGCGAGATCGTGCTCGAGGCGGCACGTTCGCGCGCCGCGCTGGAACTGGCACTCGGCAAGCCCTGCCGATCGATCGCCGCACCGTTCGGTGAAGGCGACGAGCGCTTCGTGCGCGTGGCGCGCCGGTGCGGCTACGAGAGCGGCTTCACGACCGATCCCGGCCATGCCGCGCTCGGCCAGGACCCGCTGCGCCTGCCGCGCATCGAGGTGGTGGGCGGCTGGTCGCTCGAGGCTTTCATGGAGGCAGTGCAAGGAGTTTGATCGCGTCGTGCGAGCGGCGAGATGGCTCACGCCGCTCGGCCTGCATCGTGCTAGAGGATGGCCCGAGGGGGCACGCGTCATGACAGCCAAACCGGCATCGGCTCGGCCGGAATTCGAGCGGATTGCGCTTTTGTTGCAGGGCGGCGGCGCGCTCGGCTCCTATCAGGCCGGCGTCTACCAAGCGCTGGCCGAGGCCGATCTGCATCCCGATTGCGTGGCCGGCATCTCGATCGGCGCCATCAACTCGGCGATCATCGCCGGCAATCCGGCGACCGAGCGCGTCGACAAGCTGCGCCGCTTCTGGGAGACCGTCAGCAGCCCGCCGCTCGGCATCCTCGATCTCGGCGGGCTGAAGCTCAGCAACGATTTCCAGCATCAGATGGTCAACCAGTGGCGGGCGTTCGGCATCCTGCTGTGGGGCGCGCCAAGCTTCTTCCAGCCGCGCATCCCGCCGCCCCTCTTCACGCCGGCAGCGGCGCCCGACCGGCTCGGCTTCTACGACACCAAGCCGCTCAAGGGCCTGCTCGAGAGCCTGGTCGATTTCGACCGCATCAACGCCCAGGAGACGCGCTTCGGCGTCGGCGCGGTCAACATCAAGACCGGCAACTTCATCTACTTCGAGAACCAGACCCACAAGATCGCCGCCGAGCACATCATGGCGAGCGGCGCGCTGCCGCCCGGCTTTCCCGCCATCGAGGTCGACGGCGAATACTACTGGGACGGCGGCATCGTCTCCAACACGCCGCTGCAATGGGTGCTCGACAGCCGGCCGCGCCAGGACACGCTCGCCTTCCAGGTCGATCTGTGGAGCGCGCGCGGCGAGCTGCCGCGCGACATGATCGAGGTCGATGTCCGCCAGAAGGACATCCGCTACTCCAGCCGCACGCGCAAAGGCACCGACGAGTTCCGCCGCATGCAGTCGATGCGCCGCGTCGCCGCCAAGCTGCTCGACGGCATGCATCCCGAGCTGCGCCAGACGCCGGAGGCCGAGCTGCTGGCGCAGGAGGCCGACAGCAAGGTCTACAATATCGTCCATCTGATCTATCACGCCCGGCGCTACGAGGGCTCGTCGAAGGACTACGAGTTCTCGCGCCGCACCATGGAAGAGCACTGGCAGAGCGGCTACAGCGACATGGAGCGCACACTGCGTCATCCGGAAGTCTTGCAGCGGCCGCAGAGTGCCGACGGCGTGTTCACCTTCGATCTCAAGACACAAGGCCGACAGTAGAGGCCACAGTAGGAGCAGAGACGATGAAGCTTGCCGACGTCCGCAAGAATGCCTTTGCGATGCCGCTCAACAACCCCGCCTATCCGCGCGGGCCGTACCGTTTCTACAATCGCGAATTCGTCGTCATCAGCTATCGCACCGACCCTGAGATCCTGCGCGCCGTGGTGCCCGAGCCGCTCGAGGTGGTGGGTGACATGGTGAACTACGAGTTCATCCGCATGCCCGATTCGACCGGCTTCGGCGACTACACCGAGACCGGGCAGGTGATCCCGGTGCGCTTCACCGACGCCAAAGGCGAGGTCCAGGAAGGCGGCTACGTGCACGCCATGTATCTCGACGACAACTCGCCGATCGCCGGCGGCCGCGAGATCTGGGGTTTCCCCAAGAAGCTCGCCACGCCGAAGATTGCCCACGAGAACGAGACGCTGGTCTGCACCCTGCATTACGGCAGCGTGCTCTGCGTCAGCGCCACCATGGGCTACAAGCATCGCGAGATCGATGCCGCGCCGCTGAGGAAAAGCCTGGCCAAGCCCAACTTCATGATCAAGATCATCCCGCACGTCGACTGCACGCCGCGGGTCTGCGAGCTGGTGCGCTACTACGTCGAGGACGTGACCTTGAAGGGCGCGTGGGCCGGGCCGGCGGCGCTGCAGCTCTTCGACCACGCCCTGTGCGACGTCAACCGCCTGCCGGTGCGCCAGATCGTGTCGGCCAGCCACTTCGTCACCGACCTGACACTGGGTCTTGGTGAAGTCGTGTTCGACTACCTCGCCTGATCAACCTTCCTCCCCATGCTTGTGCATGGGGAGTTGCCCGCTGAAGCGCCTGTGAAGGCGCGTAAGCGGGCGGAGGGGTCATGAGCACCGGTGGTGGTGCCCATGACCCCTCCGGCCCTGCGGGCCACCTCCCCAGCTTCGCTGGGGAGGAAAAATTGCAACGAAAGGATCGTTCCATGTCCAACTTCAAAGGAAGAGTTGCCATCGTCACCGGTGCGGCAAGCGGCATCGGCAAGCAGGTCGCGCTCCGTCTGGCCGCCGAAGGCGCCATCCCCGTCATCGCCGATCTCAACCTCGATGCCGCCAGCGCCACGGCCAAGGAGATCCAGGCCCTCTATAAGGACAAGAGTGGCAGCGATGCCTTCGCCGTCGCCATGAATGTCGTCGACGAGGCCCAGGTCGAGAAGGGCGTCGCCGACACCGTGGCCAAGTACGGCAAGGTCGACATCCTGGTGAGCAACGCCGGCATCCAGATCGTGAAGCCGATCGTCGACTTCCCCTTCGCCGACTGGAAGAAGCTTCTGGCCATCCATCTCGACGGCGCCTTCCTCACCACCAAGGCCTGCCTCAAGCACATGTACGCCGCCAAGTACGGCCGCGTCGTCTACATGGGCTCGGTCCATTCCAAGGAGGCGTCCAAGCTCAAGGCGCCTTACGTCACCGCCAAGCACGGCCTGATCGGTCTCGCCAAGGTGCTGGCCAAGGAGGGCGCGGAATACAACGTGTCGGCCAACGTGGTCTGCCCGGGCTTCGTGCGCACCCCTCTGGTCGACAAGCAGATCCCCGAGCAGGCCAAGGAACTCAACATCAGCGAGGCCGACGTCATCAAGCATGTCATGCTGAAGGACACGGTCGACGGCCAGTTCACCACCACTGACGAAGTGGCTGATGCGGTTCTCTATTTTGCCGGAGCGTCCAGTACCGCACTGACCGGCCAGTCGATGGTGGTCAGCCACGGCTGGTTCATGCAGTAGCCGCGCAGGAGTGTGTTGCAAGGTTGCAACGCCTCCATGGATATGGCGGAGCTGGGGCAACTATGGCGGAAGGGACCTCGTTGGGTAGGCAATCGCGTATCCAAACGAGGGAACCCTGAAATATGGTCAAGAAGTCACTTTTGGCTGCCGCCGCGGCCCTGGTTCTGCCGGTTGCGGCCAACGCCCAGACCGGCACGACCTGGCCGGGCGTCTACATCGGTGCCCAAGGCGGCGCGAACTGGCTGCTCAACAACAACACCTACCAGATGGACACCGGGTGGGCCGCCGGCGGCCATGTCGGCTATGACTTCGTCGGCCCGCGCGTGGAGTTGGAAGGCATGTACCGTTCCAACACCGGCACAGGCGTCGTCGCCTTCCCGTCGGGCTTCGCCAATGTGCGCGGCCGAATCGACCAAGTCTCGGTGATGGCCAACGTGCTTTATGACTTCATGCCGGCCAGCACGATCACGCCCTATATCGGCGCGGGCGCCGGTATTGCCTTCGTCGATTCGACGATCCAGGGCTGCAACCTCTGCAGCACCCAGTTCGCCTACCAGGGTATCGTGGGCGTCGCCTACAACATGGATGCGTTCCGCATCGGCCTTGAAGGCCGCTACTACGGCACCACCAACGGCGGCCTCGCCTACCAGAACAACAACTTCATGGCGCTGCTGAGCCTCAGCTACAAGTTCGGCCAGCCCGAGATGGCAACCCCTCCGCCCCCGCCGCCGGTGGCGACGCCGCCGTCGTTCATGGTGTTCTTCGACTGGGATCGCTCCAATCTCTCCGACCAGGCGCTGAACACGATCCGGCAGGCCGCTGCTGCCTTCAAGTCGAAGGGCAACGCCCGCATCACCGCCACCGGCCACACCGATACGTCGGGCCCGGAGAGCTACAACATGGCGCTGTCGCTCCGTCGTGCCAACGCGGTCAAGGACGCCCTGGTGCGTGAAGGCGTGCCGGCGCAGGCGATCAGCGTGGTCGGCCGCGGCGAGCAGGGCCTGCTGGTCCAGACCGGCGACGGCGTGCGCGAGCCGCAGAACCGCCGCGTCGAGATCGTCGTTCAGTAAGCAAGACAGCCAACCCTCCATTGGCGAAACGGCCGGGCAAGTCCCGGCCGTTTCCATTTGCCTCGGCAGGAAGGCGGCGGGCACAGTCGCCGCCATGCCCGATCACGACGCTCATGACATCATCGTGCTGTTCAGCGGCCGCAGCCGCGACGCCTATGCCGCCGAAGCCACCGCGCGCGGCGAGACCTACACCTTCACCGACGCCTGGGGCCTGCCGCGCACCTGGGTCAAAGGCGAGTACGCCTATCTCGCGCCCAACGCCGCGGGCCTGCTGCTGGCGCGCTGCAATCTCAAGCATCATCTGGTCGAGGAAGCCGCCCTCGACACAGCGCGTCTCGCGCGTTGTCGTGCGCTGCTGATTGCCAACGCCGGCCACCTCGCGCCTGAGACCATCGCGCGCATCGACGCCTGGCTGGCCGGCGGCGACCGTCGCCTGATCGTCACCGGCAAGACCAACCTGTCGCCGCGCCTGCTCGGACTGCACTCCTGCGAGCCCGCGCCTGTGCAGGGCTATACCGGCTGGCGCTGGCGGGCCGGTTCGCCGTTCGCCGGCGACGCGTGGGAGCAGCTCTACGTCAGCGGCTACAAGGGCCATCCGGCACACCGCATCGTGCCGGCCAAGGGCAGCCGCGTGCTCGCCGACCTGGTCGAGCTTTCAGGCGATCTCAGCGACGCCACGACGGCTGCGGTAGGCGAGCTGGGGCCGGCCATCGTGCTCACCGACAAGACGGTCTACGTCGCCAACCAGGTATTCGAGCTGATCGGCGGCATGATGCAGGCCCATCTCAACGTCGAGGCGGTGCGCCACTGGGCCAACGCCACGCACTGGGGCGACACGCTGCTGTTCTTCCTGCGCCAACTGATGCGCGAGGTCGGGTTGTCCTCGCTGTGGCAGACCCGGCTGCGCTCGTTCGGCACCTATGACGGCGTGCTGTCGTTCCGCCACGACGTCCACGGCATGCGCGACTACACCTTCCTCGACTACCAGATCCAGAACCTGATCCCGGCGAGCTACGACATCGAGGACCCGACCTTCTCGACCAACATCGACGAGGCGATGGCGCGCGACTGGGTCGGGCGCACCACCCAGCACAGCTTCATCGAGCCCGCGCTGCACAACGACAGCTCGATCGGTGATCCGCCGACGGCGATCTTCGGCAAGGGCCTGTTCGAGCACGTCTCCAAGGCGGGCAAGAGCCTCGGCATCACCATTTGCACCTGCGGCCGCCATGCCGGCGGCCACATGCATCCCGAGACGATCGATGCGATGGATTACCTCTACGCCCAGGACAAGACGATCCTCGGCCTCTGCACCTTCTGCTACTATCACATGATCGAATACGGCGTGCGCGACCCCGACGTCATGGTGGGCGGCACGATCGGCGAGAAGCCGCTCACCTACGTCACCGACGTGCGGCGCACCATCGCCACCTCGGGCATCTGGTTCCCCTTCCGTCCCGTGGTCACGACGACCGCGGAATGGCGCAAGCTGCGCGGCTGGGACCGCACGCACGAGTACGACGCCGCCTACGAGCTGGTCGAGACCATCTTCGCCGGCCGCAGCGCGCGCCGGCCCGGCGTCGAGGACAAGCTCGAGAACGGCGTCTACTCCTTCCAGTACCATCCCGAGCTGGCGCGCGATCCCTCGGTCAACAACGGCAAGGGCACGCTCGACTACGTGCGCTACTGCATCAACCTCGCCGAACGCAGCAACTACTGGATCGCCACCCAGGCCGAGCTCTACCAGCGCATGGCCGATTACGAGGGGCTCACCTTCGAGGTGCGCGATGGCGGCCGCGAGGTCACGATCGCCAACCCGACCGGCCGGCGCATCGCCGCGATGGTGCTCGAGCAGCGCCTGCCCTTCGGCAGCGTCTGGCTGGGCGAGGAGGAGCTGATCCACGTCGCCGACGGCGCCTTCGTCACCATCCCGCCAATCGACCCGGGCGCCTCGCTGACGCTCCGCTTCCGACCCGGGACCGTCGAAGCCGTGCTGGTGCGCCAGCCCTCCAACAAGGGCCTGGTGGTGCTCGATGCCCGGCACGATCCGAGGAGCCGCGAGGCCCGCATCACCGTAAGCGTCTGCCGCCAACAGCCGCTCAGCATCGAGGGCGTCGACCCCGAAGGGGTCTATCGCGTGCAGATCGACAACCAGCCGCCGCAGGACGTCGCGGTGCGCACCGTGCGGACCATCCAGGCGTTGCTCAGCGAAAAGACCGACGCCGCCCAGGGCCGCAGCCGGCGCGCCGTCACGCCGGGCACCACGCGCTTCCTCGACCTTTTAGTCGAGGGCGAGGAGAACCGGTTCGTCGAACGCACGCTGCGCATCCGGCAATTGCCGGCCGACGAGGCCCAGCCGATCCGGCAGGCCCTCATCGCTGCCATTCCCGCCAAGCGCGGCCGCGTCACTTGAGGATGGCGGCGGTTGGCCGGTAAACTCCCGCCAAGACTGGGAGGTCCCGCATGGCTCGCCTGTTCGACGTCGAACCGCTGCCCAACACGACCTTCGGCGCGGTCATCCGCGGCATCAAGGTCGCCAATGTCGACGAGCCGACGTTCCGCGCGCTCTACGACACCTGGCTGCAATACGCCCTGGTGATCCTGCCCGACCAGCATCTGCAGCGCGACCAGCAGATCGTCTTCGCCAAGCGCTTCGGGCCGCTCGAGTTCGAGATGACGGCGATCAGCAACGTCCGCTCCGACGGCACGCTGCGGCTGGAGAAGGACAATGACGACGTCATGAAGATCCTGAAGGGCAACATGGGCTGGCATCACGACAGCACCTACATGCCGGTCCAGGCCAAGGGCGCCGTGTTCAGCGCCGAGGAAGTGCCGAGCGTCGGCGGCCGCACCGGCTTCGCCGACATGCGCGCCGCCTACGATGCCCTCGATCCGGCGATCAAGGCGCGTATCGAAGGCCTCAATGCCTATCATTCGCTGCACTACAGCCAGGGCCGGGTCGGCCATCAGACCAGGAAGCTGGACGGCGAGTACTCGGGCTACGGCCTGCATGACGGGCCGGTGCCGCTCAGGTCGCTGGTCAAGACCCATCCCGAGACCGGCCGCAGGTCGCTGCTGGCCGGCCGCCATGCCCACAACATTCCCGGCCTTGCGCAGGAGGAGTCCGACCGGCTGCTGCGCGAGCTGATCGACTTCGCCTGCCAGCCGCCGCGCATCTACCACCACGACTGGACGCCGGGCGATGCCGTGGTGTGGGACAATCGCTGCCTGATGCACCAGGCGACGCCGTGGGACATGACCCAGCGCCGCATCATGTGGCACAGCCGCATCGCCGGCGATCCGGCGAGCGAGTCGGCGGTCGCGGCTTAATCGTCATCCCGAGCGTAGCGAAGCGAAGTCGAGGGACCTCCTCTTGGCGACGCAGCTACAAGAATAGGTCCCTCCACTACGCCTCGCTGCGCTCGGCTCCGGTCGGGATGACGGTTTTTTCGCTGACCTCAATGCGGCGGCATCGGGATGAACACCGGCGGGGCGCCCGGCATCTTGCCGCGGGCCTTGATGTCGGCGTCGTTGGCGCCGTGCGGCTTCAGGTAGACGTAGAACGGCGTGCGGCGCTCGGCGATGTCGTTGCCGGGCTGGGCGCTGCGGCTGATCAGCATGTCGGACTGGATGCGGACATGCATGTAGCCCGGGATGAGCTCGGCCCAGCCCGTCACCTCGGGCGTGAACAGCACCTCGTAGGTATGAGTGTCGGTGAGCTTGATCACGCCGCTCGCCGCCTCGCCCACCGGCCGTGACGGCACCTGCTGCCAGGTCATGCCGGTCTGCACATAGACCCCGACCGCGTTCAGCATGACATAGAGGGGCCGCGCCGGGTCGATGTTCTGCATCGCCATGGTCATGCGGTAGGACTTGCCGTCGGCCTCCAGCACGATGCGCTTCAGCTCGACATAGAGCGAGGTGCGCGCCTCGTGCTCGAGCAGCAGGCGCGCCTGGCGCTGCTGCTGCAGGGCGCGCTGCTGCCAGATGCCGATGCCGCCGTCGATCGCAAAGGCGGCACACAGGAGCGCCACCGTGCCCATCACCACCGGCGACTGCCAGAGCTTCAGGCCGCGCCCGAGCTTGACGGCGAGCCCGGCCGGCGGCCCAGTCAGCAAATCGACCGGCCGCCGCGGCGCCGCCGCGCGCAGCTTCTCGAGCAGGGCGCTCTCGCCCTTCTCGCTCGCCTGCTCGGCCAGGCCCAGCCGGCGGCGCAGCACGCGCGCCTCGGATTGGCCGGTCGCCACCTGCCGCCACAGGTCGCGGATCAGCGCATCCTTCTCGGCCGACGAAAGCTTGGCGAGATCGGGCCGCTTGGCGTTCATGACGCGATCGTGCCGCCGGCGATATGGATGATCTGCTCGGCCTGCTCGGCCAGCGACAGGTTATGGGTGACCAGCACCAGGGTCGTGCCGAGCTCGCGGTTGACGGCCAGCAGCTCGTCCATGATCTCGATCTCGGTCTGCTCGTCCAGGTCGGAGGTCGGCTCGTCGGCCAGCAGCAGGACGGGGTCGTTGATCAGCGCGCGGGCGATCGCCGCGCGGCGCTGCTCGCCGGCCGAGCATTCCGACGGATAGGCATCGAGATGGTCGCCAAGCCCCATGCGCGAGAGCAGCATCCCGGCCTTGCCGTAGACGTCGGCGTCACCCCGCTTGCCGAGCAAGGCGGGCAGGGCGACGTTGTCGACCAGGCGCAGGGTCGGCAGCAGGCTCGCGAACTGGAAGACAAAGCCGATACAGCCGTTGCGGAAGGCCGCCAGCTTGTCGTCCGACAGGCCCCAGATGTCGGTGCCGTCGATCATGACCGTGCCGTCCGACGGCCGGCTGAGGCCGCCCACCATCGCCATCAGCGAGGACTTGCCCGAGCCCGAGCGGCCGATGATGGCGGCATAGCGGCCGGTCTCGACCTCGAGGTCGATGCCGCCGACGGCCAGGACCTCGCCGCGCTCGGTGACGTAGCTTTTGCGCAGGGCCCGGCACGACAGCATGGTCAGGCCCCGCTGCGCACGAGGTCGTAGGCGTCGCGCCGGCTCGCCCGCCACGCCGGATAGAGCACGCCCGCCACGCCGATGGCCGAGGCGAGCACGATGGCTCCCACGGCAAAGGCGATCGTGCGCGGCAGGTCGACCCACAGGAACGGCACGCCGACATTCTCGAGGGTGTAGACAAGCGAGCGCTCGAACAGACGCATCACCAGCACGCCCAGCACGACGCCCAGGATGCCGCCGATGCCGGTTGCCAGCACGGCTTCGGTGACCATGACGCCCAGCACCTGGCCGCGCCGCGCGCCGATCGCCTTCAGGAGCCCGAGCTCGCCGCGGCGCTCGGTGACGATGGCCGAGAACAGCACGCTCACCATCAGGGCGGTGCTGGCGAACATCAGCACCATCAGGGCGAGGATGCCGTCGAGCAGCGCCGCCAGTCCCTGGCGGATGCCCGACAGCGTGGCGTCTCCGGCCACGACCTTCACGCCCTTCACGTTCGACAGGATGGCGAAGCGCGCCTGCAACGGCGTGGCGCCGGGCGCCAGCTCGGCCAAAAATCCGCTCACCTTGCCAGGCGCCAGCACGGCGGGCTTGGTGCCGTGGCCGCCGATCACTTCGCCAAGCGCATCGAGCGTGGCGAACGACATGAACACGCCGCGCTCGTGGGTGCCGACGCCGGTGCGGCCCAGCCTTCCGTAGACGACATGCGGCTTGCCGAAGATCAGGAGCTGGCTGCCCAGCACGCCGTCGCGCGCCGCGCCCAGGATGACGTCGCCCGCCTGCAAAGGCCGATTGATCTTCTCGACCAGCCACGGCTGGACGGTGAAGTCCTGCGCCGGCTCGAAGCCGATCAGGTCGGCCGATTCGTGATGGCTGCCGATGCCCGAATGCTCGACCCGAACGATCTTCTGCGGCAGCGATGCGGCCCAGGCTCGTGAGCCGAGCCTTGGCGAGCGCATCGCCATCGAGCACCAACTCGGTCGGCTCGACCACGAGCAGCGACGCGGTGATGTTGGTGAGCGCCCCCTCGGGCACCACCATCATGTCGGCGCCCAGGCGGGTGAAGCCCACCGCCATGCTGCGATCGATGCTCTGCATCAGCACGGCGCCGGTGAAGACGACGCCGCTGCCCAGGGCCACCGCCGCGATCAGCAGGAGGCTGCGCGCCTTGCGGCGCCCGAGGTTCTGGAGGGCGAGGCTGAGGAGCAGCCAGCGCATCAAAGCGTGCAGGACCGCGTGTTCTTCATATGCTCCAGCTTGGTCGGGATGATGACGCAGTCATGATGCCCGCCGTTGCTCGGCAGGATGCCGATCAGCGTGTCGGTCGAGGTGTCGATGACGGAGATGCCGCTCTGCTGACGCTGGAAGCCCGAGAACGGCGTGATCAGGTACTTGCCGTCGTAGGTCAGCGCCGGCGTCTGCAGGTCGGGCCCGATGCCCTGGATCTCCTTGATGATGGTCCAGGTCTTGGTGTCGACCACCATGATGCCGCTGAAGGCCGGCGAGGGATGCAGGATCGTCAGGTAGAGCTTGGAGCTGTCGATCGAGAACACCATGTGGAACGGGTTGGGATACTTGCCGCGCCACAGCGGATCCTCGACATGGGCGACCTTGCGCCAGTTGCGCGGATCGGGATCGGACGCAGCTGAAGATCGAGCAGTTGTTTTCCCGGAGATTGTTCATCATCACCAGGAACTTGCCGTCGGGCGAGAAGCCGATCTCGTGGCCCGGCGAATGGATCTTGTCGAACACCACCTTCCAGGTGTCCTTGTCGACCTTCTGCACCGGATACTGGCCCTGCGAGTCCTTGTTGAACTGCAGGAACGCCGCCGGCTCGAAGTTGTTCTCGGGATCGAGGATGGCGATGCCGCCGCACAACCGCACGACGGTCGCCGCCCAGCGGCCCTCGGGATGCCAGATCGTGCCGTCGGCGCCGGTCAGAGACAACGGGTCGTCGCCGGGCAGCGAGCCCTCTTCGACGAACAGCTCGCCCATCGGCACCATTTCCCAGTCGATCTTGTTGCCCTTGGTGCCCTTGTAGTCGTACAGGCCGGTCTTGGGATCGGGGTAGATGCGCTTGATGGTGAGCGTGCCGCCCTTGATCCAGGCCTCGCGCAGGTTGGCGACGTTGGGCGTCCAGTCGAAACGCAGGCAGGCCTTCACCTTGGAGGTCGTGCGGTCGAAGCAGGCGGCGATGTCCTTCTGGCCGTCGGTCACGAAATAGGACTGCGCGTCCTTCGGGTTCACCGTGACATGCACGCCGAGCCCCAGCCCCGTGCTCTCCGAGACGTTCTCGATGAGCTCCATCTGCGTGCCGTTGTAGCGCACGCGGTAGATGTTGGTGCCCTCGGGCACGGTCTCCGCCGTGACCGCGGTGTTCATGCCGTAGATCAGCGAATTCTGGCCGCCCTGGGTGGAATTGACGAACTCGAAGCCGTGCAGCGGATCGGCGCTGGGGAAGGCGCAGAGATGGTGGCTGATCGGATTGTAGTCGCCGTAGTTCCAGTACCAGATCGAGCCCAGCACGCGGTTGGAGTTGAGGTCGATGGCATAGGTGCCGCCGCCCATCTTGGTCGGCAGCAGGGCGACCCAGTTGCCGAGGCTCTGGCCGCGGATGTCGGCCCGTGTGTCGACGACCTCGCGCACGATGTTGTGGCGCTGGGCCTCGGTGTAGTTGGCGCCGGCATGGCGCACGCCGTGGTCGGAGACCGAGCCGCCGCCCAGCGCATTGTAGCCCAGCACGCCGGCTTCGGCGGCGACCGCCGTGCCGACGGCGACGTTGAACATGGTGCGCCGGCTGACGCCGCGGCTCTTGGTCGGGGCGACCGCCGCCTTCTTGCGGGCATCGGCTTCCTTCTTTTCCGCCAGATAGCCCTGGAATTCGTCGTGGTCCTTGGCGTCGACCTCGGCGCGGCGGCGCGCATAGTCGGCGGCCGAGGCCCGTGCCGGAAGTTTGCCTCCTTCTGAAACGATCTTGGCGCCGGGTCCCCCCCGTTGAGGCGTCTTGGTGGTCGTCCGCTTGCTGCGCTTCGCCATTTGTTGGCCCCTACTCTTTGGTGACGTTGGCGCGATAGTAGACAGACCTTCGCAAAAAAATAAACTTTTTGATGGCTGCGTGAACGCAGAGCACGATTGTCGGCGGCGAGGGCTTGGCGCAAACTCCCGCCGGCCACCGGGAGTGCGTCGATGGACTACATGGTCGTGATCAGTGCCGTCGTGCTCGGCCTCTCCGTGCTCGCGACCGTGGCCAAGTTCCTCGACTGGTTCATGCACTCCGAGCCGCGCACCATGATCCGCACGACGCGCTGGATGCTGTTGTTGCTGCTGCTCGCCTGCATCCCCCTGCTGGTCATGATGATCATCAACCAGCAATGGGCGGCGGCGATGCTGATCGGTGCCGGCATGCTGGTCATCCCCACGCTGCTCAAGTGGCGCACGCTGTTCGCGCCCCTGCGCTCCGCCTTCGACTACTTCCGGCCAAAGCCGCGGCCCTTCGACATGGAGATCTGGCGCGATCCGCCGGACGATCCCGAGACCGTGCGCCGCGCGGCGGCGATCCTCGAGGCCTATGTCAGCAAGGCCTCCCTGATGGCGTTGCGCGACGAGCGACGGGACGGGCGACGCGACCTCAGCGACGACGAGGAGCCCGAAGTCGAGCGCATGTCGCGCGGCGAGGCGCTGGAGGTGCTGGGCCTCGAGCCCGGCGCCGAGGAGGCCGAGATCCGTGCGGCGCACAAGCGGCTGCTGCGGCTGGTCCATCCCGACCGCGGCGGCTCGGCCTATCTCGCCAGGCGAGTCTACGAGGCCCGCGACACGCTCTTGGAACAGCGCCGCAAGACCAGGACCAGGACAGGCGACGATGAGTGAGGGCAAGGCCGATATCGTCGAGGAGCTTCGCACCCACTCCCAGGACGATCAGGACCTCCACCGCCGGGCCGCCGCCGAGATCGAGCGCCTGCGCGCCGAGCCGGGGGTGTGGCAGCCGATGAGCACGGCACCCAAGGACGACGTGCCGGTGCTGCTCTACTGCCCCGACCTCAAGGGCCATGTCGCGCAGGAAATCGTGGTCGGCGCCTGGCGCTTCGACGCCAACCGCCGCACCTTCGGCTACTGGGTGAGCGACGTCGGCCAGCTCGACCCGGGCTTCGCCGAGACCGGGCCGTGGATCGAGTATCACGAGCTGCATCCCACGATGTGGGCGCCGCTGCCCGCCTGCCCCGAGCCACCGAAGGCTTCGAAGGCAAAGGCCTGAGGCGTGCGCCAGGTCGACGTCCGGCTGCACCGCGACTTCGCCATCGGCACCACCAACCCGCGGCTGTTCGGCTCGTTCATCGAGCATCTCGGCCGTTGTCTCTATGGCGGCATCTTCGAACCCGGCCATGCCACCGCCGATGCCAAGGGCTTCCGCCAGGACGTGATGGCCCTGGTGCGCGAGCTTGCCCCCACCATCATCCGCTATCCCGGCGGCAACTTCGTCTCGGGCTACAATTGGGAGGACGGGGTGGGCCCGCTCGAGCAGCGGCCGCGCCGGCTCGATCTCGCCTGGATGTCGACCGAGACCAACCAGTTCGGCACCAACGAGTTCATCGACTGGTGCCGCATGGCCGGCACCGAGCCGATGATGGCGGTCAATCTCGGCACCCGCGGCGCCGACGCCGCCCGCAACCTGGTCGAATACTGCAACCACCCGTCGGGCACGACGCTGTCGGACCTGCGCCGCCAGCACGGCTGGGAGACGCCGCACGGCGTGAAATTCTGGTGCCTGGGCAACGAGCTCGACGGCCATTGGCAGATCGAGGCCAAGACCGCCGAGGAGTACGGAAGGCTCGCGGCCGAGGCGGCCAAGGTCATGAAATGGGTCGACCGTTCGCTCGAGCTCGCCGTGTGCGGCTCGTCTGGCCGCTACATGCCGACCTACGGGCGCTGGGAAGAGACGGTGCTGGAGCACACCTTCGACCACGTCGAGTACATTTCGCTGCACACCTATCTCAACAACTACAACGCCGACACCCAGGCCTTCCTCGCCAGTCCCGACCTGATGGACAGCTTCATCGAGGAGGTTGTAGCCATCGCCGACGCCGTGGCCGCGCGGCGGCGTTCATCGAAACGCATCATGCTGAGCTTCGACGAATGGAACGTCTGGTACCGCACGCGACGCAATCGCGTCGCCCGCGTGCGGCCGGGCTGGCCCATCGCTCCGCCCATCCTCGAGGAGATCTATAACGTCGAAGATGCGCTGGCCTTCGGCGGCATGTGCATCTCGCTCCTGAACCATGCCGACCGCGTGACCGCGGCCTGCCTCGCGCAGCTGGTCAACGCCATCGCGCCGATCATGACCGAGACCGGCGGGCCGGCGTGGCGGCAGACGATCTTCTGGCCGTTCATGCATTTCAGCCGGCTCGGCCGCGGCCGCGTGCTGCGCACCGACATCGATTTGCCGACTTACGCCACACGCTACAACGATCCCAACGGACCGGAGGACACGTTCTTCCCGCTGCCGTCGGTGCCCTACCTGAAGCTTGCGGCCGTGCACGATGCCGAGGGCCGCCGCCTCACCCTGTTCGCGCTCAACCGCAGCCTCACCGACGAGCTGCCGCTCAAGGTCGGCGCCATGGGCCATGAAGGACTTTCGCTGAAGCATGCCGTGCAGCTCCAAGACTCCGACCTCAAGGCCATCAACAGCAAGGACCAGCCCGACCGCGTGACGCCTCAGGCTCTGACGTCAGTGCGCGTCGGCGGCGACCGGGTCGAGGCCACGCTGACCCCAGCTTCCTGGAACGTGATCGAACTCAACATTTCATAGTCTTCCGGACCGCGCGCGTCCCGCGCGCTCATGAGGCGCGCGGTCCGGAAGAGAAGAGCACGACACACGCGATACGATTCCCCCGCAACGCGACATCGCCACGAGACAGACCCCGCGTACACCCTCGGCAGACACGAACCCGCCTTCCGAAGGACCTGCCATGACCCCCAACCAGATCAAGCTCGTGCAGACGAGCTTCGCCCAGGTCGCCCCGATCGCGGCCACTGCCGCCGATCTGTTCTACGGTCGCCTGTTCGAGATCGCCCCGCAGGTCCGCGCCATGTTTCCCGACGACCTCGGCGAGCAGAAGAAGAAGCTGATGACGATGCTGGGCACCGCGGTCGCGGGCCTCAGCCATCTCGAAACCCTGATGCCCGCCGTGCAGGCGCTCGGCCGCCGCCATGCCGGCTATGGCGTGAGGGCCCAGCACTACGCCTCGGTCGGCTCGGCCCTGCTGTGGACCCTGGAGAAGGGTCTGGGCGAGGCCTTCACGCCTGCGGTCAAGGATGCCTGGGCGACCACTTACATCGTGCTCTCCACGACGATGATGAATGCGGCCAACGATAGGCCTATGGCGGCGTGACCTCACCCCGCGCCGCCTCTTCGTAAGCCTTTCGCGCCGTAGCCGCCGCCTCGACTGCTTCATCCACCCTGGTCGAGGCGGCGGTGTCGATCACGTACAGCACCGCCCCACTGAGCACGAGCAACCCGCCCCAGACGTAATAGGTCCACGCCGCCATCTCGAGGCGCAGCAGGACCACGATGAACGGGATCGGGAAGAACACGCCCACGAACCGGATCCAGGTCGCACGCTGGTAGGCGTGTGTCTTGGCCTGGGCGTGGCTCTCCAAGCCAATCGCCCGCTGCTGCAGGCCCGGCAGATCCTGGGCTTGATTGTTTGCGGCCATGTGGCGACTCGACGTCCACCAACCAGCCTGCCACCATTGCCTCTGCAAGACAAACTTTGGGGGCAATCACGTGAGACTGAGCGACAACGACGTCATGGTCGCCGCCACCCTGGCGGCCGCGGTCGGCGAGACCATGACCAGCAAGACCGCCGTCGACCTGGTGACGGTGCTGGAAGAGATCATCGACGAACTGACCAAGCGCGGCGGCACGGGCGCGATGTGCGCGGCGGCGTTCAAGAAGCACTTCCCCGACCAGGTGCACGACCATCAGCATTTTCCCGATCGGTGATCACGGAAAGGCGCCAGCCCTGCTTAGGTAAGTGGTGCCCCGAG
>CAWEIE010000014.1:0-6214 GCA_963809025.1 uncultured Alphaproteobacteria bacterium | reverse complement strand
GGAGGCTCCTGCGGCCCTTCAAAGTACGCAGTCATCGATAGTGAATTAACGACCGCCGTACGTGTTGCCGCCGAAGTGGCCGTGCACCGAGAGCGAGCCGTCGGCATAGGCGGGCGCGGCGGCGATGGCAGAGATGCTGAGCAGGGCGGCGAGGATCAAGGTCTTCATTTGAGTTCTCCTAGGGGTTGCGGTTTCAAGACAAGTTGCGGACTGGCTGACAAGTGCCAGCGCTTCCGAGAACCGTTATGCCGGTCGCGCGGTCTTGATCTGAAATGCCGATGTCCTTTGGAATCGATGCTCTAACGCTATGAAACGCAGTGCTGCCGCTGGCGAATTCGGCCGGGTAATAGCCAATGGCTATCGAGACGGGAGTCGATCCGCATTTCTCGCGCAGCGGAGATCTCGCTATCCTTGAAATGTGACGCGCCGATGCGTGTCTGCTGCCCGCGACGCCCCAACGGAAGAGGTCGAAACGATGCTCCGCTTTCTCCTCCTGCTCGCCACGCACGGCGCCATGCTGGGTCTTGGGTTCCTGCTTGGCATCTATCTTCTGCCGATCCTCACGGCGCCTGCGGCTCCCGACCAAGCCGTGCTGCAGGCGACCGAGGCAACCGCCCTGTTCAAGGGTCGCTTTGAGCGCAATCTCAAGGGTAGCGACTTCGTCCACTGGGGCGAAGGCGATCTGCGCGTGTCGCCCGACACGATCGCGCACCAAGGGCGCCTGGCGCCGGGCCCTGACTACAAGCTCTACCTTGCGCCCGAGTTCGTCGACACCAAGGAAGGCTTCCTCAAGATCAAAGGGCAGTCCAAGCGCATCGGCGACGTGAAGACGTTCGATGGCTTTCTGCTCGACGTGCCCCCCGGGGTCGACGTCGCCGCCTACACGACGGCCGTGGTATGGTGCGAAGCGTTCAGCCAATTCATCAGCGCCGCAAAGTATCGCTGACGTTGAGCGGTTAATCCTGCGCAGGCCGCTGCATCAACCGCCGTAGCGTTCTGTTCGGACGCGGCCGACGGGCACACCGGCGGCGACGACGCCATCGGCGGCAGAGTTGACGAAGGCATTCGAGCCGCAGACGAACACGTTGCGCGGAACTTCCGGCAGGCGAGCAAGCACCTCGCTCATCATCGCCGCGTCGACCCGCCGGCTATAGTCTCCCTGGCGTATCGCTGGGCTGCGCGTCAGGGCAAAGACGACCGAGAATCCATCGTCCTGCTCCTCGTAATCGATCAGCTCGTCACGATAGAGGGCATCCTCCCAACTGCGCGCCGACAGCAGGAGCAGGGCCGGCACCTTGACCGCTGCTGCTTGCCTCGTGCGGATCATCGACATCAGCGGCACGAGACCGGACCCGCCACCCACCAGCAGCAGCGGCCCGCCGTCGCTCGGGCCCCACACAAAGTGTCCTCCCAGTGGGCCGCGTAGCTCGATCGCATCGCCGATGGCAGCAACTTCGTGAAAAAAGGGCGAGACCTCGCCGTTGTCGAGGAGATCGATCGCCAGCTCGATTGTTGACGAACCGCTGGGCGCCGAAGCGATCGAGTAGCTGCGCATCGCCTGGTACCCGTCAGGTGCCGTCAGCCGCACGTCGACATGTTGCCCGGCGCGAAACGCGAACGGCTCGGGCAGCGCCATGAAGTAGCTCTTGATGCGCGGCGTGCGTTGGATGACGTCGACAATCTCGGCGTTCTGCCACCGAGCCGTACGAGCGGCAGGTGTCGCGTCAGTCGGTGTCATATCGCTGCTCGCGCCAGGGGTCTCCGTACATGTGGTAGCCCCGCAGCTCCCAGAACCCGGCCTCGTCGCGCTCGGTGAATTGCAGTCCGCTGACCCATTTCGCCGACTTCCAGAAATAGAGGTGCGGCACCAGCAGGCGGGCCGGGCCGCCATGATCCGGTTCCAACGGCGCGTTGTCGTAGCGCACGGCGATCATGGCCTTGCCGCCGATGAGATCCGCGGTTGGCACGTTTGCCGAATAGCCGTCAAAGGTGTGAGCGAGGGTGAATTCGGTGGGTGCGGTCAGTGATGCTGCAGCGAGGATGTCGTCAATCAGCACGCCTTCCCACAGGGTGTCGAACTTCGACCAGGTGGTCACGCAGTGGATGTCACGCGTCAGCCGGGTCTGTGGCAGAGAGTTGAACTCGGCCCAGTTCCATCGCTTGACCGGCCGCGGCCCGACTTTCAACGTGAAGGACCAAGCTTCGGGTGCGATACGCGGCGTCGGGCCAGCCGAAAGAACAGGGAAATCATCGACGAGGTGCTGACCCGGTGGAATTCGTCCGTCGGCACCGGGAGGCCGGCCTCTACCTGAGAAACCACGCGTGATCATGTCATGCTCCTGGCTTGCTCGCGCCCCTACACCGTTAGCGCGAGCGAACCTGAGAATTCGTTGCGTGCTCAGCATACTCCGGCCCGATGCGCGCACACGTCGCTGCCTGGGCTGGATCCTGCAAGTGTGCGGGTGCCTTGTCGAGGGCGAACGATTTTGGAGCCTCGACCATGACCGGTGCGGCGTTGGCGTCCATCTGCATCTCTTCCATGAGCTCGTGCAGATAGACTCCCTCCACGGGATCGAACTCGCCCTCCCAGGGAGCCGCATCGATCGCACGCATCGTCTTCTCATAGCCGGCGTCCCACCGCTTGCGGATGCCCGACGGACTGAAGTCCAGATCCTTGGTATGGTCCTCATTGTCGTGCCCCGGCCACAATAACCGAACGACGTGCATGCGCGTCAGGCAGCCGTAGGCGGTCAAAGCGCGTACAGCCTCGCTGCGCCGGACATCATCCGGCAACATGCCTTCCAGCTCGCGAATAATGTGCCGCAGCCTATGGATCTGCGCCTGCCGTGCGATGTGCGAGGCAACGCGGCTCGAGTACTGAATGTCCTTCTGCCGGTGCAGCACCTCCCAGATCGTCTGCGGCTCGGGACCCTTCGGGTTCCACATGTGGACGGCAAAGACCAGCGAGTTGACGCGCGGGTTCTCATCGAAGATCGCTTCGGTCGGCGTGTTGGAGAGTATGCCGCCGTCCCAATACAGCTCGCCGTCGATGCGCACGGCGGGAAAGGCCGGCGGCAGGGCCCCTGACGCCATCACGTGCTTCACCCCAAGGTCCTCGTTTCGGCTGTCGAAATAGCGCATCCGGCTGGTGCTGACGTGCGCGGCACCCACCGTCAGCCGCGGCTTGTTCTGCGCGATCAGCGAAAAGTCGATGAGCTCGCCGAGTGTCCTTTCCAGCGGCGCCGTCGAATAGAAACCGGCGCCGTCGGCGCCGAGGTGAACGTGCGGGCCGAGGAAGGCGAGTGGGTTGGGCACGAAGAACCCCGGCAGTCCGGCGGTGAGCGTCGTGAGGTAGGAGGCGGACTGGACGAAGCGCGGCCATGCGCTCCACTCGTGCCAAATCGACTTGTGCGCCATGCGGCGCCAGAACTCTCGCAGCGCCGCCACACGGTTTTCACGCTCGTTGCCGGCGATGAGCGCGGCGTTTATGGCGCCGATAGAAGTACCGATCATCCAATCCGGCTCGATACCTGCTTCGTGCAATGCCTGATAGACGCCCGCCTGATAGGCGCCGAGCGCACCGCCTCCCTGCAACACGAGAACGATGCGTCCGTGTGCACCTGTGTCGCGAGGCGCGCCGTTGGCGTGCGCGGTGCCGTTCATGTTGTCTCCAGAACGCATGGCGTCCTCCGTATGATGTGCGAGTTCGAGCTCAGGGCTGCTGCGACGACACACTCGAGGTGATCGACGCAATCACCTCGGATGCCATTTTGAACTGTGCATCGCGATCGGTGATGTGGTGGCGGCGCGCGATCCAACCGAAGTCGGTGTAGACGGCCCAAACCCGTCCCGCGTCGTCTTGGGTGACCAACAGGCGCACCGGCCAGTCGAGCCCTGCGTTGGGATTCGACGTCAGGAATTGAATGCCCAGCGGTGGGTTGCCGAAGATCAAAAGTTTAGAAGGCTTCAGGTTCAGACCGGCGGCGGCGCCAAGCTGCGACTGGTCGACGACCATGAAAAACTTGATGCCCTTCTTCTCGATGTCGGCCTGCAGGCGTTGCACGGTCTCATCGATCCCGTAAATGCTTTGCACACGCACGATGCCGTCGTCTGCCGCAGCGGCGACGGCCGTATCGATCGGGAAGCAATCCGCGCACGATAAGTGCAGCGGCAATAGCGATGAACAAGGTAAGGGCTTGAGCACGGGCACGCATGTCGATCTCCTCGAACGGCTGGGGCAGGACTTGAGAATGCTTACCCCCACCATGAGGAACTGGCGGTCGTTGCTGAAATAGCGATTGGCTCAGATGTTCATAGACGCCGACTATGGGCGTATCGCCGTCTCATGCTCTGCGGCTATCGAAACCAAACCCAATCGATATTTCAGCGCTAGCCGCGGGATCCGTAGGTTCCTCGCCAGCCGCCCACCAACCCTGGAGCGGTTAAGCAATCAAACGGAGACCTACCATGACCAAATTCCTTGCAGCACTCGCCGTTGCCTTCGTTGCCGTGTCCGCCCCGGCCTTCGCCAAGCAGACCTGCGACGACGGCTTCAAGAGCCACATGGGCAAGATGTCGATCTACGTGAACAAGATGAGCGGCTATGAGCTCGCCGACGCCGTTCGCAAGTCGCTCGACGCCTATAATTCCTGCAATGCCGGCGACAGCTTCTCGCCGCACGGCGTGTGGGATCAGATCCTCGCCGACATGGAGTCGAAGGCCGGCAAATAAGTCGGTCACGCGACGACGTGGGGGTCTCGGCGATAAACCGGGGCCCCTTTTTGCTATCTCACAACAGGGAGCAAACCATGCCGGCCGTCCCGCATAAGCGCCCGCTGCGCGCCATCCTATTCGCCTTGGCCCTACTCGTTGTGCCGCTGGCATTTGCCGTCGACGGCATGCGATCCGTCGATCCGCATGGGCTCATTCTCTCCCATCTTCCGCCGCCCGAAAGCCTGGCCTACGCGGCCCTCAAGCACGCGGCCGGTGACGCAATCGGCCAGCCGCTCGAGATGACGAACGCCGAGATGTGGTCCGTGCCTACCCAGAACGTCGAGGCGCTGAAGCGCTCCGCCGCCGATCATGGCGTCGACGTCATGGAGCTCGGAGCGAACTCGAACCGCGCCCTGCTGCCTATGGATCCAAATTTGCCGATGACGCCAAAGCAGAGCGCAATGATGCGCGACGCCATGGGCTCGAAGGCTGCCATGGGCATGTCGATGATGGCGCTGCCTGATCCCAAGGTAATGGAATATGAGCTTACCAAGGGTATGGGCGGATCCGACCTCGCAGGCCCAAGCTCCGAACTCGCACTCTCCCTCGACGCCACGACGACTGTTACGGTCCGCCGCTCCAGCGTCGAGAAGACGCCTGAGGGCTACGTATGGCATGGCACAATCGTCGGCACGGACGACCCGGTGACTTTGCTGTGGTGGCCGAGCGGCAGACTATCTGGGCAGATCACCTACCGCGGCCGGCATTTCGTCGTGAAGAATCTAGGCGGAGCGATGCACGGCGTGGTCGAGATGTCGCCGCGCAAGCTGCCGCCTGAGCATGCGCCAATGGGCAAGGGGCTGCTCAACGAAATGCACATGCGCAAGGATCCGTTGGTGACGAACGGCGATGCCAGCATGCTCCGCAAGCCGAGATCCGGCGCGCTTGAGCCCCCGCGGGAGCCGATCCGCAATCTCCAGGATGCGGCGCCGAAGTCGCGGACAAAGGCCAATTCGGAGGTTGCGCTTGTTGTGCCGCCAGCGCCAAGCGGCAAGGTCTCCCGCGAGCCGGTAACGATCGACCTGCTCGTCGCCTACACGTCGCAAGCTGCCTCGCACTACACCGACATAAAGCGTGACTTGATCGAGGTCGCCATCGAGGAAGCGAACCAGTCATTCCGCAACAGCGGCATCGATAATGTCCGCCTGCGCCTCGTCCACGCCTACCAGACGGACTATGCGGAGTCCGGCTCGCACTTCGAGCACGTGTTCCGTTTCGCCGACAAGGGCGACGGATACATGGACGAGGTGCACGGGCTGCGCGACCAGTATAAGGCCGACATATCGGCGTTGATCGTTGACGACGCGCACGGCTGCGGACTCTCGGCGGCAGTGGCCCCGCCGCCCGATCGCGCCTTCACGGTCGTGCATCACGAGTGCGCGGCGCTGAGCTACTCTCTGGCGCACGAGATCGGGCACCTGATCGGCGCTCGCCACGACGT
>CAWEIE010000013.1:0-16187 GCA_963809025.1 uncultured Alphaproteobacteria bacterium | reverse complement strand
CTGGAGCGGTTGCTCAAATCAAAGGAGACCTAAAATGTCCAAGATGTTTGCAGCTCTCGCCGTCGCCTTCATCGCCATGGCCGCGCCCGCCTTCGCCAAGCAGACCTGCGACGACGGCTTCAAGAACCACATGGGCAAGATGTCGATCTACGTGAACAAGATGAGCGGCTATGAGCTCGCCGACGCCGTTCGCAAGTCGCTCGACGCCTACAATTCCTGCAACGCCGGCGACAGCTTCTCGCCGCACGGCGTGTGGGATCAGATCCTCGCCGACATGGAGTCGAAGGCCGGCAAGTAAGTCGGTCATCTGACGACGTGGGGGTCTCGGCGATGAACCGGGGCCCCTTTTTGCTATCTCACAACAGGGAGCAAACCATGCCGGCCGTCCCGCATAAGCGCCCGCTGCGCGCCGTCCTATTCGCCTTAGCCCTTCTCGTTGTGCCGCTGGCCTTTGCCGTCGACGGCATGCGATCCGTCGACCCGCATGGGCTCATTCTCTCCCATCTTCCGCCGCCCGGAAGCGCTGGCCTACGCGGCCCTCAAGCGCGCGGCCGGTGATCCAACCGGCCAGCCGCTGGAGATGACGACCGCCGAGATGTGGTCCGTGCCTACCCAGAACGTCGAGGCGCTGAAGCGCGCCGCCGCCGATCATGGCGTCGACGTCATGGAGCTCGAAGCGAACTCGAACCGCGCCCTGCTGCCTATGGATCCAAATTTGCCGATGACGCAAAAGCAGAGCGAGATGATGCGCGACGCCATGGGCTCGAAGGCTGCCATGGGCATGTCGATGATGGCTCTGCCTGATCCCAAGGTAATGGAATATGAGCTTACCAAGGGCATGGGCGGCGCCGACGCCGCAGGGCCAAGCTCCGAGCTGACGCTCTCCCTCGACGCCAATACGACTGTTACTGCGCGCCGCTCCAGCGTCGAGAAGACGCCTGAGGGCTACGTATGGCATGGCACAATCGTCGGCACGGACGACCCGGTGACTTTGCTGTGGTGGCCGAGCGGCAGACTTTCTGGGCAGATCACCTACCGCGGCCGGCATTTCGTCGTGAAGAATCTAGGCGGAGCGATGCACGGCGTGGTCGAGATGTCGCCGCGCAAGCTGCCGCCTGAGCATGCGCCGATGGGGAAGGGGCTGCTCAACGAAATGCACATGCGCAAGGATCCGCTGGTGACGAACGGCGATGCCAGCATGCTCCGCAAGCCGGGATCCGGCGCGCGTCGAGCCCCCGCGGGAACCGCTCCGCAATCTCCAGGATGCGGCGCCGAAGTCGCAGACAAAAGCCAATCCGGAGGTCGCGCTTGTCGTGCCGCCGGCGCCCAGCGGCAAGGTCTCCCGCGAGCCGGTAACGATCGACCTGCTCGTCGCCTACACGTCGCAAGCTGCCTCGCACTACACCGACATAAAGCGTGACTTGATCGAGGTCGCCATCGAGGAAACGAACCAGTCATTCCGCAACAGCGGCATCGACAATGTCCGCCTGCGCCTCGTCCACGCCTACCAGACGGACTATGTCGAGTACGGCTCGCACTTCGAGCACGTGTTCCGTTTCGCCGACAAGGGCGACGGATACATGGACGAGGTGCACGGGCTGCGCGACCAGTATAAGGCCGACATATCGGCTTTGATCGTTGACGACGCGCACGGCTGCGGCCTCTCGGCGGCAGTGGCCCCGCCGCCCGATCGCGCCTTCACGGTCGTGCACCACGAGTGCGCGGCGCTGAGCTACTCACTGGCGCACGAGATCGGGCACCTCATCGGCGCTCGCCACGACGTGGGATTGGACGACAGCCAACACCCCTACGCCTACGGTCACGGCTTCGTCTCCGGCAAGGACTGGCGCACCATGATGAGCTACGAGGAGAGCTGCGATGGTTGTCCGCGTCTGCCGATCTGGTCGTCCCCGCTGATCAAGGTGCGGGGAACTGCGGCGGGAGACGCCACGGCGGACAACGCGCGGGTGATCTCCGAGGGTGCAGCCCGGGTCGCGGCGTTCCGCTAGGCAGAGCGGTTTTTCCAGGCGAAGGCTGAGCAGCGCGGCTACTGCCAGCGCCAATCCAATGCCGGCGACGGTCGCCGTCCAGCCCAGCCGATCGAAGAGTTGCCCGAGCACCGCGGTGCCGATGAGGCCGCCGATGAAGTAGCTGGCGAGGTACATGCCGCTCGCCGCGCTGCGGTCTCTCGTCGCGGTGTGACTGACAAAACCTGTAGCCAGAGCCTGCGCGAAGAACGTGCCCGCGGCTACCAGCACCATGCCGACCAAAACCAATGGCAGACTTTGCGTAAGCAAGAGCGGCAGGCCAAGCGCCGCAGCCGCCAGCGCGCCGAGCAGGGCATTGCGCGTGCCGACCTTGCCTGCCGCTGCACCGGCGAGCGGCGTCGTCAGGATCGACGGCAGGAAGACGAAATAGATGACGCCAAGCTCCATCATGCCGACCGACAAGGGCGGCGCGACGAGGACGAAATTGACGAACGTGAATGTGCCGATGAAGGCAAACAGGATGCAAAAGCCGATGCCGAAGCCGGCGCGCAGCGATGGGTGTCGTAGATGCTCCAACCAACTGCGCATTGCCATGTCCATCGGCATGGCCGCTGCCACCCATGCGATCGCGCGGGGATCACGAAGTACGCCAACGCCGCGCCGGCCAGGTTCAATGCAGCGAAGGTGTAAAAGGCGCCGGCGAGGCCGAAGTGCTCGGCCGCACCGGTGGCGATGAGGCGGCCGATCAGGTTGCTCGCGACATTGCCGGTGATGTAGGCGGCGAACGCGCCGGCGGCCTGCTTGGCGCTGTAGTGCTCGCCAAGATGCGCCAGGGTCAGGCTGAATGCCGTCGCCATGCAGAGCCCCTGCACAACGCGCAGCGTCGCAAACACCGCGAGGTTCGGTGCCCAAGCCAGTAGCGCGGTCGGAATGGTTAGAAGCACGAGGCTCAGCAGTATTCCTGCGCGCCGATCGATGTGTCGGCTGAACAGCGCAACGGCCAGTCCGGCCGCTGCCATGCCGAACGTACAGGCATTGACGGCAAGCCCCATGGCGGCGGGCGACACGCCATAGCGGACGACCAGCGTCGGCAGTAGCGCTTGCGCAGCAAACAAATCGACCACCGTCAGAAAGGCCATCGTGGCGATCACGACAAAGCGGATCGTCCCGTCGAGCGCGCCGCGATGGTGATCGTCGCGCGGGAACGTGCTGGGGCTTACTATCTCGGTCATGAGGCTCACCTGGTGACGTGGCCGGTGGTGAGGCGGGACGCCAACCTGTGCCGAGGAGGTAGCGGCAAGGCGTGACGTCCCGCTCCGTATGCAGTCGGCTTACATGCCGCTCTGCTCGGGGTCCTGGGCGATATCGGCGGAGATCAGCACGACCGGCTTCTTGGTCGTGTTCTTCCACCAGTGCGAGAGGCCACCCTGCTCCACCGACAGCTCACCCGTCTTGTGGACGATCGGCACCTGGCAGTGGCTCGAGTACTCGGTGATGCTGCCGGAGACGACGTAGATCAAAGCCGGGCGCTCGCCGTGGCTGTGCCAGGCGACTTCGCCGCCGGGTTTGATGTCGAGGCGGCGCATGCGCAGGTGATGGCCGGCAACCGCGATCTTCTCCTTCGAGAGATCGATCTGGCCGAGCAGTTGCTCTTTGACGTCCTTGTGGGCCGTCGCGCCGGCCTTCTGGCCGTCGGTGGTTTCCTTGCCCGCCGGGCAGCTGCCGGCGAAGGCGGGGGCGGAGAGCGAGAGCGTTCCCGCGACCAGGGCGGCGAGAACGACGGTGAGTTTGGGCGAAGCCATGGGGAGCATCCTTTGCGAAGGGTTGAACGAGAGCGCGAAACGCCTGCGCTCATGCCCAGAGGATGCCCGCCCCGAAGCCTTGATTTGAAATGCCGTTTGGCCACCGTATCGATAGCCCGTGGCTATGGCGGCGCAAAAAATACGGGCTCCCGGCGGCAACCGAGAGCCCATGATCGAGCGACTGTCGCCGATACGGCTATTGGGCGGTCCAACCGCCTTCGATCGGGATGGCGGCACCCGTTATCGAGCGGGCGGCGGGTGAGCAGAGGAATACCGCCAGAGCGCCGATCTCCTCGGTCGTCACAAACTGGCGGGTCGGCTGCGCGTGCAGCAGCACGTCGCGGATCACTTGCTCCTCCGTCAACCCGCGGGCCTTCGCCGTTTCGGGGATCTGCTTTTCCACGAGAGGTGTCAGCACGTAGCCGGGACAGATGGCGTTTACGGTGATGCCATGCTCTGCCGTCTCCAGCGCCACGGTTTTCGTCAGTCCGACGATGCCGTGTTTCGCGGACACGTAGGCCGACTTGAAGGGCGAGGCAACCAGCGCGTGCGCCGAGGCGACGTTGATGATGCGGCCGAAGCGGCGCGCCTTCATGCCGGCGACCGCGGCGCGGATGGCATGGAACGCGGCCGACAGATCGATGGCCACGATGGCATTCCACTTGTCGATCGGAAATGTCTCCACCGCCTCCACGTGCTGGATGCCGGCGTTGTTGACGAGGACGTCGACGGCACCGAAGGTCTCAGTCGTTTCATCGACCATGCGCGCGATGTCGTCGGGTCGCGACATGTCGGCGGCCGAGTAAGCGGTTCTGACGCCGTGCTCCGCCGCTAACTCTGCGACGGTGCGGTCGATCTCGGCCCGGTCGCCGAAGCCGTTAAGCAGCACATTCATCCCAGCGGCCGCGAAAGCGCGGGCGATGCCGAGACCGATGCCGCTCGTCGAACCGGTAACGATTGCCGATTTGCCTAGCAAATTGGCATTCAACAACGATCTGGCAGCGGGAGCCGCCTGGGCGGGTTTGTCCAGCATTGTGCATCTCCGTCGGCGTTCGCCTGCATTCAAGAAAGTGACCCGAGGCGCTCGGGGGTTGAGGCCTCGGGTCCAGGTGGCTGACGGCGGGGGGAGGGCCGTCAGGGAGGAACCTGTTTCAACAGCGACGGTATGCGTAAGAAGTTGTAAGCTGAAATGCCGTATGGGTCCGGAATTGATAGCGAGCAGCTATGGCTTGACGGCGTGCGGCGGCTGCAGGAATTTTGCCGCCGATTTTGCTTGCCTTGGTACCCCGCATGGAAATGCACCAGGTCAGATACTTCCTGGCTGTAGCGCGACTGCTGAACTTCACCCGTGCCGCTGAAGAGTGTCACGTCGCGCAGCCGTCGCTGACGCGGGCAATCAAGCAACTTGAGGAGGAGCTGGGCGGCGAGCTGTTCCGCCGCGAGCGCAACCTCACGCATTTGTCCGAGCTGGGACACCGCATGCTGCCGTTGATGCAGCAGTGCTTCGACAGCGCTCAAGCCGCAAAGCAGGTCGCGACATCCATCAAGAAGGGTGCGATCGCGCCGCTCTCGATCGCGCTGCCGTTCACGGTCAACATCGAAATCCTGTTGCCGTTCCTCAAAGAGCTGGTGCGCGCCATGCCCGGCCTCAACTTGAAGTTCGTGCGCGGGAGCAGCGGGGAGGTCAGCGAGCACCTGAAGAAGGGGAGCGCTGACCTTGCGGTGGCGCCGAGTTTTTCAGAAAGCTGGGACCGGCTGGAATCGTGGCGGCTTTTCACGGAGAGCTACCGCTTCGTCACTGCCAAGGCGCACCCGTTCGCCAAGCAAGGCTCGGCGACCGTCGACGATCTGAAGAATGAACGGCTGATCTGCCGCCCCTATTGCGAGGATTTCGAGCGCGGCATCACGTTTCTTTCAGCTACGGGCATTGAAGTTCCCGCCGCCCACAACGCTGGATCGGATGCTGACTTTGTCGCGTTGCTGGGCGCCGAGCTCGGCGTCGGCATCGCGCCAGAGAGCTGCCTCACGTCGCCGGAATTGGCGCTGATAGAGGTCGACGGGTTCGAGATGGACCGGACCGTTTTCGTCTACGCAGTTGCCGGGCGCCAGCGCTCGATGGCGGCGAGCACTCTCATCAAGATGCTCCGAGCGGCGGACTGGTCGCAACGTGAAGCCCCGGCGAAGGCCGCCTGAGCCCTAGCCGCGCGCGGCCTCAACCGCCGTCAGTATGGCCTCAACGTCCATCCGCTTGCGGTAGTCGGGGTCTATGTGGCGCGCGACGACCAGCCCATCCGTGTCGACGACGAAGGTCGCCGGTATCGGCAGGGTCCAGTTCTCGTTGGCGTTGTAGGGCGCGATGTCCCAGCCGGCGCACTTCATCATCCGCTTCTTCTCGTCGCCAACGTAGAACGCGAGGTTGAGCATCAGCGCATAGCCGTTGTCCATGTCTGACAGCACGGGAAAGCGTGCGCTGACGGCCGATTGAAGCTCTTTGTTGAAGCGCTCGATCTCCGGCGTGATGGCGACGAGCTCCGCGCCGCGCTCCTGCACCGCGCCGTGAATCCGCGCAAGGGCATCGGCGGTAATTCGGCAATAAGGACACCAATGGCCGCGATGGAAGGCAATCACGACCGGCCCGCGATCGGTTAGGTCGGCCAAGCTGACGAGCTTCCCGTTCTGGTCGGGCAGCATGAAGTCCGGCATCGGCTCGCCAGGACCCGGGGCCCTTTCGCCCGCGCCGGAGGCGCGCAGGCGATCAATCATTCGCTCGACGGTATCGGCGAAACTTGCATCGAGCGCTCGCACCTCGTCGGCAAACGCCTGCAGACGGCCGGCCAGCGGCGCATCGAGGTTGCGGCAGCGCTCGGTCGTCTCCTCGAGAATTTCCGATATCGATGGTTCGGCCATTCTGGGCTCCGAAACCGTGCATCGCCCGGATCATCCTTGTCCAGACGGATAAAAATCGCCAGGGAAATTACAAGCTACCGAGCGTCGCCAGTATTTCTTCCATGTCCATGCGGCTGCGAAAGTCCGGATCCACCTTGCGTCCGACGATAACGCCGTTGCGGTCCAACACGAATGTTGCCGGGATCGGCACGAACCAAGTTGCATTCCCCTGGTAGCGCTCGATGTCGAGGCCGAATGTCTGATACAGCGACCGGACCTCGTCGCCGAGCCACATCACGACGCCAACCGAGAGCGCGTACCCATTGTCGATGTCGGACAGCACGGTCAGCGTATCGTTGGTCAGAGCGCGAACCTTGCGCGTATACTCGCCGCGCTCCGGCATGATGGAAACGACTTGCGCGCCGCGCGCGGCAAACTCGGCGTGGGCGTCCGCGAACGCCCGCAGCTCCAGCTCGCAGTATTCGCACCAGTGGCCGCGATTGAAGCTTACGATCACGGGCCCTTTGGCCAACAAGTCATCGAGTCCGACAAGATGACCGGTGTGGTCGGGGAGCAGGAACGGCGGCAGCCGCTCTCCCAACGCGGGTGCGGTAATGCCAGCGGCGGCATTCTGGATCTGCGTGATGAGGTTCTGGTAGGCGACGGCAAACGGCCGGCTGTGCGCTTCGACCGCTGCAGTGAACAGCGCCAAACGCTCCCCTAGGGGCGCTTCGGTGGCGCAGATCTTCCTGAAGGCTTCATCGAGCGCAGTCGCCTCGGTCATTGCCCGCGGCTCGCTTTTGGACCCGTCAAATCACCCATGCCTTTGGGTACTATGGCCTTCGACCCGGCGCAACGCGGCAAGGATCTCATCGACTTCCATTCGTAAACGGAAGTCCGGATCGACATGGCGAGACACGACCGTGCCGTCGCCAGCCACGACGAACGTCGCCGGCAACGGAACGAACCAGCCGTCATTGCCATGGATCTGGTCGAGGTGAAGGCCGCGCCCTTTCATCAGCTCCTTGAGGCGGTCGCCGAGCCACAGGACGAGACCGAGCGATAGCGCATATCCATTATCGATATCGGTAAGGATCAACAGCTTGCCCTCGGTGTCGGCGTCGAGCTGACCGAGGAAGCCTTGGCGGTCCGGCAGTATCGACACCACCCGGCCGCCATGCGCGGCAATCTCCGCGTGGTAAGCCGCGACCGTGCGGAGTTCAATCTTGCAGAACGGGCACCAATGCCCGCGATTGAAGCTGATGACGACGGGCCCGTCGGCCAGCAGCTCGTCGAGGCGCACGAGACCACCACTGCGAGCCGGGAGCGCGAACGACGGCATGACTTCGCCGACTTTTGGCGCGCCATTGCCGATGCCGCCGTCGATGAGGCGCGCAACCAGCGTGTCGTAGGCCTCGGCGAAAGGGAAAATTGAGCTCCCGCAGCTTGTCGGAGTAAGCGGCGAGCTTGCGGCTCAGCGGGCCGTCCATCACGCAGATGTCTGCGAAGGCTTGTGCGAGCGAGGTGGGTGGCGTCACCGGAGCCGTACCTTTTCTCATCTTGTTGGGCCGGCTGGAAGCCGAGCAGCGATCGACAGTAACGCGGAACGACAAATGATGCGATTGGACCAATCTCCAATTCGTGAAGGTAATCCGGAAGCCGGGCCTATGGCGCCGGCTTCCGATAGTTCCGCGGCATCAGACGAACGCCGTGACGGACACCAAATTACCGTTTGCTGGTTGGTTTCGAATGTCCCATTGGCGTGTCTGCGCGGATCGCTTTCAGTCCTGCCAGTGATTACTGGCCGTCGGCGAAGCCGTGCAGCGTGATGGTCGAGCCGGTGCGGGCCAGCTCGCGGATGTCCGAACCGGCAGAAGCGGTCGTAGCCAGCACGACGCCGAGCAGCGAGGTCAGGATGATGGTGTTCATTGTCGGTCTCCGTGGTTAGGGGCTGAGCTCCGTCGGGAGCGGAGACGAGGCGGTGCGGTTCCGTCTCGCCATGTTCGGATCATGCGGGCACCGCGGCCAGTTCGGAAATATTCGGTTCCTCTCAATTCGATAGCCCGTCGCTATCGGCTGGCTCGCATCGAAACCATAGCCAGCCGGCATTTCACCTCGGCCACCCGTGGCGGCACCTTCTCCGTGCCGGCGCAACATCGCGCCGTGCTCCCTCAAACCGATACGGAGATCGACCAATGGCGACTAACCGAACTGCGCTTCTGTCAGCTGTCGCGGCCCTGGCCAGTGTAGCCGCGCTCTCGCAGGCGGCGCTTGCCGACGATGCCAGCAAGGAGAAGTGCTACGGCATCAGCGCCGCCGGCAAGAACGACTGCGCGTCGAACGGCAACAACTCGTGCGCAGGAACGGCGAAGGGCGAATTCGAGAAGGGCGCCTGGAAGTACGTGCCGGCCGGCACGTGCACTTCCACGACCGTGACGCTGCCCGACGGCGGCACGCGCAACGGCTCGCTGCAGCCCATCAAGTCCTGAGGCAATCATGTCTGCAGCTCTCAAGCTCGGACAGCCAACGCTTAGCTCGATCCCGGCGCGAGCCGGGGTCGGTCTGAAGCCCGAGCACTATCGCGACGTGCTCGACAGCTTTCCGAACATCGGCTGGTTCGAGGTTCACCCCGAGAACTACATGGGCGCCGGCGGCTGGCCGCATCACGTGCTCGAGCGCGTGCGCGCGCGCTATCCCTTGTCCATGCACGGCGTCGGGCTTTCGATCGGCGGGGCCGAGCCGCTCAATCGTGAGCACATCAATCGGCTAAAGGCACTCGTCAAGCGCTACCAGCCGGGTATCGTCTCTGAGCATCTCGCCTGGTCGACTCACGAAGGCCACTTCCTCAACGACCTGCTACCGCTGCCATACAATGAATCAACGCTTGCTCACGTGGCGCAGCACGTTGATGAGCTCCAGACAGCGCTAGGGCGCCGCGTGCTCATCGAGAACCCGGCGACATACGTGACCTTCTCGACCACCGACATGTCCGAGATCGACTTCCTGAGCGAGCTTGTGCGGCGCACCGGCTGCGGGCTTCTGCTCGACTGCAACAACGTCTACGTGTGCGCGGTCAATCACCACTTCGATCCCGCGGCCTACCTTGACGCATTCCCCGTGCAGTACGCGGAAGAAATCCATCTCGCCGGTTACGCTGAAATTGCCGACGACGGCGGGTCGGCGCTCCTCATCGATGCACACGACCGCACCGTGCGCGACGCCGTGTGGGCGCTCTATGCGCGCGTCGTCGCCCGCGCCGGTGCGGTTCCAACGCTCATCGAATGGGACAACGACGTGCCTGGCTGGGACGCTCTCTATGCCGAGGCGATGAAGGCCGACCGTATCCTCTCTCGCAAGGAGGGCGTCACCCGTGCCGCGTAGCATGCAAACGATTTCGATCGGCGAGCATCAGGAAGCCTTCGCGCGTGCGCTCCTGTGGCGCGAGGAGGCGTTGCCCGCTTCCATCATGGGACCCGGCACCGGCACCCCGGCCAAGCGCTTCGGTGTCTATCGCAACAACGTATTTGCCAGCCTGACAGGTTGCCTCGCCGCGCGCTTTCCGGTCGTCGCGCGCCTCGTCGGTGAAGAGTTCTTCACTGCCATGGCGCGCGTGTTCGTGGAGCGCCACCCGCCCACCTCGCCGGCACTGTTCGAATACGGCGACGAGCTTCCCCTGTTCCTCACGTCGTTCGGGCCGACCAAGTCGCTGCCGTACCTGCCGGACGTCGCACGTCTCGAATGGCACCTCGCCACCGCGTACCACGCGGCCGATGCCCAGCCGATCGACGCGACTGCCCTGGGCAAGCTGGGCAACGACGCGCCCGATACCGGACTTGTCCTCCACCCCTCGTGCGCCATCGTGCTGTCGCACTATCCGGTCTTCAGGATCTGGCAGACCAACACCCTGGATGACGTCGTTCAGCACGTGGACGCATCAGCTGGCGGCGAGGGTGCGCTGATCGTGCGCCCGCAGTTCGACGTCGAAGTCATTGGGCTCGATACCGCGTCCTACGCTTTCATCGCAGCACTTGCCGCCGCTCACACCCTCGAGCTCGCCGCCGAAATTGCCACGGAGCTCGACAGCTCGTTCGACGTCGGCGCCGCCCTGCAGACGCTCTTTTCCAGCGGCGCCATCGTCGGCTTGCGGCCGGCATCCGGCGTCTCGCCTTCCATCACAACCAACATGAGGCTGCTGTCATGCGCGAGCTGATTGAGACGACCATCGCGGCGTTCAAGGCCATTCCCAACGATCTCATCTCGTACCTCGCCCGCATCGGCATCGGTGCGACGTTCTTCCGCTCCGGCATGCTGAAGCTGGAAGGCTGGGCCGATGGAAATACGCTGACGCTGTTCCGTGAAGAGTACCGCTTGCCGCTGCTGCCGCCCGAGATTGCCGCCTACCTGGCTACGACCGCCGAGCTGACGCTGCCGTTGCTGCTCTTCGCAGGGTTGTTCACCCGCTTCGCATCCGCCGGGCTGCTTGTGATGACCCTGGTGATAGAAGTCTTCGTCTACCCCAACGCGTTCGACACCCACGGGGTGTGGGCCGTCTCGTTGTTGTACCTAATGAAATACGGCGCCGGGACCATCGCGCTCGATAGCCTGTTTGGGCATTTGTGGAGCGACAACGCCAAAGGTCCGGCAACCTAGTCGTCATAGACCAAAGTCGGTTCGCGGAGTTCGTCGCTCGAAGGCTAGCCAGTCATGCCAAACAAAATACTCGTGCTCTATGGTTCATATCGCAGCGATCGCATGGGCATCCGCCTGGCGAACTATCTCGTGGCAGAGCTGCGCCGCCGTGGTGATGACGCGGAACTGATCGACGCCAAGGCCGTCGGCTTGCCGATCATCGACCGGATGTACAAGGAGTACGCACCGGGAACCGCGCCGCCCGCCATGCAGGACCTCGCCGCCAAGATCAAAGCCGCCGACGCCTTCGTGTTCGTCGTCGGCGAATACAATTGGGGCATGCAGCCCGGCTTGAAGAACCTCACCGACCATTTTCTCGAGGAGTGGTTCTGGCGTCCCGCTGCCATCGCCAGCTACTCGGCCAGCAAGCTCTCGGGCGCCAGGGCGAGCGTCATGTGGCACGGGACGCTGTCGGAGATGGGAATGGTCGTCATCTCCAGCACGCTCGCCGTAGGACCGATAAGCGAGGCGCTCGATGCCGACGCGCAGCCGATCGGCGCGTTGGGAGCGACGCTGCCACAGGTGTTTCCGCGCTTTGCCGACGACCTTGCGTGGTGGACCGAGGCCGCCAAAACGCAACGCTCCCGCAAGCCGCCCCCGTACTGAAGAGACCTCTGTCTCGGCCGGATGACGATTGGACTGCCGGCCCAATGCTGCCCCTTCGCCAAAGTCCGCTTTGGGTCAGAAGCAGACATCGACGCGCCGCGTCAATCGTCAGCTTTGGGCCAACAGCGGACGCCCTCGGACAGAGGGATGCGTCCGTTCGGATAAAACGCTGCCTTATCGGGGCCAAAATCTGGCGGCACTTGGGCTCAGGGGCACGCACTTCGGAGGGATAGCTCGGCAGCAACCGAAGGATGCGGCATGACACCCCCTGACACACACGAGAAGACTGAACAGCAGGTCAACGATTTGTTTGACTCGCTGGAGCTCACGCAGGCGATAGACACTGAAGAGTTCCGCGTCTTTTCTCGACCACATCCCGATCCCCATCATTATCTCCAAGCTCGTGCGCGGCGACCAGCGCATCGTGTACGCCAACAAGGCCTATGAGGCACTCACGGGACAGACGTGCCCCGAAATCAGGGGAAGGGGCTGGTCCGTCCTGGCGTCATTCAGGCTCGAGAGGACGAGCCGCACCTCACCTTCAGTGATGCGCTTGCCACGTGCGACGACTTCATGGGCACCTTCAAGCAGGAGCACCCCAAACTCACGCTCATAGAAGCCTATTCCGGCCTGATCGAGAACGAGGATGCCGGAAAGACGTATCGCATCGTCGCCCTCATCGATGTCACCGAACGGGGGCAGGCACAGCGTGAAGAATCCGCGCGACAACTCCGCGACAAGGACATCCTGCTCAAGGAGCTGCAGCACCGGGTTAAGAACAACTTGCAACTCATCACTGCCCTCATCCGTCTCGAGGCTCGCAATGAGCGAAAGGGAAACAAGGTCAATCTAAATAGTCTTGCGGGTCGCATCGAGGCCCTGCAACTCCTCTACCAGAACTTGACGGCGGAGGGATTGGGCCAAGTGGTCGACCTCGGACACTACGTCAGCCAAATCGCATCGGCCGTCATGCACACCTACGGGGTCGGCGGAATTCGACTCGACCTCAAGGTCGACCACGCCCCCGCTTCCCTCAACGTCGCGATGCCGGTCGGTCTCCTCGTCAACGAACTGCTCACCAATGCATTCAAGTATGCCTTCCCCGGCCGCGAGGGCGGCATCGTTACGGTTCGATGCTTGCAAGGTGACAAAGACCATTACCAGGTTGTGGTGGCCGACGATGGCGTCGGCTTGCCCGAGGATGGCACGTGGCCAGTTCCAGGCAAGCTCGGCGCGCTCGTTCTTCAAACCTTACAAGAGAACGTGCAGACCGCCGTCGATGTGCAGAGCGCTGCCGGGAAAGGCATGCGCGTGACGATCAGCTTCATGCATAAGGCTCCGGTCAACAAGCCGAACTGACGCCCCGTCCTTCCGAGTTCTGGTGAGCGACAGCCGCAATAGGGGTCAGGACGCGTAACCCGACGGCCACATTCTACAATTCGTCTGCCGCCGCCGGAACCAGCCGCGGTCCTGACCGTTGCCGGTGTAGAACCCTCTTTAAAATCAATCGGTACTGAACTTCGGCGAATCTTTGCGGCCCTCACGCCCCGATGGGGTGGAATCTGATTGACGCTTTCGGCGTCTGCAGGGACGAGGTCGGGCGCGGCGACTAGTGCGAATGGCGATGAATCGGACCGTGACCCGCCTCCTTCGCAGCCCGCCGGCTGAGTTCCCATGACGCGTTTGCGCGACTCGAGGGCGCGAAGAAATTCTGTGGCATGACGCGAACAAACGAAATGGATAGTTTTGGGGCAGGTTATGAATTCAAATCCCAGTACCCGCTAGCAACCTGGAAATTCGAATTCGTGACCGGTTGCGATGGAGACCCGTTTACTTCCGCCTATCGTCGCTGAGCGTCCGGCCCGAGCGCAACGAGTGCGGCTGGGCCGCCGACGTGAACAGGCGATCTGAGCGACGAGGATACCCAGGAATTTATCGCTACCATTACTGAACTACAGCGGCTCTTCTCCCTCTCAGCCGACTGACGTGCCGCCCGTTGATTTAGCTTGGCTGGACCTGGGGGTGCGGTTCCATTGGGGTGGAGATCAAGTACGGCAATCAACGGAAGATGGTCGGAGCCTGTTTTCGGAAGAACTCGCATCTTGCAGACGGAAAAATGTTTGGTGTGGAAGACGTAGTCGAGTGGATATCGAAGACCAGGGAGGCGCGCAGGGTAGGTGTTGAAGAAGCCTCGTCCCCGCCTCGGGTCACGCAAGTCTCCGGCTCGCGCAAACTCGGCCGTCGTTGGTGACCAGGCAACATCATTGAGATCGCCAAGCACCACGGAAGGACGCCCAGTACTCTTAATTTCAACTCCCACGAGGACCAACTCAACGTCACGCTCGAGTCGAGTCTTGTAGTGGCGCGGGCGGCTGAGGATGCAAGCCGTACAAATCGATGACAGCGCCGGACCGCAGCCGCACGCCCGTCTTGATTGAAGGGATTGCGTCATCGACCAGGAAGCGGATTGTGGGCTGCAAAAGCTCCAACCGGGAAAACATCGCCATCCCGTATCCGTTGGAAAGCGGATAGGTCAACCCGTACTGGTAACGGGTTCGAAGAGCCTCGGAAAGCCGAGAGCACCACCACTCGTCCGTTTCAACAGCCAGTATCAGATCTGGATCAGCGTCGTCTGATAATCTGCAGCAACGCCCCGGCGTCGCGACAGTCCTGAAACACGTTCGTCGTCAGAAGGGCGATGCGACCTGGCGCGCTGGACCCGGCGGCGCTGCTTGGCACTTCCAGCGGAGCGCCGGGCACATAGCGCCATATCCACGAAACTTGCCACAGGGCCGCGATTGCAACGGCGATGAACAAGCAAAGCTCGGTTGCCGTCAGGGGCCCCAACGTAAGCGGCATCAAGACCAGCACGATGAGGGCTAAAACAGCCACTTGATAGCGCGGGAAGTCGCACAACCTCACCCACCAATGGCTGGTCTGCCAGATCGGTAAAATCGTTACAGCAATGATGACCGCCCCGAGTAGGTAGAACACGAGCGCCAACGCTGTCATGGGTCCCTCATTGCGGCGAGCACGCGCTGGCAACTCGGCGATCATGGAGCTCTGCCAACGTTGGCGTCGAAAGGGAGTTCCGAAACTATCCGTCTGCAGGAACGTGGCGCTCCTATTCAGTGAGGCTCCGGTTATAGCTTGTTCTTGAGGACGCTGGGCCGACCGTCGCCCTCGAGCCGGGCCAATTTGACTGAGGCCACATCCTCAACTCCTTGCTCGCGGAGCTGCCCTTCGAGCTCGTCCTCGCTGATCATTTCCTTCCGCATCGCCGCACCGAGCACGCGGCCGTCTTTCACCAGAGTAAGGGCCGGAGGCTTCAGGTATGGCCGCATCCGAGGGAAACGCCACGCCAGCCAATCGAGCAGATACTCCCAGCCAACGATCGTCATTACGAGGATGAGCCTTCCGTCACCGACTGGTAGTCCTTGCCCAGCCCATTTTGGGCCGCGTCAGCAGATCAGGACGATGCCCAGAAGATTCGCCGGCCCGAAATGGCCGGCCTGCCGGCGACCAATGAAGCGAAGGATATGAACAACGCTAGGTACATCAGCATGCCGCGCACCATGACCTTGGCTACGCCGATGCTGGGAACGAAGACCGCATGCCAGTCGATCATTATCTGGTGCCTCTTATAGGCGGTGGACGGGATGCGTTCTGATGAAAAGCCCATCCTGATCGAACTGCGCCTCTAGATTTTCACGCAACTCCCGCCACCAATCGCGGTCTATCGTGTCTGTCATCACCTCGACCACCACGATTTCATCGTGTTCGGTACCCTTCCCCGTCGTGCCAGCGTCCCTCAGCGGGCGACCGCAGGAAGCTCATTACTCCGCCAAAGGCGTGAGTGAGCTTCTCGGCGAGGCTCTCATAGTATTGCGCGGGAAACGGCTCATTCTGCCGGTCGCGAAGCGGCAGTAAAATTTCGATGCTCGGATCGTGGTTTAGCGTCGGAGCGTTCGCCCATTTTACGGAGCTGTAATCTTGAGCGTGGCGTTCCCTAAAAACCAGCCCGCAGATCGTGCCGGGTGTCTCTCTTCGCCACTATGCGCTGGGTGGTGATCAGTCCCGTCTCTCTCGGCCACAGCAGGCCGTCTTCATCGGCTTTCTAGGCCCGGTGACACCGGTGATCGCAAGAGCGACCCCAGGCATCCGGAACCTGCCGAGAGCACCCTCGCCATTGCGCGCGCGACGGTTTCGCTTACGG
>CAWEIE010000012.1:0-7677 GCA_963809025.1 uncultured Alphaproteobacteria bacterium | reverse complement strand
GAGGGCGCCGACAGCACGCCCCGACGCGACAGGTGGGCTTCCTTCAATAGCGTGTCGTAGATCTGCGCCGCCTTCTGATGCCCGGAGAACTCCATCAGCGCGGCATGGAAGTCGAGGTTGCTCCGGTAGTAGCGGGGGCCGTCGCCGCTCCCCAGTGCCTCGCCCATGGTCGTGACCAGGACCTCGAGACGGGTCTTGTGCTCGTCGCTGCCCGTGCTGGCGATGAGGGCGCAGGCGAAGCCCGTCAGCAGCGCGCGCATGTCGTAGAGCTCGAGCAGTTCCTCGGTCGAGACCTCGCGGACGAACACACCGCGGTTGGCGATGCTGGTCAGCAGGCCGCTGCGCTCGAGTGCGCTGGTCGCCTCGCGCACCGGGCCCCGGCTGACGCCGAGTTGGGCGGCGATGAGCTGTTCCCTGACACGGTCGCCAGTCTTGATCTCGCCGCTCAGGATCATCCGCTCGAGCTCCTTCTCGACGATCGTGCCGAGGGACTCAGAGCGTCGCTGGGCGATAGCGGCGGCTGCCGATGCGGCGGGCAAGGGTAGTTCTTGTTTGCTCATCCCCCCAATTGACGCGCGGAAACTGAAAACTGTCAACAGAAACTGTTGACAGTTTTCACAATGACCACGACCATGGCCCAGGAGCCAGACTTGCACACACGATCCGTACCCACCGCGGCGCACCAGAGCTGCCCGTGACCCCTTTCATCCTGAAGCGCCTCGGGCTGGCGATCGTCGTGGCGTTCCTTGTGTCGGCGGTGACCTTCCTGCTGCTGCGGCTGGCCGCCGATCCGGCCCAGGCGCTGGCCGGCGAAGGCGCCACGGCCGCCGACATCGAAAACATCCGCCGCATGTACGGCTTCGATCAGCCATTGCTGGCGCAATACTGGGCCTGGGTGACCCGGGCGCTGGCGGGCGACTTCGGCATGTCGATCTACCTCAAGAGCCCGGTGCTCGAGCTGATCGCCGATCGGGCGCCGGTCACGGTGACGCTGGCACTATCGTCGATCTGCCTGGCGCTGGTAGTGTCGATCCCTCTGGGCGTCGTGGCCGCCCTGCGCCCAAACACCTTCCTCGATCGCTTCGCGCTGGGCACGGCGGTGGTCGGCCAGGCCATGCCGAGCTTCTTCTTCGCCCTGCTGCTGATCCTGATATTCGGCGTCCACCTGCAGATCCTGCCGATCAGCGGCAGCGAGAGCTGGCTGCACTTCGTCCTGCCATCGATCGTGCTCGGCTACTACGCAATGCCGGCGCTGATGCGGCTCACCCGCGGCGGCATGCTCGACGTGTTGGGGTCGGACTACATCCGGACCGCCCGCGCCAAGGGCCTGCGCCCGCCGGCCGTGCTCTTCAAGCACGCGCTGCGCAACGCCATCGTCTCCGTCGTCGCCGTGGCGGCCGTCCAGCTCGGCTTCATGCTGGGTGGTTCGGTGGTGGTCGAATCGATCTTCTCCCTCAACGGGCTGGGACGACTGGCCTACCAGTCCATCCAGCGAGCCGACTTCGACACCATACAGGCCATCATCCTGATGATCGCCGGCGTCTATGTCCTGCTCACCTTCGCAGCCGATGTGCTGAACGCCTGGCTCGACCCGCGCATCCGGGTGTCCTGATGTCCACCACCGACGGCATCGAGCACGCGCCCGCCGGCGCGACGGCGGAGCCCGTATCGCCCTCACCCGCCGCGCTGCTGCGCCGCCGGGCATTGTCCCACCGCGGCATCACGTTCGGCGGCGGCACGCTGCTTTTCATCTTCTTCGTCGCCCTGGCCGCCCCCCTGCTGACGCCGCACGATCCCTACTTCCAGGATCTCGGCCAGCGCATGCTGAAGCCGATCTGGGACGAGGGTGGGACCTGGGCGCATCCGCTCGGCACCGACTCGTTCGGTCGAGACTACCTGTCGCGCATCATCTACGGCGCGCGCGTGTCGCTTCTGATCGGCTTCTCCGCGATGCTGCTGTCGGGCCTGGTCGGCACGGCGCTCGGCATCGCAGCCGGCTACTTCGGCGGACGGGTCGACATGGTGGTGACCACCCTGGTGACGACCCGCCTCGCCATGCCGGCGATCCTGATCGCGCTCGCCGTGGTGTCGCTGGTCGGCAGCTCGCTGGAGATCATCATCCTCGTGCTTGGCTTGCTGCTATGGGATCGCTTCGCAGTGGTCATGCGCGCGGCGACACAGCAGGTTCGCAACCTCGATTACGTCGCCGCCGCCGAGGCGATCGGCTGCTCGACCACGCGCATCATCCTGACCGAGACCCTGCCCAACGTCGCCAATCCGCTGATCGTGATCGCGACCCTGGAGATCGCCCACGCCGTCCTGCTGGAGGCGTCTCTGTCCTTTCTCGGCCTGGGTGTGCAGCCGCCGACCCCGTCGTGGGGGCTCATGATCTCCGAGGGCAAGACCTTCATGTTCTTCGATCCTTGGGTGATCTGCATCCCGGGCTTCGCCCTGTTCGCGCTGGTGATGTCGGTCAACCTGCTCGGTGACGGCATCCGCGACGTCACCGCGCCGGAAAACCGTTCATGACCGCGCTCCTGGAGATCGAAGACCTCCGCGTCGACCTGCCCGTTCCCGCAGGAACGCTGCGGGCCGTGCGCGGGGTCTCGCTGTCGGTCGCACGCGGCGAAACGCTGTGCGTGGTGGGCGAGTCGGGCTGCGGCAAGTCGCTCACGTCGCTGGCCATCATGGACCTGCTGCCCAAGCGGGCGGTGCGGCAGGCGAGCCGCATGGCCCTGGCCGGCGAGGACATTCTCGGCGCCTCCGCGGCACGCATGACCGACATCCGCGGCCAGCGCATGGCGATGATCTTCCAGGAGCCGATGACTAGCCTCAATCCGGCCTACTCGATCGGCAACCAGCTCGAAGAAGCCATGCTGCGCCATCGCCCTGTGCGCCGCGCCGAGGCCCGCGACCGCGCCGTTCATCTGCTCGAACGGGTCGGCATCACCGCGGCGGGCAGCCGCCTGGTGCAGTATCCGCACCAGCTTTCCGGCGGATTGCGCCAACGCGTGATGATCGCCATGGCCCTGATGTGCAGCCCCGAGCTGATCATCGCCGACGAGCCCACGACGGCGCTCGACGTCACCATCCAGGCCCAGATCCTGGCCCTGCTCGCCGAGCTCAGCAGCGAGCTGTCGATGGGCCTTCTGTTCATCACTCACGATCTCGGCGTGGTGTCGCGGATCGCCGACCGGGTGGCCGTGATGTACGCCGGCGAGATCGTCGAGACCGGTTCGGTGATCGATGTGCTCGGTAATCCGCAGCATCCCTACACCCGAGGCCTTATCGACTGCATCCCGCAGCCCGGCGTCATGAAACGCGGCTCGCGGCTGGGCACCATTCCCGGCATGGTGCCGAACCTCGCCGGTCGCCTCGAGGGATGCGCCTTCTTCGAGCGCTGCCCGAGCCGCCAGCCGCAATCCTGCCGTCAGGCGATCGCGCTGCGCCGGCTGGCGGCCGAACGCTTCTACCGCTGCGTCCTGCCGCCCACCTACGCCGTCGCGTCCGACCGCACGGCCGTTGCGCAATGACCATGCTGCTCGAAGCGCGCGACGTGCACCGCTCGTTCCCCGTCAGCGGCGGCATGCTGAAGCCCAAGCGCACCCTGCACGCCGTCAACGGCATCACGCTCGGCGTGCGCAAAGGCGAGATCCTCGGCCTGGTCGGCGAATCGGGCTGCGGCAAGAGCACGCTCGCCAAGATGCTGCTGGGCTCGCTCCCGCCGACCCGCGGCCAGATCCTGTTCGACGGCCAGCCGCTCGCGGCCGCGGGCCGGCTGGCCCGCGCCCGCCGTATCCAGCCGATCTTCCAGGACCCCTACTCTTCGCTCAATCCGCGCAAGACCATCGCCAGCATCATCGCCCTGCCGCTGGTGGTCCACGGTATCGGCGACGCCGCCGAACGCCGCCGGCGCGTGAGCGAGCAGATGGACCTGGTCGGCCTCGCCAAGCGCCACGCCGAGGCCTATCCCAGCCAGCTGTCGGGCGGGCAACGCCAGCGCGTGGCGATCGCCCGCGCTCTGGTCCTGCGCCCGGAGCTGGTCATCGCCGACGAGCCGACTTCGGCGCTCGACGTCTCGGTGCAGTCGCAGATACTCAACCTGCTGCTCGACCTACGCGACGAGCTCGGCCTCACCTACATCCTGATCAGCCACAACCTCGCCGTCGTCGAGCACCTGGCGACCCGGGTGGCCGTGATGTATCTCGGCCGCATCGTCGAGGAGCGCGACACCGACAGTCTGTTCGGCGAGCCGGGGCACCCCTATTCGCGTGCGCTGTTGTCGTCCGTGCTGACTCCGGACCCGACGGCCGGCATGCCCGACGTACCGCTTGGCATCGCCTTCCCCAATCCGCTTGAACCGCCGCCGGGCTGCTCCTTTCATCCGCGCTGCCCGCAGGCCATCGCCGAATGCAGCAGCACCGCACCGCGTCCCGTGACCATCGCCGGCGGCTTTGCCGAATGCCTGCGCTGCAGGCCCGCCGGCGCCCCCTAGAGGCAACAGGCAGAAGAGTTCTTCGATGTCCGAGCAATCCATCCTGAAGGCGCTGTCAGTGGACAACGTCAAGGAGACGACCGTCCATATCAGTGACTGCATTCCGTCGCGCCTGTCGGGCTCGGAGAACGGACGCAGGATGGCGGAGTACAGCCGCGACAGGCTAGCCGCCGAGGGCATCGAGGCACGGGTGCACGAATTCCCGGGCCTCGTCAGCTTTCCCGGGCCCGCGCGCCTCAGGGTGACGTCGCCCGTCACGCTGGAGATCGAGGCCAACACGCTGGGTCACAGCGAACCTGCCGCCAGCCTCGCGGGTGAGCTCGTCTATGTCGGCGACGGCGCCTACGCCGACTACGAAGGCAAGGACGTGCGCGGCAAGATCATCCTCACCGAGCTCAGCTACGCGCCGGCCCGCCACGAGAAACAGCGCATCGCGGCCGAGCTCGGCGCCGCCGCGGCCATCATGGTGAACTGGGGCCGGCCTGACGACACCGCGATTCCGTTCGGGTCAGTCAAGCCGGCCTGGGGCAACCCCACGCCGGAGAGCTTCCGCACCGAGATGCCGACCTTGCCCTGCATCGCCACCGCGCGCGCAACCGGCCTGCGGCTGAAGGACCTGTGCGCCAGGGGCCGCGTGCAGGTCGAGCTGTCGGCCGAGGTCGACAATCGCTGGACTCCGGTGCATCTCACTGAAGGATGCATTCCGGGCACGACGAGCGAGGATTTCGTCCTGCTGGCAGGGCACCAGGATTCCTGGCCTGGTCCGGCATCGACGGATAATGCGTCGGGCAATGCCGTCATCATCGAGCTCATGCGCGTCTTCCACCAGCACCGAGACAAGCTGCGGCGCGGCATCGTCGCCGGCTTCTGGACCGGCCACGAGACCGGCACGATGGTCGGATCGACCTGGTACGTCGACCAGAACTGGCGGCGCCTGCGCGACCATGCTGTGGGCTACATCCTGATCGACCAGCCGTCCTGCACGGGCACGGTGCGCTGGGGCGCGTCGTCCAACGTCGAGCTGAAGCGTTTCCATCAGGCCGTCGAGGCGCGCCTGCTGGGCAACCGGGCCTACTCCTGGGAACGCAAGAAGAAGCACGGCGACTGCTCGCTGTTCGGCATGGGCGTGCCGATGATCTTCGCCATGGGCCAATTCTCGGAGGAAGAGCTCAAGGAGACGGCGCGCGCCAATTGGGGCTGGTGGCATCACACCCTCGAATGCACCATCGACAAGGTCGACTTCGATTTCATGGCCGACCATCTGCGCATCTATGCCGCCTATCTCTGGGAACTCTGCACGGCGGTGGTGCTGCCCTACAGCTTCGCCGAGAGCGCCGCGCAGTTCGTCAAGCGGCTGGAGGAATTGGCGCCGGCGGGCCGCTCGATCGGCCTCGACCAGGCTCTGGCCGCCGCACGCGCTCTGCAGGAGACGGCTGTCACCTTCGACGCCTTCGCCGACAACTGGCGCGAGCACTTCGCCAAGGCGACCGCCGGCAACGTCGACGAGAAGCCGGCCGACATGCTCAATCTCGCGATGAAGCGCCTCAACCGGCTGCTGATCCCGCTGGCCAGTACGGTGCGCGGCACCTACGAGCACGATCCGTATGGGCTGACGGCGCAGACCACCATGCTTCCCGCCTTGTACGACGTGAGCAGGCTCGCCGCACTGGAAGGTCCGGACCGCTGGATGCTGGAGACCAGGCTTCGCAGGGAGGTCAACCGGACCGCGGACGTCCTGTCGGATGCTTCGTTCGTCATGATTGAAGCGATGGACGCGCTCGGGGACGCCGAGGCAAGGCCCGGGAGCCATTGACGGCCCCCGCGCGGCCCTGCAATCCTTCGCCATCCGGTACAGTCCGCTGTCGCGTGCGATGCGGATCGGTTCGGGACGGCTGGGCCGGCCTTGTCGACGGGACGCCCGCTTTCCCCGGCAGCTTCAGCCAAGGGAAGGGACTCGAATGAATCGTCGTGACATGCTGAAAGCCGGCGTCGCAGCAGGAGCGCTTGGTCTCGCACCGCGTCTCGCCTCGGCACAGGCCGCCTACACGCCGATGCCGAAAGGCTGGCGCACTTACACTCTCGTCGCGCGCATCGAGCCGACGGCCGGCGCCGCCAGGGCATGGATCCCGCTGCCGACCTTCGAGGCCGCCGACTGGCAACGTCCGGGGAACGTGACCTGGAGCGGCAATGCCAAGGTCGCCGAGCGCGTGAAGGATCCGAAGTACGGCGCGGAGATGCTGCACATCGAATGGGCGGCTGACCAGCAGTCGCCGATGGTCGAGATCACCGCCCAGGTCCAGGCGCAGGACCGCGCGCTGGTGCCGGGTCAGGGCAACGCGGCACCGCTCAGCGACGCCGAACGCAAGCTCAACCTTGCCGCCACCGACTTGCTGCCGACCGACGGCATCGTGAAGGAGACCGCCGAGGACATCGTCAAGGGCAAGAAGGACGACGTCGCCAGGGCGCGCGCGATCTACGACTGGGTGGTCGAGAACACCTTCCGCAATGCCGAGACGCTTGGTTGCGGCCTCGGCGATATCACCACCATGATCCGCACCGGCAACCTCAACGGCAAGTGTGCGGACCTCAACGCGCTGTATGTCGGCTTGGCGCGCTCGGTCGGCCTGCCGGCGCGCGACGTCTACGGCATCCGCGTCGTGCCGTCGCAGTTCGGTTTCAAGGCGCTGGGCGCCGGCTCGGCGAACGTCAGCAAGGCGCAGCACTGCCGCGCCGAGGTCTGGCTGCCGGGCAGCGGCTGGACGCCGGTCGATCCGGCCGACGTGCGCAAGGTCGTGCTCGAGGAACCGCCGGGCAACCTCGCCTTGGCCGATCCCAAGGTGGCGGCCGCGCGCAAGGCGCTGTTCGGCTCATGGGAGGGCAACTGGGTCGCCTTCAACACGGCACACGACGTGAAGCTGCCGGGCGCGAAGGAGGCGGCCATCCCGTTCCTGATGTATCCGCAGGCCGAGAACAAGGCCGGGTTCCTCGATTCGCTCGATCCCGACAAGTTCAAGTACCGCATCACCGCGCGTGAACTGAGCGCTTAGCGAGTGCGTTAGCACAAGACCAGACCTCATCCTGAGGAGGACGCGAAGCGTCCGTCTCGAAGGATGGGCAACAGCACGACTGTAGCCCACCCTTCGAGACGCCGCGCTTCCGCGCGGCTCCTCAGGGTGAGGTCT
>CAWEIE010000011.1:0-5961 GCA_963809025.1 uncultured Alphaproteobacteria bacterium | reverse complement strand
CCGGATCGAGCTTGGCGGCACCGGCCACGAACTCTTGAACGACGACCGGGTCCGCCAAGCCTATCTCGGCCTGTAATCTCGCCGGACTGGGCGTCGCGCCCTCATGCGACTGCCTTGATGGCGGCAGCGCCCAGGCGATCGAGCGCCGGCAGATCGATCGCGTGATCGGTCTCGTTGGTGACGACGATCACCAGACCATGCCTGCGCAGAAGGATGATGCGCTGATCCGAGGCTCCGGACGCCCACACCGCATCGCGCGGCAGGCTCGGGAACATCAGGCCGGCATTGCTGCGGAAGCAGGCCGCGTACTCGGATCCGGTATGGCTCGGCGTCGTGGCGTACTCCACCCATCCTTCGGGCAGCAGACGCTCGCCATCCCAGATGCCGTCCTGCAGGTAGAGAATGCCGAACCTCGCATAGTCACGCAGTGTGGCCGCCCCCGAGCCGGAAGCGATGAAGTTGCCGGCATGGTCGGCTGAGTGCTCGTAGCTCCTCATGCCTATGCGATCGGCGAGCAGCCCGTAGACCGTGGCGTGGTAGGGCAAGCCCCGCGTCTCGATCTGGTCGCGGATGATAGCGCCCAGCACGTTCACGCCGGTGTTGATGTAGCGATAGGTGGCGCCCGGCAGGGTGGTGACGATCGCGCGCTGCGCCGTGTCGAATGCGTCCTCGGCGTTGTAGTAGACGAAATTGTTCTCGAAGTAGATCGCCGGCTGGCCACGGTCGTCGATCGCCTGGAAGCCGAGGCCGGAGCGCATGCGCAAGAGACTGTCGATGGTCACCAGGCGGTGGATGCCGCGCGGGTCGCTCCACAGCGGTGCCGGCGCCGGATCGTAGACCGAACCCAGCCAGCCTTCGTGGATCAGCCGTCCGATGAGCGTGGCCGTGATGGCCTTGGTCATGGACCAGCTTGGCGTCACGCGATCAGGCGCTCCCTGCTCCCCGTAGCGCTCGACCAGGATCCTGTCGGGCGTCGCCACCAGCACGCCGTACACGCCCGGCGAGCCGGCAAGGAAGCCGTCGGTTGCCCGGTCGAGTTCGGCGCCGCCCGAGGCGCCGCCGTCCTTCCAGGGAGAAGCGGCGGCCTGCGGACGCGAGATCGGGACAGGATCGAAAGCCGGACGATTGCGATCGCTCAGCACGATGCCACCGTAGCCGGGCCAGGCCACTGCCGTGGCCTCGATCGGCGGACCCAAGGACTTGTCAGTCCAGGCGACGCGGATGCGGCGGTCGGCGTCGTCGTGCACGACCGTGATGGCGCCCGCCTGCCATGCCGCCTCCAGCTCGGCCTGTCGCGGCGCGATGTCGGGTTCGGTGGTCAGGTCGCCGGACTGGCCGATGGCGCGCAGCCGGAACCGGCCGTCGGCGACCACTCGCGGCAGGCCGGTCACGTACATCATGTCGACGTAGCGCTTGGCGATGAAGGAGACGACCTTGGCGCGCAGCGATCGCGGCGAGCAGTCGAAGATATAGGGGCGCGGCAGCGCCGGTGAGAGCGACGGTGCCAGGAGCGGCGTGCGGTCGAAATAGGGGCCGGTGGGGCGAGTCGTCATGGAAATCCGTTCCAGGAGTGCGGGCCGGGCGGCGCGGATCACTCCGCGCTGCCCGCTGTCGGGAGGATCACTTCCAGCGGCTGGCGGAAAATTCCGGCAGGTCGTCGGCGTGCGGCGTGAAGTCGAGCTGGCCCGACATCGCGTAGTACTTGGCCGAGGTGAACAGCGGCACCCAGTAGGCCTGCTCGGCGATCCGCGTCAGCGCCTTGCGGTAGTTCTCCTTGCGCACGTCAGGATTGGTGTTGGTGTCGGCGACCGTCAGCCACTCGATGACCTGCTTGTCTTGGGCAAGATCGTCGGGACTGCCGCGGAAGAAGTAGCTGGCCGAGGCCGAGACGTCGTTCATGCCGTAGGATGCCCAGCTGCCCTGGATGAGTTGCGCCTCGCCGTTGCGCCACTTCGGCCGCAGCGCCTCGTACTGCATCATGCGCAGCCGCGCCTTGATGCCGACCTTCGCCAGGTCGCCGATCACCGCCTCGGCATACTCGCGCTGGCGATAGGAATAGAGATCGACCTCGAAGCCGTTGGGATGACCCGCCTCGGCCAGGAGCTTCTTCGCCTTGTCGAGGTCGTACGGATACTTCGGCACGTCCTGGGTGCAGCCGAACTGGGTCGGATAGCAGGCGGCATCGATGATCTCCGACACCTCGCCGACCAGGCCCTTGGCGATCGCCTGCTTGTTGATGGCGTAGTTCATCGCCTGCCGGACGCGCAGGTCCTGCATCGGCGTCTTGCCGCCGCGGCCGGCCGCATCGAGCTGCAGGTAGTTCAGGCGGCTGATCGACACCTGCTTGATAGTGATGCCGCGCCGCGCTTCGAGCTGCTTGGCCTTGTCCGGCGCCACGTCCCAGATGAGGTCGAGCTGACCGGTCATGAGCAGCGCGAGCTGCGAATCGAGATCAGGAGTGGTGCGGATCTGCACCGTGCCTATGGTCGGCTTGGGCCGCGGCCCGTCGAAATACTCGGTGTTCTTGACGAGAGTGACGCCTTCGCCGGGGTTGATCGATTTCAGCTTGTAGGGGCCGGTGCAGATCGTCTTGACCGCACCGAAATCCTTCGGCCCCTTGCCCTGGCCGCCGGCGCGGAACGGCGGCGCGTTGTCGTAGTGGCCCTTGGGCAGGATCGGCAGCGGTCCGGCCAGATACTCCAGCGCCGCCGGGAACGGCTCCTTCAGATGGATACGGACCTTGTCGTCGCCGACCGCTTCAGCGCTCTTGATCCATTTGACATTCGACTGCGCGATGACCGCGTTGTCGGGATTGGCAACGTGGTTGAAGGTGTAGACGACATCGGCCGACGAGAGCTTGCGGCCGTCATGGAAGACGACGCCCTTGCGCAGGTCGAACTCCAGGGTGAGGTCGTCGATCCAACGATGCCCCGTCGACAGGCCGGGCTGGTAAGCGCCGCTCTTGGGATCGCGATACAGGAGATTGTCGCAGACGTTGCGGTACATGACCACCGATTCACGCGTCTGCGAGTAATAGGGGTCGATGCTCGGCGCTTCCTGGCTGATCGCCCAGTTCAGCGTATCGTTCTGCTTGCCCGCCAAGGCTGGCGTCGAGAGCGCACAAAGCGCCACGCCGGCCAGGAAAAAACTACGCATTCTCATTCGTAAAGGCTCCCACTTGCTCAACTACCCACTCCCCGATTCCTTCACGGCGCCACGAGGCCGCCGATCGACAGGCCGCCACAGACATAAAGAAGCTGCCCGGTGACATAACTCGACCGCGGATCGAGCAGAAATGCGACGGCATCCGCCACTTCCTCGGGCCGGCCCGGCCGCCCCATGGCGACGGAGTTCCAGAGGCGCAGCGACGTCGGATCTCCCGGTTGCGGTCCAGCGCCGCCGGTGTCGTCGATGAGGCCAGGCGCCACGGCGTTCACCGTGATGCCGCGCGACGCCACTTCGAGCGCCCAGGTCCTTGTGATGGTGTTGATGGCGCCCTTGGTGGCGCAATAGGCGTCGCGGCGCTCGTTGCCCAGCGCATCGCGGCTGCTCATGTTCACGATGCGCCCGAAGCCCGCCGCCTTCATTGCCGGCAGCACCGCCTGCACGCATTGCATCGGGCAGCGCAGGTTGCCGGAAATCGCGCGCTCGAAGACCTCGAGAGTCGAGTCCTCCAGCGACGCGAACTCCGAATGCTCGGCATTGTTGACCAGTCGGGTGACGTTGTAGCGACCGACGATGCCGGCGAGCGCGCGGGCCGTGGCGTCGGCATCGTCGAGGTCGGCCTGATGGAAGAGGCCGCAGCCGGCGCCGTCGGCCGGCGGCCGGCGATCGAGGTTGATCACGGCCTGGCCTTCGGCCGCCTGGCGCCGCGCGATCGCGAGACCGATGCCGTGGCTGGCGCCGGTGACGAGTGTGACTTCCTGCTTCACGTCGAACGAGCTCCTCGGGCGATGGCGGTCATGCGGCCTGCACGCCGACGGCCTGGCCGCCGCAGACATAGAGGATCTGGCCGGTGATGAAGCCGGCTCTGGCATCGAGCAGCGACGCCACGCCATGCGCGACCTCGGCCGGCTCGCCGAAACGTCGCATCGGTACCGAGCGCAGGATCGCATCGGTGCGCGGATCGCCCGGCGGGTTGCCCTTGCGGAACAGCTCGGTGTTGATCGGTCCGGGGCCGATGGCGTTGACGGTGATGCCTACCTGCGCAAACTCCAGCGCCCAGGTGCGGGTGGCCGCCAGCAGGCCGCCCTTGCTCATGCCGTAGGTCGTCCGGAACTCCTTGCCCATCAGGGTGCGGCTGGAGATGTTGACGACGCGGCCGAAGCCCGCCGCCTTCATCGCCGGCAAGGTCGCCTGGAAACACAGGAACGCGCTGCGCAGATTGATCGCCAGCGAGCGCTCCAGGTTCTCGAGGCTGATCTCCTCGACCGGCGCTGGCCAGACGATGCCGACATTGTTGACGAGACGCGTCACCGGCCCCTCGGCGCAGACCGAGGTCAGGGCCGCCCGGGTCGCATCGGCGTCGCCCAGATCGACCTGCCGGAAGGCACCGACGGCATCGGGCTTGGGCGCCGCGATATCGAGGTTCACGACGTCATAGCCGTCTTCATGCAGCCGGCGGACGATGCCTTCGCCGATTCCGCTGCTGCCGCCGGTCACGATGACGCGGCCGCTTGCCTGCGCACTCCTGGACATGAATCGCAGTCGTCAGTAGGCGGCGGGGCGGACGACGTCGACGGTCGAGCCGCGGACATAGCCGCTGGCTACGCCCGGCGCGATATCGCGGAAGTTCTCGACCCTGAGCCACAGGCGCAGCATCAGCCGCCGCTTGGCCGGATCACCCTCTTCCACCCAGCCGGTGCGGGCATGGAGCATGGTGTAGTTGCTCACGATCTGCAGGTCGCCGGGCTCGAGGTCCATGTCGAGCCGGTTGACCGGGTCGAGCGCGCGGTCGAGGAAGACTTGGTAGGCCTCGCGCTCGCGCGGCGGCAGCGCGGTGCCGAGCTTCTTCTGCGCCGTCTCGATCATCTTGGCGTTGAAGACGCAGCTCAACTGGTCGCCTTGGCAGGTGAAGACGGGAATGCGGCCGTCGGTCACTTGCTGGTTGGGCGAATTGGCGGCGTCGCCGCGCAGGTCGTAGAGATAGCCCTCGTAGAGCGGCGCGAGCAGGTCCGGCCGCGTCGCCAGAATGTCGTTGTGGATCGTCGTCGCACTGACCAGGCGACTGATGCCGCCGGCCTTGGCCTTGCGCACGCACAGCAGCGCCACGACGTCGGCAGGATCGGTGTGCGGCTGCTGCTCGGCCGACGTGGCGGAGCCGTTCACGTTGGGCGCGTTGTAGTCGAGGCCCTGGTCGGTGATATGTGCAATGAGGTTGTCGCGGACGCCGCGCAGATTGAGGCTGGCACGCTGCGGCATCGGCTGGCCGAGATGGAGGCCGACGCCCCACAGCAGGCTGCTGAGCATGTCGGCGTCGTACTTCTGAACGGGGAAGCCACGGACCAGAACGGCACCGCGTCCGTCACGCACCTCGGCCAGCGCCGCTTCGAGCTCGGTCCGCAAGGTGGGAAGAGCGAAGTCGGTGCGATCGAACTCGCCCGCACGCAGGCCCTTGGCGGCAACGGTCGCCAGCGCCTGGTCCAATTCCGCGCGCGCCTCGACGGACAGCACGCGGACCCAGGAGCGATCGCGCTCCATGTCCGCCACCTTCCAGGCGGAGCGATCGGTCACGAGTTCGCGCAAAATCTCGGTCATGTAACCCTCTGGCGTAGAATGCGTGGCGACGGAGTTTCCCGCTCGGAAGCCGCCGTACCGGTCTTGGCCTTGTCGAGCGACACCAGCAGGCGGCGCTTGCCGTTCAGGACGTGGCGTTCGCCCAGCTCGCGCGCCCGGGCGGCGTCGCCGGCCTTGATGGCCTCGACGATCGCCTCGTGCTCGGAATTCGACTGGTCCATCATC
>CAWEIE010000010.1:0-353389 GCA_963809025.1 uncultured Alphaproteobacteria bacterium | reverse complement strand
GCCCGGTGGTGATGGATAGCCGCTATGGCATCAACACCGCTCTGCGCGACGGCATCACGGCTTTGGAGCTGGACTGCGCGGTCCGCATTTTGCCGAACACCTCAGCGTGGACAGAGGGCAAAAGTCGCTTCGTCGCAAAACGCGGTCGGGCCGTGGCCGGTGGCCGACGCGCCTGCGCCGTGGCGCGCGGTATCGCCCGATTCAGGTCAAGCAGTTGGCTCTGAGCCTTGCGGCCAAAGCTCGGCGCCCGATCAAATGGCGCCGGGGCTCAGCCGACGGGCTGGCCTCACTGTTTGCCCGCCTGCGCGTCCAGCCGGCGCATCGAATCGCCCGAAGGCGAACAAGTGCCGACCAAGCACTGGCTCTCAACACTGCCACAGGACATGACGTTGTCCCGTCTGGTGAAGCCGCCAAGCTGTGCTGGCGCATCGATCGCCATCATCAGGAGCTCAAACAAGAGGTTGGTTGGTCATTTCGGAGCACGCGGGCATCGCGTTGGGCTTGAGTGACGGCCCGTTGCCAGCTCCGTCCAGGAAGAACGCGTGGGCCGGTCTAGGGAGCGCGGCCCCCTGGAAAGACTACAGCGCGCGCTCGGCGTTCATGCGTGCGGTCCAGATGGATGTTTCGTCGTTCTGGAGTGCCTCCTTACTAGCCCAACTTGCGCAGTTGGAGGTGGGTTTTTCTTTTTCAACGGATTGAGCTGAGGCAGATCAAAGGGTTGGATGGCGTGGACCGACGGAATGGGCGTGTAGTGCCAACCATCCCCATTTTCTTTTGATCTGTGTTGAGTTGTGATGAGCGCATGTACTTGCGCTACACGACGCTGAAGAAGGACGGCAAGGTCGATCGCTACTGGCGTCTTGTGCGCAGCGTGCGGGTCGGTCGTCGTGTTATCCAGCAGACGGTAGCGCAACTTGGCGCACTCGATGCGCGCGGCCGGCTCGAGGCGCGGGCGCTGGCGCGGCATCTGATCGGGGAGCCCGAGCAGGCCGGCCTGTTCGACGACGGCAGGCAGCATCTGACGGTGCCGGTGCGGCTGAAGGGCGTTCGCGTCGAGCGCTCGCGGCAGTTCGGTGATGTCTATCTGGCGCTGGCGCTGTGGCGCGGTACTGGCTTGGCCGATCTGTGCGAGAAGCTGTTGCCGTCGGGCAAGGAGACAGTGCCGTGGGCGAAGATGGCGGCGGTGCTGGTGGCGGCCCGGCTGTGCGAGCCGTCGAGCGAGCTGCACATCGCCGAGGACTGGTATCGGCGGACGGCCCTGAGCGATCTGCTGCAGCTCGATGCCAACCTGGTCAACAAGGACCGGCTCTATCGCGCCCTCGATCTGTTGCTCGAGCACAAGGCTGAGCTGGAGGCGCATCTGTCACGTCGCGCCGGCGAGCTGTTCGCGGTCGACAACGAGGTGCTGCTGTACGACGTGACCAGCACCTACTTCGAGGGCGAGGCCGAAGCCAACCCGCTGGCGCGGCGTGGCTACAGTCGCGATCACCGGCCCGACTGCAAGCAGGTCTGCATCGCCCTGGTGGTGACCTTCGACGGCTTCCCTTTGGGCTACGAGGTGTTTGCCGGCAACACCCACGACTCCAAGACCGTGCAGACCATCGTCGAGAGCATGGAGGCCCGCCACGGCGTGGTCGGGCGGGTGTGGATCGCCGATCGTGGCATGGCCAGCGCCCAGAACCTGGCGTGGCTGCGCCAGACCGGGCGGCGCTACATCATCGGTGCGCCCAAGGCACAGTTGCGCCAGTTCGCCGCCGAGCTGGCCGAGCCGAGTGGCTGGCGCGAGATCCGCGAGGGCATCGAGGTCAAGCTGGCGCGCTGGCCCGAGACGGGCGAGACGGCGATCCTGTGCCGCTCGGCCGACCGGCGCAGCAAGGAGCAGGCCATGCACGACAAGTTCAGCCGCCGCATCGAAGCGGCGCTGGCCCGCCTGGCCGCGCGCATCGAGCACTCGACCAAGCGGCTCAACGCCGCCCAGATCAACCGCCAGATCGGCCGCATTCTCCAGCAGAACCAGCGCTCCGCCGCCCGCTTCCAGATCACCGTGCAGGCCGCCGATTGTCCGGCCGGCTTTCGTTTGCACGTCGAGCACGACCGGGCCTTCGACGAGTGGGCCGCCATCTCGGAAGGCGCCTACGTGCTGCGCACCAACATCGAGGACTGGAGCGACGAGCAACTGTGGAAGGCCTACATCCAGCTCACCCAGGCCGAGGCCGCCTTCCGCATCAACAAGGATCAGCTCCACGTGCGCCCGATCTGGCATCAGCGCGCCGATCGCGTGCAGGCCCATATCCTCGTCTGCTTCCTCGCCTTCGTGCTGTGGAAGAGCCTCGAGATGTGGCAGCAGCGCGCGGGCCTCGGCAACTCGCCGCGCACCGTGCTCGACGAGATCGCTCGCATCCAGTCGCACGACGTCGTCCTGCCCACCACAACGCACGGCGAGATACGGCTGCGCTGCATCGCTCAGCCAGACGCCCCTCAGGCCGCGCTGCTCGATCGCCTCGGCATCGTCCTGCCCAAGCGCATGCGCACCGACGACCTCGACCTGCCCCTCGCGCTCACCGCCTGAGACGACACTCGCACCAAAAATGTAGTGCCAACTTTTTGGCTAAGTCATTGATTCCATTGATATGCGATGTCGATTCTGCGCAAGTGGGCTAGTTATCAGCAGATGAGCTTCGATTTTCAGAGGATGGTCATCCACTCGTGAAGCGGCGACAACGCCACATCCGCCATTCCATCGGCTACAGTGGCGTGATTGTTCGCAGCAGCTGATGTGTCCACCGGCGGTGGGGTGCCGGCTCCGTGGACCTCAACCATGCTCATATTCTGGACCGAGGCCGTGGACATGGAAGCGTCCGAGCTGATGAGCGACGAACCGTTCGCCTGCGGCGCCGTCACCGTGAAGGTGATCGACCGGTAATTGTTGGTCTCGTTGCTCTCGCTCGTTTGGCCGAAATTGTCGGCCCCGACCCACAGCGTGTGCTGGCCGACGCTGAGATTGCTCGTGTTGAAGCCGTTGAACAGTGTGCGTGACGCCCCCCAACCCAACGGGTCGGTGAGGTTGAAGCCTTGGAAGTGCGCCGCATCCAGGGTATCGATGTAGAAGCCGCCGTAGCCCACGTTGGACTGCCCCGGGCCGTTGTTCACGACGGTATAGACGAAGCCGAGGTTCTGGCCCTGCGCCATGGAGGCAGCGCCCAGACCGAGGCTGCTCACCTCGAGGTCCGCCTGCGGCGGCGCCGTCACCGTGAAGGTGATCGACCGCCAGTTGTTGGTCTCGTTGCTCTCGGCCGTCTGGCCGTAGTTGTCGGCCCCGACCCACAGCGTGTGCTGGCCGACGCTGAGATTGCTTGTGTTGAAGCCGTTGAACAGTGTGCGTGACGCCCCCCAACCCAACGGGTCGGTGAGGTTGAAGCCTTGGAAGTGCGCCGCATCCAGGGTATCGATGTAGAAGCCGCCGTAGCCCACGTTGGACTGCCCCGGGCCGTTGTTCACGACGGTATAGACGAAGCCGAGGTTCTGGCCCTGCGCCATGGAGGCAGCGCCCAGACCGAGGCTGCTCACCTCGAGGTCCGCCTGCGGCGGCGCCGTCACCGTGAAGGTGATCGACCGCCAGTTGTTGGTCTCGTTGCTCTCGGCCGTCTGGCCGTAGTTGTCGGCCCCGACCCACAGCGTGTGCTGGCCGACGCTGAGATCGCTGGTGTTGAAGCCATTGAACAGCGTGCGAGTGGCTCCCGTGGTCAACGGGTCGGTGAGATTGTAGCCCCCGAAGTGCGCCTCATCCCAGCCATCGATGTAGAAGCTCGCGTAGCCCACGTTGGACAGGGCCGCGCCATCATTCACGACGGTATAGACGAAGCCGAGGTTCTGGCCCTGCGCCACGGAGGCAGCACCCAGACCGAGGTTGCTCACCACGAGGTCGGCCTGGGGCGCCGCCGTCACCTCAAAGGTGATCGACCGCCAGTTGTTGGTCTCGTTGCTTTCGGTCGTCTGGCCGAAATTGTCGGCCCCGACCCACAGCGTGTGCTGGCCGACGCTGAGATTGCTCGTGTTGAAGCCGTTGAACAGCGTACGTGACGCCCCCCAACCCAATGGGTCGGTGAGGTTGTTGCCGCCGAAGTGCGCCGCATCGGTGCCATCGATGTAGAAGCCGCCGTAGCCCACGTTGGACTGCCCCGGGCCGTTGTTCACGATGGTATAGACGAAGCCGAGGTTCTGGCCCTGCGCCACGGAGGCAGCGCCCAGACCGAGGCTGCTCACCTCGAGGTCCGCCTGCGGCGGCGCCATTACGCTGGTGTCATCGTTACGTATCGTGCCATTGGCGGTGGCCGTGCCGATGGTCGTGTTGGTGGCCGGGTTCGACAGCGTGACCGTGAAGCCCTCGTTAGGTTCCCCGACCGTGTTGCCAGCGACGTTCACAGCGATCGTCTTGCTGGTCTCTCCCACCGCAAAATTTACCGTGCCCGAAGGCAAGACCCCACCGACAAAGTCCGACCCAGCCGCGGGATTTGCACCGCTACCCGCCACCGCCCAGCCGGCGCTGGTCGCGATGCTGGCGTTGCCGCCGCGGGTGACCGTGAAGGTGAACGCCGTACTCCCTGATTGACCTTCCACCTTGTTCGCACTCAGTGCCGCAATCGATAGGCTCGCCGCGTCATCGTCGCGAATCGTGCCGCCAGCCGACGCCGTGCCGATGGTCGTGCTGGTGGCCGGGTTCGACAGCGTGACCGTGAAGCCCTCGTTAGGTTCCCCGACCGTGTCGCCAGCGACGTTGACGGTGATCGTCTTGCTGGTCTCTCCCGCCGCAAAACTTACCGTGCCCGAAGGCAAGACCCCACCGACAAAGTCCGCCCCAGCCGCTGGATTTGCACCGCTACCCGCCACCGCCCAGCTGGTGCTGGTCTCGATGCTGGCGTTGCCGCCGCGGGTGACCGTGAAGGTGAACGCCGTACTCCCCGATGGACCTTCCACCTTGTCCGCACTCAGTGCCGCAATCGATAAACTCACCGCGTCATCGTCGCGGATCGTGCCACTGGCGGTGGCCGTGCCGATGGTCGTGCTGGTGGCCGGGTTCGACAGCGTGACCGTGAAGCCCTCGTCAGGTTCCCCGACCGTGTCGCCAGCGACGTTGACGGTGATCGTCTTGCTGGTCTCTCCCGCCGCAAAACTTACCGTGCCCGAAGGCAAGACCCCATCGACAAAGTCCGACCCAGCCGCGGGATTTGCACCGCTACCCGCCGCCGCCCAGCTGGCGCTGGTCGCGATGCTGGTGTTGCCGCCGCGGGTGACCGTGAAGGTGAACGCCGTACTCCCCGATTGCCCTTCCACCTTGTCCGCGCTCAGTGCCGCAATCGATAGGCTCGCCACATCATCGTCGCGGATCATGCCACTGGCGGTGGCCGTGCCGATGGTCGTGTTGGTGGCCGGGTTCGACAGCGTGACCGTGAAGCCCTCGTCAGGCTCCCCGACCGTGTCGCCAGCGACGTTGACGGTGATCGTCTTGCTGGTCTCTCCCGCCGCAAAACTTACCGTGCCCGAAGGCAAGACCCCATCGACAAAGTCCGACCCAGCCGCTGGATTTACACCGCTACCCACCGCCGCCCAGCTGGCGCTGGTCGCGATGCTGGTGTTGCCGCCGCGGGTGACCGTGAAGGTGAACGCCGTACTCTCCGATTGACCTTCCACCTTGTCCGCACTCAGTGCCGCAATCGACAGGCTCGCCTGACTCGTGTCATCGTTGCGGATCGTGCCACTGGCGGTGGCCGTGCCGATGGTCGTGCTGGTGGCCGGGTTCGACAGCGTGACCGTGAAGCCCTCGTCAGGCTCCCCGACCGTGTCGCCAGCGACGTTGACGGTGATCGTCTTGCTGGTCTCTCCCGCCGCAAAACTTACCGTGCCCGAAGGCATGACCCCACCGACAAAGTCCGACCCAGCCGCGGGATTTGCACCGCTACCCGCCGCCGCCCAGCTGGCGCTGGTCGCGATGCTGGTGTTGCCGCCGCGCGTGACCGTGAAGGTGAACGCCGTACTCCCCGATGGACCTTCCACCTTGTCCGCACTCAGTGCCGCAATCGACAGGCTTGCCGGGCTCGTGTCATCGTTGCGGATCGTGCCATTGGCGGTGGCCGTGCCGATGGTCGTGCTGGTGGCCGGGTTCGACAGCGTGACCGTGAAGCCCTCGTTAGGCTCCACGACCGTGTCGCCGGCGACGTTGACGGTGATCGTCTTGCTGGTCTCTCCCGCCGCAAAACTTACCGTGCCCGAAGGAATGACCCCACCGACAAAGTCCGACCCAGCCGCGGGATTTGCACCGCTACCCGCCGCCGCCCAGCTGGCGCTGGTCGCGATGCTGGTGTTGCCGCCGCGCGTGACCGTGAAGGTGAACGGCGTGGTGCCGGTCGCCCCCTCGGATTGCGTGGCATTAACGGCCACGATCGACAGCGTCGCACTGCCCGTATTTACCGTTTGACGTGGAACGACATCAAATTGGGGATCAACGAAGTAGGGCTTGATCTGCGGCGCGCCACTCGACATCAGCCAGTTATAGGCCTGCGTGGCGGCAGCCGATCCGGTCAACGTAATGATGCCAGCGAGAGTTTGCGCCGCAAGTTCGGCGTAGTCACCGTCGCCCCAGCCGTTACCCCAACTGATCCCCGCCGCGACCGTCGCTTGCCCAATCTGCGCCCAGGTCTTGTAAGTGGTCCCAGACCCATTCCCGACGATAAGGTTATAGTTGGCACCGTCGTGCGGGTTAAAGCCGTTTGCGCCATTGAGGAAGCGTCCGACGAGGAAATTCGCTTGCCAGTTCAAGAAGGTAAGCGCATCCGCATTGCCCATTTGGGCGGCCTGAATCGCGGTGCTGGCAAAATAATCTTGCTGCCATGGCGCCATTGTGGATCCACTGCCGTCCCCGTAGGTGCCAGGCACATAGCCGTAGGCCTCTCCCTGCCGCTGCGTCCAGGCCGGGATCTGGCTTACCAGCCAAGACCAGTTGTTATCGGCGAGCTGCGCGAACGCCTGCTGCTCGACCGACCCCGTTGGATTAGCCCACGCGGCCTCGTCGATGACTCTCAGACTCCAGGCCTGTGCCCGCACCTCATCAGATCCGTTGGCAACCAAGCCCAGGCCATTTTCGCGATAGACCGGCCAATCGGAAAACACTGAGAATGTCGCCTGTGCATTCAGCTGGTCGAGGTAGTAACGGTCGCCCGTCAGCAAATATGCGACGTAGCTGAGATCAGGCTGATGCGCCGCTTCGGGCGTCCAACCGGACGAACTGGAAGGTTGCTGGGTCAGCGTGGGAGTGCCACGAGGGTCGGACCAGAGCGTGGGGTAGTCTGTAACGCTGAGATAGGTCCCCGTCTTCGGATCGAAGTAGTGCCACGGCACGCTCCCGGCTGCGTCGGCCTGCACCAGCGCATATTTCGCCGCCTGCTCATCCTGGGTCATGAGCCAGATGGCGTTCCAGCCCGGCATTTGGCCAATATCAGATCGCCCGCCAGCCGTAGGCATGTATTTCGTAACGCTGCCGGGACCGAGAATCTGGTTGCCGGTTATCCTCTCCGCAGCCAGCGCCGCGGGATCCACGCCGGCCGCGAGATCGAGGTTCGGCACGGCGCCGGTCAGCTCGAGATAGTTGATGTCCTGAACGACATTCGCGTGCGATGGTCCGGTGGTGCTGACGACGGTGTGCCAGGTCTGATACTGGTACTCGGTGATATTGCTTTGCTGCAGTACGGTGCTGCCATTTTGTTGAATGGTGACATTGTAAACAGCGGTGCCGCCGACGGCTTGCATGGCGTAGTCGTTGTTGAACTGGACGTCCGTCGATGTGCTTCCGTCGGCATACCTGGTTATATCGAGGGTGACGTGCAGCGACCCGGCGATGGGAACGTCAATGCGTCCCTGCGTTGCCAATGGCCCGGTTTGCCAGTAGGAAACCGTGCCCGCGTTCAAGGCCTGCTCCAGCAGCGTCGCCGCATCCAGTACAACGGTACTGCCGCCCTGCAGCGCGATGGTAACTTTGAGGTTGTAGTTGCTGTCGTTGAGACCGGCGAGCGAAAGCGGGCCCGTTGCGAAGGCGGTACCCGTGGTGGACAGCATGAAGGAAAGAGAGGAATTGGCTGATATGGAGGGCTGCTCGAATGTCAGTAGGGCGGAGCGGACCGACCCGTCGGCGTTGGTCGTCTTGACATCCATTTGAACGGGAATCTTCTGCCCGCCAACGATCGCAACGAGGTGAGTGCTTGTCGTGACCTCCCCAGGCAGAAACGTCTCCTGAAAAGTAATGTACTGCTGGCCGAGTGCACTTGCCTGGTTGTTCTCAAGATTGAACCCGACAACATCCGTCGACAGTTGCGCCTGCAGAACAGCCGGCGCCACCACGCGCCCGTTGGCGTTCGTGTTAGCCAATGGTGATATCCTTGGAGATTGTCGCGAGGTCATTCACATAGGTGCCGGCCGGCGCGGCGATGACATCGCCGTGACGCGAGGCGGCGACCGCCGCGGGCAGCGTCGCATAGGCCTGCCCGGCCCCAACATTGAGAGTTGCCATGAGATTTATATCCCCGCTTGGATTCGGCTACGCCACGCCATATCGCGCTGGCCGCCACTCGTTGGCAGACCTTTGCGAAGCCGGCTCTACTGTCGCGGTGGCTTCGGCGTTGCCGCCTTCAGCCGTAGCGTCAGATAGCCCTCGATGTTGCGACACTCGGGGGCAGTCATCTCCCGCGTCGCTGGTTTAGCCCTACCAATCAGCGCCCGCCATGAGAAGTGTTTGAAAATGATATAAGTGTGGCATCAATCCAAACGTCAAAGCGCTGTTTGGTGCACCATAGATGATGCGCACTTCTCCAAAGTTTCAAAGATGGGCTTCGTCAAACGAATTGGCGCCGGAGTCGGTGCGACCCCATATCGTTGACTGACATGGCGCGTGGGGAGTTGGCGCTGCCGTTTGCACCCGGCGATGTCGTGAACGTCCGTGCTGCGATGAAGCGCCTGATTGGCGACAGCGCGCCTGGGTGCCGAGACCAAGGATACGATCCGCTGCCGTGACCTCGCCAATGCGCGCCGGATGGAGGCGATCGTCGAGCGCCGGCCCAACGATCCGGCCTCGCTGTCCTTGGGCGTGCAACGCGATGATGGTGGAACGCGCGTCGCGCGACGATTGGATGCGGGCCCTGCCGGTGCTGGCGAGCGCGTGTGCCGTCCTGTTTGCAACGATGGGGGCGATTTTCTGATGGAGCGACTCGCGACGCGCTCAACGTGGCCCGTCCACTTCACACTCACTTCAGCTTCTGAAGCAGGGTCTGGAGTCAATTGAGCCAGGATGTGGCCTTCCCGGGCCGGTTGAGGTAATCCCAAATATGGCAGCCTCTAGGTAAGAAAAACGGGCAACATGATTGCCGGACCCGGTTGGGCGGCGTCCACCCCTGCCTCCCGCCGCGCCGCATCGGAACGAAGGCATGCTCGAGAATCTCATTACCCTGGCAACCTGTGGGTGCATCCTCGCTGTGGCAATCCGCGACACTCCGATGGAACGCCGCGAGGTGGCGCGGGGTACTTCGGCGCACCCGCCGCCCGCGCGACTTGGGGGGAGACAAGGCTTTGGATAGTTCGATTGCAGCCGCTCGACCTGCGTCCGAGTGCTCGCAAGTCCGCGTCATCTGTCCGATAGATCACGGCGCGCTTGTGGTGACGGAAAAAGGCCTCCGATGTACAGAGTGCAACACAGTCTTCCCCGTCATCCGGGGTGTGCCCGTTCTGCTGAACGAGACGAACAGCGTTTTCCGTTTGGCCGACTACGCCGGTGACGCGGCCTACGAGGGCGCCAGCGGTTACGGCGGTGCTGCCGATACCACCAGCGGATGGAGGAAAGCTTATCGGCGCTTCGCTTGTCGCCTGACGGAAGCTCCAATCCCTGGTTGGCACTTTGATCCTGGGTTGATCCTGAGCGAGCAGCCGGAGGCAGAGGTCCTTGTCATCGGGTCCGGCGAACGACAATGGATCGGTGGCCGCATCACCTATACCGATGTCGCCTTCGCCCGAGATGTCCATTGCATCTGCGATGCGCATGACCTGCCCTTTCCCGATGCCAGCTTCGATGCCGTGTTAGCCGAGGCTGTGCTGGAGCATGTCTGTGATCCACAGCGTTGCGTCGAGGAGATCCGCCGCGTGCTGAAACCCGGTGGACTCGTCTGGGCGGTGACCCCCTTCCTGCAACCGGTGCATATGGGGGCATATGACTTCACGCGCTTCACCCCGCTCGGCCATCGTCGTCTGTTCCGCTGGTTTGATGAGTTGGCAAGTGGCATGCAGGGCGGCCCGATCTACTCGGGCATCCACCTGTTGAAGAGCTTGTTGCTGGCCCTATCTGACAGGTCGCGACCGCGCGCGGCGTTGCACCTGGTGGCATTGCTCCTGACCTACCCGATGCGCCATCTGGATCGCTTCCTAAGTCGTACCCGCGGCGCCACCAATGCGGCCTGTGCCTGTTATTTCCTTGGCCGCAAAAGGGAGTCAGCCATTCCGGATCGCGAGATCATCAACATGTTTCGTGGGATGTGATCGGCGATGGCCGGCTTGAGAGCCCACTCCGGGCGGGGCGGGGCTATTGCGCGGGCTTCACCTGAGCGGCCCGCTGGCGCCAGCGGCCCGGTAGGGCCGACGCGACGCGGGATTCGGCCGGTGCGGGCGCCGGTGCCGCGGCGGCCCGGTGCAACGCGGCCGAGGCGCTGACCGCTAGCGCGAACAGGTAGTAATGCAGCGGTTGGAAGGCGATGCCGATGAAGGCCGAGCCGGCCATGAAGACCAGCACGCAATGGCTCAACGCGCGGGCGAGGTCGCCGAGCCATTCGAGGTCCGGCCTGCCCCGCACCTGGCGCCGGATGCGCCGCATGTCGAGGAAGAACACGGCGAAGATGGCAAGGAAGATCGCGAGACCGATCCAGCCATGCTCGCCCAGCACCTCGAAATAGATGCTGTGGAAGGCGCGGCCTTCCTCGACTGTCTCCTGCCCGTTTTCGTCGCGCGTCACCAAACGGTTGCCGAGATAGGCGACGAACCCGGCGCCGGCCGGGTGGCTGTTGGCGAGGTCGATGGTCCACGCCCAGACAAGCAGGCGGGTGTTGGCGCTCTGTTCCTGGCGTGGTTCGAGAGCTGTCGATATGCGCGCCAGCCAGGCATCGCCCATCAGGGGCACCACGGCCACGGCCGCAACTACCATCATGATTCCCACCATCAGCTTGCGGCGGGTCTGCCACCAGGCGAGCGCCGCCCAGACGAAGCAAGCGACCAGCGCCGCCCGCGCGAAGGTGCCGAAGGCGCCGATGACTGCGATGGCCGGCGCAGCCAGGTAGACCCATCGCATCCAGCTCCGCGCCGGCGCCAGCAGGGAATGGCGCTGCAGATAGGCGACCAGCGGCAGGCAGACGAAGGCATAGGTGCCGAGGGTGCTGCCCTCTCCGCCCCAGACACCATTGTTGTCCATCAGCCCGAGCGCGCGGCCATAGCCGCCGCCGGAGAGTGCTGACTTGATGGCAAAGGGCAGCACGTTCGAGGCGATGCAGCACAGGATGACGAGCAACGCCGCTTCCATCTGGATGCGGGAGCGGAACAAGAACGGCAGCAGCGTGGTGAACAGGATGGTCTTGAAGGCCCAGTCCCATTTCCACCAAGCGGAGGTGGGGAACATCGCCCAGGTCGTCGTCAGCGTGATCCATCCGGCCCAGACGACCAGCAGTGCGGTCAGCAGGCCGAGCCGCGGCGGGTCCCGTCGGTCCAGCACCAGATAGGCGCCGATCGTCAGAACAGCGGTGGTCAGGGAAAAGGGGAGAAGCTGGGCGAGCGCTGGATAGACGTCATGTGGACGAAACAGGTCGACCCACATATAGGCGAGGCCCATGACGAACGGCGCCGCGCAGCCGAGGACGACGAGGGCTAGCCAGCAGCCGACAATGAACACGGCCTGCATCGGTGCGACCCGTTCAGCGGCGCGCGCGGGGCGGGGGCGACGCGGTGCGCTGGGCCGCCTCCCGGCGTTCCATCAGGATGGCGCGGATCGCCACGGCGATGACGCCGCCGCAGGTTGCCAGGATGACAAGGTTGTCGATCATGCCTTCGTTCCGATGCAGGGAGGCAGGGGGCGGCCCGGTGCCGGGTCCGGCAATCGTTTTGCTCTTTTTCTCACCTGAATGCTGCTCTATTTCGGATTACCTCAACGGGCCAGGGAGAGTGCGCGAGTGCGTCGCTTACCCTCGGCGCGAGCTCAAATCCGCCTAGAGCCGGCGGTCCGCCCAGTTCTTCAACGACCCCGCGTTCGCCTCATGCGCAAGAGGCCAACGAGGCTGCCATCGTCCGCTTGGTGGACGCCGTCCTGCTCGAGCGGAACGACGAAATCGCCGTCAAGCGCGCCCGCTACGTCACTCTGGAAAGCATCACTCCTGTCAGCGATGATCCTATCGTCGGGCCGTCCGCGGCTGGCTGATGCGGAGCGCTTCTTGCGACGCGTCACAGCTATCATGGTGTGCTACTGATCCTGGTCTACTCATGGAATTGAGGCGCATGTTCTGAGATTCGATTTGGCGTTCGAGAGGGGCCGATGAATGTGAAGAGTGTTTTGGCAGCCCTGATAGTTGCGATGAGCGGAGCGGCCAAGGACTGCTGGGCGTGGGGGGCTACGGGCCACGAGTGGATCAGCGGTATCGAGATTGAGAAGCTGCTTGAAACCATTCCTGACTTCGTCCGAACGCCAGAGGCTATTGCGGAGATTGCTGCGTTGGCGCGCGAGCTGGACCGCTCGAAGGGCGGCGGCAAAATCCACGATGCCGAGCGCGATCCGGGCCTTGACATCCACCTAGACGACGATGGGTCCGTCAGGGATGCACTTACCCTCGATAAGCTCCCGCCAACGCGAGAGGATTACGACCCGCTCCTTCGTGCAGGGGCCAAATTCCGTGTTGCCAAGGCCGGAAAACTCTACGGCGTTCCGGAAGGGGCCATCACTTCCCTGGGATTCGTCAATCAGCTGAGCAGCGCTGTCCGCAATCGTTATGTGACTTTCGGTCATGCCTTTGCCTACGGCCACGTTCCCGCGAGCAAACAGCTTGTTGCCAAAGTGGGCTCCCAAGAGATCCTTCTGCAAGTGGACAAAAAAACCACCCATGGGGACGGAAGCTTGAAGTTCGCCGTGGTCACGGCGAAGCTTGACAGTCTGGGTGGAGGACAGTCCATTCAATCCGGTCTTTTCACCGTGAGCAGCGCTCCCGTGAAAGCCGCTCTGACTCCAAGCGACGTTCTTCGAGTTTCCAACTACGATTTTGTAGTGAATATCACCATGGGCGGACAAACGTATTCCGCCAGCGCCAGAGCCGCCCTCCAGGCGGCCGTTACGAGCGGTGACGTGGAGACTTACCTCTCCGGTCCTTTCGTGAGCGAATTCAACGTGCGTTCGAATCTCACGGCGAACCTCGGCGCCGAGTTCGACATCAGAATCTATGCGAACAACGAAATCCGCACGGAAGTGACCGTGACCAACAGTTACGGTTTCGTCGGCGGCATGGCGGATCGCACTTACGACGTGACTCTGACCCAGGCGGGCAAAGTGGTCTACTCGCGCGCCGGCCTCGCACACGTGCCCTATTCCAACTGGCATAAGAACTTCCTGTTTGGCGGCTCCGCGATGAATGTCTTCATCAAGCACAACCGCCCGTACTATGCCCAGACCCGCCTTGTTCCGAACTTCAATCCTGACGGCGCGCCCACCGAGGCCTACATCCAGTCCCGCCGCGTGGATTTGAACTCGGACTCCTGCGGTCCGATGGGAACGGGAACGATCACCCCGTACATGCCTACAGCGGGCTCTCGCGATGACATTGGATTCTTGCCGGTGTGGGATGCCGTCTACTTCACGTCCATGGACGCGCGCGCGCGCGATTGGGTTCTTTGTAACGCCAACGCCGCGGCCAGCATTCCTTACCACGTGGCGGAAACGAGCGGGCTCCCGTTCCGGGTCACCGATCATCCTAGCTTGTGGCTGGATTACCGCGGTCAAAGCAACGCCAATAAACTGGCTTCCACTTTCGCCACGAGTTCAAGCCCATTCACTCCGGAAACCGCCCACATGCCGAGCCTTGGATACTCGGCGTACCTGATCACCGGAGACCGCGTCTACCTGCAAGAAATGCTCTTCCAGGTGGGCGCCGTGATCGGCATGACCTGGAACTCGCCTCGGCAGAACGGCCAAGGCATCATCGTGAGCGACGCCGAGGAGACCAGGGCGGCTGCGTGGAACCTTCGCACCCTGGCTAATGCTGCGGAAATCACTCCGGACGGTCATTCCCAAAAGGGTTACCTGGTGACCTTGTTGGACAACAACCTGACTTACCTGAACAATCATTTCACGGGCGCTCCCGCTCAGGCCCAAGGCGAAATCCGCGGGTACCTCTACGGACCCTTCCGTGAAGGCCTCGCTCCGTGGCAGCATGACTATCTGGCTACCACGCTGGGCCAGATCGCCAATCGTGGTTACGCCAAAGCCATCAGCGCCATCAAGGGCCAGGCGAACTTCATCGCCGGTCGCTACGTTCAAGCGGAAAACGTGTTTTGTCCAACCCTGGCCGCCGCGTACTCGCTGACGGTGACCCGCACTGATGGATCCTTCGCCCAAACCTGGGCCGAGGTTCGCGATCTGAACTTCGGTTCGTCTTGTCCGGCATTCATCGCCACTAAGGGAGGAGACTTCGCCCTTCATTCCACGCCGGCCCTGGCTCCCATGGTGGATCAAGGAGTGGCTATTGCCCAGCAGGCGCTGAACTTTTTGAAACAGAAAGATCCCAACTGGAACCCTTCACGGCCGACCGGAGGTTACTGGTACCCTCGGCAAATGACGGAAAATATCAGTTGGTCCATCGTGCCTTTCAGGAAATAGGAATCTTCACCGTATTCGCCGGCCTTCGCCACGGGGCGACCGCAAGCTGGTCGAGCGCGTCGTCTATCTGTCGTCAATCGCGGCCTGGGTGCTGGGCAATCTGAAGGTCGCGGTCGGCTTGGCCCTTCAACGGCGCCTCCGTCGGCGAACTCGTGGCGGCCACCCACCGGCAGGGATGCCTGCTGTCGCTTGCCCAGAGCACCCATAACGCGGCGCTGATGTTCGCCTTGATCCTGCTCATCGTGGAATGCTGATCGTCGTCATCGCGGGCGGCCGGAACGGCACACGCTGCGGCGGAACTAGATTAGGGCGGGGAACGGCGAGCGGCCCGCTAAGCAGGGAAAGACCTGGCGCGCGGCTACCCAGTTCAAGGCGTCAGGAAACCAATCGCTCATTCTTCGAGCGCCGAGCCGATCTGCTGGCCGCGCTGCCTGTCAGGCCGCGGAGCCAGCGGCGGCCCGGCACTTCCACCATCCGATAGAGCACGAATGAGGCGAGGGCGACGAGAAGGAGATAGACCAGGAGCGGAATCCATTCGGGGATGCCCGGCCGTACCAGCGCGAACTTCACCCAGATCTTGATGAAGACGTGGGAGAGGTAGGTGGAGTAGGAGATCAGCCCCAGCGTCTCGAGCCACCTCGCGTTCAGCCAGATTCCGGGACGCGCTAGCGGGTCGGCCAGGCCGAAGACCAAGAGCGCGAAAGCGGCGGGCATCACCAGGGCGTCGCCAATGGGCAGCAGCATGTAGGTGAGGATGAGGCTGGCGGCGAGCAGGATGGCGGCGTGGCTGAGCCGTGGCGTGGCGAAGCCGAGCGCGTCGCGCAGCCGCCAGACCAGCATGCCCAGCAGGAATTGCAGGCAGCAGCGGGTGAGGCCGAAGCCCGTGATGTCAACCCCGAGCGAGCCGCCCGCCGCTTGCGCCGCGAGCGCGAGCGTGACCAGCAAGGCCGCCATGACGAGCAGCGCCGCGCCCACCGTCACGATGACCCGCCCCATCAGCATGGCGGCGAAAGGGAAGAATAGGTAAGCGAAGACCTCGGTGCTGATCGACCAGGCGGGGTCGTTCCAGGCCAACTCGGTCGAGAAGCCCCAGTTCTGCACCAGGAACAAGCTCAGCACGAAATAATCCCAACCATAGGCCGAGGTGTCGCCGCTGGCGGAGAACAGCGCGATTGCCAAAGGATTGAGCAGGAACAGCATCAGCATGACGAAGTGCAAGGGATAGATCCGGGCGAACCGCAGCCGGTAGAAGTCGGTGGCGCCGGCGAGGCTTGTCCGGAAGCTCTCCGCGTAGTTTAGCGCGAGGACGAAGCCGCTGAGGATGAAGAACAGGTCCACCGCCAGATAGCCGTGGGCGGTCAGTGCCGACAGCCATTCCGGGCTGCCCGCCGGCAGGTACTGGCGAAAATGGTAGAGGACCACCCACCATGCCGCGATGCCGCGAATGGATGTCAGGGCGGGGATGGCCTGGGGCCGGCTCATGAACAATGCTCCAACAACTCGCCGCCTCATGCCGTGGCCGCTTCATCGTTGGGCGTCGTCTTCTTCTCGGCAATGGCGCATCGGGGTTATGAGGCTCGGGTTCAAGTCTCTAGAGGCCAGCCGGCACTCTTGGGCGCGTCCGGCGCGGCCTTCGTCGGCATCGCCTTCCAGCCGCCGCAACACGACCTGGTCGCGCTAGCGGTCAGCGCTTGGCCGAGGCGCTGAAGTGAGCCGGCTCGCTCAGGCGATCGCCTGATGCGCCTGAGCACCGAGCGCTAAGAGAAATGCGCGGTGTGCAGATTGCGGCGAGGTGGGCTGCAACTGTTTGCCGATCATCTACAGGCGAGGTGTTCGGGCGCGCCGACAAGAGGAGCTGAACAGAAGGGCACCCCTTTCAACTCAAACCTCACTGAGCACAAGGAGTAGTCTAAACGACGTACATGCGATCGGCGCGGGCCGTTGATGAACGATGAAGCGCAGGCGATACCAAGGTCGGGAATTGAACTACCGCCAATGCTCGGGAGCGCGGCGTGCCAATGATGCCGATCTTTGATCCCTCCATTCCCCTCTGTGTTAGAAACCATAGTCTGCTAACCGTGGTTACCCCCATCGCGAAGTGGCACCCAGTCGGCGTGTTGCTAGACTTCGTGCTCGACGGGAAACATTACATGTGCGGCATTATCGGAATCATCGGCAAGGCGCCGGTCACCCCCTTGCTGGTCGAGGCGTTGAAGCGCCTGGAATATCGCGGCTACGATTCGGCCGGCGTCGCCACCCTGGTCAACGGCCACATCGAGCGCCGGCGCGCCGAGGGCAAGCTGGTGAACCTCGAGGCGCGTCTGGGCGGCGAGCCGCTGGCGGGCACGATCGGCATCGGCCACACGCGCTGGGCGACCCACGGCAAGCCCAGCGAGCGCAACGCCCATCCCATCGCCACCAGCCGCGTGGCGATCGTCCACAACGGCATCATCGAGAACTTCCAGGAGCTGAAGGACGAGCTTGTGGCCGAAGGCCGCCATTTCGACAGCGACACCGATACCGAAGTGGTGGCCCAGCTGCTCACCTCGCACCTCGAGCGCCAGCTTTCGCCCGAGGAGGCGATGGGCAAGGCGATGGAGCGCCTGCGCGGCGCCTTCGCCCTGGTCGCCCTGTTCAGCGGCCGCCACGACATCCTGATGGGCGCGCGCCGCGGCAGCTCGCTCGCCGTGGGCTACGGCGACGGCGAGATGTATATCGGCACCGATGCGCTGGCGCTGGCGCCGTTCACCAAGCGCGTCACCTATCTCGAGGACGACGACTGGGTGGTGCTCGACGCCTGGGGCGCCACCATCTTCCAGGGCCGCGAGGAGGTGCAGCGCGAGATCCGCCAGAGCGGCATCTCGGGCGCCATGATGGGCAAGGGCAATCACCGCCACTTCATGGTGAAGGAGATCTACGAGCAGCCCGCCGTCATCGGCGACACGCTGCAGAGCTATCTCGATCCCGCCACCCGCAAGGTGACGCTGCCGGCGCTGCCGTTCGAGTGGGCCAAGGTCTCGCGGCTCACCATCACCGCCTGCGGCACGGCCTGCTTTGCCGGCATGGTGGCCAAGTACTGGTTCGAGAAGCTGGCGCGCCTGCCGGTCGAGGTCGAGGTCGCCTCGGAGTTCCGCTACCGCGAGCCGCCGCTGCCCGAGGGCGGCGTGTGCATCGCCATCTCGCAGTCGGGCGAGACCATCGATACCCTGGCGGCGCTGCGCTACGCCAAGGCGCACAAGCAGACCATCCTGTCGGTCGTGAACGTGCCGGAGAGCGCGATCGCCCGCGAATCGCACGTCGTGCTGCCGACCCTGGCGGGCCCCGAGATCGGCGTCGCCTCGACCAAGGCCTTCACGACGCAGCTCACCGTGCTGCTGGTGGCGGCGATCGCCGCCGGCCGGGCGCGAGGCGTGCTGTCGCAGGAGGAAGAGGCGCGGCTCGCCCATGCGCTGATCGAGCTGCCGGCGCACATCAACGAGGCGCTGAACCTCGAGGCGCAGTACCGGCGCATCGCCGAGGACATCCTGGCCGAGGCGCGCGATGTGCTCTACCTCGGGCGCGGCCTGTCGTTCCCGATCGCGCTCGAAGGCGCGCTCAAGCTCAAGGAGATCTCCTACATCCACGCCGAGGGCTATGCCGGCGGCGAGATGAAGCATGGACCGATCGCGCTGATCGACGAGGCGGTGCCCGTCGTCGTGGTGGCGCCGACCGACGCCCTGTTCGACAAGATCGCCTCGAACTTCGAGCAGGTGAAGGCGCGCGGCGGCAAGCTGGTGCTTTTGAGCGATCCGGCGGGCAATGCCCGCCTGGGCGCCCACGCGGCGGCGGCGATCAGCCTGCCCCAGGTCGATCCGGTCGTGGCGCCGATCCTCTACAGCGTGCCGGTGCAGCTGCTGGCCTACTACACGGCGGTCGCCAAGGGCACCGACGTCGACCAGCCCCGCAACCTCGCCAAGAGCGTGACGGTCGAGTAATTATTGGGCACTGCCCACCCGAATGGAATCATTCGCACAGGGCGTCGGCAATTCTGTCGCGATTGTGCCGTCACGGTTCATTGGCGATGAACATCACCTCTTCTGAGTCTCACCCTCCAAACAGGCCGCCCGAGGTAGCGACCGGTCGGCCAGGCCGGGCTTGAAGAATCTCACAAATCCATGGAGCCAACTTATCCTGTGATAATTGAGCAAACTTACCATCGCAGTATGTTGGCTATGGGAAGCTAGTGGGGGCTCTGCGATGGAACAGTCTATAGCCACGATTGTCATTGAGTCGCGCTTGCTGGTACGCGAGGCGTTGGTTTCGCTGATGGCAAGTCATTCTTATCAGGTAGTTGGTGGTGTCGCTTCAACGGCCGACATCGACCATTCTTTGCTTGCAAGTGCACCCAGGCTCGTCATCCTTGGTCCGCTGCCAGCCGATGAGGCGGCCGCTGCCGCGGACAGCATTCGCAAGCTGTGGCCAGAAACCAAAATTATTCTACTTTTCGACCGTGCGTCGTCGGCCGATTTTCAGACGCTGTTGGCTTCGGAAATCGATGGCTGTATTCCACTATTCGCATCACCCGATACGCTTGTCGGCACGCTCCAGCAGATCATGGCTGCAGACATCAAGGTCCTGGTCCTCAAGACTGAGACTTGTTCGATGCCATGCCCGACGGGCGGGCAAGAGGAAGGCGATGAGCCGAGCTTGACCCCAAACAATCTGGCACGAAGCGACGACACGGAAAATGGTGCCATTGATCGCACTATTTCGCATCGAATTCCTCACGGTCTATCCGTGCGCGAGGAGGAAATCCTCAAAGGCGTGGTAAGGGGCCATTCAAACAAGATGATCGCCCGCACGTGCGGTGTTACCGACGCGACGATCAAGGTCCATATGAAGTCGATCCTGCGGAAGATACGCGTGGCGAATCGAACGCAAGCAGCCATTTGGGCGCTCGAGCAGGGTTACGGTGGCGATGCCAATCGCCGTTCGCCAGCGCTTCGTCCGCTTGGGGTAGCTGCGGCTTGATCCGCCTTGGTGGCTCCGCTGTCTTCCGCTTAGCGCTCAACTGAAGGGGATGGCGCGGGATATCTACAAGCGCCGGACGACGATCCTAGAGCGGCCAGCAGGCACACTCGCTTCACACTGAGTGGCCCGAACCGGGCTACCCCATTGGGTTTGGACAATCTCTACGCCGCATCGGTTACCTTTGCTTCGCCCACGGTAGCCTCGGCGTCTTTTGGGGGGCTACGGCAGCTCCTTGGACATCTTATTTGCGGTAGGCGAAGCATGCGAAACAGCGAGCCTTGCGAGACATGGCAATGGGAGCCATCCGCTCCGCAGGCACCCGGTACCGCTTTGAACGGGGGCCAACCGAGCCGTTCGCTGTCGATCAAATCAGCCCAATCAAGTTGCGTACGGCGATCGTCCGGTTGTCCGCACCCGTCCGCGATCTATTTTTTGGTGTGGCAATGATCCCCTATGCACAACTGCGGTTCGGTCGAGGTTTTGTTCCTGGTCATGCCGCGGCCTATTTTGTCCAGCGCTGCGTTACCCACCCTACTGTCAGGAGGTGCGTCGCCAGCGTATTGGCGGCGGGTGTGCGATCCCGGCATGCCACCTTGGCAACACGTCGCGAGCCCGACCTGCAAGATGCCCTGGGCGGCCTGGAGCAGGACGGAATAGCCATGCTGCCCAATCTTTTCTCGACATCCGAGTTAGCCGATGTCGTGGGCTTTTTCTTGAGCCAACCGGTCGCCGCGCCCGGCGGCGGTTGCGTGGCGCGTGATGGGCTACCTGCGGGAGCCACCATGGCCGCCTATCATCTAGCCACTGTGGTAGCTTGCCCATGGCTGATGGCTGCGATCAATCGTGCAGATACCCTTCGGCTTGCTTCGGCGTTCCTTGGCTGCAAGCCGACCCTTTGCAGCGTTGGTGTCCGCTGGTCATTCCCTGGCTCAAAATCGCGCGACGCGACGCAGGCGTTTCATCGAGATCCCGATGATTGGCGGTTCTTGAAGTTATTCGTCTACTTGACTGATGTGGTGGATGGCGAGAGCGGCCCCCACATCTTTGTCGCAGGCTCCCACAACACGCGCAGACCCTTGCGCGCAAAGACCTATGCGCAAGAGCAGCTCGAGGCTCGCTTTGGAAAACAGAATATGCGTGCCATCCTCGGCGCGCGCGGTACCACATTCATTGCCGATACGAGTGGCATCCACGCGGGAATACCGCCCCAACGGGCGCCGCGTCTACTGCTGCAGGCGCAATATTCTATCTTGCCCAACTTCGCCTTGCATTACAGGCCCGTAGCCGATCCGAGTCACCACTGTCTCGATTCCTATGTGAACCGACTTATCCTGAGCTCGACTGGCGGCTGAATTGCAGTTTTCTGCTGACTGCGGCCTAGATTCTCAACAGGTTGTCTTCGGTTAGGGCGAGTCTGGTGATGGGGCTTGTGTCCTATACTGGCATGAGGTCGATGCCAGTTGTGGCGGTACATGAAGGAGGGCAGGTCGTGGGCGCGCTGTCTGGAGCTCAGATAGGCGCGGGCATTGGGGCCGCCGGCAAGCCCTGGCGAAGGCTTTTGATCTGTAGCACGAGCCGTTGTCGGTCATGACGCGCAGGACGGTGATGCCGAGGCTTTTGTAGTCGGCGACGGCGGCCTTGAGGAAGGCCACGGCACAGCGCCCGCGCTCGCTCTTCATGATCTTGCTGAAGGGCACGCGCGAGGCGTCGTCGATGCAGACATGCAGGAACTCCCAGCCGACGGCGCGGCTGCTGCTCTGGCCCGTGCGGTCGCCGGTGATGCGGCGGCCTATCTGATTGAACTTGCCGAGCTTTTTGATGTCGATGTGGATCATCTCGCCGGGCTGCTCGCGCTCGTAGCGGCGGGGTGGCTCGGCCGGCTCCAGGGCGCTCAGCCTGCTCAGCCCCAGGCGCTGGAGCACACGGCTCACCGTCGCCGGCGAGAGGCCGACAGTGGTGGCGATCTCCTTGCCGGGCATGCGCTGGCGGCGCAGGCTTTCGATGCGCTCGATGCGGCTTCACTGGCGGCCTGCCGCGTTTGCCCACCGACAATCACTTTGGCCAGCCGCTCTCGACCGTGCGGCGTCAGGCGGGCATTCTTATGGATATCCATTCGGCTCTCTCCCAAGGACCGTTGACGTCTCGACAACATCAGCTTCCTCGGACTGAGCCGGATGGGCAACGCCGGAGGCGGCCAATGAAGCGGCAGGCGTTTGCCCTCGCATGAGCCGCCAAGCCGGGGGCCAACGCTACGTCGCATAGTCCCGCTCGCTGGCGACCAGCGTCCCCAGTCGATCGCCGTACTGATCGCCACTTAGAAGCGGGCCGCCCCTGGATGTTGTCCTCTAGCAATGGAGGACGTGATAGCAAGGGTGCTTGAAGTGAACGAAAACACGGGCCGAGATCCAAGTGCCAACGAAACCTGAGGACAAGGCACTCCGGGTGAAACGAAAGCACTGTAGGGACGAGCCCCCGTCAGCCGACACGCTGCAGCTCGTGCTTCATACCGATCGCCATCGAAGGCATCGTCGTCGAAAAAGAGCTAGCGCCGTCGCGACACGGCCAATTCCCGAAGTGTCTTGGGGCCAGCAGCGACAACGGCCGACCTGGCGTCGAAATGCGCTGCGTGATGCAGCGGTTTCTTTGGCACATCTACGGCTTTTCCGACGAAGACATCTGCCATCGTTGTGTCCACGCTCTCTACTTGAATTGGCTCAACGCCGTACGCTGGCGGTAGACCAATATCATAAACCAGCGAAACACCTGCCCTCGATTCGCCTGCATGTGTCGTCCGCCCATTTCTGCATCCAAAGTCGGTGGCCCCGGTCATGCGAGGCAAAGCGTATTACCCTTGGGTTAGGGTGAGGCAGTGTTCGGTTGATGTGTAGGCGCGCCAATCTCATGAGGTATCGTTCCATGCTTCCTGGCAGCCTGTGTCGCAGTCACGTGGGTTTTGCCTGCTTCGCACTCGATCGACTTAAACGCGATAGCGCGGGTCCCCACGAGCTCCTGGGCAACTGGTTTTCGCCGGCCTTGTCGTCGGCTTGCGAACGATCCGATGGATTTTGGCGTCGCGCAGTGCAGCGGTCGCTAGGCAGGTCCCGATACACGGCTCGACGAACCGAGAAGCTCAGGGTCCTGCGGGCCGATCTTGCCGTTGTTGCCGAGTAGTTTGTTTATCACAGATGGTGTGCGTACTCTGCGGCGGCCCACCCCTTCATAGGCAAAGCCCAGGCTGAGCAATTCTTCGGGATTGAAGATGTTGCGTAAATCGACGATGCGCGGCCGGCGCATCAGCTGCATAAGGCGTCGCGGATCGAGCCCGCGGAACTCGGGCCATTCGGTGATAACCACCAACACGTCCGCGCCCGACACGGCGTCATAAGCGCTCTCGGCAAAGGTGACGGAAGGCATTAGACGTGCCGCCTCCTTCATGCCCTCGGGATCGAAGGCCACGATCTGCGCACCGGCCGACTCTAGGGCGGACACGATGTCCAGCGACGGTGCGTCGCGCATATCGTCGGTATTGGGCTTAAAGGTGAGGCCCAGCACTCCCACCGTCAGGCCGGCGACCGATCCATCGCAGAACTCGATCACCTTCTGTGCCATGCGCTTCTTGCGCGCGTCATTGACCACGATCACCTGCTCGACGATGGTCTGCGGCGCGTTGGCCTGCTGCGCCGTATAGGTCAGCGCCAGTATATCCTTGGGAAAGCACGAACCGCCGAAGCCTGGTCCGGGATGCAGGAACTTGCGGCCAATGCGGCCGTCGAGCCCGATCCCGCGCGCAACGTCGTGTACGTCGGCGCCCACCTTCTCGCAAAGATCGGCAATCTCGTTGATGAAGGTAATCTTCGTGGCAAGAAAGGCGTTGCCGGCATACTTGGTGACTTCAGCCGTTTCGATATTGGTGAACACCATCGGCGTCTGGATCAGGTTGAGCGGCCGGTAAATGGCAGCCATAACGTCGTGCGCGCGCTTGGTCTCAACGCCGATGATCACCCGGTCCGGCTTCATGAAGTCCTCGATCGCTGCGCCCTCGCGCAGGAACTCCGGATTGGCCACGACATCGAATTCAGCCTCGGGTCGTGCCTCGCGTATGATGCGCGAGACCGTCGCGGCCCGTTCCGACCGGCACGGTCGATTTGATGGCGACGACCGTGTAGCCGCGCAGTGCTTCGGCGATTTCGGCTGCGGCGGAGTGGACATAGGTGAGATCGGCGTGGCCATCACCGCGCCGGCTAGGTGTGCCGACCGCAATGAACACCGCGTCAGCGTTGCCCACTGCCTCGGCAAGACTTGTGTCGAAGGTGAGCCGACCGGCGCGCATGTTGTCGACGACCAGCTTATCAAGGCCAGGTTCGTAGATCGGGATGTCACCCTTGCGCAGCTGGGCGACCTTGTCGGCAACTTTGTCGATGCAGGTCACGTCGTGTCCGAATTGAGCAAAACAGGCTCCCGATACAAGCCCGACGTAACCTGAACCAACCATAGCGATACGCATCGCGCGATCCTTCAATTGAGAGAGTGCGGCTTGGCAGGGCTACCCCGCCGCACACTGCAACTACCAACGGCACATGGACCTTCTTTGAGGTTCACGCTGGGTGCCATTCCAAGTTAACGGGAGAGATCCTCGAATAGGAGAATTAACAAGGAGTACTCCGCCGGTGAGGCGCGACGAAGAATGCGCTACGCCAGTCCTTCGCGGAGCCGTGGCGCAAACATCTAGCGATTCCAGCTTCGAGCATGTCCAGCGTGTGCGAAGTAGTTGGCGCATTCGGCGATGAGAGTAGGCAGAAGCTCGAGGGCGTCATCGATGGCCTGTTCAGGCAGGTTCGCCATTGATCGGGCCATCGATGAGCCACGGCGCCTCGACCCGATCATGCGATGGAGGATCTCCCTGAACTGAGGGGGCGACAAACTGGGCGACAGCCGGCGCAGCCAGCACCCGCAGAGACAGGGCGATGCGCAGCGCCCACTTCTACATCTGGTCAGCCCGCGCTCAAATCGAGTGAAAGCCCGAGGCTATGGCTCCTGTCGTTGATATCGATGAACTGCAAACTTCACGTGCGTCGCAAAGGACTTCGATCTGTCGACTGGTGTCAACCACCTGCCAATTCTGCAATGTCCACATTCCAGTCAGATAGCAGGTCTGGCATATTGAGATACCTTCTATCGAAGTTGGCGAGCTGAGCCAGTCGTTCTTTGCTCGCGACTTCGATGGTCCGCTTCTTCTTCGAGAGAGCGCCAAGTTTTCGAAGGTCTTGGACAATGCGATTGACGTGGACCACGGAAAGCCCTCCGGCGTCGGCTAGGTCGATCTGCGTGAGAGGGATTACGGGACTCTTGATGTTGATCGCCTCAAGTCGAACCAACTGTTCGCAGATGATGCTAGCAACGCGCGGAAGGGCTGCTCGCCGGCTGATGTTGAGCAGTCTTTCACGGAGGATGCTCGCCTCCAGCATCGAGGCGCGCCAAAATGCCAGCCCGAGCTTTGGGTGCTGCGAAAGCATCTGGTCCATATCATCATAGCGAATGGTGCCGATCGAGCAGTCGGTCAAAGCCGTCACCGTTGCTGTTCGATCCAGTTCCGGCAGCATGTAACGGTGGAGGTCACAGAAGTCGCCAGGATACTGGAAGGTGTATATCTGTCGGCTGTCGTCCTCGAGCCTCTTGTGCAAACACGCCACACCAGCAAGCAGCACGGTCAGTTGTCTTACCGGACTATGCGTATCGACGATATTTTCACCCGGACTCACGGCCTCCCTCATCTTCACAAATCTCAAGACAGTCTGAAGGTCTGCCTCAGAGTCGAGCTCAAAACTCCTGAATTTCAAGGCCAAAGCGTCAAGCTCGCCTGCCTCTGGTGGCTTCATCATGCCAACCATTGCCGCCTCCATGCTAACGGAGCAGCCAGAACTGCTACTGGTAGAGCCGACAGCTTAGGCGCAACGAGGTACCCGGATGCCTGGCATCCCTTCGGCTCGTTATGCGCGACTACTTTGAATTTCGAGCAATGAGGACAGCAGAGATTGAGCCAAGGACAATCCTGGGCTCCCTGCATGCTGAGGTCGCCATTGCTGCGCGCCGAGATCTGCCACAGTTCGGTGAGGGCGAGAGCTACAGTGCCCGGCGCCTTAGCATCACATTGACGCGACCCGCCAGCGGAGGAGGCAAGACATGGGTCATACATGTTTCAAAATCAGACATCCCCTCGATCTTCTGAGTCTAACGCTTAGACAAGGTTTCCCCTGTGATTGGCGGTTCGACTGCGCCATCGCCGATGTAAGCCTTCCCCTGTGTGAATTCTGCTCGTGCTTAGGTTAAGGCAGGCGTTGCTGCTCTCAAGAGTGGAAAGGGGGTAATCCGATGGTTCGACTGCGGCGAACAAGACAGCATTAAGAAGAGAATGCCCCCGGAATGAGTGACGTTACTGTCGCGGTTGGATGGCATAGTTCTTCGCTCTCCAGGCCGATGTGGTTACGCCTGACGTTTCGACGCTGCAAACTACGCGTACGATCACGGCGATGAATCCAGGCTCCCAATATCGGGAGCGCTTTCCGCTGAGGGTGCGGCGAATGAGGCCGTCAACGTCCGAAAGTTGCTTGGGAGCAGCCCGAGCTTGTGCCGAAACCTCCCGTGACAATCTCCACGTTCGGTCCATGGCAGGCTCGGTTAGCGACCCTGTTGCCGAGAGTGGACAGGGCAGCCGCCTCAACGCGGCATTTTGCGCCGCCAACGCAACGTATCCTCGATCTGGATGTCGAGGTCACGCTTGGGAAGCCAGCCGAGCTCGCGGTGCGACTTTTCGATGTTGCCGACCAGGCGGGGCGAGTCGCCAGGCCGGCGGGGCCCCACAGTATGCGGCACCGGGAGGCCGGCTATGCGTGCCGTCTCGGTCATGACTTGCCGAACGCTATGGCCGGAGCCGCTTCCGACGTTGAATTGCTCGTGCAGACCGGTGGCCGGTGCACGCTGCAGCCAGTGCAACGCACGGAGATGCGCATCGGCCAGATCGCTGACATGGATGAAATCGCGGACGCAGGAGCCATCAGGCGTCGGATAGTCGTCGCCTAGCAATGTAAGCGAAGGACCGAGCCCCAGCGTCGCATCGACGGCCAGGGGCAGCAGATGCGTCTCCGGCTCGTGCGCTTCGCCGATCTCGCCGCCGATGTCGGCGCCGGCGGCATTAAAATATCGCAGCGATGCCGAACGCAAGCCTGCGGAGGCGGCGCGGGTGAGCGTGGCTTCGACGCGGGCCTTTGAATCAGCGTAGGGACTGAGCGGTGCGGTGCGGTGCGTTTCGTCCAGTTTCTCGGTCTGCGGCATACCGTAGACCGCACAGGTGCTGGAGAAGACAAAGGCGTCGACGCCGTGGCGCACAGCAGCTGCGACGAGGACTTCGCTTTTTGTGGCGTTGTTATGCAGGTAGCGTTCGGGCTGGCGCACTGATTCGCCGACTTCGATGTAGCCCGCCATATGCACGATCGCCCGCGGCTTGTGTCGGGCGAAGACTTCCTCTAGCCGGGCGGCATCACCAATATCTCCACGTTCGAGCGGGCCCCACCGAACCGCCCACGGGTGACCTTTCTCGAGGGTATCGTAACAGACTGGCGTGAACCCCGATTCCGCAAGCGCCTTGCTGACGTGGCTGCCGATATACCCGGCGCCGCCGGTGACCAGGACAACTCCGCTCATGACATCCCTCTCGCGGCCGCGTCTCGGCCTAATACCATCGGTCCGGGCCTGCCGTTGCCCCCGCCTGCGGTGACGTTGGCAAACAAGGACATGTAATAACCGCCGCGCCCGACTGGCGGCTTACTGGGATACACCTGGAATGATCGACGCCGCGCAAGTTCGCTCCCTCTTTCACTATCAATAGCTCACAACGACCTTGCCAGCAGAGAGCTACAGTGAGTACTCCATACGTCAAGGCTCGAGGCCAGATCATCCTTTCGGAGGCGGCAGGCGCGGCAGCCAGGCGAGGATGCCGAGCAGCGAGAGCACCGCCAGCCCCATGGCGAAAGCCGGCAGACGAGGTCGCTCCGGGCCGGCGGATGCGGGTTCCGCAATTCTATGGGTCGGTTCCCTATCGCGGTCCGGTGATATCGCTAACTCCTTTGGGGTAGCTCCAATGCCGTCGCACGCTTGCGCCTTCGGCCTCTGGCTTGAGGGCAATATAGCGCTCTACACTTCGTAACGTCACAGGATGTCGTCACATGGAGGGCGGGTTGACCGGAATTCAGAAGATCGATCGTGCGCGGCGCAATACGCTGAAGGCTGCTGGTTTGGTCTTGGGTGCGGTCGTGGCGACCGGCGCTCTGGACAAGCTGGCATCAGCAGCCCCAGGCGGCAACGGCAACGGCAATGGGAACGGCGGCACCAACGGAAACGGCGGAAACAGCAACGGTAACGGCAACAACGGGAATAACGGCAATAGTGGTGGCAATTGTTTTGCGCGGGGCACGCTAGTCCGGACGCGCGACGGCTACCGGCCGATCGAAACCTTGGCTGCGGGCGACGAGGTTGCGGTGCGTTTTGCGGGCTTCGCGCCGATCAAGGCAGTGGTCAGTCACACCTTGAACAGCGCGTCGGGCAGATGGGTTGACGAGTTGAATTTGCCGGTTCTCGTACGGCGCGGTGCTCTGGGCGAGAATTCGCCGGCGGCAGATCTTTGCCTCACGGCTTTGCATTCCGTCTACGTTGATGGTTTCCTGATGCCAGTTGGCGACCTGGTTAACGGCACCAGCATCATCTTCGAGGCGGCGGACGGTCGGGATGGGCTCGACTTTTTCAATATCGAGCTCGATGGCCACGACATCCTGGATGTGCAGAATGCATTCTGCGAATTGCTGTACAGCGCGGCGACCGAGCGCTGTGCACCGCTTTTGCGCTTCACCGGTGGCCGCAGCCAGCTTCGGTCGCGCATGCGTAGCGTGGCATCACTCGTGATCGATCGGCGCCAGCCAATCGACATCATTCGCGACAAACTGGAGGAGCGTGGGGTCGGCTTCGCGCGGGCAGCCTAACGCTGAAGAAGCTCGGATAGGGAGTGGAGCGTACGCTACGCAAGGGAATCAGCGCCCGCGCTATAAAGTTGTACCGGGGAGCTGCGTTCCCGCCGGCCAGGAGCGCCCTCCGTCGCAGCAGGCTTCGCCTCCTTGTCGCGTCATCCACATGCGCGACGAGGCTCCGTCTCCGTTCAAGAGCCTGCAGGAGGCCCAGGCCATGAGCGACGCTCTGGATTGCTTCCCGGCCAGCAGCCAGCAGATGAGCTTCGATTTTCAGAGGATGGTCATCCACTCGTGAAGCGGCGACAACGCCACGTCCGCCATTCCATCGGCTATAGTGGCGTGATTGTTCGCAGCAGCTGATGTGTCCACCGGCGGTGGGGTGCCGGCTCCGTGGACCTCAACCATGCTCATATTCTGGACCGAGGCCGTGGACATGGAAGCGTCCGAGCTGATGAGCGACGAACCGTTCGCCTGCGGCGCCGTCACCGTGAAGGTGATCGACCGCCAGTTGTTGGTCTCGTTGCTCTCGCTCGTTTGGCCGAAATTGTCGGCCCCGACCCACAGCGTGTGCTGGCCGACGCTGAGATTGCTTGTGTTGAAGCCGTTGAACAGTGTGCGTGACGCCCCCCAACCCAACGGGTCGGTGAGGTTGAAGCCCTGGAAGTGCGCCGCATCCAGGGTATCGATGTAGAAGCCGCCGTAGCCCACGTTGGACTGCCCCGGGCCGTTGTTCACGACGGTATAGACGAAGCCGAGGTTCTGGCCCTGCGCCACGGAGGCCGCGCCCAGACCGAGGCTGCTCACCACGAGGTCCGCCTGCGGCGGCGCCGTCACCGTGAAGGTGATCGACCGCCAGTTGTTGGTCTCGTTGCTCTCGCTCGTCTGGCCGAAATTGTCGGCCCCGACCCACAGCGTGTGCTGGCCGACGCTGAGAGTGCTCGTGTTGAAGCCATTGAACAGCGTGCGAGAGGCTCCCACGCCCAGCGGATCGGTGAGGTTGTAGCCCCGGAAGTGCGCCTCATCCGTGCCATCGATGTAGAAGCCGCCGTAGCCCAGGTTGGACTGCGCCGCGCCGTCATTCACGATGGTATAGACGAAGCCGAGATTCTGGCCCTGCACCACGGAGGCAGCGCCCAGGCCGAGGCTGCTCACTTCGAGGTCGGCCTGCGGCGGCGCCGTCACCGTGAAGGTGATCGACCGCCAGTTGTTGGTCTCGTTGCTCTCGCTCGTCTGGCCGAAATTGTCGGCCCCGACCCACAGCGTGTGCTGGCCGACGCTGAGATCGCTGGTGTTGAAGCCGTTGAACAGCGTGCGAGTGGCTCCCACGCCCAACGGATCGGTGAGGTTGTAGCCCCGGAAGTACGCTTCACTCATGCCATCGATGTAAAAGCTCGCGTAGCCCAGGTTGGACTGCGCCGCGCCGTCATTTACGACGGTATAAACGAAGCCGAGGTTCTGACCCTGAGCCACGGAGGCAGCGCCCAGACCGAGGCTGCTCACTTCGAGGTCGGCCTGCGGCGGCGCCGTCACCGTGAAGGTGATCGACCGCCAGTTGTTGGTCTCGTCGCTCTCGCTCGTCTGGCCGAAATTGTCGGCCCCGACCCACAGCGTGTGCTGGCCGACGCTGAGATTGCCCGTATTGAAACCGTTGAACAGCATGCGAGAGGCTCCCGTGCCCAACGGGTCGGTGAGGTTGAAGCCCCGGAAGTGCGCCTGATCGGTGCCATCGATGTAGAAGCCGCCGTAGCCCACGTTGGATTGAGCCTCGCCGTCATTCACGATCGAATAAGCGAAGCCGAGGTTCTGGCCCTGCACCACGGAGGCATTCCCCAAAGCGATGCCGCTCACCACGAGGTCGGCCCGAAGCCCCGTTGAGCTGGTGTCGAGCGTGGGACGCGCGGAGAGAAAGGTGGTGCCGGACACCGTGGCGCTACCCACCACCATCTGTCCCGCGGTGAGGCCCCAAATCGAGTTGCCGCTCACGATGCCGTTGATTGTCGCCGCGTTGTACAGCAGCGTGCGTCATTGCCGGACAAGTCGTTGACAACGACATTGCCCTGGATGAGCAGGCTGGAGCCGGCATAGACACCGCCTTCTTCGCCGTAGGCGATGATGAAGGGGTTATCGGAGTTCGGCCCCTGTTCGATTACGTTGTTACGGATGACGCCGACGCCGCCATTGGGCAGGTCGATGGTGTAGCTGCCCGCGCCGGTGCCGTCATAGATGCGCGAATTGGTGATGGTGGTGGATTGCGCGCGGCTTTTGATTTGGTGGCCGTCATTGGCATCGTGGAAGTAGCTGTCGTCGACGATCAGCGAGCCGATGTTGCCGACATAGAGGTTGTGGTTGAGGGAATCGCTGTCGCGAGTGGCGCCGAATTCCGAACCGACGATGCGGATCGTGCCGTTGGGAACGGCGTTTGCCAGGAGTTCCATCTGGTTGTCGTGGAAAGAGCTGTCGATGACGACCAGGTTGCCGCCTTCATAGCGGATGCCCGCGCCGTTCCCGTCGGCCACGGCGACGCCGGAGAAACTGAGGTTCTGGATTGTCACGTTGCTCTGTGTGACGAGGATGCCCTTGCCGTTGGGCGGCGCCACCGTGGCGACGAAATTCGCCATGCCGCCGACACCGACGATGGTGATATCTGTTGAGATCGTCGCGAAGTTGTTCACATAGGTGCCGGCCTGCACGGCGATGACATCGCCGTCACGCGAGGCCGCGACCGCAGCGGAAAGCGTCGCATAGGCCTGCCCGGCCCCAACATTGAGAGTTGCCATGTAGATGTAAACCCCTGAATGGTTCGGCCAAGCCGCGCTGGCCGCCGCCCATCGATGGCGGGACTTTGCGTGGCCGCCTCTACTGTCGCGATGGCGTGAGCGTTGCCGCCTTGAGCCGTTGCGTCATGATAGTTCGCCCTCGATGTTGCGACATCGGGGCACTCATCTCCCGCGTCACTGATCCAGCCCTACCAATCACCGTCCGCCATGAGAAGTGTTAGAAAATGATATAGCTGTGGCATCAATCCGAACATCAAGGCGTTGCGGGCGCCACCATGGATATCTGGATGCGCATTTCTCCAAGGCTAGGCTCGTCCAAGCAAATCGTCTGTTGTCGGAGCGGACTGCTAACTGGCGTGAAATCAAGGAGGCTCGCGTGGTGATGGCGTATCGTAGTCGCTGCGCCAGATCTCGATGCTCCTGCAGAATCTCATGCAGGCTGGAGAACAGATCTGGGCAAACTATCGCCTGAGATCGTGCACGGTGGGCCATAACGTGAGTGCCTACCGCATCTATGCCGATCACGAACTGGTTGTTGATCAGACGTTCGCATGCCGGGCGCAGGCGCCGCCGGGGAACGCCGAGCTGGGCCGCGGGTTCGCGACTGACGGCAGTTTCGCGCCCGAGGCGAGCCCTCTGTTTCGATCGCCGCCCAGATCCCGATAGATCTGTACGGCGAGCGTTGTCCTCCCTATCCGGTGCTGAAGGCGGACAAGGCGTCCACCTTGTCACGATGGACCCCGGCGGCCGCGTGATCTGGCCCCAATCCGATAGAGGCGCTCTCCAATGGCAGCCCCGTACCGCCTGAAAAGGCGGTCGGAATCGCCGATCGCAAGGCTCATCGCTAACGACGTTGGATGAGCGATTGGAAACTAGCCCGGCGGCCTGGGACGAATATCGGCAAGCGCGGATCTCTCGCAGTGCATCAATTCAGGGCCAGCAGGGGATTGCGTGCAACGAAGATGTCCGGGCCGGGTTCCGGGGGATATATGTCAATGTGCAACGCATTGAGCCTTGAAGGTGCCGGGCCAGCCCCTTACCCTTGTTTGGGGACGTACTTAAAGTGCACAAAGCAGACTGTTCAACTTCAGTGTCTCGTTCAAAGATGAGCCGCCCAGTCCAATACGTTTTGCGCATTACGCGGCGGGGTCCATCGACTGCGCCGTTCGGCTGGCAAATCATCCGCCAGCAGGACGCGATTGAAATAGCACGTTCAACAAAGACATTCCCCACGCGGGTGGAGGCTTTGGCAGACTCAGCACGAATTGCAGCACCGCTGGCACTAGGGGGGACCTTCGCGCACTCCGATGAAACGCCCGGAGGTAAGGATTGAGCAGCGTCAAGTTCGTGATGCCGTAGCTATTGACCCCCCGCAACCAGATCAAAAAGCCATCCCCGCAAGGGGACGGCTTTTTTGTTGCTAGCGCTTGTTGTCCTGGTCGGCCGCCTTGCAGGGAGAGAAGCGAGGAGCTTGAGCGCGATCTGGCAAAGCGTGCCCTTCAGGCCGGCACCATGAAACGGTCAAAGAACGCTGCGAGCTGCTTGTGGCCATCGAGCGGCAGCACCTGCGCGACATATTGATCAGGCCGTACGATGACCAGGCATCCTGTTGTCCGCTCGATGCTGCGCAGCGTGAAAATATCCTGACCGCCCTTGAGATCCGGACAGAACATCTTTTCATAGTCGCGCAGGCCGTAACGGCCTTTGCGCGGGAGAAGAAAGGGCGGCATGGCTTCGATAGCCAGCTCGCGATGGCCTTGCTGGAACACCGCGCGGACGTCGATCACCGAATCGATGTCCGCGTCCCGTGGCGTGTACTTCCTGACCGGAGAGTCGCGCGCCTCGGCAAGAAAGCTGCACAAGGCGCGGATCGCGGATTCGGGCGCCGCGGGATCCTCGGCGCCGGCAAAGGCGAAGATCCGAAAGAGGCCATCCGCCTTCACGACATGACCGAGGTGAACGGGCTTTGCGTCCCCGAGGCGGATCACCGGCGCCGACGGAAAGCGCTTGCCGATCACGAATCCCTGCGCGAGATGCTGATGGCTCGGTCCGGCCGTCAGGATCGACGGGCCGTAATGCGTCGCCGTACCCGCGGTGTAGTGCGCGTGCTTGACGAAATAGTCCTGGGTCTCGGCCGGGTCTGCGCCATCGCCCCGGCGATTTGCCGACGCCAGGATCGCGGCCCATTCGCGATCGAAGTCGATCAGCTCCTTGGCGATGGCGTGGCGTTCGGCCGAATAGCTGTGCAGGAGGTGCGGCGCGCAGCGCTTCCGCAGCACGGCGGCAAGCTTCCAGCCGAGATTGAAGGCATCCTGCATGGAGACATTCATGCCCTGGCCCGCTTTCGGGCTGTGTGTGTGACAGGCGTCGCCCGCGATGAAGACGCGTGGCAGCCGGGTCTCGGCCTCCGCTTCCGGCACGTCGTCGAACTTGTCGGTGAGCCGCTGCCCGATGTCGTAGACCGACCACCAGGGGATCTCCTTCACCTCCAGCGTATAGGGGCTGAGGATGCGGCGCGCCTTGGCGATCAGATCGTCCGCCGTGATCTTGCGGCTTGCCACCCGCTCGCCGGCCTCCAGCGCGGTGAGCTCGACATAGAGCCGGACCAGATAGCCGCCCTCCCGCGGGATGATGAGGACGCTGCCATCGGACGCGGACTGGATCAGTGACTTGAACCGAATATCGGGAAAATCGGTGATGGCCAGCACATCCATGACGCCCCAGGCGTGGTTGGCCGAATCGCCGCGAAGCTCGCGGCCGATCGCCTTGCGCACGGTGCTGTGCGCCCCGTCGCAGCCGACCAGGTAGCGGGTCTTGATCGCCTCGACCTGCGTCTCGTGCGACGGTTCGAGCCGCTCGAGGGTCGCGGTCACCGCGTGGTCCTCGAAGCGCGCTCCAGGTTCGATGCGAACGTCGAGCAAGCGCCGCGCATAGTGGGGCTCGAGCCTGGCCGGCGACCGCCGCATGACGTCGAGAAAGAAATCGTGCACGCGCGCCTGATTCAGGACGACATGCGGAAATTCCGACAGCCCGTCCTCGACATCCTGGACCCTGCCGCTGCGAACGATGGTCTCGGGCTTCGCCGGATCCGGCTTCCAGAAGGTCGTCTCGTTGATCCAGCAGGCCTCCTTCAGCACGCGCTCGCTGAAGCCATGGGCGTGGAACATCTCCATTGTGCGGCAGGCGATGCCGTCGGCCTGCCCCAACAGCAGCCGGCCCTGCTTCTGCTCGACGATGCAGGTCTTGATGTCGGGGAATGCCGAAAGCTGGGCAGCGAGATTGAGGCCTGCCGGGCCGCAACCGACGATCAGGACGTCGACCTCCGCCGGGACCGGGCCAGGCGCGCCGGAGGGGCGAACGCGCTCCGCGGCGTCGGCGATTTCCGGATCGCCCGGCTCGAACCCGTTCAGATGGAATTGCATCGAGATCTGTCCCGTGGATGACGACCGAAGGGCTCCCCCTTATCGCCCATCTTCGACGGACTACTCAACGTCCTCGCAAAGCGGCGGCCGCGTCAACCGTGTCGCATCACTTGCGCGGCGGGCACCGATATCGCCCGGCTGCCTAGAAGCAAATGGGAGTCGTTTCCGCCGCCGCTCGGGAGAACGCTGTGTGAGGCGGACGACACGGGCGACCTCCCTCATGTCCGACGATGCAGCGTTACGTCGTCGCCAAGCTCTGAGCGCCGATCAGTAGCCCCGCGTGACGTCGATTTCTTGCAGGAGCTGTCCCCCGGCCTCGAGGCTACGGATGTTCGCCGCGACCTCGGTTACCAGCTGGGCCACGGTGGGCCGCCGGGCCACGTGCGGCATTACCGTAACCTTGGGATGCAGCCAAAGCGGGCTTTCTGGCGGCAGCGGCTCTGGCCAAAGTGCGTCCAGAGCGGCGTATGACAACTGTCCCGAATCGAGCGCGGCGATCAGATCCTTGTCCACCACATGCTTGCCGCGCCCGACATTCACCAGCATCGCGCCTTTCGGCATCATGGCAAACGTGGCGGCGCAGAAGATGCCCTCGGTGTCCGCCGTCAACGGCAACAGGCAGACGGCGATATCGGTCTGACCGAGGAACGGCGCAAGCTGATCGCGGCCGTGGAAGAGCGGGACCTCTGCGGCCTGCCGCGGTGAGCGGACCCACGCGGAGACCTTGAAGCCCAGCGACTGCAAGACCAGCGCTGGCGCCTTGGCCATCATTCCGAAGCCCAGAAAACCAACGCGCCTTTGCTCGGGCCGGATGATCGGTGCCCGGCGCCACTCCCAATTCGCCTGGGCCGCCTGGTAGGCCGGCATATCGCGATGGAAGCGCAAGACGTGCATGACGACGTATTCCGTCATCATCGGATCGCCGCCCGGTGGTTCCACCTTGCCGAGCGGGACCTTCGGCCGTTTCGGATGATCGACGAAGCTTTCCACCCCGGCCGAACGGCTGAACATGGCCCGGAGGTTGGGAAAGGCAGGAAGCTGGTCGAAATCCGGATGCATGAACGCGAGGTACTTGATGTCCTTCACCTCGCCGACATCGGGCCAGATGCGAATTGGCAGATCGGGAATCTGCTCCCTGAATGTGTCATGCCATGCCTGGGCGTTGCCGATGGCCTTGTCCAGATTGACGATGAGTAGCGCCATGCATCCTCCAGAGCGACGCCAAAGCGACGCATCACTCTTTGAGATGATAGCCGCTTATGAGCCCCGGCGCTTCGTCTGACGCTTGGACGGTGCTTCCGGCACCAGCATCACCAGCTTGAAGTCGGGCCGGTTGGCCAGCGCAAAGGCGATCTGCTGGTAGCTGAGGCGGCCCTCGCGCGGATGGTCGAAGGTGCGTTCGCCGCCGGTGCGGTCGACCACGGCATGCTCGGTCCAGCACTGGGCGAAGAGCGCGCTTCTGGCGCGCAGATCCTCGACCAGCGCCTGCAGCTCGGCGTCCTCGAGATGGCGACTGGAATCGGCTCGGAACTCGGCCAGCACGCGGCGGGCCCGCGCCTGCCAGTCGGGGATGATCTTGCGCGCAACCGGGCTGAGGAAGACGTAGCGCAGCAGGTTGCGATCGCTGGCGCCGTCGAGCCAACCGACGAACAGGCCTGCCGCCGGCCGGTTCCAGGCCCGCGCGTTCCACAACGAGTCGAGCAGATAGGCCGGCCCGTCGATCGCCGCGATGGCGCGCGCGAGCGCCGGCGGCACGTCCATGCCCTCTTCGCCGGCTCGGCCCGACAGATTGGGATCACGCCGGTCGGCAAGCTCGAAGAGATAGGCGCGCTCGGCCGGCGTGAGCTGCAGGGCGCGCGCCAGCGCCGACAGCGCGGGCGAGGAGGCGGCGATGTCGCGGCCCTGCTCCAGCCACGTGTACCAGGTCGGGCTCATGCCGCAGGCCTGCGCCACCTCCTCGCGCCTGAGGCCCGGCGTGCGGCGGCGGCCAAAGGCGGGCAGGCCGAGGCTTGCCGGCGACAGGCGGGCGCGATGGGCGCGCAGGAAATCGCCCAGTTCGCGCCGCTTCTTCGGGGGCAGGACGGCCATGGCAGTATTTATACCAGGATAAATACCCTCCTGTTACCAGTCTAACGTTCCGGCTACGTCTCGCCCCCTGCTACCCAAGTCGGAGGGAAAGCCATGAGCGGGCCGCGCACGCTGTACGACAAGATCTGGGACAGCCACGTCGTCGAGGAGCAGGAGGACGGCACGGTGCTGCTCTACATCGACTGCCATCTCGTCCTCGAGGTGACGAGCCCGCAGGCCTTCGACGGGCTGCGCGCCGCGGGCCGCAAGGTGCGCCGGCCGCTCGCCACCATCGCCGTCGCCGACCACAACGTGCCGACGACGGATCGCAGCGCCGGAATCGCCGATCCGCTGTCGCGCCATCAGGTCGAGACGCTGGAGCGCAACGTGCGCGAGTTCGGCGTCCCGTACTTCTCCATGACCGATGTCCGCCAGGGCATCGTGCACGTCATCGGCCCGGAGCAGGGATATACCCAGCCCGGCATGACGGTGGTGTGCGGCGACAGCCACACCGCGACGCACGGCGCCTTTGGCGCGCTGGCTTTCGGCATCGGCACCTCGGAAGTCGAGCACGTGCTGGCCACGCAGACCCTGATCGCGCGGCGCTCCCGCAACATGCGCGTCACCGTCGATGGCGCCCTCTCGTTCGGCGTGGGGGCCAAGGACCTGATCCTGGCGCTGATCGGCACCATCGGCACGGCGGGCGGCACCGGCCATGTCATCGAGTATGCCGGTTCGGCCATCCGCGGCCTCACCATGGAAGGCCGCATGACGGTGTCGAACATGTCGATCGAGGCGGGCGCGCGCGCCGGGCTGATCGCGCCGGACGACGTGACCTTCGACTATCTCAGGGGCCGGCCGCAGGCGCCGCCGTCCGACGCCTGGGAACAGGCCGTCGCCGGCTGGCGGACGCTGCCATCGGACCCGGGTGCCGCTTACGACTGCGAGGTGGCGCTGGACGCAGCCGGCATTGCGCCGCAGGTCACCTGGGGCACCAGTCCGCAGGATGTCGTCGCCATCGGCGGCTCGGTGCCCGATCCGGCGGACGAGGCCGACGACAGTCGACGGGCCGCCATGGAACGCAGCCTCGCCTACATGGGCCTCGCGCCCGGCATGAAGACGACCGACATTCGCATCGACAAGGCCTTCATCGGCTCGTGCACCAACAGCCGCATCGAGGACCTGCGTGCCGCCGCTGCCATCGTGCGCGGCCGCCGCAAAGCCGACCATGTCGAGGCGCTGATCGTTCCGGGCTCCGGACTGATCAAGCGCCAGGCCGAGCAGGAGGGACTCGACCGCATCTTCCGCGACGCCGGCTTCGAATGGCGCGAGGCGGGGTGCTCGATGTGCCTGGCCATGAACGACGATCGTCTCAAGCCGGGTGAACGCTGCGCCTCGACCTCGAACCGCAACTTCGAGGGACGGCAGGGCTATGGCGGGCGGACGCACCTGATGAGTCCGGCAATGGCCGCGGCCGCCGCCGTCACCGGCCGTCTGGCCGACGTGCGCGAGCTGATGAGATAGGGGGCAACACCATGGAAAAGTTCACGCGCCTGACCGGCGTCGCAGCACCGCTGCCGATGGTCAATGTCGACACCGACATGGTCATTCCCAAGAACTACCTGAAGGTCACGGAGCGTAGCGGGCTCGGCAAGCACCTGTTCGCCGAGATGCGCTTCAATGCGGACGGCAGCGAGCGGCCCGACTTCGTGCTCAATCGGCCGGCGTGGCGGCAGGCAGAGATCCTGGTCGCCTTCGAGAACTTCGGCTGTGGCTCGAGCCGCGAGCACGCACCGTGGGCGCTGCGCGATTTCGGCATCCGTTGCGTGATCGCGCCGTCCTTCGCCGACATCTTCTTCAACAACTGCTTCAAGAACGGCATCCTGCCGCTGGTGCTGCCCAAGGCGGTCTGCGTAGAACTGATCGACGATGCCGAACGCGGCGCCAATGCGACGCTCACGATCGACCTCGAGGCGCAGGCGCTGACGCGACCCGACGGCGAGCGCATCGCCTTCGAGGTCGAGCCCTCACGCCGCAGCCGGCTGCTCGAGGGGCTCGACGAGATCGGCGCGACGGTCGCCAAGGCGCACAGGATCGATGCGTTCGAGGCGAGGGTCAGGCGAAGCCAGCCCTGGCGGGCGACGACCCTCGAGGGGCCATTATCTGGCGCGTAATTGCACGCTGTCCTTCGCCTGTCCTACGCACAGCCGAGACCGTCGAAGGAGCAAATCGATGCCTCGTGCGAGCGAAGAAGCGGGTGCCGTTGGCCGGTCGCTCGTGGATGCCTGGTCTCTCCTCGAGTGCGCGGAAATCATGCAGGACGGGTCCAAGCGCTTGCCGCTTGGCGAGGGCGCCCGGGGACAGGTGGTCTATACCGCCGACGGACGCATGTCCGCACAACTGGTTCGCGCCGATCGTGTACCCTTCGCCTCGGATGACTATCGCGGCGCGCCGGCCGACGTCGCCGCCGAGGCCTTTCAGCAGTACTTCGGCTACTTCGGGAGTTACACGGTCGATGCGGCCGCCGGCACGGTGACGCATTTCATCGAGGGCGCCTGGTTCCCGAATCTCGAGAACAAGGCTCAGGTGCGGACTTTTCGCCTGGAAGGCGGCCGCCTCATTCTCGAGGCGGCGACTCCCTGGGGCGTTATCCGCAACACATGGATACGGGCAGGTGGCGCCGCCTAGTACCGGGATCACAACTGCCTGATATCGGCCTCGGTGTCATCCCGAGCGCAGCGAGGGACCTTTCCTGTGGCTTTAAAGGCCCCTCGCTGCGCTCGGGGTGACAGTTGTGGCTCACCCTTCAGCGATAGTCGGTACTAGCTGCGCGTGCGTCGGAACAGCATGGTCACGTTGCGCCGGCGATTCTCGAAGCCCTCGGCGAAGCGCAGCGGCGCCGTCTGGTGGAAGATCGAGCCTCTGAACACCAATCCCCTGTTCTCGGCGTAGGCGATCGAGGTCTGTTGCGCGCCCTGCTGCCGGAGATAGGCGCGAATGTCCTTTTCGCCGCGATTGTAATCGTCGAAGGTCCAGTCGGCAGGAGCGGCGACATCCCACACGTCGAGCCCGCCGCCGCCGGGCTGCAGGTTGGCCTGGTCCGGCGTGATCCAGAAATTGAGGCTGATGTCCGACTGGTCGGCATGGATGTCGATGCCTGGCCGCTGATGCTGGCAGACGAACGACCACCAGTAATTCAGGTGATGTTCGCCCAGCAGCTCGGGTAGGGCTTGCCGCAGCTCCGTTGCGATCTGCAGCAGCAGTGCGCTGAAGAAGCCGGATTCGGGATTTGCCCCGAGATAGCCCGTCGGATACGAGCGGCGCCAGATCGTCGATCGCAGGCAGAAGCGCTGCAACTGCGCGAGCGCTTCCGGCGTCAGCAGATGGTCGACATAGGCGATCCCTTTGCCCTCGCCTGTAAAGGCCTGAACGACATCGCTCCAGTCATCGCGCCGGCTGAGGCAGACGGCAGGCGGTGCTTCGTCGTGGATCACAAACGGTGGATTGGCCAGCATCTGACCGTATTGGCCGCCCATGGGAATCGCGGGAATCTCGCCCGCGCCATCGAGCATCTGGTCGAGCTTGCGCTGCGCCACCTCTCTCACGCCGGCGGGCACCGGCAGCAGCGTGCCAGGCGCAAGATTGCCGACCTGTTCCAGATAGATGAGCTGCTCGAGGTTGTGCAGCGCCTGGTGCGCGGGAAGAGCGATCGGCCCGCCGCCGGCGGGCGCCATCGCTGGGCGGGCAAGCTCGAGGGCGGCGCGAAAATCTGCCAGAGCCGCATCGCGTTCATCCAACGCTGTCCGCACGCGGGCCAGCAGGACGCGTGCGGAATGTTCCCGAGGATCGGCCTCGACGGCCTTGAGCGCATTCTCCTTTGCCTCGGTGAGCTCTCCCAGTTGGAAGGTCATGTCCGCCAGGGCCACGAGAACGGCCACTGAAGGTTCCCGCTGTACCAGGGTGCGCAAGGCGTCAGCCGCTTCGGCGAAGCGGCCATGGGCGATGCTGCGCGTGATGCCCTCAGGCAGTGGGGCTTGCGAACGGACCATGAGCGCAATCTATGAGCAAGGCGCCTCGAGCAGGCAACCTTTCTCCTCTCGAAACGCCCGTACTTGCGGCTTTCGGCGCCCATCGATGTGTGGAAAGCTTGCCATCGCATCTTCCAGGCAAGCGGGACGGACAATGCACGACATCGTCATCCGGGGCGGCAGTATCGTTGACGGCACGGGCGCGCCGGCGTCGCAGGGCGACGTCGCCATCGACGGTGACCGCATCGTCCAGGTCGGCGGCAAGGCCGGTCCCGGCCGGCGCGAGGTGAAGGCCGAAGGGCGGATCGTCACACCGGGCTGGGTCGATGTGCACACACACTATGACGGTCAGGCGACCTGGGACCCCGTCCTGGCGCCGTCCTCCTGGCATGGCGCCACGACCATCGCGTTCGGCAATTGCGGCGTGGGCTTCGCCCCCGTCCGCCAACGGCACCACAAAGCGCTGATCGATCTGATGGAGGGCGTGGAGGACATTCCCGGCATCACGCTGTCCGAAGGCCTCAAATGGGACTGGGAGAGCTTCCCCGATTACCTCGATGCCCTCGCGCGGCTGCCGCGCACCATCGACGTTGCAGCGCAGATCGCCCACCACCCCCTGCGGGTCTATGTCATGGGCGAGCGCGCCATCGCCCGCGAGCATGCGACGGCCGAGGACATCGAAGCCATGGCCCGGCTGACGGAAGAGGCTCTGAAGGCTGGCGCCATCGGCTTCACCACCAGCCGCACGGACCAGCACAAGACGCTGGCCGGCGACCTCGTCCCCGGCCGCTACGCCGAGCATGAGGAGCTTTTGGCCATCGGCAAGGCGATGGGTCGCGCCGGCCGCGGCGCGTTCGGCATGCTCTCCGACTTCGAGGACGAGGCCGCCGAATTCCGGTGGATGCGCCAGGTGGCGAAGGACAGCGGCCGGCCCGTCTGGTTCCTGCTGACCGACCGCAGCTACGATCCGCAGCGTTGGCGTCGCCTGATGGACGGCGTCCGCGCCGCCCGTGCCGACAACCTGCCGCTCTCCGCCCAGGTCGCGGGCCGCCCGGTGGGACTGACCTTGGGGCTGGGCACCTCGCTCAATCCCTTTGCGCTGCGCGAGGCCTTTGCCGAGGCAGCCAAGCTGCCGCCGGCCAAGATGCTGGCGAGACTGCGCGATCCCGAGATGCGCCGGACAATCCTGGCGCAGGAAGCCTCGCCGCGGCTGCTCGACGTGTTGCCGCCGCTGTCGCGCCAGATCGCGACGCGCTGGGATCGCATGTACCTGCTGGGTGATCCGCCCGACTATGAGCCGCCGCCGGAGAGCAGCATCGCCGCCATGGCGCAGCGTGCCGGCGTGAGCCCGCAGGAGTTCTGCTACGACTATCTGGTGGGCGGCGACGGTGGGCGGATGATCTATTTCCCCGTCACCAACTACGTGCATGGCGACCTCGAGGTGGTGCGCGAGCTGATCGAGGACCCGCACACTCTCCTCGGCCTGTCCGATGGCGGCGCGCATTGCGGCGTGATCTGCGACGCCTCGCTCAACACCACCATGCTGTGCCACTGGGTCCGTGACCGCACGCGCGGGCCGCGCCTGCCCCTGGAGTTCGTGGTGAAGCGGCAGACCAGCGAGACGGCGGATTTCTTTGGCTTCCGCGACCGCGGCCGGCTGCAGCCGGGCCTGAAGGCGGATGTGAACGTCATCGACTTCGACGGGCTGCACTTGCATGCCCCGCAGATGATCTTCGACCTGCCGGCCGGTGGCCGACGCCTCGTCCAGCATGTTGACGGCTACGACATGACGATATGCTCGGGCGTGCCCATCTTCGAGAAGGGTGAAGAGACCGGCGCCAGGCCGGGGAAGTTGGTCCGATCGACCGCCTGACCTGTCGAAGGCCCGGGCAACGTCCCGGCTCCGCGGTCGTTCACCTTCGACACGCGGTTAACAGGGTGCAGGACGATGGCGCGCAGGTCCGATCGCAAGCCAAGCGACAAGGCAGCCGATCCTCGATGGGATCGCAAGCAGGGTGTTCCCAAGTCGCCGCAGATGAAGCGAGTGGTGGAGCAGTCGTCAGGACGCTACAGCGCCTCCGAGCAGAGCGAGCAAAAACGAAAAGGCACCGCTCGCGGGCGACAGGCCTAGTGCTCGCTTTCATAGAACGTTGTTTCACAAACGACCTCATCCTGAGGAGCCGCGCGTAGCGCGGCGTCTCGAAGGATGGCAACAAAGGCGGTGTAGCCCATCCTTCGAGACGGCGCTTCGCGCCTCCTCAGGATGAGGTCGGGGCGTATCAGCATTCTCCGAAAGTAGGTACTAACGCCCTGTGGAAGCGCGCAGCACGCGCGCGAGGGTGGTGCAGGCAGGGTCGATCGCCTGTTCGGGCGTGCCGGCATAGCCCAGGATCAGGCCATGCTGGCGGCGTCGGCCGGCATAGCAGGCCGACAGCGGCGATAGCGCGATCCCCGCCTGCGCGGCAGCGGCCGTGACCGCGCGGTCATCGAAGGCGGAGGAGATCGCAGCAACCGGCCGCGCGATCAGGTGCATGCCGCCGGGGTCGCGTGCGCTCTCCAGCCAGCGTCCAAGGTAGCGTTCGAGACCGGCTAGAAGCGCCTCCTGGCGGGTGGCGTAGAGGAGACGTGTGCGCCGCAGGTGAGCCGCGAAATGGCCGTCGGCGATAAAGCGGGCCAGCGCGCCCTGGCCGACCAATGAGGCGCGCGCCGGCGCCTCCGCCATCCGCTTTTCCGCGGCCGCCACGAGCGCCTCCGGCAGCACGACATAGCTCAGCCTCAGCGCCGGGAAGAGCAGCTTGGAGAAGCTGGCGAGAAACGCCACGCGGCCGCTGCGATCGAGCGCACGCAGCGGTGCGAGCGGCCGGCCGGCATAGCGGTACTCGCCGTCGTAGTCGTCCTCGGCGATCCAGCCCTTGTGGCGCTCCGCCCAGCTCAGGAGCTCCAGCCGGCGCTGCAGGCCGAGCACGGTGCCAAGCGGGAAGTGGTGCGCCGGCGCCACGACCGCGAGCTTCGCCTGCGGCTCAGCGCCGAGAGCGCGTTCGACGGCGAAGCCCTGCTCGTCGACGGGGACCGGCACCGCGCGCACGCCGGCGAGCGCCAGCGCCTCGCGCGTGCCGACGAAGCCCGGCTCCTCGATCCACGCCGCGTCGTCCGCATCGAGCACCAGCCACGCAAGCAGCGACAGGCTCTGGCGTACGCCCGTCGTGACGACGATCGAGGCGGGCGTGCAGGCAAAGCCGCGGGCCGCGCCGAGATAGTCGGCGATGGCGGCGCGCAGCCCGGCATGGCCGAAGGGATGCAGCGCGCTTGCGACCACCCAGGAAGGCTGCCGCCATTCGCGCTCGAGCAGCCGGGCCCACAGCGCGAAGGGGAAGGCCTCGCGGTCGGGCTGCCCGGTTGGAAAGGCAAGCGGCGCCTCCTCGAAGCCAAAGGTCGGCATGGCATCGCGCAACGCCGTCCGGGCGCGGCGCGACAGGGCGGAGGTGGCGACGCCGTCGCCGACCGGCGGGCCGGCGATCTGGCCGCGCGGCGCGGTCAGCATGTCGTCCGGCAGGTCGTTGGCGACGGAGAGGCCGGACGCCGCCTGCGCCGCGACGTAGCCCTCGGCGATCAGCTGGTCCATGGCCAGCAGCACGGTGCCGCGCGCGACGTCGAGCTCGCTGGCCATGAGGCGCGAGGAGGGCAGGCGCTGGCCCGGCGCCAGCCGCCGTTCGAGGATGGCGCGGCGCACCTGCTCGCCGATCTGGCGGTGGAGCGGCGTGGGCGATGCGGCGTCGAGGACGAGGCCGAGCGGGGCCGCCTTGCGCAGGGGACGGGGCATGACTGGTACAGTCCGGATTATCGAAACTGGCTCTTTCGTCTGTACCTTAATGTGACCATGGTCCGGTCCGCAATCGCCCCGGAGTTTTTGTCATGAGCACCCAGACCATCGCGCGCGGCCAGACCGCGAACAACGCCGCCGAGAACACGGCCGATTCCTTCGGCGTCACGCCGGTGAACAAGGTCAAGCGCATGCACGAACGCGGCCGCTACGACCGCAAGACGGTCTACGAGATCCTCGACGCCGCCCTGGTCTGCCACATCGCCTATGTGATCGACGGCCGACCCTACTGCACGCCGACTTCGTTCTGGCGCGAGGGCGACCATCTCTACTGGCACGGCTCCTCGGCCAGCCGGATGATCCGCACCCAGAGCCAGGGCGTTCCGGTCTGCCTCACCGTCACGCATCTCGATGCGCTGGTGATGGCGCGGTCGGGCTTCCACCACTCGGTCAACTACCGGGCGGTGATGGCGTTCGGCACGGCGCACATCATCGACGATGTGGAGACGAAGCTCCGCCTGATGGACCGCTTCATCGACCGCATCTATCCCGAGCGCTCGACCTTGATCCGCCAGCCCAACAAGCAGGAGTTCAAGGCGACGACCATGATGGGCATGGAGATCGAGCATGCCTCGGGCAAGATCCGCGACAAGCACGTCGCCGACGAGGAGGAGGATTACGCGGGCGTCCCGGCTTGGTCCGCGCTCTATCCCGTGACGCAGGTCATCGGCGCGCCGTCGGAATGCGAACGCCAGCTCCCCGGCCTCGAGCGGCCCGAGGGCATGGCCGACTTCGAGCCGGGCACGCGCCTCGATAAGCTGATGACCAAGAGCTATCGGCGCACGTTCGGCTGACTACCGTCGGGGAAACGCGATCGGTAGCTGAGCGACGGGGCGCCATCGGATGCGGAGGGTGTCTCGTTGCGAAAAAATTCAGAAAATCGGTGTGCCAGGTTCCGGGCCCGGGCTGATATCCGCCGTGCTTCAGCAAACGGCCATCGTCGAACACATCGGGCCCGTCCTCGGCGGTAGCCATCTCGGTATCCGGTTCTGTCTCGCTCCTGACCTATGGGGCGACAGCATTCCAACGACAGCCGACCGTCGGCTCGGTGACCGTGAGCGACTTCGGTGAACTCGCCGCGTTTACGACAATGTGGAACGTAACGCTGCCCCAAGTGAACCGGTCCGCCGTATACACGCCCGGCGATGTCTGCGTCATATTGCGGGTGATGCCATTGGCTGAGGTTACAGAAGCGGTGTTACCGGGCGCCCTGAACGTATGACCTAGAGACTGCTGCGCGTCGAACCTCGCACAGCCTGTCGGATTTCTCTCATCCCGGACCACCCGAAACTCAAATGGGAGCGCCCGGAGCTGCCACAGACGCTGCCGACGCGGTTCATCGCCTGTGCGGCATATCACCTAAGGCAGCCTGGCTGTGTAACCCGGGTTACACCAAAGGCGGTTTGTAGCAGACCACAATGTCCGATCTCGGCAGCACCAGAGCATCATGATCCCTCGCCAGCCGCGTGACCGGGGACACAAAGCGCGGCATCGACTGTGGTGCTAGCGAGAAGCGGCCCGTATCAGCGCCAGAGTACAAACGTTGTTGCTCGCTTGAATAGAGTTCCCTGCGAGTTGTCCCGACAGCGGTGCCCTGCTCGCGTTTGCGCTGCTACCAGTGCTTCGGCGCGTTACGAGGACGCTGATTCCGTCGATCGAGACGTTGATGCCGAGTGTCTGATCGCTTGTCCAAGAAGGATGCGCCGCGTACCAGGCCCCCGTTCTGTCCTTCAATAGTATTTCAGGTTTCAGCGTGAACGGCATGAAACTATCGTCGCCTTTGCGGCTGCAGTCGTATGTCCCTCGCCAGAGTCCCTCTGTCCCGCGGTGAGTTGGATGCCGCCCATCAATATAGGTTGACCTTGTAGACGCACGGAGAGTGACCGAGCCAAATTTCCAGCTTCCCCGTTTTTACATTCCCTATCATTGAATACTCAACAAACCTAAACGGGTTTCTATCCCCAGCCACCGGAACACGCTTGTAACGATGATAGATTTCTCCGTTTGCCGGAACTGTGATGCTGAACATGACTCCATGTGAGTTTGTCGCCGTCAATTTATCGTTCGTTATCTCCAATTTGTAGGGTTCAGAGTCCTGAACGCAGGTAGCTCCTGATTTCTCAGTCAGTGTAGCGATGTGCGAAGGCTTTATGCCCATTCGCTCCAGGTAATTCTTCGATTTCTTGTTGGGTTGGACGACATCCGCTCGGTTCGGAAGCGGAGTTGGTGGCGAAGCATTTGGTAGTATCCCCCCCGGCGGCGGCTCAAAAGCCCTGTTCAAGTCAGGTTTGGGATCAGACTTGGGGGATAGCTTTTTCTCTTCGATCTTGCGGACAACCGATTCCGCCTTCGGAAAGTCACGCAGGGTTAGTTCCGGCGCAGGCTGCGGTTCAGGGACGGCGTTCTCCAAAGTTGGAGTTTGTGCGGGTTCCACTTGGGGTACCGGTTGCCGCGGAACGGGTAGAGCCGGTTGAAGCGGAGGGCTATCGACTGGAGGTTCCGGTATAGCCACCGATTGAATCATGGCGGCCAAGGATGTGGTCTGCCGTTCAATCGTCAGTTCGATGGCGTCCTCCGGCATCAATGGGGTGCTCGTCGTTGGCGGGGACCAAAGAAGAGCAAAAATGATGGAAACGTGAAATACAGCGGAGAGAACGAGGGAAGAGACGGGCATTCCCGAGTTCTTGAAAGCTCGATTTGGTATCGGGCCATCCATCGTCCACCTTCTGAAATCGTACCGCTGACCACCGACCCATCTATCGCATCGGGACGGTATCGCTCGCGGTTCATCGCCTTTGAAACCTGTACAGGGGTTGACAATGACAAGCGGTAGCACCCGACGCGCCGAGCTTGTGTAACCTGGGTTACACAGCGGGCGGTCTGCGGCTCTTGCAATTGAGGGCGCATTGGGCTGATGGAGAGCTTCGGGAGGGCCAGGTGGCACGCCGCTAGATGCCATTCAGCGTTGGCACAGCGTATTGGCTGCGAACGCAGCTCGCTTTGGGATGCTCCGTGTAAGGGCCAATTCACTACCACGGTCAATGTCCGCTAGTGGCCCATCACGTCTTTCCCGGGAATGAGCGAAAGGGCCGCTATCGAAGGACAAGCGGACAATCCTGCGAAACTCGGAAGACTGCTGCCTATAAGGCGTACCGAAAAAACGCAGGCCGTCGCGGGTTAGTCGGCCGGCGGGCGCAATCGGCTAGATCATCATAGCGCCACGGCGAAGCTATGGTGGGGCCTCCCCTGGCGTCGGCGAACATGTCTCGGACGTCCAGCAGCGCGTCGTTGTCCGCGCTTCGCCTTCTGCGCCTAGCACCTCAAGTGATCGGGTTGTGTAACCTGGGCTACGCAGCGGGGCTGCCGGTCACTGCCGTTGACCCCACTCGGGCGTCAGGCTGGGCAGCCGTTCGTGCTCGCGTCGCGCTCACAGGCTGAGATTGAAGGCAATGGAAATGCGTCTGGCACCGCCACGATAGGGCCGCACTTGATGCAACAGCCAGGCAGGGAATATGACCAGCCTGCCGGCCTTGGGTCGCACGGTCTCCTTCGTGCCGACCGACAAGCCGCCCGGTAACGCAAAGGCGAGGTGCGGGGCATACATCGCGGCTCCCGGCGCGCGCGGGTCCAGGAATTCGAGTTCGCCACCCAACGACGGATCGTCGAAGGCGCCGCCATCGTCGACGTAGTAGACCCCTGACCAAAAGCTGCCGGGGTGAGAGTGCAGCTCGTTGCCGTGACCGCGACGGTTTATGTTCGCCCATATATTCCAGCGCCAGTCGATCGATACGGGCTTGCCGTCGCGATCGACGGTTGCTCGGTTGGCGATGGTGCTGCCGATGGTCAGGAGCCTGGTGGCGCCGGCGCCAGCCCACGAATCAATGTCCCAGGTCGATTGCCAGCCGCCGAGCGTGCTGTGCGACTTGCTGGACTGCTCCTTTTCGCGCGCGAGCAGTACGTCGGCCAGCTCGGCATTCATCGCCGCAGCATCGGGCACGTCGACGAGCAGGATCGGCGTCGAGAAAGCCGGTATCGTCTCAAAGGCAATAGGCACGCTCAGTCCTTCTGGCAGACGAAGGCATAGCCAGGAAACAGGTTCGGCTTCTCGCGCTCGAGTTGCTCCCAGTTTCCAAGATCGGACAAGGTCCGTTCACCAGAAAAGCGTGCGCGGTAGTGCGCAATCGGTCCGGCATCCGCTACGCCGCGTTGCACTGCGCCCGCGTTGAACTCAAAACCGAGAAAACGCACGTTGCTGTCCTTCAGGAGCGCGCGCAGTCGGGCAATTGTGAAGCGGTGTTCCTGAACGTGGAAGCAAAGATCACGCAACAGGCTCGCGCTCCAGAAATCCTCCCATTCCGTCAGCGGTTCGAGCCGGCGCCAACCGCCAATCATCACGCGCCGGCGGAATTCGCGAAGGCCGTCGAGCGTCGGCGGCAGCTTGGCAGCAGCGATCTCGTTACGCGCTTTCACCACGATCCGGCGCGCACTCTCGCCGTACAAGCCGATGCGTAGGAAGGCGCCCGGCCTCATGACTGAGGAGATTGCCCGTAGACCGGCTTGGGGATCGGCCAGTGTGATGGAGCACGCCGACACATTCGACATGGTCGAAGGTGCGGCCAAGCCTAGGCAGATCGAGGATGTCGCCGTGCATGAACGCGACGTTGCCGATGCCGTAATGTGCCGCCATTCGCTTGGCGTACGCGAGGCTGGCGCGTGACAAGTCGACTGCGATTACCTCGACGTCGTCGTAGGACGACGCCACGGACAATGGATGTTGACCAGTGCCAGATCCCGGCATCAGGACAGCCAGCGGACGGTCGAAGGTGACAGAGCACGCATGCGGATAGTCGCGCATGAGGGCCGCCCGCACATCGACTTTGGGGCGGCGCGGAAGATGCGTCCAGCGGGGATAGGGGTTCGCCTCGTACATCTCGGCAACTGCCCGCGACACTTCGTCGGTAATCGGCGCGATCTCCGGCAATTCGGCCGCCAGCCGTCGCTCCTCGACGACTTCAGCACGCGGCGATGACTGAGGCCGATACATCGCCCCGACCGGCCCGTCAGGCACCGTTGGATCGTCCGGCCAAATGTACTCGTTGAGCCATGCTTGTTCGGCGATTGCCGCGGCAAGGTCATTGATCCGCTGCGGCGGCGAGGGCTCCAGTAGCATCTTGGTGGTGGCCTCGCGCAGCGCGATCAACTTGCGTTCGAGCACGGCATCGCGATTGAGCGACTTGCGCAGAAAATTGAGTAGCAGTTGATTGCCGGCCATTGTTTCTGGAGTGGCGTCCGTCGGCCATCCAACAACCAGCTGATTGGCGGCGCCCCAACCGATTGCGTCCCAGTTGGCACCATCGTCGGCATAGGCGTCGAGCAGCAGAGCCACAAGGTGTTCATGCGGCCGCGGCGTACGGGCTCGCTCGAGAATGGCATCGAGCCCCATCCGCGCGGCGGGCAAGCCCGGCGACAAACGCAGCGCGTGTCGATAGGCCGCCACCGCTTCGTCAAGCCGACCCGCGGCAAAGAGTTCGTCGCCGATCGCTGCGTGCCTGCTCATCGCCTTCGATGGCTAGCACCGCAGGTGGCTGCGCTCTGTAACCCGGGTTACACAACGGGCAGGCTGTCTCTCGGGCCGCGACGTTCAACTGCGCGATACTGCCGGCGCGTTCGCGCTATTGCGCCTTGAGCCGTGCATCGAGGAAAGCCTTGGTCGTGGCGAAAGAATTGGCAGCTGCTTCGGGATTGCCGCCAACCATGTGGCCGGAAGTGTGGACCGTGGGCAAGCTGCCAAGGTCGAAGCTGTGCACCGCACCGGGATAGACCTTGATGGCGAGCGGACGGGCTTGGTGGGCTCTCGCCGCAACCGACTTGAGACAGCGGTTGGCCGGAGTCCAGGTGTAGTCCTTGCCAATCAGGACCAGCGCGTCCGTGGCAACGGCGACACGACTGTCCCGGCCGCGCAATAAGGGTAATAGGCGACGGCCGCCTGAAACGGGCGCCCGCCGCGGTCGACAGGAATGCGTTCTTCGATCGCGGCAAAATGGGCCGTCGAGCCGCCGTGAGAGAAGCCAACCGTGCGCGGGCTCTCGCAGACGCTCCGAACATTACGTGGCCCGAAACTGTCGACGATCACCGCGGCGTAGCCCAGCTGACCAGGCGAGTTGCACATGTCCGCGTGTTGTCGGTGATGCCACTGCAACTATGCAGGACCACCACGGCCGGGAAGGGGCCGTCCCCCGGTGGGAGGTATAGTTGCAGCGGAGCGCCGCTGTTTGGCCCGCCGACCGACTTCGCATCGTAGGCCAGCGGCAGTCGCTCGGACACCAGGCTAGCGCAGTGCGCAAGAATGAACGGCATCGCCAACGCCAGGGCCGCCGTCGCCAATAACCTTGTGTATCGCATGAGCCTTCCCTGGCATTGGCGAACACATCCAGCAGCGTCGTTGTCGGCGCTTCGCCCTCGACGTCTAGCACCTCAGGCGAGTCGCGTTATGTAACCTAGGTTACAGACACGGTCGTGCCGCTCGGGCAACGTGTCCTAATTGTTTCCTTCCGCCCATCCACGCGGACCGACTTGCTTGGATTCGTCGTCACTTGCCTCGGCAATCCAAGATCTATGCCGCGATCAGGCGGGCGGCGGCAATGCCCGTCATGGTGACGACGATGGTCATCACGACAACCTGGCCGCTGCGGTTGACGCCATGCTGCTCTCGTCGTTGCTCTCTCGGGGCATCAGACTTCACGATAAGATCCGCCGAGGACCTACAAGGGGCATTCTTGGGTACCGTGCTTCGATGCCTTGCCGTGATGTCCTGCGCAGCAGGATTGGTGGCATGCAAACCAATTGACGACTATTGGTTGAAGCTCATGGAGCCAGTTATTGAGAAGCAGCTTTGGGAGAAATCAGTGTAGCGCTACGATGGTAAAGAAGTAGCACGGGAGGGTATTCGATGCGCTACATGACGATTGCTGGAGTGCTGGGGGTGCTTGCCACCCAAGCTCAGGCGGAGAGCAAGACATACCGCTTGGAATTAATTGCGGAGAAGTCGGTGCAGGCTTGCTCCGGAGCCGGCATGGCCTACACGGTGGACGTTTCTAACGGCGTCCTGACACTTGGCACCTCATATGCCCGGAGGCTGTTTTCCGAGCCTGTCAAAAGCGACGGCAAGATTACTACGAGCTTCAAGGACCCCGCAGCGGGAAATATGAAGTTCGTCGGTCTCGGCAATGGTGAGTACGAACTCGTCAGCCCCCTCATTCCCTGCTATTATCGACTTGTGCAATAGGCACGGTGGGAATGCAGAAGGAAGCGTCGCAACACAGATTTTGTGAGACGCTTCTATTGCTCACGCCGCCACCCAATTTCCTCGCCGAGCATCCGCGCAACGCGAGCGATGGTGAAGACGGTGCTTGGGGCGGCCACGCTCAGGTTGCCCGGGCGAGGGCCGTGAGCTTCGCCCAGTTCCACGGCAACAGCTCGTCGAGCCGGCTGACGGGATGTCCGGCAATACGGGCCAGCACATCGGCGAGCCAGGCTTGGGGGTCGATGTCGTTGAGCTTTGCCGTGACGATCAGCCCGTACAGCAGCGCAGCCCGCTCGCCGCCGCGATCGGAGCCGGCGAAGAGCCAGGCCTTACGGCCCAGAGCCAGGCCACGCAACGCCCGCTCGGCGGCGTTGTTGATGAGACAGATGCGGCCGTCCTCGAGGAAGCGGGTGAACGAGGCCCAGCGTTTGAGCATGTAGTCCATGGCGCCGGCCAGCTCGCTGTGGCGAGACAGCCTGCGCCGCTCGTCGCTCATCCGGGCTTCCAGCGCAACGACCAGCGGCGCACCGCGTTCCTGGCGGATGGCGAGCCGCTGGTCCGCCGGCAGCCCATTGATCTCGCGCTCGATGTCGAACACGGCGTCGGTGCGCTGCACCGCCTGCAGCGCGATCGGCGAGACGACCGCTGCGCCGCCACGCGCCTTGCGGCGCGCCGCAGCCTCGATATCGGCCAGCACGAAGAACTTGCGGCGCGCGTGGGCCGAGCACGACGCCTCCGCGATCGGCCCGGCCTCTCGCGCGGCGTACAGCTTGCCGTAGCCGCCGTAGGCATCGGCCTGCAGTAGCGGAGCCCGCCCATTCCATGTAACCAATTCCATTACCCCTTGCAGGACTGTTTTTACGCCCACGACATAGGTGATTTCTCGTGGCGGGCCGCTCGCGCCGTCGGATGCGGTGCGGGCCGCCATTGCGCGCTATTCGCGCAGGCTGCTCATGCGAGAGATCACTATGTCTTGGGCGTAAAAACAGCCCTGCAAGGGGTAATGGAACTGGCTACATGGAATGGGCGGGCTCCGCTGCCCGGATCGAACGTTACGTAGAACTCTCTGTCCCTCTCGTCTTTGCTGACAATTTTTCCAGAACCATCAGGCTGCAACGCCTTCAAATCGACAGTGTATGTGCGCGGTATCACCGCTCTGGGCGTAAAAGTGAGCGTGTCCCCCTTTATGTCGACCTGCCAGGTCGCCGCGAAACGGACAGGGCCGTAGCAATCCGCCCGGTTGCTATTCTGGGAAAAGGCAACCCACGTCGCGTTTGCCACGGGGATCGGTTGGCTGGCGATTGCTGCATGGACAGGCGAAACGGCCCGCATCAGCACCATCGTGCAAGCATCGTCGTTGGCGCGGATGGTATTGCCTTCGAGACGTCCCAGCAGCGGTGTCGCGCTCTCGGTTATGCTGCTGCCAAGGCTTGAACGCGTCACGACGACATTGGTCCCATCGGTCGAGAGCTTGATCCATGAAGAGTGGGGCCCGTTGGCCCCGTACCAGCTGCCGGCTCCACCCTTCAGCTGCACTTCCGGTTTCACGGTGAACGGGAAGACGCCGTTGCGGCGGCATTCGATGGTCCCTCGCCAGAGCCCGTCGGCCGAAACGTGAGACGGACGGACGGCCGTTGCAGACACCGCGACCGGCGCCCCGCCCTTGGGTTCCTCTGCGGCCTTCCTCTGCTCGTCGTAGCTCGCCAGCGTTGCGTCGGCTTCCTTCAAGAGGGCCTGCTGCTGGGCTCTTGTCATGAAGCCGGTTGCCGGTTGATGGCGGGCCGTCTGCCAGCGCGCGATCATCTCGCGCGAGCGCGGGCCCAACACGCCGTCGTCGCCCCTTGTGTCGAAGCCGAGCGACGTCAGGGCGACTTGCAGGCGCCGGCGGTCGGCCGGTGCAAGGTGCAACCGCTTTTCCGCCGTCTCGGCATCCTCGTTGGGCTTGGCCATGCCGGCCGCGGTCTTGTTCGCCGCGGCAAGGGCCTCTGTTTCGGCCTGCTTGCGTTGTTCGGTGGCCACGACCAGCGCCTGGTCGGCCCGGCGCTTGGCTTCGGCGTCCGTCGCCGCCTTCCTCGCAGCCTCTTCTTCGGCCTGGAGCAGGTTGGCGGCGTCTGCTTCAGCCCTGCGCTGGGCGGCCTCCTCGGTCGCGCGCTGCGCGATGACGGCCGTCTGGTCGTCGCCGGTCTCCCTGGCGTTGCGGCGCGCTTCGATGTCCGCCTTCAACTGCGCCAATTCACGTTCGGCCTTCTGGCGCGCCTGCCGCGCACTCTCGAGTTCCCGATCGGCCTGCCGCTTGGCCTCGGATTCCGCTGCGGCCGTCTGTTGCGCCTGCTGCTCCAGTTGGCGTTTCTCCATCGCCAACGCGTCGGCCTGGCGCCGTTCGGCCAGCGCCTGTTCGAGCCGCTCGACCGGCAGGCTGAGCGCCGCTGTGCTGACGGATGTCGCCCGATCCGGCGTGAAGGCCAGATATCCGCCGCCGACAAGCAGCAGTGCGGCGGCCGCGACCGTGCCCCACAGCACCGGCAACCGGATCGCGACGCCCGCTCTCCGCATCCGACTAGCCGCGCGGACCGGGAGACGCAATTCACTCTTCCGAGTCTGCACATGACAAATCTGCAGGGCATTCCTGACGTTCTTGGCGTGATGCCTGCCGCCGTCGATGAAGGCGCAATCGATCTGCTGATGCGTGGCGTCGCGGATCGCGCGGGATACCGCAATCCCGCCCGGCTCGGCCATGAGCTGGATGCGGTTGGCGACATTGACGGCGTCGCCGAAGATGGTCTCGGTCTCGTCGACGATGACCGCACCCAGATGCAGCCCGATGCGGAACATCAGGCGCTGCTCCTCGACGAGCGCGTCGTTGAAGCGCGCCATCCGTTCCTGGATGTCGATCGCTGCCCCGACCGCTGCCATCGCCGAGCCGAATTCGGCCAGAACGGAGTCGGCCACGATGTTCACGATGCGGCCGCCCGCGACTTCGACGGCAGGTCGCCACACCTCGGCGCGCACTGACTTGAGGCGACTGACCGTGCGGTCTTCCGCATCCTCCATCAGGCGCACATAGCCGGCGAGGTCGGCCTGAAGGATGGCCGAAAGCCTGCGGCGACGGGCGGTGCGCCCGTCTTCAGCCGTTGGCGATGACATGTCGTAGCGCCTGCCGGTCGCGAACGACAAGGTGACCGCGCCCCTGGTCGAGGATGCCGCGGTCGCTCCACGCCGCCAGTTGCATGCTCACCCGCTCTCGCGACACGCCGAGCATGGCCGCGAGTTCGGCGTGCGAGATGCGCAAGGCGGCTTCCCGCGACGAGCCGTCGTCGTCCGCCAGGCTGACCAGCTGCTTGGCCAGTCTCGTGGAAAGATCCAGGAAGGCGGTGTCGGCAATGTACTCGGTCGACCGCCGCAGCCGCGCGCATAGAAGCTCGATGATGCGCGACATCGCTTCGGGCCTGTCCGCGAAGAAGGCCATGAACTCCTTGCGCGCAATGAAGAGCAGGTGGCACGCATCGCGCGCCACGGCCGTCGCGGTGCGCCCTTTGCCGTCCAGCAGGGCGATCTCGCCGAAGAACTCGCCGGGCCCGAGGACGTTCAGGATCAGTCCCTTGCCATTCACCGAGTCCACGGTGAAAGCGACGCGGCCGGCCAGGATGCCGTAAAGGCCGTCGCCGGCGTCACCTTGTTGGAACAGGACCTGTCCGGCTGGGACGCGCCGGCTAAGCGTGCGCTTCGACAGCTCCTGCGCATCCCGCGCCGACAAGGCGGAGAAGAAAGGATGGAGGCGGAGCAAGTCCTGGGGCGTCATTCCAGCGGCACCGTAGAGCCTTGGCCTGCCGGCAGTCTGGCCATTTGCGGCAGCCGGCACAAGGCGGCGCGAACCTTGTCACCTGTTCGCAACTTTTGCGGGGCCCGGCCGGTCGAGTCCGACGCCTTTCAGGTGGCCGAACGAGGCGTGAAGCCGCTCGATGATCGCTGGCGCCAGCGGCGGCCGGAGGATCGAATCGATGTTGTCCTTGACGTGAGCCTTGTTGCCGGTTCCGAAGAGAACGACGTCGACTCCCTGCTCGTGGCGTGCGTAGCGATAGGCTGCGTCCGTGATGCTTTGCGCAGCGCCTTCGCCAACGAGGAATCCCAGCGGATCACCCTCGGCCAGGATCGACGCGTCGAGGTCGCCCTGCTCGACCAGCTTGGCGAAGATGTCGGCGCGATAGGCTGCATTGCTGAAGATGTTGCGGACGACGAACATCAGGAGCGTGCCGATGCCTCGACGCTGCGTCTCCGGAAAGATCTTGTGCCGCGCGCCCTGATTCATGAGGCTGTAGGCAAGCATGGTGACTTCCCAGGGTGCTTCCTGGATCGCCCGAGCGAGCATCTTCTGTTCCGGATCGTTGGGGCTCGTCTCGGTGATGCCGACATGGCGCACCTTGCCCTGCTCCTTGAGCCTCACGAGAGCCGGCGCAAGGACATCATGATGGTGCTCGTAGGCGGCCGGGCTGACGGCGTGGAAATGGAAGACATCCACGTAATCGAGGCCGAGCCGCTTCAGCGAGGCCTCCACCTTGCGGGTCACGGTTTCGGCTGTGTCACTGGTATTGAAGATGGCCTTCGTCGAGATCACCAGCTTGTCCCGGTCGTAGGATCGAGCGGCACCGCCGACGATCTCCTCCGTCCCATAGGCCTCGGCCGTGTCGAGGAAGTTGACACCGAGATCGACCGCCGTGCGGACGATCGCCACGCACTCATCGACGCTGGCGCCGCGGCCGAGGCCCAGGCGGCTGTTGCCGCCGCAACCGAGGCCCGCGACGCTTACCTTGAGGCCGGTTTTTCCGAGGGGTCTGTATTCCATGAGCCGCTCCTAGTATCTCGCCACAATGATCATGATTGTTTGTTTGTATCGGATGACAGCATTGCTGGCATCGGTACCCGTCACACAAGCAGTGGCGTCGTCGCCCGTTCGACCCGCCAGACGTGGCCCTCTACGGGACGCAAAAATTCGCGAAAACGAAACGCGCCGTAGCTGACCGTAGTTGTTGACAGTACCACACTAGAGTTATAGTATCGGCCTGTTGCGTTGCCTCCCCGCGTCATCGCTCTTTGCATCGTCGATCCGAGACAAAAAGGCTGTGGCAGACGCCGCGCCCGGCCCGTCCGGTCGCTTGCATCCGGACGGGCCGGGCTGGGGCTCCGGTCTTCGATGTAGCGACTCTCGTTGCGAAACTTGCGTAACTGTCCGAACTCCGGGAGGGGGTTGCCGAAACTGCGGGAACTGCGGAAACCACACGGCAGTGCATGCACCGCACGGAGGCTTGTCGGCCAGCCGGCTGCCAACTGGGCTATCACCGTGCCGTGAAACTAGCTGCCTGTGGACGTGTAGCGCGCCATGCCGGCGCGCCAGGCGACGAACGACAGCGCAAGGAACGCGAAACCGGCGATCGGTGCAAGCGGCAGGAGCCAATCCGGCGCGCCGAGCGGATCGGGCCGCTTCAGGATCGCCAGCACCGGGTAGTAGGCCACGCAGGCCAGCGGCAGGCCGAAGGTCAGCACCTGCCGGAACCAGGCGGCGTAGATGTTGAGGGGATACTGCGCGGCCTGGACGCCGCCGTAGGTCAGCACGTTCATGATCTCCAGGCTGTCGACCGTCCAGAAGGCGAGCGTGGCCTGCAGGACCAGGATGCCGGCGAACAGCGCCACGCCGCCGGCCACCGCCCAGACCGCGATCGCGATCGTCGACGCATCCCAGGCGATCGGGGCAAGGTTGGTCGCGAGGACCAGCACGACGACGGCCTGCAGCAGTCGGCCCAGTCGCGACAGCCGCACTTCGTGGCCGGCGAGCTGCAGGGCGGCCGCGCGCGGCCGCAGCAGCACACGGTCGAAGGCGCCGGTGCGCACGAAGTCGGTGCCGAACACCTCGAAACCGCGGCTCAGCATGTCGGCCAGCGAGAACATGATGTTGACCAGCGCGTAGAACACGGCCGCCTCGCCGAAGGTCCAGCCGCCGACCGGTCCGAAGCGGTCGAACAGCGCGAACACGCCCAGGATCTCGATCGCCGTCGCCGCGCAGTGCCCGGCGGTGAGCATCAGGGTCGCCGTCGGATACTGCGCCTGCGCGCGCAGCGAGGTGGCGACGTAGCGGCCATAAAGGGCGAGCGCATTCATGGATCACCCACCCTGCATTTCCAGCCGGCGCATCATGCGCTCCATGGCCAGCCGCCCGAGGCCGATCAGCACCAGCGTCCAGCCCGCCTGCAAGGCCAGGCCCTGCAGGGCCGCGGCGCCCTTGAGGTCGGCGAAGTAGATGCGGAACGGGATGTCGACCAGGCCGGCGAGCGGCTGCACATGCAGGAAGGGCCGCAGCGCATCGGGATAGAAGTCGAGCGGCAGCAGGGATCCGGAGAACACGATCACCAGCGGCGTCAGGATGGCGTTCACCCCGCGCTCGTTGAGGCTCGCGGCCACGATGATGTTCGCCAGCATCAGGACGGCGGCGCCGAGTGCCGTCATGAGCACGAAGGCTGGGACGAACAGCAACGCTGCCGTCACGCCGGACGGCGGCTGCCACGCCCAGTCTTCAAGGCCCACCAGCGGCAGCACGATACCCGCCGCCAGCACCATCAGCACCGCGCGCGGCAGGGCACGGGCCAGCATCCAGCCCACGCTGCGCGCATACCAGTAGCCGTAAGCGTCGAGCGGCCGCAGCCGGTCGTAGCCGACGCCGCCGCTGCGCACAGCCTGGCCGATCTCCGGATCGGCAATCCAGGGCTGCAGCGCCAGGAGCGCCTGGCCGAGCCAGACATAGGTCACGGCGTCGGTGAAGCTGATCGGCGCCACCGCGGCATTGACGCCGTAGAAGGCGGCGAAGACCAGGATGCGGATGGCGCCCCACCAGAGCTGCGTGGCGAAGCCCGCCAACGCCGCGGCACGATACTGCAGCATGAGCTGGAAGCGGGCGCGGAAGGCCGCGAAATAGGGACGGGCTGCCTCCATCGTCATGCCTCACCCGCATCGTGCAGGTCGTAGAAGCGCGCGATCACCTCCTCGATGGCGGGCTCGTCGACATGGATGTCGTCGACGGCGTGCTGTGCGGCGATGGCGGCAATCAGCTTCGGCGCCGGGATTTTCGCCGGATCGAAAGCAAGCTCGAGCGAGCGCTCGCGTGCGCGCCCGGACCGTGACGCCCGGCATCTCGAGCTCGGGGGCGGGGCCGGCAAAGTCGATGTGGAGTCGCCGTTCGGCCAGCACGCTCGTCCGCAGGCTCTCGAACGGGCCGTCGGTCAGCAGGCGTCCCTGGCCGATGACGATGACGCGCTCGGCCAGCGCCTCGACGTCGTGCATGTCGTGGGTCGTCAGCAGCACGGTCACGCCCTGCTCGCGATTGAGCCGCCGCACGAAGGCGCGCACGGCGAGCTTGGATGGCGCGTCGAGACCGATGGTCGGCTCGTCGAGGAACAGGATCGCGGGATCGTGCAGCAGGGCCGCGGCGAACTCCGCGCGCATGCGCTGGCCGAGCGAGAGCTGGCGCACCGGCTGGTCGAGCAATGGCTCGAGCCGGAGCATGGCCACGAGTTCGTCGCGCCGGCGGCGATAGCGTTCGGGCTCGACGCGGTAGATGTCGGCCAGCAGGTCGAAGCCGTCGATCACCGGCAGGTCCCACCAGAGCTGGCTGCGCTGGCCGAACACCACGCCGATGCGCGCCACGTGGCGCACGCGGTCCTCGTAGGGCACCAGGCCACCCACTTCGACGCGGCCGCTGGTGGGCCGCAGGATGCCCGACAGGATCTTCACGGTCGTCGACTTGCCCGCGCCGTTGGGTCCGATGAAGGCCAGCAGCTCGCCGGCTTCGAGGCTGAACGAGACGTCGGCCAGGGCATGGATCTCACGCCAGCGCCGGCGCACGAGGCCGCGCAGTGCGCCGGTGAGACCCGGCGCGCGTTCAGCGACGCGATAGGTCTTGGCCAGCGCCTCGACGAGGATCTGCGGCATGGCGACCGTCCGCCCGGTGGTCGGAAAAAGGGGCGGGAACCTATGCGCTGTCCGCTAGCGAGTCAACCATGCGTGGTGCGCTGGGTTTGTTGTAAAGCAGACGGCCATTCGGGAGTCATCCATGCAACAGATCATCCACAATCCTGTCGACGGCATCTATGCCGCGACGCCCGACTACGTCCACGCCCTCGAGGTGCGCCGGCCCGAACGATTTCTCTATGTCGCGGGCACGATGGGCCTGCGCGAAGACGGTTCGGCGCCGAAGACCCTCGATGAGCAGCTCGAGCTGATCTGGAAGAACATCCGCACCATCCTCGCCGAGGCGAACATGACGACGGACAACATCGTCCGCCTCACGAGCTATCTCGGCGATCCGTCATACGCCACAGCCAACGGCGCCGCCCGTGAGCGCGCGCTCGGCAGCCGGCGCATCCCGACGACGGCGATCGTCGTGCAGACTCTGGATCCGTCGTGGCTCGTGGAGATCGAGGCAATCGCCGTGGCGTGACGGTTTGCGACAAACAATTACCAATGGTCACGCGACGCCGCCGGCCTCGTCCACATCTCGCCACAATGTCTGTCGAAACTTCACCTCAACAACCACCAACAAATCCCGGAAACGCTTGAGATCAGCCGCATCGGCGTGCACGCGCCGTGCGGTGTCGTGTCCGCGTGTGCGTAAGCGTTGGGGAGTACAATGCGTTTTCGATCGTCGACGTCGGCTCCGCTTTGGGTGCTCGGATTGATTCTGCTGCTGGCGGCCTGCGATGAGCCCGCCTCCGCTGATGCTCCCCAATCGGCTCCACCCGACGTCGGCATCGTGACGGTCAAGGCCGAGCCTTTTGCCCTGATGCGCGAGCTGCCGGGCCGCATCGCGCCGACGCGCGTGGCCGACGTGCGTCCGCGCGTGTCGGGCATCGTGGTCCAGCGCCTGTTCGAGCAGGGCAGCGACGTGAAGGCGGGCGATCCGCTCTATCAGATCGATCCCAAGCCGTTCGAGGTCGAGCTGCAGGCGAGCGAAGCCGCCCTGGAGCGGGCGAAGGCGACCCTCGACCTCGCCCAGCAGCAGGCCAACCGCTCGGCGGCCATGGTAAAGGCGCAGGCCATTGCCACGGCGCAGCACGAGATCGCCATGGCCACCGTGGCGCAGAACAAGGCCGAGGTCGCCGCCCGCGAGGCCGAGGTGGCGCGCGCCCGGCTCAATCTGGAATATGCAACGATCCGCGCCCCGATCGGCGGCCGCATCGGCGCCGCGCGTGCCACGGAAGGCGCGCTGGTCGTGCAGAACGACACCGCCAATCTCGCCACCATCCAGCAGCTCGACACGATCTATGCCGACTTCACCCAGTCGATCGCCGAGCTCAACCGCCTGCGCCGCGCCTTCGAGAGCGGCGACCTCGAGCGCATCGCGCCCGACGCGGTGAAGGTGCGCCTGGTGCTGGACGACGGCACCGTCTATGCCGACACCGGCAGGCTCCTGTTCTCCGAGGCCCGCGTCGACGCTTCGTCGGGCCAGGTGACGCTGCGCGGCGAGTTCCCCAACCCGAACCGCGAACTGCTGCCCGGCATGTATGTCCGCGTCCTGATCGACCAGGGCGTCGACAGCGACGCCATCACCGTTCCCGAGCAGGCCGTCCAGCGCAACGGCGGTGGCGGCAGCGAAGTCTTCGTCGTCAAGGACGACAACCGCGCCGCCCTGCAGCCGGTGCGGCTGGGCGCGGCGCAGGACGGCCGCTGGCTGGTGGTCGAAGGCCTGAAGCCCGGCGACCGCGTGGTGGTCGACGGTTTCCAGAAGTTCGCCGCCGGCGACAGCGTCAAGCCGCGGTCGGCGACCCAGTCGGCGGAGGCCGAGAAGCCCCAGATCAAGAACCAGATCGTCGGCTCGCGCTGAGCGTCCACGCATGGCGAGCTTCTTCATCGATCGGCCGATCTTTGCCTGGGTCGTCGCTTTCTTCATCTGCCTGATCGGCCTGATCTCGATCCCGTTGCTGGCGATCGCGCAGTATCCGATCATCGCGCCGCCCTCAATCTCGATCAGCACCAGCTACCCCGGGGCGTCGCCGGAAAACCTCTACAACAGCGTGACGCGGCTGATCGAAGAGGAGCTGAACGGCGCGTCGGGCATCCTCAACTTCGAATCGGCCTCCGACTCGCTGGGCCAGGTCGAGATCATTGCCAACTTCGTGCCGGGCACCGATCCCGCCCTGGCCTCGGTCGAGGTGCAGAACCGCATCAAGCGCGTCGAGGCGCGCCTGCCGCGGGCGGTGATCCAGCAGGGCATCCTGATCGAGGAAGCGTCGAGCGCGGTACTGCAGATCATCACGCTCTCCTCGACCGACGGCAGCCTCGACGAGGTCGGCCTGGGCGACTTCATGGTGCGCAACGTCCTGGGCGAGATCCGGCGCATCCCCGGCGTCGGCCGCGCCACGCTGTATTCGACCGAACGGGCGCTGCGCGTCTGGATCGATCCCGCCAAGCTGGTGGGCTACAATCTCACCGCCGACGACGTGAACGCCGCGATCACCGCTCAGAACGCGCAGGTCGCCTCGGGCAGCATCGGCGCCGAGCCCAGTCGCGCCAGCCAGAAGGTCGCCGCCCTGGTGCTGGTCAAGGGCCAGCTTGGCACGCCCGAAGAGTTCGGATCGATCGTGCTGCGCGCCAATCCCGACGGTTCGACCGTGCGCCTGCGCGACGTGGCGCGCGTCGAGGTCGGCGGCATGGGCTATCAGTTCACCACGCGGCTGAACGGCAAGCCGACCGCCGGCCTGTCGGTGCTGCTGGCGCCGACCGGCAATGCACTCGCGACGGCGAGCGCGGTCGAGGCCAAGATGAAGGAGCTGTCGCGCTTCTTCCCGGCCAACATCACCTACCAGATCCCCTACAACATCACGCCGGTGGTCGAAGCCTCGATCCAGAAGGTCGTCATGACCCTGATCGAGGCGGTGGTGCTGGTCTTCGTCGTGATGTTCCTGTTCCTGCAGAACATCCGCTACACCGTCATCCCGACCATCGTCGTGCCGGTGGCGCTGCTCGGCGCCTCGGCGACGCTGCTGGCCGCCGGCTACTCGATCAACATGCTGACTCTGTTCGCTATGGTGCTGGCGATCGGCATCCTGGTCGACGATGCCATCGTCGTGGTCGAGAACGTCGAGCGCATCATGGCCGAGGAGGGGCTGTCGCCCAAGGAGGCCACGCGCAAGGCGATGTCGCAGATCACCGGCGCCATCGTCGGCATCACCCTGGTGCTGATGGCCGTGTTCCTGCCCATGGCGTTCTTTCCGGGCTCGGTCGGAATCATCTACCGCCAGTTCTCGGTGACCATGGTGGCCGCGGTCGGCTTCTCGGCGCTAATGGCGCTGTCGCTGACGCCGGCGCTGTGCGCGACGCTGCTGAAGCCCGTTCCGGCCGGTCACGGGCATGCCAAGCGCGGCCTGTTCGGCCTGTTCAATCGCAGCCTCGACACGGTGCGCGACCGCTATGCCGGCGTGGTCGGCTGGTCGCTCAAGCGCACCGGCCGGCTGATGGCGATCTATGCCGCGCTGCTGGTCTGCCTGGGCTGGGCCCTGGTGCGCCTGCCGGGCGGCTTCCTGCCGATCGACGACCAGGGCTTCATCACCACCGACGTGCAGACGCCGTCGGATGCCTCCTTCAATCGCACGCAGGCGTCCGTCGAGGCCGTCGAGCGCTACCTCGCCGGCAAGCCCGGCATCAAGGACGTGACCTTCCTGACCGGCTACAGCTTCCTCGGCCAGGGCATGAACACCGCGCAGGCCTTCATCACCCTGAAGGACTGGTCCGAGCGCGGATTCAACGAATCGGCCGCCGCCATCGTCGCCGACATCAACCGCGACCTGGCGTCGATCCGCGATGCCGACATCTCGGCCCTGCAGCCGCCGCCGATCGACAATCTCGGCAACTCCAGCGGCTTCAGCTTCCGCCTGCAGGACCGCGCCCAGAAGGGTTATGCGGCGCTGAAGGCGGCGAGCGACCAGCTGATCAAGTCGGCCAATGCCAGCCCTGTGCTGCAGAACATCTATGTCGAGGGCCTGCCCGAAGGCCCGCTGGTCAACCTGATGGTCGACCGCGAGAAGGCCATGGCCTTTGGCGTCACCTTCGAGGATATCAACAACACGATCTCGACCAACCTCGGCTCCAGCTACGTCAACGACTTCGCCAACCGCGGGCGCATGCAGCGCGTCATCGTGCAGAGCGACGCGGCGGGGCGCATGCGGGCCGACGACATGCTGTCCTACTACGTCAAGAACGCCGACGGGCAGCTCGTGCCGTTCTCGTCCTTCGCCACCGTCGAATGGGCCAAGGGTCCGACGCAGATCGTGGGCTTCAACTACTATCCGTCGGTCCGCATCAGCGGCGAGGCCAGGCCCGGCTACACCAGCGGCGATGCCATCGCCGAGATGGAAAAGCTCGCGGCCCAGCTGCCGCGCGGCTTCGGCTATGAATGGACCGGCCAGTCGCTTCAGGAGAAGCTATCAGGCTCCCAGGCGCCGTTGCTGCTGGCGCTCTCGGCCCTGGTCGTCTTCCTCTGCCTGGCCGCACTCTACGAGAGCTGGACGATCCCGATCGCCGTGCTGCTGACGGTGCCGCTGGGCATGACGGGCGCGGTGATCGCGGCCAACCTGCGCGGGCTCTCCAACGACGTCTATTTCACCGTCGGTCTCATCACCATCATCGGGCTCGCCGCCAAGGACGCCATCCTGATCATCGAGTTCGCCAAGGACCTGCGTGCCCACGGCAAGCCTCTGGTCGAGGCGACCCTGGAAGCCTGCCGCCTTCGCTTCCGGCCGATCCTGATGACGGGCTTCGCCTTCGTCTGCGGCGTGCTGCCGATGGCCATCGCGACCGGCGCCGGCGGCAAGAGTCAGCAGGCGCTGGGCACCGGCGTCATGGGCGGCATGATCGCCGTCGTCGTGCTGGCGCTCCTGATGGTGCCGGTGTTCTTCGTCGTGGTGCAGCGTGTGCTGGGCCGCGACCGCGAGAAGGTCACGGAGAAGGCGGATCCGGCCGCGCCGGACGAGCTGGCCGCAACCGCCCCTGATTAGCTTCCTCCCCATCGCCAGAGGCGATGGGGAGGAAATGACCTCACTCGACCGTCACGGACTTCGCGAGATTGCGCGGCTTGTCGATGTCGCAGCCGCGCTGCCGCGCCACGTGATAGGCGAGGAGCTGCAGCGGAATGTACAGAAGCAAGGGGTCGAGCTCGGGCTCGAGCGCCGGCACCTCGAACGACTTGTCGAACGGCGCATGCCCCTCGCCCGGATGCGTAATGGCGAGCACCGGCCCGCCGCGCGCCTTCACCTCCTCGATGGTCGAGACGTTCTTGGCAAAAAGATCGTCGCGCGGCAGGACGATCACCGTCGGCGTCTGCGGCGTCACCAGGGCCAACGGCCCGTGCTTGAGCTCGGAGGCGGGATAGGCCTCGGCGTGGAGATAGCTGATCTCCTTGAGCTTCAGCGCCCCTTCCATGGCGATCGCATGGCCGGCGGCACGGCCGACATAGAAGGCGTGCTCGGCACCCTGGAAGAAGTCGGCGAGGCGGGCGATCTCGTCCTCGCGCTCGAGGATGGCCGCGACACGATCGGGCAGGGCGTCGAGCGCCTTGATGAGCCGCGCCCCGTTGGCGGTGGAAAGGTCGCGCAGCCGGCCGAGATGGATGGCGAGCAGCGCCAGCGCGACGGCGCTGCAGGTGAAGGTCTTGGTCGACACCACGGCGATCTCCGGCCCGGCATGCAGGTAGATGCCCTGGCCGCATGCGCGCGCGATGGTGCTGCCGACGACGTTGACGATGCCGAGCACGCGGCCGCCCTTGCGCTTGATCTCCTGCACCGCCGCCAGGGTGTCGAACGTCTCGCCCGACTGGCTGACGGCGATGTAGAGCGTGTCCATCTCGATCACGGGATTGCGGTAGCGGAACTCCGATGCCGGCTCGGCCTGGCAGGGGATGCGCGCCAGCTGCTCGATCAGGTGGGCGCCCATGACGCCGGCAATGTAGGCCGCACCGCAGCCCAGGATGCGGATGCGGCGCACATCCAGCAGCTCGCGCGCCGTGAGCGTGATGCCGCCGAGATGCGTGGTCTGGAAGCGCGGCTCGAGCCTGCCGCCGAGCGTGCGCCGCAGCGCCTCGGGCTGGTCGGCGATCTCCTTGCGCATGTAGTGGTCGAACGCGCCCTTGTCGAAGGACTCGTCCTTCCAGACCATCGCCGACGGCGTCTTGACGGTGCTGGTGCCGTCGAGCTTGCGCGTCTCGTAGCCGTCGGCGCGCACGACCGCGATCTCGCCGTCATCGAGATGGACGACACTGGTGGCATGTCGCACGAAGGCCGACGCATCCGAGCCGAACAGCATCTCCTTGTCGCCGAGGCCCAGCACCACCGGGCTGCCGTTGCGCGCCACGACCAGCAGGTCGGGACGCTCGGCATCCATGACGGCAAGGCCATAGGTGCCGACCACCAGCTTCAGGACCGCGCTCACGACGGCCTCCAGCGGCGAGCCGTCGTCCATCAGCGCGATCAGATGGGCGATCACCTCGGTGTCGGTGTCGGAGCTGAAGGTCGTGCCCCGGGCGGCGAGCTGCGTGCGGAGCGCGGCGGCGTTCTCGATGATGCCGTTGTGCACGACGGCGTAGCGGCCGGCACTGTCGCTGTGGGGATGGGCGTTGCGGTCGCTCGGCTCGCCGTTGGTCGCCCAGCGCGTATGGGCGATGCCGGACGTGCCCTTGAAGCGCAGCGGCTTCAGCTCATCGAGTTCGCGCACGCGGCCCTTGCGCTTGGCGATCTTGAGGGCGCCTTTGTTGGCGATGGCGATGCCGGCCGAATCGTAGCCGCGATATTCCAGGCGGTTGAGCCCGGCCATCAGGATGGGGGCAGCCTGGCGCTTGCCGATGTAGCCGACGATGCCGCACATGGAGGGTTCCTAGCCGTAGATGATGCGGCGCAGCTGCCGCGTGGTGTAGGCCGGCGCCGGGAAGCGGCGTGCCGCGAGCTCGGCCTGGAGCCGGACGAAGATCGCGGTGTTCGCAAGCCCCTGCCGCTGCAGCGCCAGATGGCGGCGGCGGACGAACAGCTCGGGCTCCTCGACCAGGAACGACAGGACCTCGTCGACCACGCGACGAGCCTCCTGCGGCTCCAACCTCGATGTCCGGGCCAGGTACTCCACGAGCTCGTTCAAATCGTCCAACTCGGCGTCGTTCACGGAGACCTCTAGTCGGTTGGGGCACCGACTTGTACCGTTTTGCCCGAATTCGGGCAAAATAGGGTCTAGGAACGAAGCCGAGCGGGGTCGAACGCCCTCAGCCGCCCGGTCGCAAAGGGCCTGAGGTCGACGTGGCGGGCGGCGCCGTCGAGGATCAGCTCGGCCATGGCCTCGCCGGTCGCGGGCGCGTTCAGCATGCCCCAGACGCTGTGTCCGGTGGCGACATAGGCTCCGTCGACGCCTGGCACGGCGCCGATCAGCGGCAGGCCATCGTCGGTCACCGGTCGAAAGCAGGCTTGTCGTGCCGTGATCGGAGCTGCGGCGAGCGCCGGTGAGATGGTCCGGCACATCGCCTCGAGCCGGTCGTGCGCGCCCTCGTCGGGCGAGACTTGCGCGGGATCGATCGGCATCGGTTCCGTGCTCGAGACCGCGCATACCCAGGTCGTGCCGTCGGCGCGCGGAAACAGCTCCGGCGTCAGGATCTCGCCGCTCTGCTCCTGATACTCGAGGAACAGCGCCTCCGCCGGAATCGCGTCACCGGTCTGGAAGATCAGGCTGTGGCCCTTGTAGCCATAGACAGCGGGCAGCGGCAGCCAGCGCGTCGCCAGGATCGACCACGGCCCCATGGCGATCACCACGGCGTCGCCGTCGACGGTCTCGCCGTCGTCGAGCACGACGCCGCGAACGCCGTTCTTGTCGCGCATCAGGTCGACGGCCGTGCCGTGCCGAAGTGTGCCGCCGTGCTTCTCGGCCGCGGCCATCAGGCCCGTGGTGAAGGCGCGCGGCTCGACGATCGCCGTCGTCTGCGGCGAGCCGAGCCGGCCCGTGATCGTCACGCCTTCGGACAGCCACGGCCGTTCGCCCGGACTGCGTTCGCCGCCCTCGACGGCATGGCCGCCGTAGGTATCGAGACGGCGATAGCCCCAAGGATTGCCCAGCGTCTCGGCAAGCTCGGCATGCAGGGTGAAGCTGCGCCGGGCCAGTCGATCGAGCGGGCTGCCGCGGCACCAGTCGAGCGCCAGGAAGCCGCCCGACTTGCCGGAGGCCGAACCGGCGACCTGGTGACGCTCGATGACGATGGGTGTCGCACCTCGCCGGCTGAGGAAGTAGGCGATGGCGACGCCGATTGCGCCGCCGCCGCAGATGACGATGCGTTTGGCCCGACTCATCCCATCAGTGTATCGGCCCGTCAGGCGTCGGCGTAGCTCACTTTCTCGGCGGTGCCGCCCGGATGCACGACGGCGCCGTTGGCGGCATTGCCGACGGTCTGGGCATAGCGCCACAGCGCGCCCGTCGGATGGAGCGTGGCGCGCGGCTGCCAGTGCCGCCGGCGTTCCTCGAGCTCAGGCGCCGGGACCAGCAGGTCGATCGTGCCGGCGTCGGCGTCGATGGCGATCATGTCGCCGTCCTTGACCAGCGCGATGGGGCCGCCGACAGCCGCCTCGGGCCCGAGATGGCCGACGCAGAGCCCGCGCGTGCCGCCGGAGAATCGCCCGTCGGTCACCAGCGCCACGTCCTCGCCCATGCCCTGGCCGTAGATGGCGGAGGTCGTCGACAGCATCTCGCGCATGCCCGGCCCGCCGCGCGGGCCCTCGTAGCGGATCACCAGGACTTCGCCGGCCTTGTAGTCACGCCGCAGCACGGCGGCGAGGCAGTCTTCTTCCGATTCGAAGATGCGGGCCGGACCGGTGAGCGCGCGCCGCTTCAGGTGGGCCACCTTGCAGATCGCGCCTTCCGGCGCGAGCGAGCCTTTCAGGCCGACCACGCCGCCGCTCGGCGAGAAGGGATTTTTAGCCGGCCGCAGGATGTCCTGGCCGGTTGGGACCACCACGTCGGCATGGTTCTCCGCCAGCGTCTTGCCGGTGACCGTGAGGCAATCGCCATGCAGGTAGCCGCCGTCGAGCAGGGCCTTGATCAGCACGGGCACGCCGCCGACCCGGTAGAGGTCGATCGCCATGTAGCGTCCCGCGGGCTTCATGTCGGCGAGATAGGGCGTGCGGCGAAAGACTTCCACGACGTCGGCCAGATCGAACTTCACGCCCGCCTCGTGGGCAATCGCCGGCAGGTGAAGGGCGGCGTTGGTCGAGCCGCCCGACGCGGCGACGACGGCGGCGGCGTTCTCCAGCGACTTTCGGGTGACGATGTCGCGTGGCCGGATGTTGTGCGCGATCAGGTCCATCACCGTCCGCCCACAGGCGGCGGCGATGGCGCCACGCTTGGCGTCGACGGCTGGAACGAAGCCCGAGCCGGGGAGCGCGATGCCCATGGCCTCCGACACCGCCGCCATGGTGCTCGCGGTATACTGGCCCGGGCAGGCGCCGATCGTCGGGCAGGCCGCCATCTCAAGGCGCCGCAGCTCGTCGCGGCCGATCTTGCCGCCGGTGTAGGAGCCCACGCCTTCGAACACCTCGACCACGCCGACCTGGCGGCCGTCGAGATGGCCGGGCAGGAGCGAGCCGCCATACAGGAACACCGACGGCACGTTCAGGCGCACCATGGCCATCATCACGCCCGGCAGCGTCTTGTCGCAGCCGGCGAGGCCCACGATCGCGTCGTAGCAATGGCCGCGCACGACCAGCTCGATCGACTCGGCCACCAGCTCGCGCGACACCAGCGAGGTCTTCATGCCGCGATGGCCGTTGGCGATGCCGTCGGTCACGCTGGCCGAGGTGAATTCGAAGGGCGTGCCGCCCGCCTCGCGCACGCCCGTCTTCACGAACTGCGCCTGGTCGTGCAGCGGCATGTTGCAGGGCGACGATTCGCTCCAGGTCGTGGCGATGCCGATCAGCGGCTTGTCGAGATCCTCCGGCGCCAGGCCCGTGCCGAGCATCATCGCGCGCATCGGCGCTTTCTCGGGTCCCTCGGTCACGTAGCGGCTGGGCAGGCGGGTCTTGTCGAAGCGTGGCATGGCATGACTCCTTCCAAAGTCCCGTCATGACGGGGAAGGGAGCCTTGCCCCGCAGCCAAGGTTGGTCCAATATATTGATTGGCCTTTATTGATACCGATTCAGTATGAACCCTCCGGACCTGCGCCGCCTTCGCTACTTCGTGGCCGTCGCCGAGGAACTGCATTTCGGCCGCGCCGCCCAGCGGCTCAACCTCTCGCAGCCGCCGCTCAGCGTGCAGATCCGCACTCTCGAGCGTGAGGTCGGCACGCCGCTGCTGATCCGCACCCAGCGCCGCGTCGAGCTCACCGAGGCCGGGCGCGTGCTGCTCGACGAAGCCCGCCGCCTGCTCGACCAGGCCGAGGCGGCGGTCGTCCATGTCCGCCGCGCCGCCGAGGGCGCCGTTGGCCGGCTCGCCATCGGCTTCGTCAGCACCGTCGACTACAGCATCCTGCCGCCGCTGGTCCGCCGCTTTCGGCAGAGGCATCCTGGGATCGCCCTGAAGCTGTTGGAGCTGACGGGCGATCGCCAGCAGGCGCTGCTTCAATCGGGCGAGCTCGATCTCGGTCTCTCGATACTGCCATCGCCTGCCGCGGGCCTGACGATGCGGCCGGTCTTCCGCGAGCCGCTGATCGCGGCGGTGCCGGCCAATCACCGGCTCGCCGGACGCCGTCGCACCGCGCTGCGCTCGCTGGCGCACGAGCCTTTCATCCAGTTCCCGCGAGAGCTGGCGCCCGGCCTGTACGACCTGGCGATCGCCGCCTGCCAGCGGGCGGGCTTCACGCCGCAGCTGGCCCAGGAGGCGATCCAGATGCAGACCATCCTCGGCCTGGTCGCGGCTGGCCTCGGTGTCGCCCTCGTGCCGCAGTGCATGTCGAAGCTGCAGCGCCCCGACGTGCGCTACCTTGCGCTCGATGCGCGCGGGTTCGAGGTCGAGACCGTGGCGTTATGGCAGACCGAGAACCGAGCGCCGGCGCTGGCCGCGCTCATCGCCGAGCTGCCGGCCGGCCGTCAGGGGTGACCCAGCAGCGCCTGACGAAAACGATCCTTTAGATGTGCGCCGTCCTGCGGCGGCATGACGAAGTCGAGCTTCTCGACCATCACCTTGACCAGGCGGAAGACCGGGCCCTTCCTGGTCCGCGCAGCCTTCACGAGCTCGGCCACTTCGCTTGCCTCGCGCACCGTGCCGACGTCGGCGATGCCGCAGCCCCTGGCGATCAGCGCCAGGTCGGCGCCGGCGCCCGACTCCGTCGGGCCGTTGTTGCGCGGGCTGGTGTGCGAGGCCTGATTGCCGGTCTCGCCGAACTTCTCGTTGTCGAGCACGATGATCGCCAAATTCTCCGGCTGCTGCGTCGCCACCGTGGCAAGCGAGCCGAGACTCATCATCAGGTCGGCGTCGCCCGTGATCACCAGCACCCGCTTGTCGGGCTGCGCCAGGGCGAGGCCCAGCCCCATGCTGACCGGTGCGCCCATGGCGCCCCACAGCGGCATGTTGAGCGGCCGATCGCCCGCCTCGGTGATGTCCCAGTTCGACGAGCCGAGGCCCGCGATCACCAGGAGATTGTCGTCGACGCCTTCGAGGATCTTCTTGACCAGTGGTCGGCGCTGCAGAGTGGCCTTGCTCATTTGGCGGTCTTCTTTCCGAAATCCTTTATGCCGATCAGCTTCTGGCGCAGCAGGACGGCGACCGACTGGCCGCCGTTGAAGGCCGCGCGCGCCGCGGCGTCGACCGTGGCCCTAACGTCGCTCGCCTTGTCGACCGAGTAGACCAGCACGCCCATCGCCTCGAGCACCTTGGGCGTCCCCTGACCCATCGGGAACTGCCAGGAATTGAACTCGCCCCACTCGCCGCGCATCGTGACCAGGGTCAGGAACGGAAAGCGCAGCGTCTTGGTGAGTCCCATCATGTTGATGGTGTTGCCCACGCCCGAGCTTTGCATCAGCAGGGCCGAACGCTGCCCGCCCAGCCAGGCGCCGGCGGCAAGAGGAATGCCTTCTTCCTCCGTCGTGAGCGGCACGGTGCGGATCGAATTCGAGCGCTGGCACTGCTCGATCAGCCGCGAATGGCCGGCATCAGGCACGTGATAGACCTGCTTGATGTCGTGGGTCTGCAGGACCTCGAAGATCTCGTCGCGCCAGTCGGCGGCTGTTTCAGCGTTCATGCGGCGACAGTAGCTATCGCCGTCTGGTATTTCGACAGCTATTCGCCGTGATCAGATATACCGGTATTGTATCGCTCGATGGAGCTGTCCCAACTTCGCACCCTGATCCATGTCGCCGAGCTCGGCAGCCTCAGCAAGGCGGCCGACCGTCTGCACATCGCCCAGCCGGCGCTGAGCCGCCAGGTGCGCCTGCTCGAGGAGGAGCTGGGCGTCCGGCTGTTCGCGCGCCATGGCCGCGGCATGGTCCTGACCGAGCAGGGCCAGGAGATCCTGAAGCATGCAACGCGCGTGATGACCGAGCTGGAGGAGATGCGTGCCGCCGCGTCGGAGACAGGCGCGCCGCTGCGCGGCCAGATCGCCATCGGATTTCCGCCCACGGTCGCCGACATCGTCTCGGTCCCGCTGGTCGCCTCCTTCGGCAAGGCACATCCTCAGGCCGAGCTGCGCCTGGTCGCTGCCTACACCGGCTATCTGCTCGACTGGCTGCACCGCGGCGAGATCGACGTCGCCGTGCTCTACGACCCGCACGCGGCGCGCTCGCTGCGCTCGCAGCCGCTGCTGCTGGAAGACCTGTTCCTGATCGGCCCGCCGGAGTCTGCCTTCTCCAGCGACCATGCGATCGCCTTCAAGCAACTCGACGGCAAACGCATGCTGCTGCCCAGCGTGCGCCATGGTCTTCGCACGATCGTCGAGCATTGCGCGAGCGAAGCGGGCATCGCCCTCAATGTCGCGGTCGAAACCGATTCCTACGCGACGCTGAAAGACCTGGTCCGTCATGGCCATGGCTGGACGATCCTGCCGCTGGCGCCCATCCACGACGACATCGCGGCCGGCCGGCTGACGGCGGCGCCGCTGGTCGATCCCGTGCCGGTGCGGCGCCTGGTCCTGTCCTATCCCGCCGATCGCCCGGCGCCGAGACTGGCGCGTTTTGCCGGCGAGGCGATTGCCGGCATCGTCCGCGACAAGGTCGAACGCGGCATCTGGGCCGGCCAGTTGCTTACGCTCGCCTGAGTCATGCTCATGGTCTTCCGGACCGCGCGCGTCCCCGCGCGCTCATGATCATGAGCGCGCGGGGACGCGCGCGTCCGGAAGACCATGAACCGAGCTACGCCTGCGGGACCAGCTGCGCCGTCAGCTCCTCGGCGACGCCCTTCATGTCGTGGGCGAGCTTGAGCGAGGTCGTGCGGTCGAGCTGGTTGCCGAGGCCGACCGCGGCCAGCGTATGGGAGATCGTGCCGCGGCCGTTCAGCACCGGCACGGCCACGATCGTGACGCCGGAAATGTAGTTGCCGCGATCGACGCTGAACTTCTGGCGCCGTGTGACGTCGACTTCCCTGCACCAGCTCTCATAGTCCGGCGCGTTGTGCCAGCGCAGGCGGTGAAAGCGTTTCTCGATCTCGGGCCAGGGCTGCTCGGAGAAGGCCGCGAGGCAACGTCCCGTGGCGCTGATCAGGGCGGGGAAGCGGCTGCCGACATCGACATGCAGGCGCACCGGCGCCTGTGAGCGCGCCAGCGCCACCACGATCATGTGGTCGAGGTCCGGCAGCTCCACGCCGATCGCCGTCACGGGGTAGCGGCTCGACAGCTCGTCGAGTTTGGGTCGCACGAGATTGGGGAAGTCGCCGTTCTCCAGCACAGCACGCGCCAGCGGCAGCATGCCGACGCCCAGGCTGTATTGCTTGGTGAGCGGCTCCACGCGCACCAGCTGCTCGGCCATCAGCGCGCGCAGGATATGCAGCGTCGTGCTCGGCACGAGTCCGAGCGACTGCGCGATCGCCTTCAAGCCAAGCGGCGTGCGGCTGCGACTGAGCAGACGAAGGATCGCGATCGCGCGGGTGACGGCGGGAACGGCGCGGATGCGAGGGCCGATGCGTTCAGTCATGTTGTCTATATACAATTATAGAATCTGTTGTACAATATGGCCTTGCGCGCCAAGATGCCAGCCATGGCGAGGCTGACCGACATCACGAGCTATGCGGACGCGCAGGCCGAGTTCTCCCCGGCGAAGCTGTGGGAGCTGTTCGACGGCGATCGCGATCATCTCAACATCGCCCACGAGTGCATCGATCGGCATGCCGGCAGCACCAATCCCGCCGTGATCGTCGTCAGGGCCGACGGTTCGAGCGAGACGCTGAGCTTTCAGGACATCGCCGAGGAGTCGTCGCGGTTCGCCCACTGGCTGGTGGCCGAGGGCGTGGGGCCGGGCGATCGCGTCGCCATCATGCTCGAGCCGTCGCGTGCCTTCTACGCGGCCGTGTTCGGCACCATGAAGGTCGGCGCCATCGCCGTGCCGCTGTTCACCCTCTTCGGGCCCGACGGCGTAAAGCTTCGGGTCGATGACTGCAAGCCCAGCCTGCTGGTGACCAACGCTGAGAAGGCGCCGCTCTTGGTGACGGCCGGTCCGCGCGTCGTCGTGGCCGATGCCGCCTTCCTCGCCGACCTTGCGCGCTTCGAGCCGCATTTCGTTGCCGACACGACGGCCGATTCGCTCGCCATCTTCCAGTACACGTCGGGCACGACCCGCGAGTTGCCCGAGGCGGTCAAGCATGGCCACCGCTCGATCGTCACCCTGATGGTGGCGGCCCTCTACGGCACGGGCCTGCGGCCGGGCGATCGCTTCATCTGCCCGTCCTCGCCGGCCTGGGGGCACGGCCTGTGGCACGGCACCCTGGCGCCACTCGCCCTCGGCATCACCGTCGGCGCCTATGCCGGCAAGTTCAACGCCGAGCGGCTGTTGTCGGCGCTGCAGGAGCACCAGTTCACCAACATCTCGGCGGCCGCCACGCATTACCGCATGATGCGCAACTCGGGTGCGGCGGGCCGCTACCGCTACGGCATCCAGAAACTCTCTTTCACCGGCGAGCCGATCGACAGCGAGACGGCAGGCTTCGTCGAGCAGGCTTTTGGCCGTCCGGCCTGCAGCATGTACGGCACGACCGAGATCGGCGTGATCCTGGTGAGCTATCCGGGTGCGTCCGACTTCGCCGTCAAGCCAGGCTCACTGGGCAAGCCGATCCCCGGCGGCCGCATCGAGGTCCATGACGCAACGGGGCAACCTTGCGCGCCGGGCGTCGTCGGCGAACTGAAAGTCTGGCGGCGCGGCCAGTGGATCGCGACCAAGGATCTCGGCCGCATCGACGAGGACGGCTACTTCTATCACGCCGGCCGTGCCGACGACGTCATCATCTCCGCCGGCTGGACCATGAGCGCGGTCGAGATCGAGGACGCGATCCTGAAGCACCGCGAGGTCCGCGAAGCCGCCGCCATCGGCGTGCCCGATCCCCTGCGTGGGCAGGTGGTGAAGGCCTTCGTCGTCGCCGACCGGCCGGGCGACGAGGCCTTTCGGCAGGAGATCCAGGATCTCGTGCGCCAGCGGCTCAGCCACCACGAATATCCGCGGCTCGTCGCCTTCGTGCCCGAGCTGCCCAAGACGCCGGCCGGCAAGGTCAACCGCAAGGCGCTGCGCGAACGCGAGCGCGCCGCCTGAAACGCTTTTGAAGAAGGAAGGATGATGCTCAACACCGCCCAACGCTCGTTCCCCAAGATCACCGAGAACGGACTGGACGAGCTGCGCAAGCGCATCGGCGTCAAGATCGGCGTGACGGCCGAGCCGTGGTGCTACGAGGCCACGCGCGACAACATCCGTCACTACGCGCACGGCATCGGCGACGACAATCCGCTGTGGTGCGTGCCCGAGTATGCGGCGAAGACCAGGTACGGCGACGTCATCGCCCTGCCGAGCTTCCTGTTCGCCACGAGCCGCATCGTCTCGGGCTATGTCGGCGGCCTGCCGGGCGTGCACGCCATGTGGTCGGGCGCCGACTGGACCTGGCACAAGGTGGTGCGGCGCAACGATGTGATCTCGACCGAAGCCTGGCTGAAGGACATCGTCGAGCACCAGACGCGCTTTGCCGGCCGCGCCATCCAGCAGACCTATCACGTCAATTTCTTCAATCAGCAGGGCGACCTTTTGGCCGAGGCCGACAGCTGGTGCTTCCGCACCGAGCGCGACCATGCGCGCGAGCAGGGCACCAAGTACAAGGACGTGAAGGCGCGCACGCCGCGCCGCTACAGCCAGCAGGAGCTCGACGAGGCCTTCAAGCTCTACGCCGAGGAGAAGATCCGGGGTGCGGTGCCGCGCTACTGGCAGGACGTGGCCGAGGGCGAGGCACTGCCGACCATGCTCAAGGGCCCGATGACGGTGACGGGCTTCATCGCCTACGCCCAGGGCTGGGGCGGCCTCTACATCCGCGCCAACAAGCTCGCCTGGAAGCTGCAGGACGCCCATCCCGGTCTCGGCATCGCCAACCGCTTCGGCATTCCCGATTGCCCCGAGCGCGTGCACTGGGAGGAGGAGTTCGCCCTCGAGGTCGGCGCCCCCGGCGCCTACGACTACGGCCCCGAGCGCTGCTCCTGGCTCACCCACCATCTCACCAACTGGATGGGCGATGAGGGCTTCCTGCGCCGCGCGACCTCCAAGATCCGCCGGCATAATCCGGAGGGCGACATCCTGTTCATCAACGGCACGGTGAAGCGCAAGTACGTCGAGGAGGGCCGGCATCTCGTCGAGATCGAGCAGGTCGCGCGCAACCAGGACGATGAGCTGTCGATCCTGGGCACCGGCGTGGTTGAGCTGCCGAGTCGCTGATGCCTCGACTGCGGACCAGCACCAACCTCATCCTGAGGAGCATCGCGCAGCGATGCGTCTCGAAGGATGGGCAACGAAAAAGGTGCGTGTTCCCACCCTTCGAGACGCGCACTGCGTGCGCTCCTCAGGGTGAGGTGTTTTTCTGAAGGAGCATCAAAAGAAGAGTTTTTTAGGGAGTGAAACCATGAAGTTGAGAGTGTTTGCGTTCGCGTCGGCGATGATTGCCGGCCTGGCGTTCGGCCTGCCGGCCGACGCCCAGACCTGGCCCACCAAGCCGGTGAAGATCATCGTGCCCTACCAGGCGGGGCAGGGCACCGACGTGGGCGCGCGTCTGTTCGCAGAGCAGCTCACCAAGGCGCTGGGACAACAGGTCTACGTCGACAACAAGCCGGGCGCCGGCGGCAACATCGGCACGGCCGATGCCGCCCGCGCGGCCCCCGACGGCTACACGTTGCTGATGGGCACCGTGGCGACGCAGACCATGAACGAGTTCCTCTATCCGTCGGTCGGCTACGACTCGCAGAAGGACTTCGAGCCGATCGCGCTGGTCGGCATGCTGCCCATGGTGATCTCGGCCAACCCGTCCTTCGCGGCCAACTCGGTGGCCGAGCTGGTCGCGGCGGCCAAGGCCAAGCCCGACAAGATCGACATCGCATTGCCCAGCACGACCGCGCGGCTGGTGTTCGAGCTCCTGAAGGACAGAAGCGGCGCGCCGCTGTTCGGCGTGCCTTACAAGGGCTCGGCGACGGCCATGCAGGAAGTGACCGGCGGGCAGCTGCCGGTGATCATCGACACCGCGACGGCGACACGCGGCCAGGTGGCGGGCGGCAAGCTGAAGCCGCTCGGCATCACCACGCTGAAGTCGAGCGAGCTGATGCCCGGCGTGAAGTCGGTGGCCGAGCAGGGCTTTCCGGGCTTCGAGGTCACGGCGTGGAACGCGCTCTACGCACCCAAGGGAACACCCAAGGCCGTTGTCGACCGCATCAATGCCGAGGTCGCCAAGATCCTGGCCCAACCCGAGACGCGCCAGCGCCTGCTGCAGATCGGCTTCGAGCCGGCCGGCGGCACGGCCGACGAGCTGGCGGTCTTCGAGAAGCGCGAGCGCGACAAGTGGGGACCGCTGATCAAGGCAGCAGGCCTCAAGGGAGACTGACGGTCGCCCGAAAATCAAAAACGACTGAGGAAACGCAAAGGGAGAAGACGATGCATAAGATGATTGGCCGACGCCCGATGGTGATGGGTGTACTCGGTGCGGCCGCCGTGGGCGGTCGTGCCTGGGCGCAGTCGCCCACCAAGTGGGACCTCTATATCGTGACCGGCGTCACCCATCCGATCACGCTGCGCTACAAGGAGTTCGCCGAAGAGGTGAAGAAGGCGACCAACGGCAAGCTCGAGATCGTGGTGCGGCCGGCCGGCGAGCTGCCGTTCCGCGCCACCGAGGTCGTCAAGGTGGCGGGCGACGGCCAGGTCCAGCTCACCGAGGCCTACATGGGATTCATCTCCGGCACGGTGCCTCTGGCCTCGATGACCAGCCTGCCGTTCCTCGTGCGCAACGCCCAGGAGCTCGACAAGGTCTGGCCGATCGTCGACAAGTTCACGGCGCCGCTGTTCGCCAAGGCCGGCGTGAAGAACCTCTTCTATCACACCTGGCCGATACAGAACGTCTTCGGCAAGGGCAAGCCGATCCGCACCATCGAGGACTTCAAGGGACGCAAGATCCGCTCGACCGACGGCAAGCAGGCCGAGATGCTGAAGCAGCTCGGCGCCTCGTCGGTCAACCTGACCACGGCGGAGGTGCCGGTCGCCATGGAGCGTGGCGTCGCCGACGGCTTCATCACCGCGGGCTTCAACGTCGTCGGCGCCAAGTGGTACGAGTTCGTGCAATGGGGCTGGCTGGGCGACATCCATATCGGCGGGCCCGACTACACGCTCGTCAACATCGCCGCCTACGAGAAGCTCGACGCCGACACGCGCGCCAAGCTCGATGCCGTGGCCAAGGACTACGCGCCGCGCTTCCGCGCCGCCAACCTGGGCGACGAGGCCAAGGACCTCGAAATCCTCAAGACGCAGCACAAGGTCGACCTTTTCGTGCCGCCCAAGGAGCAGATCGACGCGCTCACCGCCAAGATGCGGCCCTACTGGGAGCAGTGGGCGGCCTCGCAAGGCGCCAACGGCACGGCGATGCTCAAGGAGATCCAGGCCGCGCTTGGCAAGTGACGGGGACACTCGTGCAACCTTCTTCCCCGGAAGCGCCATCGCGCGGCGCGCTCGACCGCTGGGTCGGGCGCGTTGCCTGGGCCTGCGGCGTGCTCGCGGCCATCGCTGTCGTCGCCATCCTGGTGATCGTCTGCGTCGAGACGGTGCTGCGCCAGTTCCAGGCCTCGCTGATGGTGACGGACGAGATCGCGGGCTATCTCAACGCCGCCGCGATCTTCCTCGGCCTGGCGTGGACGCTGCGCGAGGGCGGCTTCATCCGCGTCGAGCTGCTGTACGATCGTGCCATGGGGCGCTTCAAGCAGGCGCTGCGCTGGCTGATCGTGCTGACGGCAACCGCCTTCACCGCGATCGCGCTGTGGGTGTGCATCCGACAGGTGATCTATGCCTTCGACCGCGACACGCGCGCCGTGTCGGTCATCGACACGCCCGAATGGATTCCCCAATCGGCGATGGTGCTGGGGCTGGCGGTCCTGCTGCTCCAGCTCGTGGCCTGGATCGTCGATCGAGTCCGGCGCATTCCCTGAGCAGCGGCCATGAACCTTGAACTCCTGACCCTGATCCTGGTCGTCAGCCTCGCCGTCATGCTGATGGCCGGCCAATGGACGGCCTTCGCGCTCGGCATCTGCGGCGTGCTGGTGCTCTATCTCAGCAAGGGCTGGCTCGGGCTGACCGCGCTGTCGTCGGTCGTCTGGAACAACGCCAACAGCTACATCCTGATCGCCGTGCCGATGTTCCTGCTGATGGGCGAGATCATCCTGCGCAGCGGCGTCAGCACCTACTTCTACCGCGGCGTCGCGGTGCTGATGGGGCGCCTGCCGGGCGGGCTGCTGCACGCCAACATCGCGAGCTGCGCGGTGTTCTCTGCCGTGTCCGGCTCGAGCGTCGCCACGGCGGCCACAGTCGGCACCGTGGCCATTCCCGAGATGCTGTCGCGCGGCTACGAACCCAAGACCGTGTTCGGCTCGCTCGCGGCGGGCGGCACGCTCGGCATCCTGATCCCGCCCAGCATCGTCATGGTGCTGTACGGCGCGCTGGTCGAGGAATCGATCGCCCGCCTGTTCATGGCGGGCGTGGTGCCCGGCCTGCTGATGGCGGGCATCTTCATGGTCTTCATCGCCGTCCTGCTGCTGATGAAGCCGTCCTATGCCCCGCCGCGCGACGCCCCGTCCGGCAAGTCGCGGGCCAGCGAAGCGGTGCATGTCTTTCCCGTCCTCGGCCTGCTGGTCGTGGTGCTGGGCAGCATCTATTCCGGCATCGCCACGCCGACCGAGGCGTCCGCCCTGGGGGCAGCCGGCGCCATCGTGCTGGCCGTCGGCTACCGCAGCTTCACGCGCAAGGTGTTCACCGAATCGCTGATGGCCACCGTCAAGACGACCTGCATGGTCGCGCTGATCATCATCTGCGCTCAGATCCTGTCGACCGCGCTGACCTACTCCGGAGTGAGCCGGACCGTCAGCGAATGGGTGATGGGCCTGGGGCTCGGCAAGTGGCAGTTCTTCGTGGCCCTGGTCGTGCTCTACCTCGTGCTGGGCTGCTTCGTCGACGGCGTGTCGATGATCTACATGACGCTGCCGGTATTGCTGCCCGTGGTGAAGGCGTTCGGCTTCGACCTGATCTGGTTCGGCGTCATCCTCACGGTGCTGATCGAGCTCGGCCAGATCACGCCGCCGGTCGGCCTGAACCTCTTCACCATCCACGCCATATCAGGCGGTGCGAAATTCTCCGAGGTTGCGGCGGGCTCGGCCCCTTACGTGGTGCTGATGCTGATCGTTATTCTCATGCTCTGCCTGTGGCCCGAGATCGCGCTGTGGCTCCCGACCACGATGCGCGGCTGATCTGTAGTGTATGTAAAGGAGGATGCCATGACCCGACGCAACAGTGGTGACTATGCCGTGGTATGGCCGCGCAGCGCCAAGGCGGTGGAGATCAAGCCGCTTGCCAAGCGGCTGGACGCGCTCGATGGCAAGACCATCGCCTTCCTGTGGGATGACCTGTTCCGCGGCGACGAGATCTGGCCGATCCTCAAGCAGGAGCTCGGCAAGCGCTTCACGGGCGTCAGCTTCGTCGACCACGATGCGTTCGGCTCGACGCATGGCGACGAGGAGCACCGCGTGCTCGGCGAACTGCCGGGGAAGATCAAGTCGATGAACATCGACGCGGTCGTCTCCGGCATGGGGTGTTGAGGAAGCTGCACACCCGCCGTGTTGCGGGTCAGCGCCATAGCAGAACAGGCCGGTGTGCCCACCTCGTCGCTTTGCTGCGAGGGCTTTCTGGGCCAGGCCAAGACGACGTCGGTGGGGCTGGGCTATCCCAACCTCGCGCTCGCCACGGTGCCCGGCCACGTCGACGTGCAGACGGCCGACGAACTGCGCAGCAATGTGCTCGGCACCACGGTCGAGCATGTGATCCGCAACCTCACCGGCGAGATCGCGTCGGTGCAGGCCACGGTCGATCCCGATCCGCAGGACATCGTGTTCGAGGGCAGTTTCGAGGAGGTCAATCGCCTGTTCCTCGAGAACGGCTGGAGCGACGGCCTGCCGATCGTGCCGCCGACCAAGGACAAGATCGCCGAGTTCCTGGCCTTCACCGACCTGGCTCCGGATCATGAAATCGGCAAGCTGCTGCCCGACAACCGCATGGCCACGGTGTGGAACGTCGCGGTCAACGGCGTGATGGCGGGCTGCCGGCCGGAATACATGCCGATCCTGGTCGCGCTCGCCGAGGCGATGGCCGATCCGCAGTACGGCGTCGAGCATTCCGGCAACACGCCGGGCGCGGAGACGCTGATCGTGCTGAACGGGCCGCTGATCAAGCAGCTCGGCTTCAACTACGAGCAGGGCGCGCTGCGCGACGGCTTCCAGCCCAACACCTCGATCGGCCGCTTCTGGCGCCTCTACCTGCGCAACGTCGCCGGCTTCCTGCTGCACCAGAACGACAAGGGCACGTTCGGCAACACCTGGCGCGTGGTGCTGGCGGAGAACGAGGACAGCCTGGCCAGGATGAAATGGCCGACGGTCGCGGCCGACATGGGCGCACCGGCAGGCGACAGCGCGGTCACCATCTCGCGCTTCACCGGCGGCAACGTCATCGTCTCTGTGTTCGGCGACAGCGCGGAGAAGCTGTTGCCCTATCTCGGCAACGCGCTGGCGACGCATTCCCAATGGGAGGTGATCTTCACCGTCGGCATGGCGACCGGCACCTACCGGCCGCTGCTGGTGCTGAGCCCGCTGATCGCCGAGACGATCGCCAAGACCATGACCAAGCAGGACGTCCAGAACTGGCTGTTCGAGAATGCGCGCATGCCGGCGCATCTCTTCGAGAAGTACCTGTGGGGCTGGACCAACCTGGTGCCGGGCAAGCGCACGCTCAACGACTGGGTGCGGCTGGGCAAGATCCCCAAGGTCTTCGCCGGCAACGATCCAAACCGGCTGGTGCCGGTAGTGACCAAGCCCGAGCACATCATGATCGCCGTGTCGGGCGATCCGCTGCGCTCGAACTGCTATCTGTTCGTGCATAACGGCATGCTGGGCTTTCCGGTGGCCAGAAGCGTGAAGCTGCCGAAGGGCTGGCGGATGAAGCTTTTAGACGCGCAAGGTTAAGTAGAGGGGGCATGACGGACGACGGCAGCCTCTGGATCGTGCTTCCCACGGGCCAGCAGGCTGCCGGCGGCTGGATCGACGACACCCTGAAGCAGCGCGCGGCCGAGCAGGGGCTTTCAGCCAAGGTGCCGCTCGCCGCCGACTTTCCACGCCAGCGCATCGAGGTCGTGCGCGGACCGCGCGCAGAAGATCGCCTGCAGGAGCTCTTCCTGCGGCGCGGCTGGAGCGATGGCCTGCCGGTGGTGCCGCCCACCGTGGCGCGGGTGAAGCAGGCGCTCGCCTTCACCGACCGCGCGCCGACCGAGGTGCTGGGCGAGGTCGAGCCGCTGAAGGGGCTCGCCACCGTCGAGAAGGTCGCGGCCAACGCCGTGATGGCGGGCTGCCGGCCGGAGTACCTGCCGGTGGTGCTGGCCGCGGTCGAGTGCGTGCTCGATCCCGACTTCAACATGCGCGGCGTGCAGACGACGGACGAGAACGTCACGCCGATGCTGATCGTCAACGGCCCGGTGGCGCGCGAGATCGGCGTCAACGCGAGCTTCGGCGTGCTCGGCCCCGGCTGGCAGGCCAACGCCGCGATCGGGCGTGCGCTGCGTCTGGTGATGCACAATATCGGCGGCGGCTGGCCGGGCGCGGTGGCCTTTGCCGGCCTCGGCCAGCCCGGCCGCTACACGCTTTGCCTGGCCGAGAACGAGGCGCAGAGCCCGTGGGCGCCGCTGCAGCCGACCAGCGCCGTGACGGTGACGCGCGCCGAGGGCGTGATCAACGTCACCGGCGGACTGGCCGAGATCGCGAGCGTCATGGGCACGGCGGCGTCGGGCTTCGGCATCCTGTGGAGCGGCCGGCCGACCGTGCTGATCGCGCCCGCCGTTGCCGCCGACTGCGCGCGCCGCGGCATGAGCAAGGACGACGTGCGGCGTTTCCTTTGGGAGCACGGACGCTGGAACCGCGAGGACTGGCGGAAATCCTGGCTGACCGAGCGGATCGTCGCCGGTCGCCGCTGGCCGGATTGGGTCGAGGAGGCGGCCAAGGCGGGCGACATCCCGGCCGCGCGTTCGCCCGACGACATCGTGCTGGTGGTTGCAGGCGGCGACATCCCGATCCCGCAGAACGCCTATTGCCCCTCCTGGGGCTTCCCGCCGGCCTGCATCACGCGCGAGGTGCGCCTGCCGGCGGAGTGGCCGGCATTGCTCGCCGACGTGCGGGAAAGCGCGGCGGCCTTGGTCGAAAAGTAGGGAGTAGGGGTGTGGCGGGAACGAGTTTCGACGTTGCGGTGATCGGCGGCGGCATCGCCGGCCTCACGGCCGCCCATCATGCGGCGCTGGCCGGCGTCTCGGTGGCCCACTTCATCGCGGACGGCATGCCGGGCGGGCTGGTGATGAACGTGGGCGCGCTCGACGGCTGGCCGGCTGCCGGCGCCGTGGGCGGCGCCGAGCTCGCGGCGGGCCTGCTCGGCCGCAACGAGGAGCTTGGCGTCTCGCTGCTGCCGTCGCGCATCGACAAGGTCGAGGGAGCGGCGGCCAAGACGCTGAGCGGCCCCGACGGCACGTGGCGGGCGAAGCAGGTGATCGTGGCCACGGGCGCTTCGCTGCGCACGCTCGACGCGCCGGGCGCCGAACGGCTCGCCGGCCGCGGCGTGTCGCAATGCGCCTGGTGCGACGGCGGCCTCTACCGCGATGCCGAGGTGGTGGTGGCGGGCGGCGGCGATGCCGCACTCTCCGAGGCGATCCATCTCGCCGAGTTCGCGCGCTCGGTGACCATCGTCACGCGCGGCGAGATGTTCCGCGCGCGGCGCAGCTACGTCTCGCGCGTCGCCGATGACGAACGCTTCAGGTTGCGCTGGGCGAGCGAGATCGTCGAGGTCCTGGGCGACAAGGGCGTCGAAGGCGTGCGCGTGCGCGACAACGAGGCAGGCGCCGAGGAGGTCGTGCCCTGCAGCGGCCTGTTCGTGTTCGTCGGGTTGGCGCCCAACGCCGGTTTGTTGTCACCCGACATCGCGCGCGACGCGCGTGGGTTCGTCGTCACCGACGCGAACTTCGAGACGGCCTCACCCGGCGTGTTCGCCGTCGGCGCCGTGCGCTCGGGCTATGGCGGCCGGCTGACCCACGCCGTCGCCGAGGCGACTACCGCCGCCGAACGCGCGGCGGCGCGCTGCGAGGACTAGTGCGTCAGTTGACCGCCAAAAGATCGTCCCGTACAGCATGGCGATCGTCGCCCGTCGCAGCAGCCGGTCGACGGTCGAGCGGAACCCCGACCCCTCGGGTTGCATGCAGCGAACGGTACTGACATGAAGATCGCCAATCCGCCGACAGCCGATCTTGCCCAGTTTGCCGATGCCTATCTCGATCGGCTGAAGGCGAGCTGCGACCTGTACCCGCTCGAAGACATCAAGTCGCTTGGCGAGGCGCTGTTGGACTGCTGGAAGACCGGCCGCCAGGTGTTCATCTTCGGCAACGGCGGGTCCGCCGGGAATGCGATTCATCTGGCAAACGACTGGATCTACGGCATCTCAAAGAAATTCGGATCGGGCTTGCGCGTCACTGCGCTGCCGGCCAACAGCTCGGTCATGACCGCACTGGCCAATGACGAGGGCTACGACACGATCTTCTCCTACCAGCTTGCGGTATTGGCCAAGCCCGGCGATGTCGCGATCGCGCTGTCGGGCAGCGGCAACTCGCCGAACATCGTCAAGGCGCTCGAATACACCAGGAGTGCGGGGATCAAGAGTTACGCCATCCTCGGCTACTCCGGCGGCAAGGCGCTTGCGCTCGCCGACCACCCCATCCACGTGGCAGTGGACGACATGCAGCTGGCCGAAGATTCCCAAGTCATCATCGGCCATTTGATCATGCAGTGGCTTTACGCGGCGCGCGAGACCGTCAACTAGGTCAGGTCGGCACGACGGCCATGGCCTGGATCTCGACCTTGGCGCGGTCCTCGACCAGGGCCGTGACCTCGACCACGGCCATCGCCGGGAAATTGCGCCCCATGACCTCGCGGTAGACTTTGCCGATGCCTTCGAGGTTGCCGAGATAGTCCTTCTTGTCGGTGAGATACCACGTCAGCGACGTGACGTGCTCGGGCCTGGCACCAGCCTCGGCCAGCACGTCGACGACGTTCTGCAGGGTCTGGCGGACCTGGCCGACAAGATCGTCGGTTTCGAACCGGCTCTGGCCGTTCCAGCCGATCTGGCCGCCGACGAAGACGAAGCGGCCCTGGGCGGCGACGCCGTTGGCGTAGCCCTTTGGTTTCACCCAGCCGGCCGGCTGCAGGATCGTGTGCGTTGTCATGATTTCCTCAACAGAAAGCGCTGGATCTTGCCCGTCTGGGTCTTCGGCAGGGCCGGCGTGAACGTCACCGAGCGCGGGTACTTGTAGGGCGCGATCGTTGCCTTGACGTGGTCCTGCAGGCGTTTGGCGGTGTCGGCGTCGGGCGCGACTCCGTCGGCCAGCACGACATGCGCCTGTACGATCTGGCCGCGCTCGGCGTCGGCAACGCCGATCACGGCGCATTCAGCCACGTCAGCGTGGGTCAGGAGAGCCGCCTCGACCTCGGGGCCGGCGATGTTGTAGCCGGCCGAGATGATCATGTCGTCCGACCGCGCGGCGAAGTGGAAGTAGCCCGCCTCGTCCTGCATGAAGGAATCGCCGGTGAGGTTCCAGCCGTCGCGCACATAGTTGCGCTGGCGCTCGTCGGCGAGATAGCGGCAGCCGGTCGGGCCGCGCACCGCGAGCCGTCCCACCGTGCCGCGCGGCAGCTCCTTCATGTCTTCGTCGACGACCCTGGCCTCGTAGCCGCGCACCGGCTTGCCGGTCGAGCCGGGGGCCAGGTCATCGAGACGGTTGGAGATGAAGATGTGCAGCATCTCGGTGGCGCCGATGCCGTCCAGGATCGGCTTGCCGGTCTTGGCGAGCCAGTCGTTGAACACCGGCGCCGGCAGGGTCTCGCCCGCCGAGACGGCGATGCGCAGCGAGGAGAGATCGGCGCCTGCGTCCATGGCCGTGAGCATGGCGCGATAGGCCGTGGGCGCCGTGAAGCTGATGGTGGCGCGATAGGTTTCGATGATCTCGACCATGTTCGCGGGCGAGGCGTTCTCCAGAAGCGTCGCCGCCGCGCCGAAGCGCAGGGGGAAGATCGCCAGCCCACCCAGGCCGAAGGTGAAGGCAAGCGGCGGCGAGCCTACGAAAATGTCGTCCGGCGTCACGCCCAAGACGTCCTTGGCATAGCCGTCGGCGATGATCAGCAGGTCGCGATGGAAGTGCATCGTGGCCTTGGGCATCCCGGTCGTGCCCGAGGTGAAGCCCAGCAGGGCCACGTCGTCGCGGCCGGTGGCGACGGCCTCGAAGCGCACCGGCTTGGTGAGGGCGATGCGGTCGAGCTCGGCATCATGGTTGGCCGTGCCGTCGAAGCCCACGACCTGCTCGAGGAACCGGCTGTCCTTGGCGCAGGCCACCAGCTCGTCCATCAGCCGCGTGTCGCAGAGCGCCAGCGCGATCTTGGCCTTGTCGACGATCTGCGCCAGCTCGCCGGCCCGCAGCATGGGCATGGTGTTGACCACGACGGCGCCGGCCTTGGTCGCCGCCAGCCAGCAGGCGACCATGGCCGGATTGTTGGCGGCGCGGACCAGCACGCGGTTGCCGGGCCGCACGCCGTAATTCTCGACCAGGGCGCGCGCCAGCCGGTTGGTCCAGTCGGTCAGCTCCTTGTAGGTCCGCTGCCGGCCGTTGCCGATCAGCGCGGTGTTGTCGCCAAAGCCCTTCTGGACCATGCGGTCGGTCAGCTCGACGCCGACGTTCAGCCGCTCGGGATAGTCGAAGCCGGCCAGACGGAAGTCCGGCAGCTGCGCCGCGGGCGGAAGGTTGTCGCGGGAGAAGGTGTCGATATGTGCGCTCGGTCCCAGCATCGCTTAAGTCCCTTCGAACACCGGCGTCTGTTTGGCGACGAACGCGCGGTAGGCGCGCTCGAAGTCGCGGGTCTGCATGCAGATCGCCTGCGCCTGGGCCTCGGCTTCGATCGCCTGGTCGAGGCCCATCGACCATTCCTGGTTCAGCTGGGTCTTGGTGATGCCGTGCGCGAAGGTCGGACCGGAAGCGATGCGCCGGGCCATGTCGAGGGCATCGGCTTCCAGCGCCGCGGCGTCGACCAGGCGATTATAGAAGCCCCAGCGCTCGCCTTCCGCCGCCGACATGCTGCGGCCGGTATAGAGAAGCTCGGCGGCGCGGCCCTGGCCGATGATGCGCGGCAGGATCGCGCATGCGCCCATGTCGCAGCCGGCAAGCCCGACGCGCGTGAACAGGAACGCGGTCTTGGCTTCGGGCGTGGCGATGCGGATATCGGAGGCCATGACGATGATGGCGCCCGCACCGACGGCGACGCCATCGACGGCGGTGATGATCGGCTTGCCGCAATTGAGCATCGCCTTCACGAGATCGCCGGTCATGCGCGTGAAGGCCAGCAGCTCCTTCATCTCCATGGCGACCAATGGGCCGATGATGTCGTGCACGTCGCCGCCCGAGCAGAAATTGCCGCCGTTGGGCAGGAACACCACCACGTCGACGTCGTCGGCATCGCGCAGCTCGCGGAAGGTGTCGCGCAGCTCGGCGTAGGACTGGAAGGTGAGCGGGTTCTTGCGCTCCGGGCGGTCGAGCTGGACGCGCGCCACCTTGCCCTCGACCTGCCAGAGGAAATGCTTGGGCCGAAAGCTCGCCATCCTGGTCATTCCCGTCCCTCCCAATTGCTGCGAAAGCCCTTCAGCATCGACGTGAGCTGCCGTGCGTCGCTCTTGGTGACGCCGGCCAGCAGCTCGCCGACCCAGCGTTCGTGGGCCGCCGCCATGGTGCGAAACGTATCCTTGCCGGTCCGCGTGAGCTGCACGATCGAGGTGCGGCGATCGCCGTTGCGCCGGCTGCGCTGCACCAGGCCCTCGGACACCAGGCGGTCGACGATGCCGGTGACGTTTCCGTTGCGGACCAGCAGGAAGCGCGACAGGTCGCTCATCAGCATGCCGTCCGGCGTGCGGTAGAGCGCGGCCATGACGTCGAAGCGCGGCAGCGTGGTGTCGAACTCTTTGCTCAGCCGATCCCGCAGCTCGCCCTCGATGATGCGCGAGGCGCGCAGCAGCCGGATCCACAGCCGCAGCTTCTCCTTCGAGGCGGAGAGCGGTCCGCTCACCACGTCTCGCCTCCCGACAGCGACAGCGCCTGGCCGGTGACCGAGCCCGCCGCCTCGCTGCAGAGCCACAGCACGGCGGCCGCGACCTCCTTCGGCTGGATGAAGCGGCCCTGCGGGTTGGTGGCAGGCGAGGCTTGCACGCGCCTGCTCGACGGTGCGGCCGGTGGTGCGGACGATGCGCTGGACGGACTCCTCCAGCATGTCGGTCTCGACGAAGCCCGGGCACACGGCGTTGACGGTCACGCCCGACCTCACCGTCTCGGTCGCAAGTGCCCGCATCAGGCCGACGACGCCGTGCTTGGCCGCCACATAGGGCGCCACATAGGCGTAGCCCTTCAGTCCGGCCGTCGAGGCGACGAAGACGATCCGGCCGGCCTTGCGCTTGGCCATGCCGGCGAGCGCGGGCTTCACGGTCAGGAACGATCCGGTCAGGTTGAGATCGAGGGCGCGCTGCCAGTCGGCGAGCGCCGTCTTGTGCGCCGGGCTGCTTTCCGCCCCGCCGGCATTGGCCACGACGATGTCGAACGGCCCACGAAGCTCCTCGGCCTCGGCGTAGAGGCCCGTCATCGCGGCCTCGTCGGTGACATCCGCCGCGATCGGGAAAATCCGGGCGTTCTCGCCGGCCACGGCCTCGAGCTTGGCCTTGCGGCGGCCGCAGATGGTGACGGAAACGCCCGCCTCGGCGAGCGCCAGCGCGATCGCCCGTCCGACGCCCGTGCCGCCGCCCGTCACCAGCGCATGCTTGCCTGAAATCATACCTTTAGCCCCCCAGCTGACCCGGTGGTCGCGGTGCGGTCGGCCAGCCGGTAGAGCTGGTCACGCCCGTTGAGATAAGGATCGGGCCACTTCACGTCGCGGTCGCCGAGCTGCACGGCGGCATGCAGGGTCCAGTAGGGATCGGCGAGATGCGGCCGCGCCAGGCAGACCAGGTCGGCGCGGCCGGCCAGCAGGATCGAGTTGACGTGGTCGGGCTCGTAGATGTTGCCCACTGCCATGGTGGCCATGCCGGTCTCGTTGCGGATGCGGTCCGAGAACGGCGTCTGAAACATGCGACCATAGACCGGGCGGCCGCGGATCGAGGTTTGGCCCGCCGACACGTCGCAGATGTCGACTCCGGCGGCCTGCAGGAGCCGCGCGATCTCGACGGCCTCCGCCGGCGTCACGCCCTCGTCGCCCATCCAGTCGTTGGCCGAGATGCGCACGGAGATCGGCTTGTGCGCTGGCCAGACCGTGCGGACGGCGTGGAAGATCTCCAGCGGATAGCGCAGCCGGTTCTCCAGCGAGCCGCCGTATTCGTCGGTGCGATGGTTGGTGATGGGCGTGATGAAGGACGACAGCAGATAGCCGTGCGCGGCGTGGATTTCGAGCATGTCGAAGCCGCAGCGCGCCGCCATCTCCGTCGACGCAACGAACTGCCCTTTGATGCGCGCCATGTCGGCACGGTCCATCGCCTTGGGCACCTGGTTCGCCGGCGACCAGCCGACGTCGGATGCCGAGACCAGCGGCCAGTTGCCGGCGGGCAGCGGGGCGTCGATCTGCTGCCAGCCGAGCTGGGTCGATCCCTTGGCGCCGGAATGGCCGATCTGGGCGCAGATCTTGGCCTCGGTCTCGGCATGCACGAAGTCGACCAGGCGCTTCCAGGCGACCTCGTGCTCGGGCGCATAGAAGCCGGTGCAGCCCGGCGTGATGCGGCCCTCGGGACTGACGCAGGTCATCTCGATATGGAGCAGGCCCGCGCCGCCCTTGGCGCGCTCGGCATAGTGGGCGAAGTGCCAGTCGGTCGGGCAGCCGTCGACTGCCTTGTACTGCGCCATCGGCGAGACGACGACGCGGTTCTCGAGTCTCAGGTCGCGCAGCTGGAAGGGCGCGAACATCGGCGCGCGCCGCAGGTTGTCGGTGTTGCCGGCGCGACGCTGGAACCACGCTTCGGCGCCGCCCAGCCATTCGGGATCGCGCACCCGCAGGTTCTCGTGGCTGATGCGCTGCGAGCGGGTCAGCAGCGAGTAGTTGAACTGCACGGGGTCGAGGTCGAGGTAGCGCTCGACCTCCTCGAACCACTCCAGCGAGTTGCGCGCCGCCGACTGCAGGCGCAGCACCTCGGTGCGGCGCGCGCTCTCGTACCTGTCGAACGCCGCCGTGAGGCCCGGCTCGGAATGAAGGTAGTCGGCCAGGGCGACCGCGCTCTCCAGTGCGAGCTTGGTGCCCGAGCCGATCGAGAAATGCGCGCTGGCCGAGGCGTCGCCCAGCAGGGCGAGGTTCTTGTGCGACCAGCGCTCGCAGAGCACGCGCGGGAAATTGATCCAGGCCGAGCCGCGCAGATGGCCGGCATTGGATATCAGGCTGTGGCCACCGAGATGCCTGGCGAAGATCCGCTCGCAGGCCGCGATCGACTGCTCGCGCGTCATGTCGCCGAAGCCCCACTTGGCCCAGGTCTCCTCGCTGCATTCGACGATGAAGGTCGCGGTCTCGGATTCGAACTGGTAGGCGTGCGCCCACACCCAGCCGTGCTCGGTCTCCTCGAAGATGAAGGTGAAGGCGTCGTCGAACTTCTGGCGGGTGCCGAGCCAGACGAACTTGCACTTGCGCACGTCGATGTCGGGCTTGAAGACCTCGGCGAAGGCCGAGCGCGCGCGCGAGTTCAGCCCGTCGGCGCCGATCACCAGGTCGTGGCTTTCCATGAAAGGCTTGGGATCGTCGATCTCGGTCTCGAAGCTAAGCTCGATGCCGAGGTCGCGGGCGCGGCGCTGCAGCAGCAGGAGCAGCCGCTTGCGGCCGATGCCGCAGAAGCCGTGTCCGGTCGACACGGTGCGCACGCCCTTGTGGATGACGGCGATGTCGTCCCAGTAGGCGAAGTATTCGCGGATCCAGGCGGCGCTGACGGCGTCGTTGGCCGCGAGGTTGTCGAGCGTCTCGGCCGACAGCACGACGCCCCAGCCGAACGTGTCGTCCGGCTTGTTGCGCTCGAACACCGTGATCTCGTGCGCGGGGTTGCGGCGCTTCATCGAGATGGCGAAGTAGAGGCCGGCGGGACCGGCGCCGAGAACAGCGACCTTCACCTCAGCTCTCCTTCTTCGGAGCGCGGACCTCCAGGTCCGCTTACGCGCATTCACATGCGCGCTTGATCATGATGCGGACCTGGAGGTCCGCGCTCCGAATGATATACCCTTTAGGCCTAAAGTTTCATACCTGAAATATTATTCGTGCCCGCCCAAATAGCTCGCGGTGACGCGCGGGTCGTGCATCAAATCCGCGGCGGCGCCCGAATGGACGATCTCGCCGGTCTCCAGCACATAGCCGAAATCGGCCGTTTCCAAGGCGGCGCGCGCATTCTGCTCGACCAGCAGGATCGACACGCCGAGCTCGCGCAGCGAGGCGATGATGCGGAAGACCTCGCGGACGATGATCGGCGCCAGGCCCAGGCTGGGCTCGTCGAGCATCAGCAGCCGCGGCTTGGCCATCAGGGCGCGGCCCAGCGCCAGCATCTGGCGCTCGCCGCCGGACAGGGTCGAGGCCTTCTGGGCGCGACGTTCATCGAGGCGCGGGAAGCGCCCATAAACGTCCGTAAGCGACTGTTTCAGCCCGGCCGAATCGCGGCGCCGCGAATAGCCGCCCAACAAAAGGTTGTCCGACACCGAGAGGTCGCCGAACAGCTCGCGCGTCTCGGGCACCAGGCAGAAGCCGCGCTCGATGCGCGCCTCGACGTCGAGCCGCCGGAGGTCGATGCCGTCGAACGACATGCGGCCGCGCCACGGCAGCAGGCCGATCGCCGCGCCCAGCAGCGTCGTCTTGCCCGCGCCGTTGGGGCCGATGACGGTGACGATCTGCCCCGGCTCGATGGCGAGCGACACGCCGCGCACCGCCTCGACCTTGTCGTAGGCGACGCTGACCTGGTCGATCGAGAGCAGCGCCATCTCACGCCACCCCGCCGAGATAGGCTTCCTGGACGCGCGGGTCGCTGCGCACGACGGCGGGCGTGCCCTCGCAGAGCTTGGCGCCGAAATCCATCACCACCGTGCGGTCGACCAGGCCCATGACGAAATCCATGTCGTGCTCGACCAGCAGGATGGAGAGACCCTCGGCCCGCAGCGCTTCGAGCAGGTGGGCAAGGTCGGCCTTTTCGCCCGAACGCAGGCCGGCGGCGGGCTCATCGAGCATCAGTAGCGCCGGATCGGCCGCCAGCGCGCGGGCGATCTCGAGCAGGCGCTGGTTCCCGAGCGGCAGGTTGCCGGCGAGCTCGAAAGCGCGGTCGGCCAGGCCGACACGCTGCAATTGCCGCATCGCCTCGGCCTGCGCCCGCGCTTCCTCGGCGCGATCGAGCCGCAGCACCCCGGCAAAGAAGCCGGAATGGGTGCGCCCGTAGGTGCCCAGCAGCACGGTATCGAGCAAGGTCATGGTCTTGCGCAGCTTCACATGCTGGAAGGTGCGGGCGATGCCGGCGCGGGCGATCTGGCGCTGGGCACGATGGCTGATGTCCTGCCCGAGAAAGCTGATCTTGCCCTGGTTCAGCGGCAGCGCGCCGGTGATCAGGTTGAACATCGTGGTCTTGCCGGCGCCGTTGGGTCCGATCAGTCCGAGGATTTCGCCGGCCTTGACCTCGAAGCTCACCTTGTCGACGGCGACAAGGCCGCCGAAGCGGCGCGTCGCGCCGGCGACGCTCAGGATCGGCTGGCCGCGCTCGGGTTGCTGGCGATGCTCGAGCGATCCGGCGGCGAGGGGCGGCGCAGGCTGCACGCGCGGCAGCCAGCGCAGTGCGAAGGGCACGATGCCGGCGCGCGCCCGCTGCAGCAGCAGGATGAACAGCACCGAGAACACGATGACCTCGAGCTGGCCCGAGGCGCCCGGCGAGATCACCGGCAGCCAGTCCTGGATGCTGTTCTTGAGCAGGGTGACGACGGCTGCCCCCACGATCGCACCCGAGAGGTAGGCCATGCCGCCGACCATCGCCATCAGCAGGTAGAGGATGCCGACACTGACGTCGAAGGGCGCGGGGCTGACGAAGCGGCTCATGTGGGCGTAGAGCCAGCCCGACAGCGCCGACAGCAGGGCGGCGATGACGAAGGTGATGAGTTTCACGCGGAACGGATTGATGCCCAGGCTCTCCGTCATGACCTGGCCGCCGCGCAGGGCGCGCACCGCGCGGCCCTCGCGCGAATCGAGCAGGTTCGCCGACAGCACCAGGGACACGATCAGGAAGACCCAGATCAGGTAGTAGATGCTGTTGCTGCTCGCGAGCGCATAGCCGCCGATCGAGATCGGCGGGATCTCGCTGATGCCGTTGTACTGCCCGAGCATGGGCACGTTGCCGAACAGGAAGTAGGTCGCGAGCCCCCAGGCGATGGTGCTGAGCGACAGGAAGTGGCCGCCCAGCCGCAAGGTCACCGCACCGAGGACGGCCGCGACCAGGCCGGTCAGCACGACGCCCACGACCAGCCCGATCCACGGCGAATAGCCCGCCTTCACGGTGAGCCAGGCGGTGGCGTAGGCGGCGATGCCGACGAACGCGGCCTGGCCGAAGGACAGCATGCCGCCGATGCCCGACAGCAGCACCAGGCCGAGCACGGCCAGCGCATAGATGCCGATGAAGTTCAGCAGCGTGATGCTGAACGGGCTGAGCAGCGCCGGCGCCAGCACCAGCAGCAGGACGCCGACGGCCGAGACGAGGTGGAATTGAAGGCGCGTCATTCCTCGGCCTCTTCCTCCTCGCTGCCGGCAAAGCTCAGCGAGCGCCACAGCAGGACGGGAATGAGCAGGCCGAAGACCAGCACTTCCTTGTAGGCGCTGAGCCAGAACGACGTGTAGCTCTCCAGCAGGCCGACCATGACCGCGCCCAGCGCCGTCACGGGATAGCTCACCATGGCGCCGATGATGGCGCCGACGAACGCCTTCAGGCCGAGCAGGAAGCCCGAATCGTAGAAGATCGTCGTCACCGGCGCGATCAGCACGCCCGAGATGCCGGCGAGCAGCGACGCCAGCAGATAGGCGATCGTGCCGGTCGAGGTCGGCCGGATGCCGACCAGGCGCGCACCGACGCGGTTGATCGCCGTGGCGCGCAGCGCCTTGCCCTGGATGGTGAACTCGAAATAGAGGAACAGCAGGCCGCAGAAGACGATCGATGCGGCCAGGATGAGCACCGTCTGGCCGTTGACGATGAGGCCCCCGACGTCGAACACCGCGTCGGTCAGAGACTTGGTGCGCACACCCTCGGGGCCGAAGAACATCAGGCCGAGTCCCGACAGCGCGAAATGCAGCGCCACCGCCACGGTGAGCAGCAGCAGGACCGAGGCGTCGGCGATTGGCCGGAACACGATGCGGTCGAGCAATGGCGCGATCGGCAGCACCAGCGCCAGCGCCAGCCCGATCCTGACCGGCATCGAGAAGGTCGTTCCCGCCGCGAACCACACCGCCGCGGCCGGCAGGAGCGGCAGGACGAGATAGAAGAGCAGCGTGCGCGGCAGCCGATGAAATGCACGGTTCCTCGCGAGAGCGGTCGCCTCGACCGCCGTCGCCAGGACCGCGAGCACCGCCACCAGGCCGACCGTCCCCGGTCGGCCTCCTGTTTCCAGCGAGGCGAGAGTGAGCGCGGTGAAGGCCGCGATATCGCCGAACGGCACGAAGATCACGCGCGTCACGGCGAAGATCAGCACCAGGCCGAGGCCGATCAGGACATAGATGGCCCCGCTGGCGATGCCGTCCATCGCCAGGATCGCCGCGATCTCGCCAGTCATCGACTCAGGGCCATCGGCTCAGGGCTCGTACTTCCACTGGCCGTTGACCAGCCGCACCATCACCAGGGCGCGTTCGTCGACGCCGTAGCTGTCGGTGGGCTTGTAGTTGTAGATGGCGTGGGTGCCTACAAGGTCCTTGGTGCTGAAGATCGCGTTCTTGAGCGCGACACGGAACTCCGGCGTTCCGGGCTTGGCCCCGGTGGCCATCGCCCGCTTGGCGGCGTCTAAAAACACCAGCCAGGCGTCGAAGGAATAGGCCGAGAAGCCGTCCGAGGTCGGCATGCCGTTCGCCTTCTGGTAGGCGGCACGGAAGTCCATCGAGATCTTCTTGCTGAAGTGCGAATCGGGCAGCTGCTCGGCCACGATCACCGGACCGGCCGAGACCTGCACGCCCTCGACCGACTTGCCGCCGACGCGGATGAAGTCGGTGTTGAGCAGTGCCGGCGTGCCGTAGAGCGGGCCCTTGTAGCCGCGCTCGGTCAGCGCCAGCGGCGGCAGCGCGCCCTGGGTCGCCGCCCCGCCCAGCAGCACGGCGTCGGGCTTGGTCGCCATCATCTTCAGCACCTGGCCCGTCACCGACGTGTCGGTGCGCGCATAGCGCTCGTTGGTCAGGATCTTCAGGCCATCCGCCTCGGCAGGCTTCTGCGCGCCGTTGTAGACGAGGTCGCCCCAGGCGTCGGAGAAGCCGATATAGGCGAACTGCTTGACGCCATCGCGCTTCATGCGGTCGACCACCACCTTGACCATCAGGGTGGGTGGCTGCGGCATCACGATCGCCCAGCGGTCGCCGGCGTCGTTGGCCGCGACGCTGATGGGCGAGATCGCGATCATCGGCACTTTCAGCTCATTGGCGATCGGCACCATGGCGCTGGTCGAGGCGGCGGTGGAGGTGCCGATCAGCAGGTCGACCTTGTTCTCCTCGACGAGCTTGCGCGCATTGCGTGTCGCCGCCGACGGATCGGAGCCGTCGTCGAGCTGGATCAGCTTGATCTTCTCGGCGCCGATGCTGCTGGCGTACTCGACGGCCGCCTTCATGCCGCGGTCGTAGAGCACGCCGATCGACGAGCCCGGCCCGCTCTGCGAGGTGATGAACCCGACCGTGATCTCGGCCTGGGCGGCCGCGGCGAACCCCAGAGAAGCGGCGACGACCGCCGCCACGATGCTATGCTTCATTGCCGTCTCCTTTTTCAGCCCTTACCCCGTAGTCACGATGATCGAACGTTCCTTCGTCCGCATCAAATCCGGCCTTGTGCACGTCGCGGCCTGCGGCGCCGGACGGCCGATCCTGCTGCTGCACCAGACGCCGCGCTCGTGGGACGAATATCGCGAAGTGCTGCCGCTGTTGGGGGCGCGCCATCGTGCCATCGCCATGGATACCGTGGGCTTCGGCGATTCGCAGCCCCTGCCGGACGGCCAGGACTCCATCGAAGCCTGGGCGGCGGCCGCGCACGAGGTGCTGGCGGCGCTGGGCCACGCCCGCGCCGTTGTCGCGGGCCATCACACGGGGGCAGCCATCGCCGTCGAGATGGCGGCGTCGCGGCCCGAGCGCGTCGAGGCGCTGGTCCTGTCGGCCTGCCCCTACGTCGATGCGGCGCGACGGGCGAAGGAGCCCGGCAAGCGGGTGATCGACGAGGTCGCGGCGCATGTCGACGGCCGGCATCTCCAGGAACTGTGGGCCAGGCGGCAGCCCTTCTATCCGGAGGGCCGTGGCGATCTTCTCGAACGCTTCGTCGTCGATGCATTGAAGGCGGGCCCGCGCGCTGCCGAAGGCCATCGCGTCGTCGGCCGCTACGTGATGGAGCCGCGCCTGCCGCTGGTGCGTTGTCCGACCCTGGTGATCGCGCCCATGGCCGACCCGCACGCCCATCCGCATGCGCCCGCCGTCGCCGCCAGCATCGCCGGCAGCAAGCTGATCGAGATCGAAGCCGGCACGGTGCCGCTTCCCGACCATATGCCGCACGCCTTCGCGGCTGCGATCGATCAGTTCCTGTCGAGCCATTGAAAGCCCGTCCCCAAGCCCCAGATATTTCAATCCTAAAGTTTCTCGAAAACGATAGTCAAGGCCAGGCCGCGATAGATTGACAGATAAAAGCTTCACAACTTAAATATCTCCGCTGCCACGAGGGGCACCCCAATGGCCGAACGATCCTTCGCGAAAGAGGTAGAGGACCTCAAGCTCGGTGACGGGCAGGAGTTCCACGGCGAAGGCATCCTCGCCATCACCAAGGCCCTGCTGCAATCGGGCGTGGGCTATGTCGCCGGATACCAAGGCGCGCCGATCTCGCATCTGATGGACGTGCTGTCCGACGCGCAGGACATCCTCTCCGACCTCGGCGTCCACTTCGAGACCAGCGCCAGCGAGGCCACCGCCGCGGCGACGCTCGCAGCCTCGGTCATGTATCCCATTCGCGGCGCCGTCACCTTCAAGTCGCCGGTCGGCACCAACGTCGCGTCGGATGCGCTGGCCAACCTGGCATCGGGCGGCGTCACCGGCGGCGCCCTGATCATCGTCGGCGAGGATTACGGCGAGGGCTCCTCGATCATGCAGGAGCGCAGCCACGCCTACGCCATGAAATCCCAGATCTGGCTGCTCGATCCCCGGCCCGATCTCGAAAGCATCGTGCGCGCCGTCGAGACCGGCTTCGAGCTTTCGGAGGCGTCGAACACGCCGGTCATGCTGGAAGTCCGCATCCGCGCCTGCCATGTGCGCGGCAGTTTCCGCACCAAGACCAACCAGCGGCCGGCGATGAGCGTGAAGGACGCGCTCGAGGCGCCGCGGCGCGATACCGGCCGCGTCGTCCTGCCGCCCGCCTCCTACGTCCATGAGAAGGAGAAGATCGAGAAGCGCTGGCCCGCCGCGGTGAAATTCATCAAGGAGCGCCGGCTGAACGAGTTCGTGCCGGGCGACATCGGCGACGTCGGCATCATCCTGCAGGGCGGCATGTACAACGGCGTGTTGCGCGCGCTGCAGGGCCTCGGCCTGGCCGACGTGTGGGGAACCAGCCGCATTCCTCTTTATGTGATGAACGTCACCTATCCGCTGGTGCCGGACGAGGTCGTCGAGTTCTGCCGGAACAAGCGCGCGGTGCTGCTGGTGGAGGAGGGGCAGCCCGACTTCATCGAGCAGGCACTGTCCAAGATCCTGCGTCAGGCCGGCATCCCGACGCCGCTCTCGGGCAAGGACCTGTTCCCCATGGCGGGCGAATACACCGCCCAGGTCATGGGCGAGGCGGTCGGCGCTTTCGTGCGGCAGTGGATTCCCGACATGCTGGCGCCGGCCGTGCGCGCCTCCAACTGCAGCCCCGGCCCTGGAAGAGAAGCATGCCCGTGCGCTGGCCGAGGTCGTGCCGCCGCGTCCGCCCGGCTTCTGCACCGGCTGCCCCGAACGGCCGATCTTCGCCGCCATGAAGCTGGTCGAGCGCGAGCTGGGCCCGCACCATGTCGCGGCCGACATCGGCTGCCACCTGTTCGCGATCATGCCGCCCTTCAACATCGGCACGACCACCATGGGCTACGGCCTGGGGCCGGCCTCGGCCTCGGCCTTCAACGTCAAGGCAGCCAAGCGCTCCATCGCGGTGATGGGCGACGGCGGCTTCTGGCACAACGGGCTCACCTCGGGCATCGGCAACGCCGTGTTCAACAAGAGCGACGGCGTGGTGCTGGTCGTCGACAACCACTATTCGGCGGCGACCGGCGGCCAGGACCTCCTGTCGTCGCGCGCCGCCAATCGCTCGCGCTCGACGCGGCACGCCATCGCCGACGCCGTCAAGGGCATGGGCGTCAACTGGGTGCGCCAGATCGATCGCACCTACGATGTCGGCCGCATGCGCGACACGCTCAAGGAGGCGCTGACCTCCGACGAGCCGGGGCCGAAGGTGATCGTGGCGGCGTCGGAGTGCATGCTGAACCGGCAGCGGCGCGAGCGGCCGCTGTTCGCCAAGGCGGTGAAGGCCGGCCAGCGCATGGTGCGCCAGCGCTTCGGCGTCGACGAGGATGTCTGCACCGGCGACCATGCCTGCATCCGGCTGTCGGGCTGTCCCTCGCTCTCGGTCAAGCAGACCGCCGATCCGCTGAAGGACGATCCGGTCGCGGCGATCGACAATTCCTGTGTGGGCTGCGGCAACTGCGGCGACGTGGCGGAAGCGGCCGTGCTCTGTCCGTCCTTCTATCGCGCCGACATCATCATCAATCCCACCGGCTGGGACCGCGCGGTGGCGCAAATGCGCGCCGCTGTCATCGGCTTCTTCCAGCGCCTGCGCAGCCGTCGGCGGCTGCGGCTGGCCTGAGGACGCAATGGACGCCGTCATCTCCTCGCCAACCCTCGACACGCGACGGCCGACCGCCATCGCGGTGATGGCGATGGGCGGCCAGGGCGGCGGCGTGCTGGTCGACTGGATCGTGGCGCTGATCGAGGGCCAGGGCTGGCTGGCGCAATCGACGTCGGTGCCCGGCGTCGCCCAGCGCACAGGCGCCACGATCTACTATGTCGAGGCGATAGAATCCGACGGCTCGGGCCGCCGTCCCGTGCTGTCGCTGATGCCGGTGCCCGGCGAGGTCGACATCGTGATCGGCGCCGAGCTGATGGAGGCGGGTCGCGCCATGCAGCGCGGACTGGTCTCGCCCGATCGCACGACACTGATTGCCTCGTCGCACCGCGCCTATGCGGTCAGCGAGAAGATCGCGCCCGGCGATGGCGCCGGAGATCCCGCCAAGGTCCACGAAGCAGCGCGCGCGGCGAGCAAGCAGTTCCTCGCTTTCGACATGGCGGCCATCGCCGAGCAATCGGAGAGCGTGATCTCGGCGGCCTTGTTCGGCGCTCTGGCGGCCTCCGGCGCCCTGCCGTTCCCGCGCGCCGCCTATGAGGCGACGATTCGCGAAACGGGCGTCGGCGTCGAGGCGAGCCTGCGCGCCTTCGGCCGCGCCTACGACGCGGCCGTGGCGGAGCTGAAGTCGCCAACGCCGGCACCAACGGGCAACACCAACCGGAAAGAGTTTCCCGAGTTGCGGCCGATCGGTGATGCCGGCTTCGATGCCCTGGTCGAGCGCGCGCGCAAGCTGCCGGAGCCGGTGCATGGCATGGTCGCGGCCGGCCTCGCGCGCGTCGTCGATTTCCAGGACCTGGGCTATGGGCGTGATTACCTCGATCGCGTAAATGCCTTCGCCGAGATCGGCGCCGACGCGCTCACCTCGGCCGCGGCCAAGCAGATCGCGCGTGCCATGGCCTATGACGACGTGATCCGCGTCGCCGACCTCAAGACGCGCGACAGCCGCTTCGCCCGGATACGCGCCGAAGTGGCGGCCAAGCCCGACCAGCTCGTCTACGCGACCGAGTTCATGCATCCGCGCATGGAGGAGGTCTGCGGCACCTTGCCGGCCGGGCTCGGGCTCTGGATCGAGACGAGCCCGCGCGTGCTCGGCTTCCTGCGCCGCCTGGTCGATCGCGGCCGGCGCGTTCGGTCCGGCACGATCGGCTGGTTCCTGACGCTTTATGTATTGGCGGGCCTGCGCCGCTTCCGCCGCGGCACGCTGCGCCATCGTCGCGAGCAGGCGCATATCGAGGCCTGGCTCGAGCGCGCTTGCACGGTGGCGCGGCGCGACGTCGCGCTTGCGGTCGAGATCCTGGAAGCGCGCCGGCTGGTCAAAGGTTACTCGGACACCCACGACGCGGGCGAGGGCAAGTTCTCGCGCCTGATGGCGATGGCCGATCGGCTCGACGGTCGCGCCGATGCGGCAGACTGGATGCGCCGCCTGCGCCAGGCCGCGCTCGCCGACGCCGAAGGCCGCACGCTCGACGACACCATCAAGACCATCGAGAGCTTCCTATGATCAGCAAATACCGAGGCAATCGACAGGCCATCTCCGCCCTGGTGCGCGAGACCGAGGTCCATCGCGACCTCTATCTCGACCAGGAGCTGTTCGAGCTGGAGATGGAGCATCTCTTCGCCAACACCTGGATCTATGTCGGTCACGACAGCCAGGTGCCCAAGCTCGGCGACTACTACGCCACCACGATCGGCGCGCAGCCCGTCATCATGGTGCGCGATACCGCGGACAGTATAAAGGTCCTGTACAATCGCTGCCCACACAAGGGCACGCGGCTGACCGGCGAGACCTTCGGCAACGTAGGTCGCTTCTTCCGCTGCCCCTATCACGCCTGGACCTTCCGCCTCGACGGCAGCCTGGCCGGCGTTCCCCTGAAGACGGGCTATGACGGCACGGACTTCTCCGACGCCCACGCCGCGCGCGGCATGACGCCGGTGCGGCACGTGCACAACTACCGCGGCTTCGTCTTCGCCAAGCTGAACGATGTCGGCCTGGGCTTCGAGGAGTTCTTCGGCCAGGCGCTGACGAGCCTCGACAACATGATCGACCGCTCGCCGGAGGGCAGGCTCGAGGTGGCGGGCGGCGTGCTGCGCTATATGCACGATTGTAATTGGAAGATGCTGGTCGAGAACCAGACCGACACCTGCCATCCCATGATCGCGCACCAGTCGTCGGCCGGCACTGCGATCGACGTGTGGAAGGGCGCACCCGCCGGCGCGAAGAAGCCGATGGCCGTCGAGATCTACGCGCCGTTCATGAGCTCCTACGAGTTCTTCCAGACCATGGGCATCCGCGTGTGGGACAACGGGCATGGCCACACCGGCGTGTCGCACTCCATCCACTCCGACTATTCCGCCGTGCCCGGCTACTTCGAGCAGATGGTCGCGGCCTACGGCGAGCAGCGCGCCAAGGCGATCCTCGACGAAAACCGCCACAACACTGTCTACTTCCCCAACGTCATGCTGAAAGGGCCGATCCAGCTCCTGCGCCTGTTCAAGCCCGTCGCGGCGAACAAGACGCTGGTCGAATCCTGGACTTATAGGCTGGTTGGCGCGCCAGACATGTTGCTCGAGCGGACGGTGATGTACAACCGCCTGGTCAACGCGCCGACCTCCATCGTCGGCCACGACGATCTCGAAGTCTACGAGCGCGCCCAGGCGGGTCTCGCCAGCAACGGCAACGAATGGGTCAACATCCAGCGTCTCTACTCCGCTGACGAGCGAGGGCAGCGCAACGTCGTCACCGACGGCACGTCGGAATGGCAGATGCGCAACCAGTTCCGCGCCTGGGCCAAGTTCATGACGATGAGCCTGTGATCCGGAACCGCCGATGTTTGATACGAGCCCCGATGTCATCCCGAGCGCAGCGAGGGACCTTTCCTGTTCCGCAAAGGCCCCTCGCTGCGCTCGGGGTGACAGGTGTCGCGTCCTCCAGAGAGGCCGGACATGAACACCGCGCCTACAGATCAGCAATTGATCGACTTCGTCGTGCGTGAGGCGCGGCTGCTCGACCAGCAGCGCCTGGAGGACTGGCTCGACCTGTTCACCGAGGATGGTCACTACTGGATGCCCGTCGAATGGAGCCAGACCGATCCCAAGCTCACCACCTCGCTGATGTACGAGGACAAGCTGCTGCTGCGCATCCGCATCGACCGGCTGAAGGGCAAGGCGACTTACAGCCAGAGCCCCAAGAGCCGCTGCCACCACATGCTTCAGATGCCGCAGGTCGACGAGCGTGACGACCACGAACGACACTACGTCACCTGGACGCCGATGCACTATATCGAGAGCCGCGCGGATGAGCAGACGCTCTACGCTGCCTGGGTGACGCACCATCTCACCACGGTCGACGGCGCCCTAAAAATCCGCCTGAAGCGCGTCGACCTCATCAACTGCGATGCCGCGCTCGGCAGCATCCAGCTTTTCGTGTGAGACGGCGTATGGCGAGCAGCAGCCCCACCCCCCACCTCACCCTGAGGAGCGGCCGCAGGCCGCGTCTCGAAGGGTGGGCCCCAGTCGTGTTGTTGCCCACCCTTCGAGACGCCGCGCTTCGCGCGGCTCCTCAGGGTGAGGTGGTCGCTTGTTGGCACCCGTGAGCACCCGACAGCCCTACGACGGCATCGTCATCGCCGCACCGGTCACCATCCCGTACCGGCGCTATTCCACCAACACTGCGCACTGGTGGGTCGGCCGCGCGGTGCGCGAGGTGGTCCAGCGCGCCGGCCTCAAGAGCGCCGACATCGACGGTCTGTCGCTGTCGAGCTTCACCGTCGGCCCCGACACCGCGATCGGCCTCACCCAGCATCTGGGGTTGAGCCCGCGCTGGCTCGACCATGTGCCGTTGGGCGGCGCCAGCGGCGTCGTCGCCCTGCGCCGCGCGGCGCGCGCCGTGCAGTGCGGCGATGCCGAATTCGTGGTCTGCGTCGCCGGTGACACCAACCAGGTCGATTCCTTCCGCCGCATGCTCTCGACCTTCTCGCGCTTCGCCCAGGATGCCGTCTACCCCTACGGCTCGGGCGGCCCCAATGCCAGCTTCGCCCTGATCGCCCGCAACTACATGAAGCGCTACGGCGCCACGCGCGAGGATTTCGGCAAGATCTGCGTCGCCCAGCGCGCCAACGCGCTTTCCTTCCCGCATGCCCTGATGAAGAAGCCGTTGACCCTCGACGAGTATATGTCGGCGCGCGCCATCTCCGATCCCATCCACCTGTTCGACTGCGTCATGCCCTGCGCCGGCGCCGAGGCCTTCCTGGTCTGCCGCGAGGATGTGGCGAATGGGCAGGGGCTCCCCGCGGCCCGGCTGCTCGCCACCATCGAGCGCCACAACGCCTTCCCCGACGATCCCATCCAGTATCGCGGCGGCTGGGCGATGGACGTGCCGGAACTCTACGCCATGGCGGGCGTGACGACCGACGACGTCGACTTCGTGCAGACCTACGACGATTACCCGGTGATCTGCATGATGCAGATGGAGGACCTGGGCTTCTGCGCCAAGGGCGAGGGGCCCGACTTCGTCCGCTCGCACACCCTCACCACCGACGGCAGCTTCCCGCACAACACCTCGGGCGGCCAGCTCTCGGTCGGCCAGGCCGGCGCGGCAGGCGGCTTCCTCGGCTTGGTCGAGGCCGTGCGCCAGGTCACCGGCAACGCGCTGGGCGCCGCCGTGCCCGACGCCGCGATCGGCCTCGTCTCGGGCTTCGGCATGGTCACCTACGATCGCGGCCTGGCGAGCGGCGCCGCGTTGCTGGCGGGAGGCCGCGCATGACCAAGCCTCTGCAGCGCCCCAAGCGCAAGGACCCGCTCAAGAAGACGCGCGTTCCGCTGCTGCCGCAGGGCGTGCGCAGCCGCACGGCGCTTGGCCTCACGTCCGCCGCCGCCGAGGGCCGCTTCCAGCTCCAGGTCTGCAGCGACTGCGGCACGGTGGTCTATCCGCCGCGCGACGCCTGCCCGCGCTGCCTGTCGGCGCGCCTGCCGTTCAAGGACGTCGCCAACGGCGGCACGCTTCTCGCCGAGACGACCATCCGCACCTCGACCGACGTCTATTTCCGCGAGCGCATGCCGTGGCGCATCGGCACCGTGGCGCTGGATGCCGGCCCGTCGATCGTGGCGCATCTGCACGGCGACTTGCGCGAGGGAGAAAGGGCCCGTCTGCAATTGAAGATCGACAAATCCGGCCAGGCGATCGCCATGGCCTTGCCTCAGTCCGACACGCCCAACATGGCCGACGACCCGCAGTGGCGCGAGCTCACCTGCGATCCCAAGTATCGCCGCGTGCTGATCACCGACGGCCGCACCGCCGTCGGCCAGGCGCTGGCCGAGGCCGTGTCGGAGGCGGGCGCCAGCGTGGTCTTCGTCGGCGTCGCCGATCCCTGGAAGCCGTTCCCCGGCGAGGAGAGGCTGCGCAAGATCGAGCGCGTCGAGATCGTGGCGCTCGACCTCACCGACACCATCTCGGTCAACGAGTGCGCCGGCGAGTTCGCAGCCCGCGTCGACATCCTGATCAACACCGCCGAGTACGTACGCACCGGCGGCATCATCGATCGCAAGGGCCTGACGGTGGCGCGCGAAGAGCTGGAAATGCGCTACTTCGGCCTGACGCGGCTCGCCCAGGCTTTCGGGCCGGTCCTGCGCGCGCGCGGCGCCGACGGCGTCAATTCTGCCGCCGCGTTCGTGAACCTCCTGTCGGTCTATGCCCTGGTGAACTGGCCGGCCTACGGCGCCTTCTCGGCGACCGAGGCGGCCTGCCTCTCGGCAGCGCAGTCGCTGCGTGCCGAGCTGCGGCAGGGCGGGGTCAAGGTGGTGAACGCCTTCTTCGGCCCGCTCGAGACCGAATGGTACCAGGCCGTGCCGCCGCCCAAGGTCGCGCCGTCGGCGCTGGCCCGCGCGGTCGTGCGCGCGCTGCAGCAGGGGTTGGAGGACGTGTTCGTCGGCGACATTGCCGAGGACATCCGCGCGCGGCTCGCCGTCGATCCCAAGGCGCTCGAGCGCGAGCTCGGCTCATGAGCAGGAGTACCGTTGAAATGAGCGCTCCCGATCTGATCGCTTTCGCCGGCGCCGTCGCCGCGGGCGATATCGAGGTCGTCGATCTCACCCATACGCTTACGCCGGAATTCCCCACCATCGTGATGCCGCCGGAGCTCGGCCAGTGCGCGCCGTTCCGCATGGAAGAGGTCTCGCGCTACGACGAGCGCGGCTCGGCCTGGTACTGGAACAACATCTCGATGGGCGAGCATACCGGCACGCATTTCGATGCGCCGGTCCATTGGATCTCGGGCAAGGATCTCGCCAACAATTCCGTGGACACGATTCCGGCGGCGAATTTCATCGCGCCTGCCGCGGTGATCGATATCTCGGCGCAGTCAGCCGCCAACGCCGACTACGAGCTGACCGTGGCCGACGTGACGGCGTGGGAAGCGCAGCACGGGCGCATCCCGCCGCGCAGCTGGGTGCTGCTGCGTACCGACTGGTCCAAGAAGAGCGGCCGCGACTACGTCAACATGCGCGAGGATGGTCAGCATACGCCAGGCCCGTGCCCTGAGGTCGTGCGTTTCCTGGTCGAGGAGCGCGACCTGCACGGTTTGGGCACGGAGACCATCGGCACCGATGCGGGCCAGGCCTTCCATTTCAACCCGCCCTATCCCGCGCACTATTATATGCATGGCAAGGGCCGCTACGGCCTGCAGTGCCTCACCAATCTCGACCTGCTGCCGCCGACCGGCTCGGTGATCGTGGCCGCACCGCTAAAAATCCGCCGGGGATCGGGCAGCCCGTTGCGCGTGCTCGCCCTGGTGCCGCGCGGGGAGCGGCGGGCGTGAGCGACAAGACTGCAATCGTCACCGGCGCGAGCGGCGGCATCGGTGCCGCCATCGCCAAGGCGATGCTCGAGCGCGGCTATCGAGTCGTTTCGCTCGCTCTCGACAAGCCCGACTGGTCGCATCCGCGATTGGAGGTCCGCACGGTCGATCTCTTCGACGCCAAGGCGACGACCGAGCTCGCAGCGGAGATCGCGGGCGAGCACGACGTCACGCACATTGTCCACAATGCCGGCGTCATCCGACCCAATGCGGTCGAAGCCGCGACGGCCGCGGACATCGCGGCGCTGGCCCAGCTTCATCTCGGCGCGCCGTTGATCCTGCTCGACGCGTCGCTGCCAAAGATGAAGCAGCGGCGCTTCGGCCGCATCGTGCTGATCTCCTCGCGCGCCGCACTGGGCGCCACCGGCCGCACGGCGTATTCGGCGACCAAGGCCGGCATCATCGGCATGGGCCGGACCTGGGCGCTGGAACTGGCGCCCTTCGGCATCACCGTCAACATGGTGGCGCCTGGCCCCATCCAGGGCACGCAGATGTTCCACGAGATCGTTCCTGCCGGCAGCGATCGCGAGACGGCGCTCGCCGCGGCCATTCCGATGCGCCGGCTGGGCCAGCCCGAGGATGTCGCCAATGCCGTGCTCTTCTTCGCCGGCCGGGAAGCGGCGTTCGTCACCGGCCAGGTCCTTTACGTCTGTGGCGGCGCCAGCGTCGGCACCCTGGTCATCTGAGGGATTTTGACATGAGCGGGTCCATTACCAGACAGGCGACCTCCAGGGCGCGCAGCCGGGCCAACGGCAGCGCGATGGCGGTGGAGGAGAAGGGACACCTGGAGCTTCGGCTGTGGCTCAGGCTGATCGGCTGCTCGGGCAAGATGGAGAACATCCTGAGCCAGCGGCTGCGCAAGGAATTCAAGACGTCGATGGCGCGCTTCGATGTGCTGGCGCAGCTCGAGCGCTTTCCCGACGGCCTCACCATGTCCGACCTGTCGCGCCGCCTGATCGTGTCCAACGGCGCCATCACCGGCATGGTCGACAAGCTCATGCAGGGCGGCCTGGTGGTCCGTGCCTACGATCCTGCCGACCGCCGCAGCGTCATCGTCCGGCTGACGCGCAAGGGCCGCGAAAGCTTCTTGCGCATGGCGCGGCGACATGAGGAGTGGGTCGTGTCCATCCTCGGCGAGCTTACGGCCGAGGCGCAGTCGGAGCTGCTGCAGAACCTGACGCTGCTCCATCGCAACCTCGACCTGCACGTGAAGAGCTGAGCGATGGACGCTGCCATGACGACCCGCGAACCCCTCGAGGCCAGCCGCTTCTTCGCCCCCGGCGAGCGCAGCCTGGCAGTCATGCTACAGGCGCAGGCCGCGAAGTACGGCGCCAAGCCGCTGGTGCAGGCGGGCGAGCGGAGCTGGAGCTTCGCCGAAGTGCCCGAGCTTGCCGCGCGCTCGGCCGGCCGGCTGCAGGCCGCCGGCGTGGCGCCGGGCGATCGCGTGGCGCTGATCTGCGAGAACCGGCCGGAGTTCATCGAGACGTTTCTCGGCGTCGCCTGGCTCGGCGCCATCCTGGTACCGATCAACACCGCCTCGCGCGGCCTGCAGCTTCGCCACATCCTGGAGAATTCCGGCGCCAAGCTCATGGTGATCGAAGCCGCCTTGCTGGGCGCGCTCGAACACGTCGATCTTGCGACCCTGCCGCTGGAAACGATCTGGGTCATAGACTTCCTCCCCAGCGAAGCTGGGGAGGTGGCGCCGTCTTACGGCGACGGAGGGGTCAAGAGTCATGACCCCTCCGCCCGCGAAGACGCGGGCCAGGCGTTTTGGCCGCTTCGCGGCCAAAAGCGCCACGCCCCACGCGCAAAGCGCGTGGGGAGGGGAGCCGAGCCGCAGCCCCTGCCGGCGCTGGGCGAAGCAATCGCCGCGGCGCCGACGCGGCCGAGCGACACGCTCGCCATCCTCTACACGTCCGGCACCACCGGCCCGTCCAAGGGCGTCTGTTGCCCGCACGCGCAGTTCTTCTGGTGGGGCGTCAACACGGCCCACCTGCTGGGCGTTGGCGGCGACGATGTGCTCTGCACGACCCTGCCGCTCTTCCACACCAACGCGCTCAACACCTTCTTCCAGGCGCTGATCACCGGCGCGACGGCAATCTTCGAGAGCCGCTTCTCGGCGTCGGCCTTCTTCTCGACGCTGGCGGCGCGGCACGCGACGGTGACCTACCTTTTAGGCGCGATGGTGCCGATCCTGCTGTCGCGCGAGGCCGAGCCCGCGGAGCAGGCGCACCGCACGCGCATTGCGCTCGCCCCCGGCGTGCCCGGCCACTTCCATGCCGAGTTCACCAAGCGTACCGGCATCGCCATCCTGGACGGCTATGGCTCGACCGAGACCAATTTCGTGATCGGCTCGCCGATCGCCGAGTGCAAGCCCGGCACCATGGGCCGCCTGTTCGAGGGCTTTTACGCACGCGTGGTCGATGCCGAGGACAACGAGGTGCCGGATGGCACGCCGGGCGAGTTGATGCTACGGGCCGAGGCGCCCTTCGCCTTTGCCACCGGCTACTTCGGCACGCCCGAGAAGACGGTCGAGGCCTGGCGGAACCTCTGGTTCCATACCGGCGATCGCGTCGTCCGCGAGCCCGATGGCTACTACAAGTTCGTCGACCGGCTGAAGGACGCGATCCGCCGGCGTGGCGAGAACATCTCCTCGTTCGAGGTCGAGCAGGTGCTGCTGAGCCATCCCGAGATCGCCACCGCCGCCGCTTATCCCGTGCGCTCGGAGCTGGCCGAAGACGAGGTGATGGCGGCGATCGTGCGCCAGCCCGGCAGCGCGCTCGACGAGGTTTCAATCGTCCGATTCTGCGAGACGCGCATGCCCTATTTCGCCGTGCCGCGCTTCCTCGAATTCGTCGACGTCTTGCCGGCGACAGAGAACGGCAAGATCCAGAAGTACAAGCTGCGCGAACGCGGCATCACCGACCAGACCTGGGACCGCGAGACCGCCGGGATCATTGTGAAGCGGCGGTAGAGCATTGTCATTCCTCCCCATCGCCGGGTTGGATGACATTTATCGACGCCGCAACAGCCTTTGCCTTGTCCTGCATGTGCGGGGCAGGCTAGCTACGCACATGAATGAGCCAAGGATCCATCGGCGGGCCGGCGAGCCCGTCCAGCCTGCCGAACTCGTCGATGTCGCGACGCTCCTGACGGCTTACGGCGATCGCCGTCCCGATCCGGCCGTTGCGACACAGCGCGTGGCCTTCGGCACGTCGGGCCATCGCGGCTCCTCATTCGCCACCACCTTCAACGAGGCGCATGTCCTGGCGATCGCCCAGGCGATCTGCCTCTACCGTCGCAAGGAGGGGATCACCGGCCCCCTGTTCGTCGGCATCGACACCCACGCCCTGTCGCAGCCCGCCTTCGACAGCGCCCTGGAAGTGTTCGCCGCCAACGGTGTCGAGACGATGATCTCGCGGGGCGGCGAGTACACACCGACGCCCGCGGTGTCGCAGGCCATCCTGGTGCACAATCGCGGCCGCCGCGACGGGCTCGCCGACGGCGTCGTCATCACGCCGTCGCACAATCCGCCCGAGGATGGCGGCTTCAAGTACAATCCGCCCAACGGCGGGCCAGCTGAGACCGAGATCACGAGCTGGATCGAGAAGCAGGCCAACGCCATGCTGGCGGGCGGCCTCAGCGACGTCCGGCGCCTGCCGATCGCCGAGGCGCGGCGCGCCGCCTGTGTCCATGAATACGACTTCCTCGGAAGCTACGCCGCCGACCTCGGCAACGTCATCGACTTCGACGCGATCCGCGCCTCCGGCATCCGCATGGGCGTCGACCCGCTGGGCGGCGCCGGCGTGCACTACTGGGCGCGCATCGCCGAGCGCTATCGCATTGATCTCGCCGTGGTCAGTGACCAGGTCGATCCACGGTTCGGCTTCATGACTCTCGACTGGGATGGCCGCATCCGCATGGATCCGTCTTCGCCTTACGCCATGCGGCGGCTGGTCGGGCTCAAGGACAAGTACGACATCGCCTTTTCCTGCGACACCGACCACGACCGGCACGGCATCGTGGCGCCCTCGATCGGCCTGATGCCGCCCAACCATTTCCTGGCGGTCGCGATCGACTACCTGTTCCGCCATCGGCCCGGCTGGAGCGCGGCTGCGGCGGTGGGCAAGACGGTGGTCAGCAGCGCCATGATCGACCGGGTGGCGGCGCGGCTGGGACGCCGGCTCTATGAGGCGCCGGTCGGCTTCAAGTGGTTTGCCGACGGCCTGTTCGACGGCGGGCTGGGCTTCGGCGGCGAGGAGAGCGCCGGCGCGTCCTTCCTGCGCCGCGATGGCACGGTGTGGACGACCGACAAGGACGGCATCGCCGCCGCTCTGCTGGCCGGCGAGATCACCGCCCGCACCGGCCGCGATCCCGGCCTGCACTACCGCGACTTGGCGCGCGACCTTGGCGCCATGGCGGCCGATCGCGTCGACGCGCCGGCGACGGTCGAGCAGAAGAAGAGGCTGGGCAAGCTGTCTCCGCACGAGGTGAAGATCACCGAGCTGGCGGGCGATCCGATCCGCGACGTGCTGAGCCACGCGCCGGGCAACGGAGCCGCCATCGGCGGCATCAAGGTCGTCTCGGACGGCGGCTGGTTCGCGGCGCGTCCGTCGGGCACGGAGAACGTCTACAAGATCTATGGCGAGAGTTTCAGAAGCGAGGAGCATCTGCGGCGCGTGCTGGATCAGGCGCAGCTCATTGTCGATGCAGCGTTGACCGGCGAGTGAAAGACGCCCTGCCTGTCTGAACACCTCATGCTCTTCCGGACCGCGCGCGTCCCGCGCGCTCATGAGGCGCGCGAGGACGCGCGCGGTCCGGAAGAGCGTGATCCTGCCGCCGCTCCCTAGACCGGCTTCTGCGCCCGGTCGGGCTCGACGGCGCGTACGACATAGTCGTCCGCCGTCGGTTGATAGAGCTCCCAGAGGAAGCGGAGCTGGACCAGCGGCCGGGGATCGAGATCGACCCGCAGGTCGACGAAGGGAAAGCTTTCGCGGTGGGCGACCACGAGGCCGGCTGACTTGATCTGCTTCAGCTCGCCGCCCGCGGAATCGCCCGCTTCGATGGCGCGCATCAGCCGCTCGGCCAGCGGCTGGGCCTCGTTGGCCTCGAAGCTTTTAACCATGGCGTCGACCACGTCGGTGTTGCGCAGGATGTTGCCCACCGCCACGCAGTCGCGGCCGACCAGGCCCTTGACCACCGAGTAGATGTTGGAGCCGTTGAAGAACGCGGCCTGCCCCTTGGCGTCGATGATCGCAAGCTGGCGCCAGCCGATGCCCGGCTCGGCCTGTTCGAAGTCTTTCAGGATGGTGGCGGCTGCCGCGCCATCGCGCAGCCGCTCGAGCATCCTGGGCCCAAGTCGCGGGTCGGTGCGGTGCTGGGTCAGCACGGCGCCGACATTGGCCTGGGCGTAGGCGCAGCGGCCGCCGACCGCCATCGAAGAGGTCGTGACGACGGCGCCCAGCATGCCGGTCCGGGCGCATCTTCCGGCGATCGAGAAGGTCATGGTCTCAGCCTGTGATTTCGTAATGGGCTTCGGTGGTCGTGCCGGTCCGGCCGTTGATCGGCAGGATGTCCTGCGGGCAGGCCGACATGGCGACAATGCAGTCGAGCTCGGCGCGCAGGGTCACATGGTCGCCGGGCCTGGTGGTCGGCGGATCGAAGGAGAGCCGGCCGTCGTCGGTCCAGGGAATGTTCATGAAGAGGTTGAGCGGGCTCGGGCATTCCGGCGGCGTGAGGCCCAGTGCCTGCATCGCGGCAAACAAATTATCGGTGCAGTTGTCGTGATATTCCTTCACGCCCAGCAGGATGTAGCGCTCGCTGTCGCAGGCCGCGATCAGCGTGTCGTGGTCGCCGCGGCTGGTATCCTCGGTCATGGTCAGGATCTTGCGCCGGCGGTTGGTGTAGAGCCCGTCGCCGACCTTGGGCCGCAGATGGGTCAGCGTGGCGCGCGTGTGCTCCATGGACATGAATTCGGTCAGCATGCCCGCGGTGAAGGCCCAGGTGTCGACGACCTGCGCGCCGTGCGTGTTGACGATGCGGATCGACTGGCCGCGCCGGAGGTGGGTTGCCTTGCCGCGACGGGCGGGAATGGTCTCCATTGACCGATTCTCCTACACAGTTATTGCTGCACTGCATATCCAGGAGCGAACAGTTGAGATCACCTTCCCAGAACGCCGCTCCGGCCGACGCGGCCAAGCGGCAGAAGGCGCCTGCCATCGTCTGCTATTCGGTGGACAGGGTACCGCCATACGATCGGCAGTTCTATGAAACCGCGCGGCAGGGGCTGACCAAGACCATCGAAGTCGTCGTGCCACCGCGCGAGGCGATGACGTTCGAGGTCCCGGCCGGTCACTTCTTCAGAATCGTCAGCATTGAAGGCCCGCAGGTCGGCGACCTCAATCTGTGGAACGCCCACGACCTCGCCGAACGGTTCTTCAGCGGCAAGACGCGCGCGCTGCACGCCACCCATGTCAGCACCGGCGACCGGCTGTGGAGCACGCTGCCCACTCTGCGGCCGATGGCGACCATCACCCACGACACGCTCGACTGGTACGGCTGGGACGACGACGGCGGCGGCGTCCACGATGTCATCGGCACGCGGTGCGATCCCTACACCCAGCTCCTGCTGGGCGGTGACGAGTACCATCATTGCTGCCATTCCAACCTGACGCGTGCGCTCGCCGGCCATGAGGGGCTGGCGCTGCCCGCCGCGGAGCGGCACGTGCACGACGTACTGAACGTCTTCATGTGCACGGGTTTTACGCGCGACACGCATCAGTATTTCATGAAGGCCAGTCCGGTGAGGCCGGGCGACTTCATCGAATTCTTTGCCGAGATCGACCTGCTGGGTGCCCTGTCAGCCTGCCCAGGCGGCGACTGCAGCACCAGCCATTCGAGCGACGAAGCGAAATGCCATCCGCTCAAGGTCGAGATCTATCGACCAAGGGCGGAAGCGCTGCGTGGATGGCAGCCGGCGGAGAGGAGCCGCTACTCCCGCAGTCACGGCACGTGAGGCCTGAAGAGGGGGCGCCGGGCGGCTGGGGAGGCAGGGGAAGCCGCCCGGCGCGCAGGCGTGAACCGTGGGGCAAGGTCCACGCCTGGGAGAGGTCATGTGCGGGTCTCGACCCGGTCGCCGTCTGAAAGCTCGACGGCGGGATTGAGGATCACGTGGTCGCCGGCCTTGACGCCGTCCACCACCTCGACCTCGGTGCCGCGGTCGCGGGCGATCGAGATCTTGTGCAGATGCGCCACTCCATCTTCGACGACGGCCACCTGCACGCCGTTGCGATTGAAGATGATCGCGCCGGCGGGGACGGTGACGCTCGCGGTCTTGCGCGGAACGTGCAGCTCGGCGGTACAGTAGATGCCGGTCGACAGGAGGCCGTCGGGATTGGCGATGTCGATCTCGACCAGGAGGGTGCGTGTGCCGGGCTGCAGGGCATCGGCGATGCGCGTCACCTTGCCGGGGAAGGGGTGGTCCGGCAGCTCGGGAACGCGGATCACCGCGGCGATGCCGGGGGCCACGCCGCTCGCGGCATCCTGCGGGACATAGACCTGCGTGCGCACGACGTTGCTCTGCAGGATGGTGAACATGAAGGTGCTGTTGACGGCGTCGGCCTGCACCAGGCTGCCGATGTCGATGTTGCGCTGGGTGATGACACCGTCGAACGGCGCCACCACGCTCTGGTAGGCCTTCTGCTGCTGCAGCACCTGCAACGCCGCTTGCTGGGCCACGACGTTGGCTTCGGCGACGCTCACCGCGGCGTCGTTGGCACGCAGTGTCTGCACGTCGACCGTGCCTTGCTGCTTGGGTACCCAGCCTTCCTTGACCAGCGGCTCGTCGCGCCGCCAGGTGACGCTCGCGAGCTTCCGGTTGGCGCGGGCCTGCGTGGCGGCCGCCTCGAGCTGGGCCAGCGTCGCTTCGGCCTGCGAGATCTGGTGGTCGAGCTCGGGCGCCACGATGGTGGCGAGCTGCTCGCCCGCCTTGACGCGATCGCCGATGTCGACCGAGCGCGTGGCGATGTAGCCGCTGGCGCGCGCCAGGATGTTGGCCGCGGCGAAGGCCGAGGTCGTGGCCGGCAGGCTGACGACCAGCTCCCCGCTCGTCGCCTTCACCATGGCGACACGCACCTGCGGCACGAAGCTCCGCCGGTACCCGGCGTTCGCCGCCGCCGCTTCCTCGCGGGCGTAGAGCTTCCATCCACCCAAAGCGAACGTCCCCGCGACCAGCGCCGCGACGGCGGCACCCAGCAATATGCCTCGGTAGCTCATGGGACCTCCTCGAAGACGGCGCCGCTCAGCCGGCCGCTGCCGGCGCGCAACTTGGCGAAGAGCCAGGGCACGACCAGCAGGGTCGTCGGCGTGGCGAACAGCAGCCCGCCGATGACGGCGCGGGCCAGCGCTGCGTTCTGCTCCTCGCCGGCGGCGCCGATGGCCATCGGCACCATGCCGACGATCATCGCCGCCGCCGTCATCAGCACCGGCCGGATACGGGTGTGGCCGGCAGCGATCGCCGCCTCGCGCACGCTCATGCCGGCCTGGGTCTGCTCGCGCGCGAAGGTCACGAGCAGGATCGAGTTCGCCGAGGCGACGCCGATTGCCATGATTGCGCCCATCAGCGAGGGGACGCTGAGCGTTGTGCCGGTGGCGAACAGCATGGTGAGGATGCCGCAGAAGGTCGCCGGCAGGGCGAGCAGCACGACCAGCGGATCGCCGAAATTCTGGTAGTTGACGACCATCAGCAGGTAGACCAGCACCGCCGCGAACACGAGGCCGATGCCGAGATTGGCGAAGGAGTCGTTCATGCTCTGGATCTGGCCGACCACCTGGATGGTGTTGCCGGGCGCCAGCGTCTTCTGCAGGTCGGCGACGATCGCCTGGATCTGGTCGGACACGCGGCCGAGATCGCGGCCCTGCACGCTGGCATAGACTTCGTAGACCGGCTGGATGTTCGCCTGGTTGCTGTTGGTGGGCAGGCTGTCGCGCCGGATCGTCGTGACGTTGCTGAGCAGGCCCGGCACGGGAACGCCCGGCACGTTGGTGTCGGTGGCGATCGCAGTCGATACCGGCGTGTTGCCGAGATCGTTCAGCGAGGCGACCTGGCGCTCGGGCGTCTGGACGGCGATGTAGTAGGGGATGCCGCTTGTCGGATCGGTCCAGAAGTTCGGCGTGACCTGCTCCGACGAGCTGAGACTGACGTTGATGTTGTTGGCGATGGTGCTGGCGCTGAGGCCGAGCTGGGCCGCCCGCGTGCGGTCGATCTCGGCGAAGAAGGACGGGGCGTCGACCTCTTGCTGCAGATGGGCATCGACGACGCCCGGTATGTTCGTCAGGCGCCGCCTGAGCTCGTGGGCGACCTTGAGGTTGTTGGCTCGGTCGTAGCCCACGGTACGCACGTCGATCTGGGCCGGCAGGCCGAAATTCAGGATCTGGGTCACCATGTCGGCCGCCTGGAAATAGAAGACGGCTTGCGGGAAGGTGCCCGGCAGTTCGCGCCTGAGCTTGCGCACATAATCTTCGGTCGGTGCGTGTCCATCCTTCAGGGCCACGAGGATGACGCCGTCGTTGACGCCGATCGTCGAGCCGTCGGTGAAGGCGAGATTGTAGGGCCGCGCCGGCAGGCCGATATTGTCGACGATCAGCTGTCGGTCGTGGTCGGGGATGAACTCGCGGATCCTGTCCTCGATCGCCTGGAACAGACGCTCGGTGGCCTCGATGCGCGTCCCGGCCGGCGCGCGCACATGGAGCTGGATGCGGCCGCCGTCGATCACCGGGAAGAAGTCTCGCCCGACCAGGGTGAACAGCACCGCACCGCTGGCCACCACCAGGACGGCGATGGACGGCACGATGAACCGGTGTCCGAGCAGGACTTTCAGCAACTCGACATATTGCCGCCGCATGGCCTCGAAGCCGCGCTCGAAAGCATGGTGCGCGGTGTTCAACAGGCGGCCGAGCCGGCTGGTCGGCGGCGCATGGTTCTCGCCCTTGGTCAGCAGCCCGATGGTGATCGGCGTCAGGGTCCGCGACAGGGCGTAGGAGGCGAGCATCGCAAATACGACGGCCAGTCCAAGCGGCGTGAAAAGGTACTTGGCGGGCCCGTCGAGGAAGACGACCGACGTGAACACCGAGCTGATGGCGAGCGTGGAGACGAGGGTGGGGATGGCGATGCCGGCAGCGCCATGCAGCGTCGCTTGCGGCAGTGGCAGGTGTTCCTCGTTGAGCAGGCGGTGCGTGTTCTCGATCGTCACCGTGGAATCATCGACCAGGATGCCGACGGCGAGCGCCAGCCCGCCCAAGGTCAGGGTGTTGATGGTCTCGCCCAGGAAGTAGAGCGCCACCAGCGACGACAGGATCGACAACGGAATGGAGATCATCACGACCAGCGTCGATCGCCATGAACCCAGGAACAGCAGGATCATGAGGGCGGTGAGCGCGGCGGCGATCGCGCCTTCGCGCAGCACGCCGACCAGTGCCTGCTTTACGAACACCGACTGGTCGAACAGCTCGTCGATCTCGAGGCCCGGCGGGGCAGCCTTGCGGATCGTCTGCAAGGCGCCCTTGACGGCGTTGACGACCTGCAGCGTCGAGGCGTTGCCGTTCTTGATGATGCTGAGCAGGATCGAGCGCTTGCCGTCCTTGCGCACGACATTCTGCTGCACCAGCCAGCCGTCATGCACCTGTCCGACGTCCTTCACGAACACCGTGGCGCCGTTCACCACCTTGATCGGGATGTCGTTCAGCGCGTCGATCGAGGCCGGCGTCTCGTTGGTGTGCACGATATACTGGCGATCGCCGATCTTGGCGGTGCCGGAGGGCACGGTGAGGTTCTGGGCGTTGACGGCGTTCACGACGTCGAGCGGCGTCAGCCCCTTGGCCACCAGCTTGGCGGGGTCGATGTCGACCATGATCTGGCGGTACTTGCCGCCGGCCGGTGTCGGCAGGGTGACGCCGGCGATGGGGGCGAGCTGCTGGCGCACACGGTAGATGCCGTAGTCGTAGAGCTGCTGCTCGTTCAGCGTATCGGAGGAGAGGCTGATCTGCAGCACCGGCACGCTCGAGGCGTTGAACTGCACGACGACGGGCGGCTGGATGCCGGGTGGCATCAGGGCGCGGATCGAATTGGTCCCGGCCACGATCTGGGAGATCGCGAGGTCGAGATTGACGTCCGGCTGGAAGTAGATCTTCTGCACCGAAAGGCCGGCCATGGTCTGGGCCTCGATGTTCTTGATGCCGCTGACGTTGGCCGAGATGGCGTACTGGCTGTAGGTGGTGACGCGCTGCTCCATCTCCTGCGTGTTGAGCCCGGTGTAGCTCCAGATCACCGTCACCACCGGGATCTTGATCTCGGGGAAGATGTCGGTGCGCATCGTCCAGGCGGCGATGCTGCCCAGGAAGACGATCAGCGCCGCCGCCACGTAGAACGTGTAGGGGAAACGCAATGCGAAACGGACAAGACCCATGGCCGGATAAGGCCGCTTTCGGCGGCACTTTCCCATCCATACATGCGGTGCGCGCGCTCTATACCTAGGTATGGAAAGACCGCAGGGTCGTCTTGCCCTACGAGTAAGGACCATCAGCCATGCTGCAATCCTCTTCAGCCCCGGTCCGACCCTCCCTCGTCATGCCCGTGCTCGCGGCCATCGTCGCGGTCGCGATCTTCGTGGTCGACACGGTAACGCCGCTCGATATTGCGATCGCCGTGCTCTACGTGGCCGTCGTGCTGCTGGCGATGGATTTCGCGGGCCGGAGGGGCATCCTGATCGTCGCCGCCGGCTGCGCGGCGTTGACGGTGCTGAGCTACGTCGTCACCCACGATCATGATCCGGCGAGCGGACCGTTCCTGCGCGGCCTGATCAGCCTGGTGGCGATCGGCATCACCGCAGCCTTGGCCGCCCGCCACCAGGGCACGATCGAAGTGCTGCGCGAGCACGCGAACCTGCTCGATCTCACGCACGATACGATCTTCGTGCGCAACCACGACGACGTCATCACCTACTGGAACCGCGCGGCCACGGAGCTCTACGGCTGGCGGCGCGAGCAGGCGGTCGGCCGCAAGGCCGCCGAGCTCCTGAAGACGGAGTTCCCCATGCCGTTCGAGGCGATCATGGCCGAGGTCGCGCGCACCGGACGCTGGGAGGGCGAGCTGGTGCACACCACGCGCGACGGCCGGCGCGTGACGGTGGCCAGCCGCTGGGCGGTCCAGCGCGACGGCCGCGGCCGGCCGGCGGCGATCCTGGAGACCAACAACGACATCACCGGCCAGCGCACGGTCGAGGACGGCCTGCATCGCGCCCGCAGCGAGCTTGCCCACGTGGCGCGCGTCGCCACCCTGGGCGAGCTCACGGCCTCGATCGCCCATGAGGTCAACCAGCCTCTGGCCGCCGTCGTCACCAATGGCGAGGCCTGCCTGCGCTGGCTGGCGCGCGAGGTCCCCGACCTCGCCCAGGCGCGCAGCTCGGTCGAGCACATGATCAAGAACGGCCAGCGCGCCAGCGAGGTCGTGCGCCGCTTGCGCGCCCTGTCGCGCAAGGCCGATCCCAACTACGCTGCCGTCTCGCTGGTCGACGTCGTCAACGACGTGGCCCTGCTGGTCAGTCGCGAGCTGCTCGCCCATCGCGCGACCCTGGCGGTGAACGGACCGGCCGACCTCTGGGTGAACGGCGACCGTGTGCAGCTGCAGCAGGTGGTGATGAACCTTCTCATGAACGGCATCCAGGCGATGGACGGCGTGCACGACAGGCCACGGCAGCTGACCGTCGACCTCGGTGCGGCGCCCGAGGGCGCCCGGCTGGTCGTCAGCGACAAGGGGCCCGGCATCGATGCCGCCACCATGGGCCGCCTGTTCGATGCCTTCTACAGCACCAAGACGGACGGCATGGGCATGGGCCTGTCGATCAGCCGCTCGATCATCGAGGCGCATGGCGGGCGCATCTGGGCGACCAACGGCGAAGGCGCCGGCGCGCGCCTCCATGTCAGCCTGCCCGCGCTGCCGGAGCAGCCGACATGAGCCGCAAGCCAGCGCCCACTGAGGCCGCTCCGCCGCCCACCGTCTTCGTGGTCGACGACGATGAGGAGATGCGCCTGGCGCTGGGCAACCTCTTCCGCTCGGTCGGCCACGAGGTGCGGCTGTTCAGCTCGACGATGGAATTCCTGCAGGCCGTGACCAGCGACGCGCCGGGCTGCCTGGTCCTCGACGTCCGGCTGCCCGGCATGAGCGGGCTCGAGTTCCAGGCCAAGCTCACGCAGGCCAATGCCCACATCCCGATCATCTTCATGACCGGCCACGGCGACATCCCGATGTCGGTGCGGGCAATGAAGGCCGGCGCCGTCGATTTCCTGACCAAGCCGTTCCGCGACCAGGACATGCTCGACGCCGTGGCGCACGCCATCGAGGCCGATCGCGGCCGGCGCGAGCAGTCGCGGTCCACTGCCGGCGTGCGCGAGCGATTCACCAGCCTGTCGCCGCGCGAGCGCGAGGTGATGACACTGGTCACGCGCGGCATGATGAACAAGCAGGTCGCTCATGAGCTCAGCCTCAGCGAGATCACCGTAAAGCTCTATCGCGGGCAGGCCATGCGCAAGATGGAAGCGGGCTCGCTGGCAGACCTGGTGCGCATGGCCGAGCTGCTTGCGCTGCACAAATCGCAGTGAAGCGGCAAACGTTCGTATAGCTTTCGCAAGCCGTCCGGGAAGAGCAGTTTCCGCGCATGACTTGTTCCAAAACGCCGACCATTGCCGTCGTCGACGACGATGAGGCCGTGCGCGGCGCGCTCAGCAACCTGCTGGCATCGCTCGACCTCGGGGTCGCCACCTTCGCGTCGGCCGAGGCGTTCCTGGCGTCGCCGGCCTGCACGGCAGCGGCCTGCCTGATCACCGACGTTCAGATGCCGGGCATGAGCGGTCTCGACCTGCAGCGCCACCTTGCCGGCAGCGGCAATCGCATGCCGGTCATCCTGATCACCGCCTTTCCACTCGACCATGTCCGCCGGCAGGCCGAGGCCGAGGGCGCCGTCGGATTCTTTACCAAGCCGTTCGATGCCCGGCTCATGATCGACTGCATCGAGCGCGCGCTCGTCGAAGGGGGATCCATGACCGAGACCGGGACGCGGCCGCCGTTGCCGCCCTTTACCGCCGAGACGGCGGCCCGGAAGGTCCGCATGGCCGAGGATGCCTGGAACAGCCGCGATCCGGCTCGCGTGGCGTTGGCCTACACGCCCGACAGCAAATGGCGCAACCGAGCCGAGTTCATCAACGGTCGCGCCGAGATCGAGGCCTTCCTGCGCCGCAAATGGGCGCGCGAGCTCGACTATCGCCTGATCAAGGAACTATGGGCCTGCGCTGCCAACCGCATCGCCGTGCGCTTCGCCTACGAATACCACGACGACAACGGCTTCTGGTTCCGCGCCTACGGCAACGAGAACTGGGAGTTCGATGCGGGCGGCCTGATGCAGCGGCGCATCGCCAGCATCAACGAGCACCCGATCGCCGAGGCCGACCGCAAGTACCATTGGCCGCTCGGCCGCCGGCCCGACGACCATCCGGGACTGAGCAGCTTCGGGTTCTGACCATTGCAAACTCTCGGATTCCTCTCCCCGCTAGGGGCAGAGGCTAGGTGAGGGGGCTTCGAAGGCTGTCTGTAACCCCCTCACCTAACCTCTCCGCCTAGCGGGGGAGAGGAGTTCGAGCCAGCCGACATTCGCCGCGCCCTTCTCATGGACCGATGGGGCGCGCGGCGAGATGATGCCGTCGATCGCGCCGTCGGCCAGCATCTGCGACAGCGTCGCGCCGTCTGGCGCTGCTTCGAGTGAATGCCAGCTTGCCCATGGTCATCCGGCCTCGCGCAAGGCGGCATCGATCATGGCGTCGACCACCCAGCCGGCGATCTCCTCGACCTCGCGATCGGCGGAACCCCAGATGTCCTTGAGCACGACGTAGGGTTCGATGCCGTAGACGATGGACAGCGCCTTCATCAGCCGATCGTAGCGGCGGCGCCCGAGTTGCCGGCGTAGCGGCGCCGCCGCCCGGTGCAGCAGGCCGCGCCGGAAGCCGCGCCGGTAGCGCGGCTCCTCGAGCAGGCCCACGCGCTCCAGCGATTCGTGCTCCAGCGAGAGTTGCAGGGCAGCGCGCATGTGCGGCTCGAACTCCTTGAAGCGCGGGAAGGTCTGCTTGAAGAGCTCGCGCACGCGCGGCCCGCCGTCGCGCGCCTTGGGCTCGTAGCTCCGCACCGGGCCCAGGCTCTCGGCGACGACGGCTGCGATCACCGTGCTGCGGTTGGGGAAGTAGCGATAGGCCGTCGCCCGCGACACGCCGGCCGTCAGCGCCACCTCGGCGACGGCGGGCGTGCGGCCGCGGCGCACCAGCTGCATCGCCGCCGCCAGAAGCTTGCGCTGGGTGCGCGCCTTGGCGTCGTTGTCCGGCGGCAGGGTCTGTCTGCTGTGCGTTGGTGCAGGTGTGGCCTTCCTTGACACGCTCCGACCCCGGTCCTAGCCTTTGCACAATCCGTGAGACGCGCGTCTCATGCGTACTCCAGTCGAGGCGCGCGGTTCACCAAATAGCAACACGATCCGGTCTTGGCCATTGCCAAGGTCGGGCTGGGACGAAACGTTTGAAGATCGCCACCTACTGGTGGGCGGGACGGCGGCATGTCGGACGGCTGAGCGCCGACGAACGCGATGTGACGCCTCTTGCGCTCGGTGATCGCGCCCATGACGTGGGTGCGCTGGCGCTTGTCGAGTCGATGGCAACGGGCGCACCGGTCCCCAAGCCGTCCGGCGCGGCGCTGCCCTTGTCGGCCGTCAGGCTCGACGCGCCGATCCCCGTGCCGCGGCGCAACATCTTCTGCGTCGGTCTCAACTATCGCGCGCATGCCGCGGAATTCGCCAACAGCGGCGCCGGCGGCCCGCGTACGTCGCAGCAGGTCGTGCCGGAATTTCCCGTCATCTTCTCCAAGGTGCCGGAATGCGTGATCGCCCCGGAGGCGGCGATTCGCATGCCCGACGGTCTCTCCTCGTCGATCGACTACGAAGCCGAGCTCGCGGTCGTGATCGGCAAGACCGGCACCAACATCCCGCCATCGCGCGCCATGGAGCACGTCTGGGGCTACACCATCGTCAACGACGTGACCGCGCGCGACCTGCAGCGCCGCCATCAGCAATGGCTTTTGGGCAAGTCGCTCGACACCTTCGCGCCCATGGGCCCGTGGCTCGCCTGCACCAATGAGCTCGACGGCGCGCAGACCCGCGTGCGCTGCTGGGTCAACGACGAGCTGCGCCAGGACGCGCCGACCGAGGACCTGATCTTCGACATCCCGACCCTGATCTCGACCATCTCGGCCGGCATCACGCTTTATCCTGGCGACATCATCGCCACCGGCACGCCGGCGGGCGTCGGCATCGGCTTCGACCCGCCAAAATTCCTGCGCCGCGGCGATCGCGTGCGCATCCAGATTGAAGGTATCGGTACGCTCAGCAACCCCGTCCAATAGGTTCCGCCCATGGCCACACAGTTCGTCGAACGCATGGCCGTCGAGACCGACGGATCGGGCGACGACGTTCTGTTGATTCACGGCCTGGGCGGCACGTCGAACGTCTGGATGCCGCTGATGCCGACCCTGATGCGCCATCGCACGGTGCGGCCGGACCTGCCGGGCTCGGGGCGTTCGGCGCGCGTCGAGGGCCCGCTCACGATCGACCGCTTCGTGCAGGCGATGCTGCGGGTCTGCGCCGCCCTGCATGTCGCGCGCGCCCATGTGATCGCCCATTCGATGGGCACGATCGTGGCGTTCCACCTTGCCAATGTGGCGCCCCAGCTGGTGCGCAGCCTGACGTTGTTCGGGCCGTTGCTGTCGCCGCCCGACGCCGCGCGGCCCGGCCTGAAGGCGCGGGCTGAGAAGGCGCGCAGCGAAGGCGAGGTCGGCATGCAGGCGATCGCCGATGGGATCGTGCAGGGTGCCACCTCGAGCGAGACCCGCGCCCGCCAGCCCGCCGCCGTGGCCATGGTGCGCGAATTGGTGATGCGCCAGTGCGCCGACGGCTATGCGCGCTCGTGCGACGCTCTGGCGGGCGCCCAGCCGGCCGATCCCAACCTGGTCACCTGCCCGACCCTGATGGTGACGGGCGACGAAGACGCGATCGCGCCGCCGCAGGCTGTGCGCCTGATCGGCGAGCGCATCTCCGGCGCGCGCGTAGAGATCCTGCCGCGCTGCGGCCATTGGACGACGATCGAGAAACCAACCGAGTGCAACGACGCGCTGAAGCGGTTCTACGCCCGGCGCCTGTGAAAGAGGTAATCGAAGGAGGCAATCATGACGAACATGCTCTTCACCAACGTGCGGATCATCGACGGCTCGGGCGCGCCGCCCTTCGCCGGCGACGTTCTGGTCCAGGGCAACCGCATCCTGCGCGTCGGCCGCGGCACGCGGTCGATCCCGACCGTCGGCGCCATGGTGATCGACGGCGCCGGCGCCACCTTGATGCCGGGCATGGTCGAGGCGCACACGCACTTCTCGTGGAACGACGCCGCGACCCTCGACGGCATCCAGCGCATGCCGCTCGAGGAGCACGTGCTGTGGTCGGCCGACGTGGCGCGGCGCTATCTCGAGGCGGGCTTCACCTCCTGCGTGGGTGCGGCCTGCGCCAAGCCGCGGCTCGACGTGGTGACTCGCAACGCCATCAATTCGGGCATGATCCCCGGCCCGCGCTACCTCGCGGCCAGCCAGGAGATCACCGTGGCCGGCGCCCTCGGCGACGAGATGCCGGTGCACCTGCCGTATCCCGAGTTCAGCTTCGGCGTGGTGGTCAGCGGGCCCGAGGAGATGCGCAAGGCGGTGCGCATGTTCCTCAAGTACGGCGTCGACACCATCAAGCTCAATCTGTCGGGTGACAACTTCGCCGCCAATGCGCCGGCAGAGACGACGTGGATGAGCGACGAGGAGGTCGCCATCGCCGTCTCCGAGACCAAGAAGCGCGGCAAGCGCGTGTCGTGCCATGCCCGGTCCTGCGAATTGATCAAGCAGGCGATGCGCCACGGCATCGACATCATCTATCACGCGAGCTTCACCGACGAGGAAGCGCTCGATCTCTTGGAGGCCCGCAAGGACAAGATCTTCGTGGCGCCCGGCATCGGCATCCTCTTCGCCATGATGGACCACGCGGCTCCCTGGGGCATCGACCGCAAGAAGGCGATCGAGATGGGCTACGAGATCGAGATCGCCGCCGCGGTCGAGTCGCTGAAGAAGATGCACAAGCGCGGCATCCGTGTGCTGCCGGGCGGCGACTACGGCTTCGCCTTCACGCCGCATTGCGACAACGCCCGCGATCTCGAGTACTTCGTGAAGCACCTGGGCTTCACGCCGATGGAGGCCATCGTCTCGACGACCAAGCTTGGCGCCGAGATCATGATGCAGGGCGGCGAGCTCGGCCAGATCAAGGACGGCTACCTTGCCGACGTGCTGCTGGTCGACGGCGATCCGCTCAGCAACCTCTCCATCCTGCGCGACCAGAAGAAGATCCTGGCCGTGATGAAGGACGGCACCTTCTACAAGAAGCCCGAGGTCGCCTCGGCCCGCACGCGCTGGGCGGCCTCGGTGGCGTGATGATGCCTTTCCCGTCATCCCGAGCGGAGCCGCCCGAAGGGCGGCGAAGTCGAGGGACCTTTTTGTCGATGCGTCGACAAAAGAGGTCCCTCCACTGCGCCTCGCTGCGCTCGGCTTCGGTCGGGATGACGAGGGGAAGGGACGGGGATGACCTTCCGTCCGCCGCTGGTTCTGGCTCTGGCTGCTCGGCCTGCCGCTGCTGGCGCTCGCCATCTGGGGCATCGTCGACAACGAGCGGCTGTTCTTCGCCACCACGCTGAACGGCCTGACACTGGCGGCGCTCTACTTCCTGGTCGCCAGCGGCTTCACCCTGGTGTTCGGCCTTTTGCGCAACGTCAACCTGGCGCACGGCTCGCTCTACCTGTTGGGCGCCTATGTCGGCTGGATGGTCGGCGAATACACGGACTCCTGGCTGCTCGCTGTCGCCGCGGGCTTCCTGTTCGCGGCCCTCATGGGTCTCCTGCTGCAGATCGGCGTGTTCCGCTACATGCACGGCGAGGACCTGCGCCAGACCATGGCGACCATCGCCTTGTCGATCATCGCCGCCGACATCGCGTTATGGATCTGGGGCGGTCAGATCTACCAGTTCGATCCGCCGCGCTGGATCATCGGCTCGACTGCGCTGCCGATCGTCGGCAAGTTCGCGACCTACCGCTTGGTCCTGCTGGCCATTGCCATCGTCATCGGCCTCGCCCTGTGGTGGTTCCTGGCGCGCACGCGCGTCGGCATGATGATCCGCGCCGGCGTCGATGACCGGGCGATGCTGTCGGCCTCGGGCGTCAACGTGCAGATGGTGTTCGCCATCACCTTCGCGATCGGCGCGGGCCTCGCGGGCTTCGCCGGCGTGGTCGGCGGCACTGCCCTGTCGATCGCGCCGGGCGAGGACACGCGCTACCTGCTGGCCTCGCTCGTCGTGGTCATCGTCGGCGGCATGGGCAGCGTCTCGGGTGCGGCCCTGGGCGCCGTGCTGGTGGGCCTCGCCGAGCAGTTCGGTCTCGCCTATGCGCCGACCTACGGCGTCATGTTCACCTTCGTGATCATGGCGCTGGTGCTGGCCTTCCGGCCGCACGGCATCCTGGGGAGGCGCACATGAGCGCCGCCCACTGGCGCAAGGCCATGAACTTCACCGCGCCCAGCCGCAACTGGTCGGGCGGGCGGGCGACGGCCGCGCCTCGGCCCACGGCGACCGCAGCTGGCGGTCCATCGGCCAACATCCTGCAGGCCTGGCGTCACATCGGATTGCGCCACGTCTTCGTGCTGGCCGCGGTGCTTGTCTATCCCTGGATCGTGCCGGCGTTCTTCACCTATCAGATCGGCGGCCAGGCACTGATCCTCGGCCTGATCGCCCTGTCGCTGACCTTCCTGGCCGGCTACGGCGGCATGCTCTCGCTGGCGCAGATGACCGTGGCCGGCATCGCCGGCTACATCGTCGCCATCCTGGGTGTCAGCGGCACGCCCGAGATCAGCCTGGGCTGGCCATGGTGGCTGGTCGTCGTGCTGGCGGTGATGGGCGGCACGCTCGCCGCCACCTTCATCGGCTGGCTGTCGGTGCGCACCGAGGGCATCTACACCATCATGATCACGCTGGCGATCGGCATGGCGTTCTTCTACCTGGCCCAGCAGAACTACGCGATCTTCAACGGCTTCCAGGGCTTCCAGAAGGTCGTGCCGCCTGTCGTACTGGACACCGACTGGCGCACGCCGATGCCCTTCTACTATCTCGCCCTGTTCTGGGCGCTCGTCGGCTACTTCTTCGTGAAGTACCTGATCAGGGCACCGTTCGGCGTTGCGCTCCAGGGCGTGCGCGACAACGCGCGGCGCATGAACGCGCTTGGCTACAGCCCGGTGGCGCATCGCGTCGCGGCCTATGCCGTCGCCGGCCTGATCGCCTCGATCGGCGGCGTGCTGCTGGTCTGGTACAACGGGCTGATCACGCCAGGCTCGGTCGGCACCTCGTGGATGATCAACATCCTGATCGTCGCCGTACTCGGCGGCATGCGCCATCCCATCGGCCCGTTCATCGGCGCCGTGGTGTTCGTGCTGCTGCAGAACTTCGCCATCGACCTGATCGATCGCGAGCGTTTCAACCTGGTGATCGGCCTGGTGTTTCTCGTGATCGTCCTGTTCTCGCCCGACGGCCTGCTCGGCTGGTGGGACAGGCTTCGCGATTGGGCGATGCGGCGGCTGGCACAGGCGCGCGCGACCTCACGGCGAAATGAGTGGCGTTCGGTAAGCGTTTCACAAGCGCGGCCGCTGGGCCGCCCATAGCAGCGAGGAGGGAAACTCAATGACTGAGCGAACCAGGATGTTAGTCGGGCTGCTGGCGGGGGCGGCGGTCGCGACCGTGCTCTCGGCAGCCGCCCAGGCGCAGGAAACCGTGAAGATCGGCCTGCTGGCCACGCTCGAAGGACCGTTCGCGGCCGGCGGTCAGGACGGCATGCGCGGCGCCGAGCTCGCCGTGAAGGAACGCAACGGCATGGTGGCCGGCAAGAAGATCGAGATCATCAAGGCCTCGTCCGACGCCAAGCCCGACGTCGCGGTCAACGCCACGCGCAAGCTGGTTGAGCAGGACAAGGTCCAGATCATGGTCGGCCCGCTCTCGGGCTCCGAAGGCATCGCGGTCAAGGACTATTCCAAGTCCCAGCCCGGCATCACCTTCATCAACGGCTCGTCGGGCGCGCAGGGCACGACACTGGTCAATCCGTCGCCCAACTTCTACCGCTTCAACACCGACGGGGCGCAGTGGATGGTCGGGCTCGGCGACTATGCCCTGAACGACAAGAAGTACAAGAAGATGGCGCTGATCGCCGAGGACTACTCCTTCCCCTACTCGCAGGTGCAGGGCTTCATGGCCGGCTACTGCAAGGCCGGCGGAAAGGTGACGCACAAGGCGTGGGTGCCGCTCGGCGGCAAGGACTACTCCTCGGTGATCGCCAAGCTGCCGACCGACGTCGACGCGATCCTGGTCGTGCTGGGCGGCTCCGACGCCGTGAACTTCCTCAGCCAGTACGAGCAGGCCGGCGGCGACAAGCCGATGGTCGGCGGCTCGATCACGGTCGACCAGACGGTGCTGAACTTCAAGGGCAAGCGGCGCGAATCGCTGCTTGGGACGGCAGCGGCCGGCCCGATGGCCGACAGCATCGACACGCCGGCCTGGAAGAAGTTCGTGGCCGACTACAAGGCCAACTTCAAGGACGGCTTCCCGAGCCCGTCGCTGTTCGCCTTCGTCTACTACATCAACATGAAGGCCGCGCTCGACGCGCTCGACGCCGTCAAAGGCGACCTCTCGGGCAACCAGGAGAAGTACCGCGAGGCGCTGAAGAACCTGAAGCTGCAGACGCCGGTCGGCGAGATCACGATCGACGAGAACCGTCAGGCGATCGGCCCGACCTTCATCACCGAAGTGGCGAAGGGCGCCGACGGCGTCTTCTACAACAAGGTGGTCAAGACCATTCCCAAGGTCGACCAGCGGCTGAACCTCTCCAAGGAGGAGTTCGAAAAGATGGGTCTCGGCACGCGCGACGTGCCGAGCTGCCCGTAAGGAGTGGAGGACTCATGTCTTCTCTTCCGGACCGCGAGCGTCTCGCTCGCTCATGCTCATGAGCGCGCGGGACGCGCGCGGTCCGGAAGAATATGACGACGTGACGCCATGACCCTGATCACCTCTGAACTTCCGCAAACGCCGCTCGCCACCGGCGACGCCCTCGAGCTCGACGGCGTCACCCGGATGTTCGGCGCGCTGCGCGCCATCGAGGACATTTCGTTCTCGGTGGCGGCGGGCGAGCGACGGGCGGTGATCGGGGCCAATGGTGCCGGCAAGACCACGCTGTTCAACGTCATCACCGGCGATTTCCCGGCGAGCGCGGGCCGCGTGCGTTTCTTCGGCGAGGACATCACCGAGGTGCCGGCCTACGACCGCATCCGCATGGGACTGCGGCGCACCTACCAGTCGTCGCTGCTGTTCCGCAACCTCTCGGTCTGGGACAATCTCTTCCTTGCCGTACGCGGCGTGGCGCGCGGGCGCTTCGACTTCCGCCGGCCGCGCGCGGCGCACCCGTCGCGCCTGGCGACCGACGAGCTGCTCGAGCGCGTGCGCCTGCAGTCCGTGGCGCAGCGCCTGGTGTCGAGCCTGTCGCACGGCCAGCAGCGCCAGCTCGAGATCGGCATGGCGCTGGCTGGCGCGCCGCGGCTCATCCTGTTCGACGAGCCCGCCGCCGGCCTGTCGCCCGGCGAGAGGCGCGAGCTGGTGGCGCTGCTCGCAGCGCTGCCCGAACACATGGGCTTCATCATCATCGAGCACGACCTCGACATCGCCTTGCGCGTCGTCGAGCAGGTCACCGTCATGCACAACGGCCGGGTGCTGAAGCACGGCACGCCGCAGCAGATCGAGAACGACGCCGAGGTGGCGGAGATCTACATGGGCGGAGGCCGGCACCAATGAGCTGGTTCTCCCGCCGCCGCGTCGAGGGCGGACCCGGCCCGATCCTGCGGGTCGACCGGCTCAACGTCTATTACGGCCGCGCCCACGCGGTGCAGGACGTCTCCCTCACCCTGGATCGCGGCATCCTGGCCGTCGTCGGCCGCAACGGCATGGGCAAGACGACGCTGTGCAACGCCATCACCGGGCTGGTGGCGGCGTCCGGCAGCATCAAGCTCACCGGCACGGAACTGGTCGGCCTGGCGCCGCATGCGATCACGGGGCTGGGCGTCGGCTACGTGCCGCAGGGCCGCCGCGTCTGGCCGTCGCTCACGGTCGACGAGCATCTCAGGCTCGCCGAACGCAGCGCCCATCGCGGCGTCTGGACGATCGAGCGCATCTACGATCTCTTCCCGCGGCTCGCCGAGCGGCGCGGCAACGGCGGCTACCAGCTCTCCGGCGGCGAGCAGCAGATGCTGGCGATCGGCCGCGCGCTCCTCTTCAATCCGCGGCTCCTGGTGATGGATGAGCCCACCGAGGGCCTGGCGCCGGTGATCGTCGAGCAGGTCGCCGAGACGCTGAAGTCGCTGGGCGACGATGCCTTGTCGGTCCTGCTGGTCGAGCAGAATCTCGGTGTCGCGATCGACGTGGCCGACACCATCGCCGTGATGGTCAACGGCCGCATCGCGCGTACCATGCCGGCGGCGGAGCTGGCCGCCGATCGCGACCTGCAGCAGCGGCTTCTGGGCGTAACGACCGCCGGCGATGTCGAGGACGGCGACGAGGCTGCGGCCGAGGAGGCAGCGCCGGCGGAAGCCGAGACGCGCATCTTCACGGTGCGCCGCGCCAACGATGACGGCGCGATGCCGGACACCTCCGCGGCGTCGCCGGCGCCGGAAGAGCGCGCCGTGCGCGGCTTCACGCGCTGGAACGCGGCCGACACCACGGTCGGTCCGCGCGACCAGATCGTCAGCGGCCGGGCCGAGCCGGTGACCACGCCGCCGTCCCTCGAGGCCGCGGCGGCCTCCCTGGCGCAGGACCGGGCGCGATGCGCGCGTCGTGGAATTGCCCGTGGCGACCACCTTCGGCCGCGCCGCCTACATCGCCGGCACCTTCGACACCAAGGGCCGCGAGCTGGGTTTCCTGCGCAATTGCCTGGAGAAGCTCGGGCTTGCGCACCGTCACCGTCGATCTCGCGACCTCGGGCGCGCCGTCGCCGGCATCGGTGCCGCCGCGCGAGGTGGCGCGCCATCATCCCGGCGGCGAGCGGGCGGTGTTCACCGGCGATCGCGGCTCGGCGGTGACCGAGATGGCCATCGCCTTCGAGCGCTTCCTCCTGACGCGGCGTGACCTTGGCGGCATCATTTCCGCCGGCGGCTCGGGCGGCACGGCGCTGGCGACGCGGGCAATGCGCGCGCTCCCGATCGGCATCCCCAAGATGATGGTCTCGACCGTCGCTTCGGGCGACGTGAAGCCCTACGTCGGGCCGTCCGACATCTGCATGATGCATTCGGTGACCGACGTCTCGGGCATCAACAGCGTCTCCGAGCGGGTCCTGTCGAACGCCGCGCATGCGCTGGCCGGCATGATCGCCCACGCCGGGCGCTCGGCCACGTCGTCGCCGACCAAGCCCGCCATCGGCCTCACCATGTTCGGCGTGACGACGCCCTGCGTGCAGGGCGTGACCAAGCAGCTCGAAGATCGCTACGACTGCCTGGTGTTCCACGCCACCGGCATCGGCGGCCAGTCGATGGAGAAGCTGGTCGATTCGGGCCTTCTGGCCGGCGTGATCGACGCCACCACCACGGAGATCGCCGACGAGGTCGGCGGCGGCCTGCTGTCGGCCGGACCGGGCCGGCTCGATGCCATCATCAGGAGCCGCATCCCCTATGTCGGGTCCTGCGGCGCGCTCGACATGATCAACTTCTGGGCCATGGACACGGTGCCGGCGCGCCATCGCGACCGCAAGCTGCACGTCCACAACCCCAACGTCACGCTGATGCGCACCACGGCCGACGAATGCCGGCGCATCGGCGAGTTTCTGGTCGACAAGCTCAATCGCATGCAGGGGCCGGTCCGCTTCCTGATCCCGCAGGGCGGCGTCTCGCTGATCGACGCGCCCGGCAAGCCGTTCTGGGATCCGGCCGCCGACAAGGTGCTGTTCGACGTGCTGACGGCGGGCTTCCGCCCCGGCACGGACCGCAAGCTGGTCGTCCTGCCGCACAACATCAACGACCAGGCCTTCATCGACGCCCTGGTCGCCCACTTCAACGACATCGCCGGCACGCGCTCTTCCCGCGCGGCGGCGGCACGGTAGCGCCATGGCCCGCATCGCCCGCAAGGACATCCTCGACAGGCTGCACGGCATGATCGACCGCGGCGAGCCGATCATCGGCGGCGGCGCCGGCACCGGCCTCTCGGCCAAGTGCGAGGAGGCGGGCGGCATCGACCTGATCGTGATCTACAACTCCGGCCGCTACCGCATGGCCGGCCGCGGCTCGCTGGCGGGCCTTCTGGCCTACGGCAACGCCAACGAGGTCGTGCTGGAGATGGCGCGCGAGGTGCTGCCGGTGGTCAAGAAGACGCCGGTGCTGGCCGGCGTCAACGGCACCGATCCGTTCCTGATCCTCGACGATTTCCTGCACCGCCTGCGCGAGCTGGGCTTCTCCGGCGTGCAGAACTTCCCGACGGTGGGGATCATCGACGGCCAGTTCCGCCGGAACCTGGAAGAGACCGGCATGGGCTACGGCCACGAGGTCGACATGATCCATGCCGCCCACGAGCACGACCTGCTGACCACGCCCTACGTCTTCAACGAGCGCGAGGCCATCGCCATGGCCGAGGCCGGCGCCGACATCATCGTCTGCCACATGGGCCTGACGACGGGCGGCAGCATCGGCGCGGAGACCGGCGTGAAGCTCGCCGACTGTCCGCCGCTCATCAACGCCTGGTCGGCGGCGGCCCGCCAGGTCGACAAGGACATCATCGTGCTGTGCCACGGCGGGCCGATCGCCACGCCGGAGGATGCGAAGTTCATCCTGGCCCAGTGCCCCCAATGCAATGGCTTCTACGGAGCCTCGAGCATGGAGCGCCTGCCGACCGAGCAGGCGCTCGTCGAAACCACACGTCAATTCAAGAAGATCCGGAGATAGGCGGGAGGACCCCATGAGTGGAGCCCAATTCGGCACCTTTATCCTAGGACTGGTCGTCGTTGCCATCGTCGTGGCGATCGTCGTCTGGCTGTTCAACTGGCTTTACCTGCGCTCCTCGAAGGAGCGCGCCTTCGTGCGCACCGGCCTCGCCGGCCAGAAGGTGGTGATGAACGGCGGCGCCTTCGTGCTGCCCATCGTGCACGAGGTCATCCCGGTCAACATGAACACGCTCAGGCTGGAAGTCTCGCGCGGCCGCGACAAGGCGCTGATCACGCGCGATCGCATGCGCGTCGACGTGCTGAGCGAGTTCTATGTCCGCGTCCAGGCCTCGGACGACGCCATCGCCGCGGCGGCACAGACGCTCGGCCAGCGCACCATGCAGCCGGATGCGCTGCGCGAGCTGATCGAGGGCAAGTTCGTCGACGCGCTGCGCACCGTGGCGGCCGAGATGACCATGGAGGAGATGCACGAGAAGCGCGGCGAATATGTGCGGCGCGTGCGCACCGTGGTCGCGGCCGACCTGCTGCAGAACGGCCTCGAGCTCGAGACGGTGTCGCTGACCCAGCTCGACCAGACGGCCATGGAGTATTTCAATCCGTCCAACGCCTTCGACGCCGAGGGCCTGACGCGCCTCACCGAGCAGATCGAGCGGCGCAAGAAGATCCGCAACGACATCGAGCAGGACACGATGATCGAGATCCGCAACAAGAATCTCGACACCGAGCGGCAGGCGCTCGAGATCGACCGCGCGCTGGAGCATGCGCGGCTGGCCCAGGAGCAGGACCTCGAGACCCAGCGCGCGGCCCAGCGGGCCGAGATCGCCCGCGAGCGCGCCGACAAGGACCAGGACGCCGAGCGGGCGCAGATCACGTCGCGCCAGTCGATCGAGCAGGCGCGCATCGCCTCGGAGCGCGCGGTCGAGGAGCAGCGCATCGCCAAGGAGCGCGAGGTCGAGGAGCTCGAGATCGCGCGCCGCAAGGCGATCGAGCTCGCCGAGCAGGAGCGGGCGGTCGCCGTCGCCGAGCAGTCGCGGGCGCAGTCGGTGGCGCAGGCGGAAGCCGACAAGGCGCGGGCGCTCGCGGTGACGGCGGAGGAGCAGGTCTTCACCGCCCGCGAGACCGAGATGGCGCAGCGCCGCAAGAGCGTCGAGCTGATCGTGGCCCAGCAGGAGGCCGAGCGCGACGCGTTGCGGCTCACCGTCGCCGCCGGGGCCGAGAAGGCGGCGGCAGCCGACCGGGGTGCGGCGGTACGCGCCGAGGCCGAGGCGGAAGCCGATGCCGACAAGATCAGGTCCCTGGCGACGCGCATCCGGCTCGAGGTCGATGCCGAGGGCACGCGGCTCATGAACGAGGCGCAGAACATGCTGACCCCCGACGCGCGCCTGTCGGCCATGCGCATGAAGCTCATCGACAAGCTCGAGGCCATCATCCGCGAATCGGTGAAGCCGATGGAGCGCATCGAGGGCATCAAGATCCTCCATGTCGATGGCCTGGGCGGCGGTGGCGGCGGCGGCGGCCGGGGCGATAGCGGCGACGTCGGCGGCGGCCTGGCCGACAGCGTCGTCAATTCGGCCCTGCGCTTCCGCGCCCAGGCACCGCTGATCGACCAGCTCCTGCGCGAGATCGGCGTCCAGGGCGGCGATGTCGGCCGGGTGGCCCAGGGCCTGCTCGACCGCACTCAGGGATCGAGCGGCCCGCCGGTGCCGGCGCGCACGCCGGGGGAGTAGGAGATGGCCACTACCCGTCATCCCGACCGGAGCGCGAAGCGCGGAGCGGAGGGACCTGTTTTGCTGCTGCGCCCACAAGAACAGGTCCCTCGACTACGCCGCCCTTCCGGCGGCTCCGCTCGGGATGACGAAGAATGATCAAAGTCTATGCGTCGAGCGTCATCGATGCGCCGGCCGATTCGGTATGGGCGCGCATCCGCGACTTCAACGGGCTGCCGGCGTGGACGCCGTTCGTCGCCGAATCGCGCATCGAGGGCGGGCAGCCGTCCGACCGCATCGGCTGCGTGCGCAACTTCCGCCTCAAGGACGGCGGGGTGATCCGCGAGCAGCTGCTCACCCTGTCTGACTACGACTACCAGTGCTCCTACTCGATCCTCGAGAGCCCGATGGGCGTCGACAACTACGTCGCCACGCTGAAGCTCACGCCGGTGACCGACGGCAACCGCACCTTCGCCGAATGGTGGGCCGAGTTCGACTGCGCCCCCGACCGCGAAGGCCAGCTGTCGCGCGACATCGGCCAGGGCGTCTTCCAGGCGGCCTTCGATTTGCTGAAGACGCTGGTGCGGCGTTGATCATTGCTGGGAGCGCGCCACTCCGTGGCGCTCATACTGTGTGCTCCACGAAGAAGCGCCACGGAGTGGCGCGCTCCCAGCAATGATCCGGGTCACCCGCTCCGCCATCATCGATGCGCCGATCGATCGCGTCTGGGCGATCCTGCGGGACTTCAACAGCCATACCGCCTGGCATCCGGTCGTGGCCGAATCGGCCATCGAGAACGACGAGCCGTCCGACCAGGTCGGCTGCGTGCGCAACTTCACGCTGAAGGACGGCAATCACATCCGCGAGCAGCTTCTCGCGCTCTCTGACAACGACTACATCTCGACCTACTGCATCCTCGACGCCACGCTGCCGATGCAGCGCTACGTCGCCACCGTCCAGCTCAAGCGCGTGACCGACGGCGATCGCACCTTCTGGCACTGGCAGTCGACCTTCGACACGCCGCGCGGCCGCGAGCAGGAATTCGCCGACCTCGTCGGCAAGGGCGTCTACGAAGGCGGCTTCGAAGGCTTGCGCGCCTTCCTGCGCCGCCGTCCTGGCGCTCCAGCGGTACGCTCCGCCGGCGGCGGGCCGATGGCGACCCAGGGCATGGTCGCGAGCCGCTTCGGCGGTCCGGACGTGCTGGAAGCGCGATCGCTCGAGGCGCGGGCGCCAGGACCGGGCGAGGTCCGCGTCCGGCATGCGGCGATCGGCGTCAACTACATCGACGTCTATGTGCGCAAGGGCGAATACCGGCTGATCGAGCCGCCGGCGCCCATCGGCATGGAAGCCGCCGGCGTGGTCATCGACGTCGGCGACGGCGTCGCCCATCTGCTGCCGGGCGACCGCGTCGCCTATGCCTGCGCGCCGCCGGGCGCCTATGTCGGTGTGCGTACGTTGCCGGCGAGCCAGGTCGTGGTGCTGCCCGACGATGTCGACGACGAGCAGGCGGCGGCGCTGATGCTGAAGGGCATGACTGCCGAATATCTGCTGCATCGGACCCACCGCGTGCGGTCCGGCGACACCGTCCTCGTCCACGCGGCCGCTGGCGGCGTCGGATTGCTGTTGTGCCAGTGGGCCAAGGCGCTCGGCGCCCGGGTGATCGGCACCGTCTCCACCGACGTCAAGGCGCGCGCCGCGCGTGCCGCAGGCTGCGACGCCGTCATCGTCGGCCGCGACTACCGCTTCGCCGCGGCGGTGCACGACGCCACGGCCGGTCGCGGCGCCGACGTGATCTACGACGGACTGGGACAAGCCGCGGCGCGCGAGAACCTCGACGCGCTGGCGATGTGCGGCCACTGGGTCTGCTATGGGCAGGCGAGCGGACCGGTCGATCGGCTGTCGGTCGACAGCATCCATCAGAAATCCGCGACCTTCTCGAGCCCTGTCCTGTTCCACTACACCGCCGACCGCGCGATGCTGACCGAGATCGCCCAGCGCACCTTCGAAGCGCTGCGCCAAGGCACCATTCGGCTCGATGTCCAGCATCGCTATCCGCTGGCTGCTGCCGCCCAGGCGCATCGCGACCTCGAAAGTCGCAGCACGATCGGACCGCTGATCTTGGTCCCTTGACCAATCCCGCGCGAAGCCGCCCAGGGCGGCGTAGTCGAGGGACCTGTTTTTGTCCGCTGTGCAATAGAACAGGTCCCTCCACTACGCCTCGCTGCGCTCGGCTCCGGTCGGGATGACGGTATATTGAAGTCAATGCGCCCGCCGCTGCTTCCCCGACTCATCGTGCCGCGCCTGCCGTTCTTCTACGGCTGGATCGTGCTGGCCTGCATCTGTCTGGCCGGCTTCGCGCGCCAGGGACCGGCCGTCGCCACCCTGTCGGTGTTCGTCGTGCCCATGACCGACGCCTTCGGCTGGTCGCGCACCGAGATGGCGGGCGCGGTGTCGCTGGGCGGCGTGCTGGCGGCGTTCGTCTCGCCGCTGATCGGCCCGGTGCTCGACCGCCGCGGCGCGCGCCTGATCCTCTGCCTCGCCGTGCTCGGCACCGGCCTTGCCACCATGGCGCTGTCGCTCGTGGAGTCGCTGCTGGCGTTCTACCTGCTGTTCGTCTTCGCCCGCATGGTCTGGGCCGGGCCGTACGATCTCGGCCTCTACGGCGCGCTCAACAACTGGTTCGTGGCGCGGCGCGCGCGCGCCACCTCGATCGCCACCTTGGCGCAGATGTCGGGCCTGGTGGTGCTGCCGATCATCGCCCAGCTCGCCATGCAGGACGGCGGCTGGCGCCACGGCTGGGTGGCGATCGGCGCCACGGCGCTGGCGGTGGGCTTCCTGCCGGTCTGGCTGTTCCTGGTGCGGCGTCCCGAGGATGTCGGGCTGGTGCCCGACCGCATCACCGCGGGCGCGGGCCCCATCGTCGTCGAGCCGCGCTTCAGCCGCGCCGCCGCCATGCGCACCCAGGCCTTCTGGCTCTTGTCGCTCTACACGGTGCTGGTCTTCCCGGTGCAGGCCGGCGTCAGCCTGCATCAGGCCCCGCATCTCATCGAAAACGGCCTGTCGCCCCTCGTCGCCGCCACGGTGATCAGCTTCTTCTCGGCCATGTCGGCCGTCGCGAGCTTCGGCGTCGGCTTCCTGCCGCGGCGCTGGCCGTTGCGCTTCGCGATGTCGCTTGCCGCCGTCCTGCTGGGGACGGGGACGGTGGGCCTGATCGGCGTTGCCTCGGCCGAAGCCGCCTACCTGTTCGCCGGCCTGTTCGGGCTGGGCATCGGCGGCGTCATGACCCTGCTGCCCATGGCCTGGGCCGACTATTTCGGACGGGAAAGCTATGGCGCCATCCGCGGTGTCGCCCTGTCGCTGCAGGTCCTGGCCCAGGCGGCCGGTCCGGTGGCCTCCGGCCTGCTGCGTGACGCCAGCGGCACATACACCAGCTCCCTGATCCTGTTCGGCGTGCTGGCGGCGCTGGCGGCGGCCGCGGCACTGCTGGCGCACCGTCCGCTCGCACCTTCTACCGGCGATTTAACTCGTCAATGAACTGTCGCCAGGGCACGGCGCGCACGCCCGGCGCGAGGGCGGTGCTCGCAGGCGCATCCTTCGCCGGCTGATGGACCACCGTCAGGGCGGCGGAAGGTCGCTGCGACTTTGCCCGCGCCATCGCCTCGGCAAGACGTCGCAAGGGAGCGGCCATTGCCGGTGTAACCGTTCGTCCCGCCTTGCACTCCACAAGCAGGAGCGTGCCTGCTGCACCCGGAACGACGAAATCGACTTCCAGCCCTTGCTGGTCGCGGAAGTGATAGAGCTCGCGGCGCCGGCCTCCGTTGACCTGTGCTTTGGCGATCTCGCTGGCAATCAGACCTTCGAACAGGGGGCCGAGGAACGGCGAACGATCCAGCTCGCGTTGGCTTTCGATGCCCAGCAGATGGCAGGCCAAGCCCGTGTCGGCGATGTAAAGGCGTGGAGACTTGATCAGCCTCTTGCCGAAGTTCTCGAAGTAGGGCGGCACGAGCAATATCTGCGCGGTGGCCTCGAGCACATCCAGCCAATGGCCGATCGTCGGCACGCTCACGCCGAGCGGCCCGGCCAAGTCGGACTTGTTGAGAATCTGGCCGTGGCGGCTGGCGAGCAAGGCAAGAAAGCGCCGGAAAGTCGAAAGATCGCGCACATTCACGATGGCGCGGACATCCCGCTCCAGATAGGTCTGCAGATAGGAGCTGAACCACAGTCTGGCGGCGGTCGGCCGCGCGAGGACTTCAGGATATCCTCCTCTTAGCAGGTCGACCCGCGGCGATTCGTTGGCCGACAGCGGAAACAGCTGCAGGATCGCGGCGCGGCCCGCCATCGACTCCGTCACGCCCTGCATCAGGGGCGCCTCCTGCGAGCCTGTCAGCAGCCATTGCCCGACGCGCGCGGGGTGACGGTCGATGCGGGCGCGTATGTGGGCGAACACTTCCGGCACGTTTTGTATCTCGTCCAGGATGACCGGTGGTTCGATTGCATCAAGGAAGCCGCGAGGGTCGGCCCTGAAGCGCGCGACGAGGTCGGGCTCCTCCATCAGGAAATAGCCGGCTTTCGGGAACAGGTGGCGCAGCAACCGTGTCTTGCCGGCACGCCGCGGGCCGGTGAGGACGATGGCTGGAAATCGCCTGTGCGCTTCCCGAATGACCTTTTCGAGCGCTCGCGCGACATATCTCATGGTGATAAATTTAAAGTGTAAGTTTAAATTACTCAACTATTATGTATCATGTTGGGTTGGACTTCGGCTGCTCATGGACCCCCTCGTCGGGCCTCGAGCAGCCCGCAAGGCAGCGGCCGCAGACCGCTTGCACCTCACCGCTGGGTCCCGTACCCTTTTTGCAGCCCGAAAGAGGCTGCGCCCGCCGGATAAGGGAGAAAAACGGCGGCAGCGCGATTTGAGGAAACGGCTTCGCATCAGGGACGAAACAGCCGGCAATTGGGGCCTTTCGCGGGACAGGGTTACCCGTGGGAGAAGTGCACGCTGGCGACAAGCAGGGCCACGGAGACAGACGGCATGCCGCCATTGCTGGAGGTAAGGGCACTTCATACCGAATTCAGGACGGGCGCCGGGCTGGTGCGCGCCGTCGACGGCATTTCCTACACCGTCGAGCACGGCGAGACCGTGGCCATCGTGGGCGAGAGCGGCTCGGGCAAGTCCGTCGGCGCGCTTTCGATCCTGCGCCTGATCCCCGATCCGCCGGGCCGCATCACCGGCGGCGAAATCCTGTTCGACGGCAAGGATTTGCGCGGTCTCTCCGAGGCCGAGATGCGCGAGATCCGCGGCCGCGACATCGGCATGGTGTTCCAGGAGCCGATGACCTCGCTCAATCCCGTGCTCACCATCGCGCGCCAGATCACCGAGACGCTGGAGCAGCACCAGGGCGCCGACCGCCAGACCGCCGAGCGCCGCGCGCTGGAACTGCTGGAGATGGTCGGCATCGCCGATCCCAAGCGTCGGCTCAGGCAATATCCCCATCAGCTGTCCGGCGGCATGCGCCAGCGCGTCATGATCGCGGTGGCGCTGGCCTGCAATCCCAAGCTGATCATCGCCGACGAGCCGACCACGGCGCTCGACGTCACCATCCAGGCGCAGATCCTCGAGCTGATGAAGTCGCTGACGCGCAGGCTCGGCGTCGCCCAGATCATCATCACCCACAATCTCGGCGTCGTCGCCCGCTACGCCAGCCGGGTCAACGTCATGTATGCCGGCCGCATCGTCGAGGCGGGCAGCGCCGAGGCGATCTATCACAATCCCCGGCACCCCTACACGATGGCGCTCCTGAAGTCGGTGCCGCGGCTCGACCAGCCGCGCCGCGCACGCCTCGATCCTGTCGACGGCCAGCCGCCTGACCTGACGCGGCTGGACGGCGGATGCTCCTTCCGGCCGCGTTGCCGTTTTGCCGTCGAGCAATGCGCCGCCGCGCGGCCGCCGCTGGCGGCGGTGGGCGAGCCGGGACATTTCTCGGCGTGCTTTCGCAGCGCCGAGCTTGCGACCATTCAGGACGTCGCCGCATGAACGCGCCGATAACCGCCGAGTCCGCGACCGTGCGGCCGCTTCTCGAGGTGCGCGGCCTTGCCATGCACTTCCCGATCTCCGAGGGCATCGTGCTGACGCGCAAGATCGGCGACGTGAAGGCGGTCGACGGCGTCGATTTCGACATCAAGCGCGGCGAGACGCTGGGCCTGGTGGGCGAGAGCGGCTGCGGCAAGACCACGACCGGCCGCTGCATCCTGCGGCTCGAGCGGCCGACCGCGGGCGAGATCCTGTTCGACGGCCGGGACGTCAACCGCATGGAGCGCCGCGAGCTGGTCGGGCTGCGCCGGCGCATGCAGGTGATCTTCCAGGACCCCTACAGCTCGCTCAACCCGCGCATGAAGGTGGGCGACATCATTTCCGAGCCGATCAAGGTGCATGGCGTCGAGCCGGATGCGCGCCGTCGGCGCGACAAGGTGAGGGACCTCCTGTCGGTGTGCGGGCTGGACCCGAAGTTCGCCGACCGCTATCCGCACGAGATGTCGGGCGGCCAGCGCCAGCGCGTCGGCATCGCCCGCGCGCTCGCCCTCGATCCGGAGTTCATCGTCTGCGACGAGGCGGTGTCGGCCCTCGACGTGTCGATCCAGGCCCAGGTGGTCAATCTCCTGGAGGATCTGCGCGAGCGCTTCGGGCTCACCTACCTGTTCATCGCCCACGATCTCTCGGTCGTGCGCCACCTCTGCCAGCGCGTCGCCGTGATGTATCTCGGCCGCATCGTCGAGATGGCCGACAGCGACGAGCTGTTCGACAATCCGCTGCATCCCTATACCCAGGCCCTGCTGTCGGCAGTGCCGATTCCTGATCCGCGCGTCGAAGCGGGCCGCGAGTTCCGGCCGCCGCGCGGCGAAGTGCCGAGCCCGATCAACCCGCCGTCCGGCTGCGTCTTCCATCCACGCTGCCCGATGGCCGTGGAAGGCTGCCGGCAGGCGAGACCCGTCCTGAGAGAGCTGCGGCCGCGCCATTGGGTGGCGTGCAGTGAGGTGAATTAGATGTGACCTTGCCGGAGCGCGGACCTCCAGGTCCGCTCATGGTCTTCGTCTTTGCCGGGAGCGCGCCACTCCGTGGCGCTTCTTCGTGGATCACAAAGCCCATGAGCGCCACTGGAGTGGCGCGCTCCCGGCAATGAGCGGACCTGGAGGTCCGCGATCCGGCAAGACGGATGAGTATCGGTGTACGCGTAAGAAGTAACGAACAAGACAAGAAAATCAGGTTGCACAGGAGGAGGCAAATGTACTTGCGTACGGGACTTCTGGCTGCGGGCCTCGGCCTCGCAGCCGCGATCGCTGCGCTTCCCGCGGGGGCGCAGACGCCCAAACGCGGCGGAACGCTCGTCTACATGATTCCGGCCGACGCGCCGCCGAGCTTCGACGGCCATCGCGAGACGACCTTCGCCACGGTGCATGCCGCGGCGCCGTACTACAGCGTGCTGATCCGCGTCCCGCCGGACAATCCGGCGTCGACCACCGAGTACGTCTGCGATCTCTGCACCGAGATGCCCAAGCCGACCGACGACGGCAAGACCTACACCTTCAAGATCCGCCCCGACGTGAAGTTCCACGACGGAGCCAAGCTCACGGCGCAGGACGTCGGCGCCTCGCTGGCAGCGCATCGTCTTCCCGCCGAAGGGCATCACCAGCGCGCGCGTCAGCTACTACGCCATGGTCGACAAGATCGAGGTGCCCGACGACAACACCATCGTCTTCAAGCTCAAGTTCGCGACGACGGCGTTCCTGCCGGCGCTCGCCGATCCCTTCACCTGGATCTACAAGAAGGAGACCCTCGAGAAGGATCCGCACTGGTACGAGAAGAACATCATGGGCTCGGGCCCGTTCAAGTTCGCCAGCTATGAGGTCGGCCAGGCGATCAAGGGCGTGCGCAACCCGGATTACTATCACAAGGGTCAACCCTACCTCGACGCGGTCGAGGGCATCTTCGCCGACAAGCAGTCGGTGCGCGTCGACGCCATCCGCGCCGACCGCGCCGCCATGGAGTTCCGCGGCCTGCCGCCGTCGGCGCGCGACTCGCTGGTCAAGGAGGCCGGCAAGGACGTCGTCATCCAGGAGAGCGACTGGAACTGCGGCAACATCATCACGCCCAACCACAAGAAGAAGCCGTTCGACGACGTCCGCGTGCGCCGCGCGCTGGCGCTCGCCGTCGACCAGTGGGCCGGCGCGCCGGCGCTTTCCAAGATCGCCAACGTCAAGACGGTGGGCGGCATCGTCTTCCCGGGCTCGCCGCTGGCGGCGACCAAGGAGGAGCTGCAGAAGATGGCCGGCTACTGGCCGGACATCGAGAAGTCGCGGGCCGAGGCGCGCCGGCTGCTGAAGGAGGCGGGCGCCGAGGGGCTGAAGTTCGAGCTTACGAACCGCAACGTCGACCAGCCCTACAAGTTCGTCGGCACCTGGCTGATCGGCGAATGGAAGAAGATCGGGCTCAACGTCGAGCAGAAGGTCGTGCCGACCGGGCCGTGGTTCCAGGCCATGCGCGGCGGCAACTTCGACGTCGTGGTCGACGCCAACTGCCAGAGCATCGTCAATCCGGCGCTCGACACCGGGAAGTACCTGCCGAAGGCGGTCTATCCGGAGAGCTACGGCGACTACGACGACCCCAAGTCGGTCGAGCTCTACGACAAGATGCTGCGCGAGAGCGATCCCAAGGCGCAGCGGGCCGCCATGCGTGCCTATGAGACCCATACGCTCGACACGATGGCGCATGGCATCGTCACGCCGTACTGGTTCCGCATCATCCCGGAGCGGTCCTATGTGAAGGGCTGGAAGATCAGCCCCAGCCACTACCTGAACCAGGACCTCGCGAACATCTGGCTGGATAAGTAGTTACATGGCTCGTCATCCCGACCGGAGCCTCGCGCAGCGAGGCGTAGTGGAGGGACCTGTTTTGTTGATGCGTCGACAAGAAAAGGTCCCTCGACTGCGGCGCCTTTCAGGCGGCTCCGCTCGGGATGACGGTCAAATGCGATAGCCCTATCCAGGAAAGCAAGAATGTATCGCTACGTCGTCACGCGTCTGTTGCTGGCGGTCCCCACGCTGGTGGGGGCCGCCGCTCTGGTCTTCGTTCTGATGCGCCTTGTCCCGGGCGACATCTGCGTGATCCGGCTGGGCGCGGGTTCGCACGGCAATCCGGGGGCGATCGAGGCCTGCCGCCAGTCTCTCGGGCTGGACAATCCCCTGATCGTGCAGTTCCTCGATTTCCTGGGCAGCTTCTTCACGTTCGATTTCGGGACGTCGATGTGGTCGGGCCGGCGGGTCGCCCACGAGATCGGCAGCCGCCTGCCGGTGTCGCTGCAGATCGCGCTGATGGCCACGGTGATCGCCGTCCTGATCGCCATCCCGCTCGGCACGATCTCGGCCCTCAAGGAGAACACCTGGCTCGACCACATCGTGCGCATGGTGGCGATCGCGGGCATCGCCACACCCTCCTTCTGGCTCGGCATCATGTCGCTGGTGCTGGTGCTCGACATCACCTACCTCGCGACCGGCAAGGCCTGGATGCCGCCGATCGACTACGTGCCGTTCTGGCAGGACCCGATCCGCAACCTCTCGATGGTGCTGCTGCCCGCCATCACCGTCGGCTACCGCTATTCGGCGGTGACCATGCGCATGACTCGCTCGGCCATGCTCGAGGTGATGCGCGAGGACTATATCCGCACCGCCCGTTCCAAGGGGCTGCTCGAGCAGATCATCGTCAACCGCCATGCGCTCAAGAACGCGCTGCTGCCGGTGGTCACCCTGATCGGCATCGAGTTCGCCTTCCTGATCGGCGGCCTGGTCGTCACCGAGCAGGTCTTCAACCTGAACGGCATCGGCCGGCTGTTCGTGCAGTCGGTGCAGAACCAGGACAACGTCATGACGCAGGCGCTGACCATGCTGGTGGTCACCGTCTTCGTGCTCACCAACCTCGTCGTCGACCTGCTCTATGCCTGGCTCGACCCGCGCATCCGCTACTCGTGAAGGCCCGGCAATGACGGTCACCCTGCCCAATCCCGCCGCCACGGCCGCCTCGCCGCAGGACACGCTGGTGCCCAAGCGGACCGCCTGGGCGGCGGCGCTCAGCTTCGTGCGCCGCCAGCCGCTCGGCACCTTCGGCCTGGTGATCGTGGTGGTGATGTTCCTGGCCGGCGGGCTCGCCGACTGGATCGCGCCGTTCGATCCGGAGGAGAACGACTTCACCGCCATGATGGAGGCGCCGAGTCTCGTCCATTGGCTGGGCACCGACCAGTTCGGCCGGGACATCTTCTCCCGGCTGGTGTTCGGCGCGCGCACGGCGCTGATCGTGGGCTTCAGCTCGGCCGTGCTGGGCGGCGTCATCGGCCTGGTGATGGGCGTGGCCAGCGCCTATTTCGGCGGCTGGTTCGACCTCATCTTCCAGCGCGTGCTCGACGTGCTGATGGCCTTCCCGCTGATCATCCTGGCGCTGGCGGTGGTGGCGGTGTTCGGCACCGGCGTGTTCAACGTCATCATCGCCATCACCATCCCGCTGGTCCCGCGCTGCGGCCGCGTCGTGCGCGCCAGCGCGCTCGCGGTGCGCGAGGTGCCCTATGTCGATGCGGCCCGCGCGCTGGGCTTCAGCCACTCCCGCATCGTGCTGCGCCACATGGTGCCCAACGTCATCGCGCCGTTCCTGATCCTGCTCTCGGCCTTCGTCGGCCAGGCGATCCTGGCCGAGGCGTCGCTCTCCTATCTCGGGCTCGGCGTGCAGGAGCCCGTGCCGGCGTGGGGCCTGATGCTGCAGGGCGGGGCGGAGGAATACGCCACGACAGCGCCGTGGATCGCGGTGTTTCCGGGCGTGGCGATCATGCTGACGGTGCTGGGCATCAGCCTGTTCGGCGATGCGCTGCGCGACGCGATCGATCCGAAGCTGCGGGATCGGTAGGGAGAACTCCTGGCAAGCGGCTCGTGGCATTCAGGCGATCGCGCAAACAGCTCTGACTACGCGTGACGAGCGACGACGACTATTCGGCGAGAATCGGCATGCGCTTGCTTGAGCGTTGCAGCGTCGAGGACGGCTCGAATGAAGAAGCCAGCTTGGCGCAGCCAGCGGACAATGTCTCTCGCCGGGTAGGCGCGTTCGACGTGCTTCTCATACGTGTTGATCTGGAGTTTCGGCCAATGCTGAGTGACGACGATAAAGATGAGGCGGCGAAGGGGATCCCAGGTTATATGCTGAGCGACATCGCATTCCGAGGAGCGAAGCCTGTGCATGCGCAGCTGCGGCTTGCTCGAAGTCTGGCGGTCGGTAATGCAGTCGAACACAAAGTGTCCGCCTGGATCGAGATTGTGATAAATCCGCCGGAACATCGCGATGAGGTCCGCAGGCTCGATGACGTGGTTTACGGTGTCGAAGTTCGCCGTGATGAGATCCACGCGATGGGGCAGCCTGAGCTGGCGGATGTCCTGGCATAGCAACCGTACATGGCTGGCCGAGCCGTTTCGAAGCGCTTGGCGCAACATTGCGACCGAGCGGTCGACCGCGAAGACCGGAACGCGCCACACGCGGGCGACGTGAGCGGCAAACAAGGCCGTGCCGCAGCCGATATCCGCAGCCGCGCGAAATGCTATTCCGTACCGCTCGATCAAACGGCGCAGCGTTGAAGAAGCTCGCCGCAAACTGTTGCGTCCAAGCGCAGCATCGTAGTTCGCCGCGATTCCCACGTAGGGCGGAAGCAGAATGCCCATTACTGAGCCAAGCGCGTCCGCGCCTCCTCCCAAGCCTTCTCGCGCCAGCGATACACCTCGGCGACGTCGAGGCCGCCGGCCAAGGGTTCGCCGACGGCAAAGAGGAACTGTCCGATTTCCGGTCCCGACCGGAAATGGTCCGAGCTGGGAAACGTGCAACAGAAACGCCGCCTTCGCGCGATCAAACACGATGCGATTTGTCGCGAAGAAGTCCGTCTTGAAGGCATCGAATCGCGGTGGTGGGTCGAGGCAGTATTTGGCCACATAGGAGCGATAGGTTTGCTCGAGCGCAGTGGCCATGTCGCCCTTGATATGCGCCGTGACGCCGCTGACGATGCTCCTCTGCACCCCGCTCGTCCATGCGCTGACCGAGCCGTTATCGGGACGGTCGGTGCCGGCAAAATGCGCGGACCAGAGGGGGCTGACCGCGGAGCGGTTCCCCGCCAGCCAATTCTCCAACGCGCGATAGTAAAGATCGTAAAATCTTGGAATGAAGTGCATGACGAATGCCGGCTCACGAAAATTCGGCGCCTCGGCGATCTCGTAATACGTGATGAACTCGTAGAGCTTGGCGAACCAGTACTTGTTGTCGATGACTGTCGGAACAGAATCGCCCGCGCGCGCCTAGCGCGCCAAGCGTGCGAATGAATCGCCGAGCCACATCCGCGCTGAGAGCAAGCGTGCGGCGCGCGGCGTCACGTTCGATCGCAGGGGCGTTCCTGATGTCATAGGTGCAGGCCGAACGAGCAGGGCGCTGATAATAGAAACACCTCCACACGGCGATTGCGCGCGCGAGCTGGTTCACCTTGGCCGCGATCAACAGGCCGAGTCTCGCCGGCGCTATCGATATCGACAGTGACGGTTGCAGCTGAGCCAGGCCTCATGCGGTCGAGCGTTGCAAGCAATGCCTGCCGCACAGCGCCGGCGCGCTGGCGCCCAAGTCCGCTATTGTAAGCTGGCACACCGACTGGATCGGTGTGTCCAACCAGACGGACGTTGCGAACCGCGCTCGCCAAAATGTGCCGCGCCAAAGCGAGGATCCTGGATCTGTTGCGGTGGGCCAATATCGGATTTGTCGAACGCAAAGCCGCTGATCACATCGAAAGGCATTGCGACTTAGCCAAAGCCGTGCATTCCGCCTGGTCGAGCAAGACCTTCACGCTCTCCATTCCGGCCGGCTTGACCCTTCAGCGGCACGCTCTCCTTGGACCTGCCTGCGGGTCTCGGCGGCGCCTGGTCATCGTCCTCGTCGTCATCGCGGACGTAGGTCTCGCCGAGCCGCCGGCTGCAGCTGCATGGCGAACGGCCGCAGCCGCAACCTCCGGAAAGACCGACTTGCGATACTACATAAGCCATTCCGAGGTCTCCGATTGCGTGGCCCGATCATCGCACCCGCTTGGGATTGGTCGGACTGGGATCCCAGAGCATTCCAAGCGTGCCCTGCGGAATGCTGGCGCGAAGCGCGCCATTGACGAATACCGCGTGTGTCGGGAAGCGGCTGCCGGCGACGGCGACACCGACCGAGACACCGGTCGCACCGCAGCGAATGGTCCCGGATATGGTGTGCCAGATGAAGCGCGATGTTCGCCTGCAAATGGTCTGGAATGCCACTTCGGCAAGCGGATGGGGACAACCTTCGCCCATCCATCCGAATGCGAATGCGTCAGGCGCTGTCCGCCGCAAGGTTACGCCTGTGATGGTGATCGGCAGGGGTGTGAGACAACCGCGGCTGGGAATGATGCACTCCTCACCGACATCGGTATCCATCGGTGCGGGCGTTACCGAAACAATTTGGCCATTCTGGCACGCCACTCTGAAGCTTTGCTGGGTGTACAGCCGATACTGCCGATCCTTCGCATCGCTGCGGATGTGATCGCGTACGACAAGGCCGAGCTGCGCTGAGAATGCTCGAAGTGCGGCGGAGCTGGGAATTGGAAGTGCCGTACCAGGCACCGTGCTCACCGTGCATGGCACGGAGCCTGTCGCCGAGCCGACCGGCAGGATCGAGCTTCTTGCCACGATCTTGACCGTTTCTGTCCGCGTCTCTGGCGATGGCCCGGGCTGCGGACGGGCGGCGGCGTGCCGGGAAGGATCACCTCGACGCGCCGATTCCGAGCTGCAGGCTGACCGGGAAGGGGTTGGAATTCGCCGGCTGAATCTGGTGCTGACCGCAACCGATGCGGCCGCGCCGGGTCGCATGCGGTCGAGGGTCGCCAGCAGCGTGCGACGCACGGCGTCGGCGCGCCTTTGTCCGAGGCCGGTATTGTAGGCCGGAGTGCCTACCGGATCGGTGTGGCCAACGAAGCGCACGCTGCGGATGTTTTGCGCCATGATTTGACGGGCGAGCGCGATTATCTTGGTTTGCTGTGCGGGACCGATATCCGACTTGTCAAACGCAAAGCCGTCAATCGCGGCGGCTTGAGCCACCAGTTCTCCGTAGCCGAGCGTTCTCGCCGGCCAGCCGACGAGCTCACGTTGGCCGAGACCTGGGCTCGAGCCCGATGGAATGCTCAAATATGTCATCGTTGCCTCCGGTCGTTCGGCAGCAAGCGCACGGTGCAGACTGTGGCGCTTTCACCCGCCATTCGGCGTCTACTTGCTCTGCGCCTTCGGCGGCCGGCTTGGGGCGGGAAGTGCTGCCGCCACCTTGTCCCGCTCTTCAGTCAATGCTTTCAGCGCTTCCTCTGCGCGGTCTGCCTCTTCCTGCGTCTTGGCGCTTACTTTCCGTTGATCCGCGATTCGTTTGTCGAGCGCTGCTACGTATTCGGCCGGCGAGGACTTCTTCAGTTCCTCCAATCGAGCATCGACTGACCTTTGTGCAGCCTCCAGCGCCGTTCTTTTCTCCTTCAGCTGATCCGTCTTGACCTGCTGGGCCTTGTATTTTGCCAGCACGGCGTCGGGTTCCAGTTTGGGCTTGCCCGCGCCGTCGGCGGCGATCTGCTTCGCCAGCTCCTGCTCGAATTTTGCCAGTTCGCCGTCGATGTCGTGGAGCGCGACTTTCGCTTTTTCGCGCAGATCGATGTAGGTATCGATTTCAGCCAGACCGCCTGGGGTGAAAGCTACAAGTTGACCGGTTGTTGCCATGCTACTTCTCCCTTGCTCAAAGGCGGCGCCGCCTAAAGCGCCTTGCGCCGCCAATAGATTTCCCATTCCGCGAGCATGAAGGCCGGATCGTATCCGGCCTGGGCGAGCGTTCGTGCTGCCCAGTCCCGGAGCTTGGCGTCCTCGAGACCGCAAACAGGCGGGCGAACGCCCCACAATTTTTCGTCCACCGTCTTGCCGAAGATCATGATTTGCCAACGGAAGACCTCGCGTCGCGACTGCCGGAAGTAGCGAAGCGACCGCAGCAGACGCCGAAGCCGACCGCGTCGGGCCGCTTCATGCATTTCGTAGATCGCTTCATCGCGGCTGCGCCGGAATTCCCATGGGCGCAGATACTGTTCCGGAATAGCCGGCGCACGAGCTCTTGCGCCTGCCGGTTGGGGAGACGTGGCATACGCCTGCGTGGCCGGTTGCTCGCCTCGCGCCGGATGATCTCGCGTCTGCGCCACCACACTTGATTCATCGTCGCGCGTCGGGTCGCTGGAGACGAGAAGGCGGATCAGACGATCTCCTGCCAGGATCATGCCGTGTTGGCGCTGCTGAGAAGCGAAGGCAGGTCTCGGGGGCGGCGCTGCAGCGAGGCCGAGCTTTGCCGCAAGTCCGTCCGTCAGCAGATGAAGCTGGCTGGCGAGCGACACGTCGCCGAGCATCGCCATTGCAAGCATCTCGCAGGGCTGCGGAGCCAGCGCCTCGTACACCTGAGCATGGCAACGCAACTTCTGTGAATCGTGCAGCCGTTCAGGATGCGCGAACCGACAGTTCAGGAGATCTCGTGCATCGCCCCACGCCACGACGATTTCAGGGCCAGGCTCGGGATAAAGGGCACGACTGGCCAGCCGGCGGCGTGGAGCAACACCGACGCCCGACCTGGCGTTGAGGGGCCCCATTCTTGGCGGAACGTCCGGTCCCGTCCAATGGCGACCGTTTGGCGGGATGGTGGGATCGTCGAGTCGGCCGAAGTCATTGCCGAAGAGAAGCAGTCTCATGCGCTGAACGCCCAGGCCGCGCATCATGGAGGCGGGTTCGTCGCCGGACCGTGGCATTCCCCTTCGCCTATGGTGCGCTTGCATGTGCAACGTAGCTGAACCGTGGTACGTCGGCGTCCCGTCGTGCAGCATGCGTTCCTCCATTACTTCGCGATGTGAACGTGGTCGCGATGTGCGAACAACAGCGGGTCGCTGATCCGCTGCCAGGGGCCCTCGCTTCTCGTCCAGGGTCCGAAGAGCTGGATCGGATACCCTGTGGGCTTCGACCAGCGACCGTAGTTCTGGATCGCCTTGTAGAGACGCCAGCCGAGATTGTGTTGACGTGCGTGTTCAAGGTGGCCACTCGAGAGAGCGGCGTCCCAATCGGCTTTCCATGCATCCAGCCCGCGGCCGGCAACCGCATAGACGTCCGCCGCACGGCCAACCTGATGATGGCCGACGATGCCGGGTTTGAAGAGGATCTCGACCGGACGCTCCGAGGTGAAGCCGGCTTCCGTGGCGAAGCGCTCGAGCACCCGTGCGAGTTCGGCGGCGAGCGGGCGCGTTACGAAGGCGCTCTGTGCCAGGGGCAGGACGCGATAGGCGTGGCCGGAGCGGATCGGCACGCGCTCCGGCGCGACAGCTTCAACGAGCGCGCACGGCATCGCCGTACTCCGTGTTGTACCAATAGCGTCCGACGAGCCGGCCCGCGATCTTCGACACGACGTTGCTGTTGCGCGTCTGCCGCGCCACGAATTCGACGATCGCGCTCTCGGTCAGGCGGATCCGGGTCTGAAAGCTCCCGAACCCCCATGGATTAAGGATGAGATTGAACCTCTGGTAGGGGGCAAGCGGCCGACCATTGATGAGGATGGACCAGTCGAAATCCGGGGTGTCGATTGCCGATGAGTTGGCCGCCTGTTGGTCGGTAAATTGCGAAAAATAGTCCAGAACGCCGCAATAGCGCGGCGGCAGTTCGAAACGGGCGAGGGAATGCGTGCGTCCCCCGGACAGGCTGCCGACAATTCCCGCGGAGACATCGAAAGATTGCGAATCGAGCGGGATGCCGCACACGGGGCATGCGATGGGCGGGATCTGCGGCATGGCTCCCATCATCGCCTCCGTGCGCGTCGGAGCCTGCCGAGCCGCCGGCCGGTTGGGCTTCCCTGACCACCGAGCATCTTGTAGCCCTGCAGCGAGACATGCAGTTCGCCCGGTATCGTGGAGAGCTCGGTGACTTCCATGCGGATGACTGCCAGCGGCTCGAACCTGATGGGCGTGGCGAGGTGCCGGAACGGACGTTCTCCGTTCGCTGTCCCGAGTTCCCGCCGTGTTCAGAATGGGATCGCTTTGGAATTCCCGCCCGCTGCCGTCGTCGAACAGCGCATAGGTGAACTGTATCTGATCCGCAGGTGCGCCAATCGCTTCGAAGGCCTGGCTGAGAAGCTGCGTCGACAGGTTGGCTGCAAGCGGCAGGCGGGCGACTTCGGGACTGAGCCGAAAACCGCTTCTGAGCACGACATCACGCTCGGCCGGCACCTGACGATCGAGATCGGCAATGAGATCCGACAGCGCAATGCCGGCCACGGTGGTAGTGGGAATGCGCGCCAACGCGGGCGGCGCGGGCGGAAAGTTGACTGGGTTCAGCCCGAAGCGGAGACGCTCCACGGCGGAGATGACACCATAGCCCAGCGAGACCGCAGTGAAGGCTGCCTCGGTGCTTACGGTGATCGTCCTGCGCAGCGTCTTGCCCGGTGTACCGGTGAGCTCGAAACGGAAGGCGTAGTCAAATGGAATGGTCCGTTGCTCGGCAACAGCCAGCGCCTCGGCGAATCCGAACGCGGGTTCCGGAGTCATGACGGTCTCGCTCCGGCTCCACCCAGCCGTTTGTAGCCTTGCAGCACGATGTAGAGCTGGCCGCGCCCGAACTGCTCGATGACGTCTATCTAAATCGTCGAATTGGGTTGGAGTTTGAGCGGCATCGCCAATTGCTTGAAGGGCCGCTCGCCGGTCGCGGTGCCGAGCCCCGCAATGTTGTGAAGTCCAATGTTTTGCAGATCATGCCCAGTTCCGGAGTCGAAGATGGAATAGATGAAGGAGACGTCTTCCGGCGCGTTGATACGCTCAAACATCCGATTGAGGAGTGCAATGGGCAAAGTGTTGGCAAGCACGGCGTTGTTCTGAAACGCGACGCGATACATGTCCTTGCGAAGCCGGACTCCGTCACGCAGCGCGTCGATCGGGAAGTCGCCGAGCGTAACCGCTCCAAGGTCGACAGACCTGATGGGTGGTTGATTGGCAGGTGCTGGCACATCAATCTCGACGCCCAGGTCGCCCGTGGCAAGTCCGTAGCCGATGGCGGTGGCCACGAACTCATTGTCGACGCTGACCGTGATCTCGGCCTTTTGCCGAGCGCCGGGCTTGCCGGTCAATCCGATGTTGGCGACATAGTCGAAGGGTATGATGCGGGCCGGCGGCACGGTTGGTGCTCCCCGCCGGCGCAGGATCGGCTGCGCCACCGAGCGTATTGCCGGCTCCGGACAATTCGCGGGCAGCGGCAGCCGGTACCCGTAGAACACGATGAACAAATCGCCCTGCGTATCAGCACTTTGCTCGATCACTTGCACCCGCAAGCTCGATCGGGGAAGAAACGAGATGGGATAAGCCAGTCGGCGAAACGGCCGATCGCCGGTCGCGATGCCGAGAGACGCCAGGGAATGCGTCGGCTCATCCTGCAATTCGCGTCCCGTGGCCGTGTCGATCACGCTGAAGAGAAACGTGGGATGCGCGCGTGGCTTGACCCGGCGCAGCATCAGATCCAGCTGCGCTCGATCGACCGGAACGCCGAGGGTGAAGGTCAACTCATCCCGCTGCGGATCGAGGCGGAATCCCTCGATGAGGGCCTCGAGCGGAAGCTGCGCCAGTGTGAGAGTCGCCGGAACGCGCGGCTGGTTGTCGGGAAGCGTCAGCTGCAGCGCTTGATCGCGGCTTTCCGCGAAGCCATAACCCACCGCCGTCGCGACAAAGGCGCCGTCCGGCGCGGTGACGAGCACTTGCTCGTGAAGCTCGCCGGGGATTCCTTTAAGCTGGAAGCGAACGCCGTAGTCGTATGGCACCGGTATCGCGGCCGCGGGACGGACGCCAGGTTGTTGGCCTGGCATCCGCCGTTGAGGTCTGATTTGCCGCGTCTGGAGCATGTGGTCGTCCGTTCCGCGCTCTTACTGGACGTCGCGCGTCATGTATCCATCCAGGAACACCCAGATGTAGAAGGGGCCGTAGATGCGCTGCAGCTCCTTCATCGTGTCGCCGTCCGGCGTTTCGATCTCGACACGGAAGTTCTGTTGGCGATCGATGTATATGGGCTCGGCGAATTTGAACGTTGCCAAGGGCGACGGCTCGCCGTGCGTCGTCACCTTCGCTGCTTCCGAGTATGGACCGGCACCTCCGGGAAAGAAGAATGTCGGCACTTGAATCATCAGCTTCTCGCCGACGTAGAGCGACGTGACCGTGTTGAAGACGATCTTGCCGATGAGGGTGCCGGAACCGTTGGCCGGATCGATCTGCTCCTTGAGCGGTCGGTCAGGCTCCTTCAGGTCGTCGATTAAGCCTTGAATGTCGCTTTTTGCGAGACGGATCACGCCGCCGGCATCGGCGACGGTTCCTCGAGAGTTCGGCCCGGCGTCGGGAAGCGTGGTGATGGCGGGTTCTACGCCGAACCGCAGCTCGGGAACCAGCTCGTCGTCATCGACGGAGAGATATGCGAATCCGTCGGGATCTTCCTTTGCCTCCTTGAGCAGGTCGATCAGCCGGTCAAGGGGTATCGAGATGTCTGCCCTCACAGCGACTGCATCGGCAGCCGGTGTGTTGCCCGCCGCATCCATGGCATCGCCGTCCTCGTCGGTGACATCCCAATCCTCATCCTCGGCGAAGACCTTCTCGGGATAGCTCGCCGGCAGATCGCTGATGACGACACGCATCGCTCGCGCTTCGAACGTGTTGTAGTGCGGCAGGAGCGACGCCGATTGCAGGTTTGTCGCGAGTTTCGTCTTGCCCTGGACGTTGACGAAGAACTTCAGGATGCTGGATTTCTCGACGTCCCTCAGCTGCTTGCGCGGTTCGACGAAGAATCGAGTCGTAGATCGGTAGGTGTACTTTTTCCTTGATGCCCTGTACGACAGCCATGGCTAGTCCTCCAATATCGCTCGTTGATCAGAACAACGGCTTCAAGTAATCGGGCAGGCTCGCGGTTGGCGCGGGTTGTGGGGTGAAATTCGTTACCCTTGCGTTGACCGTGCTTGGCGTGGTGTAGCCCGAGAGGTCTGCAGGCTCTCCCATCCCGGCAACGCTCGTCGGCAAGGGACATCCGGCGTTGAACGGCGAGGCAACGTCTCGCACATAGGCGCTGAGCTCAGGCTCGCCGTAGTAGCCCATCTCCGGCGCCTGCCCGTAACCCGCGACCGGCATTTCCTCGCCATAGGCAATGTTCGGGTCCTCGGCGTAGTAGCCGACCGGGTCCTGTTCGCCATACGCCGCAAACTCCGGTGCCTGGCCGTACCAGCCCATCTCGGGAGGTTCGGCGTAGTAGCCGTAATCGGGCGCCTGGCCGTAGTAGCCCATCTCTGGCGGCTCGCCGTACCAGCCCATCTCGGGCGGTTCGGCGTAGTAGCCGTAGTCGGGCGCCTGGCCGTAGTAGCCCATTTCCGGCGGCTCGCCGTACCAGCCCATCTCGGGCGGTTCGGCGTAGTAGCCGTAGTCGGGCGCCTGGCCGTAGTAGCCCATCTCGGGTGGTTCGGCGTAACAGCCGTATTCGGGTGCCTGGCCGTAGTAGCCCATCTCCGGCGCTTGGCCGTACCAGCCCATCTCGGGCGGTTCGGCGTAGTAGCCGTAATCGGGCGCCTGGCCGTAGTAGCCCATCTCCGGCGGCTCGCCGTACCAGCCCATCTCGGGTGGTTCGGCGTAGTAGCCGTATTCGGGCGCTTGGCCGTAGTAGCCCATCTCCGGCGGCTCGCCATAGGCACTGAAGTCGGCGGGCTCGGCATAGTAGCCCATCGGGCCGGCGCGAAATCTCATCGCATGCACTCCTTCCGTTGCGTTGCCTACCGGATTGACGATCATCACTTCGTCGAAGCTACGTCGCGGTGCGGGCATCGCTGTTCACCCTCCCCTATCCCTCGATGCCGCGGCGCGTGACGCGGTAGTTTCCGCCAACGACATAGAGCCGATCGCCTTGGGGGTTGCAGGCAAGGATCGGCGGCGCTTCCATGAAGTGGATGTACGAACGCTTGACGCCGCGCCTGTCGCGATCTGAAGCGTAGATGAGGCCAAGCAGATCGCCGACTTTGACGAGAGTTTGCGGAACGACCCGTTCGCACCGGATGCGCTGCATGCTCTCCGGGCGGCGGCCGCTGAACTCGAGAAACTTGCTCCGCGCCAGGGTGAGAGACGTGCTCGGGTCTCGCGAGCAAACGGTCGCTCTGATGTAGGCCACTGCCACGGGCTCCGGGGCATCATGTTGCAGTCGCTCATTGGCTCAGCGCCGACGGCGCCGGCGACGCCGGCCTCCCCCGCCCGGCGCCCCGGGAGCACCCGGCATCTGGGTCGCTGCAGAGGCGGGAACGAGGCCGGCCGGCCCGGGCCACACCGCGCAACGCATGTACATTCGGTTCGGTCCGAGGCCGGTGTACGGAAGTGAAGGTCGTATCCAGCCGAGCGGCCAGGGACGGCGGTACGGTGACGCGCCGGGAGGCGGAACGCGTACCTGAATCCAGCGGTTCTGCGCCGGCGAAAAAATTGAGCGGACGAAGCTCCTGAGGATCGGCGACCAGAACGGCGGCCTAAATGGCAGGGGCGGGAATTCGCCCGTGCCCGTGTCCATTGGCGCTTCGGGCTCCGGCATTGGGGGAGGGGCTGGCATGGGCCTGGCCCTCCGGCGGAATGCATTGATCAGACTCGGTATGAGAAAGCCGACAGGGTTGCCGTATCCGTCATAGGCAACTTCGCTGTAAGCATCCGGAGCCTCGGCATAACCGAACTCAGGAGCCTCGTGAACGTATCCGGTCATCATGAGTTCAGTTCTCCTTCATGCTGTCGTCACCGAGCTCTCACAGATACTCGTACCCGCGGTCGCCTCACCCGTGCCGGGGGGGCCATCGGTATCGGATAAAGCAGCCGGCACTGTTCCATTGTCGGCGGTGGACAAGCGGGCGGCACAACCGGTGGACCCGGTTGCACCACCTGCACTGTCGGCGACGGAATGGTCGCGGGTGGTGCTGCAGGCGGTCCGCCTGGTAGCAAACCGGGGAGGATCGACGGCAAAAACTTCGCCGCCAGCGGGAGCACCTTTGCGGCAAGTGGGGCAAGTGCGGCAATAAAAGGAAGACCAACGGGATTGCCCAGACCATCATAGAGCATTTGCGATTGCGCGACGGGTGCGCCAAAGGCCGACGGCGCGGCCGCGAACCCGGGCGCACCGAAGTTGAAGCGCAGCCTCATTCTCGGCACCATCGGCACCATCGGCATCACGCGCCGGCGTATGGGAAAGGCGATCAATCGACAGCGTCCGAGCGGATTGCCGAATCCATCGAACACCATCCTGTGTTGAACCGGCATTTGCCCAATCATGCTCCAACCTCGTCGGTTAAACGGTGCAGACGCGACGCCACAACGCCGGTGGCGCCCAGCCGATCGGCCGTGGCATCGTGGCGTCGAGTGCGAGCCAGCGACCGTTCATCAGGACTTCCGGATAGATGTGGCTGTAGACATGCGGCCGATGCGGCCGGAACCCGACCAGGGCGAGACGAACGGGGTGACCCGTCGACATCAGCATCGATCCCAGCAGGATCGTCATGTCGTCGCAATCGCCTGCCTTGAGCTCGAGCATCCGGCGAGGCGTGTGCAGAAGCTCCACCCGGAATATGTCCCGCGTGTAGCGGATGTTCCTGCGTACCCAGTCGAATAGGGAACTGACCTCGCCGAACCGATCCTTTGCCGGCACGCGGTACATCCGGAAGATGTGGATGGCGCGCTGGCGAACATAGAAGTCCTTCGCGCCATCGCGGATCATCCGCGCGATGATCCGCGCGGTTGTCAACGTGCCATCCTTGCCCTTGGGAACCTTGAGCAGGTAGATGCGCGGAATGACGATGCTGTCGCATAGGCGTATCATTCAGACAGGCCAACCGCGCCGGCGATCGCTGCGACGATCTGGTCGGCCGAAACGTCTTCGAAACTGTGGCCGGTAGCCTGGAAGGCATGCAGCCTCGCCGAGGCACCATCGAGCGCAATGGCCACTACCGAAAGTTGGGTGGCGTTCGCCAGGTAGGGATCGATGGAAGAAAGGTCGGAAGGATTTTCTCGGGCTACGACTAGTACCCGAGCACCAGCTTCAACAGCTTCGTTGAGGAGCGTGCAGCCGCTCTTCGTGCCCCGAGTAATCCGAAGATCGAAATGGCCCTTAAGCACGTTCGACATTATGTCCTCGAGGAGTGGCGGCAGGTCAGCGAGAAGGATCGTTGTAGGCTGCAAACTTCTTGCTCCCTGACGACTGGAATTGTCCTCGTGGATTAATGACAGGATGTCCCACGGACTCCATGGGCTGGATGGCCCATCAAAGTGCCTCGATCTCTGCTCCTGCGAAGTAGGAATGAGCGGCCGGACCGAGTGATCCAACGGCCTTCGCAACGATCCGGGTAACGCATCATTTGGGGCTGGACCGAAAGGCCTAGACCATGCCTTGGCCGATCAATGCCCGCAGGCGCGCACGAGAACCGGTGGAACACCGGACCGAAAATGCGCACGCGAATGCTGGTTGTTTCGACGGGCATAGTCCGCTCGGCGGATTCCAGCCGAGCGGATCAAACAGGCTAGCGTCCCGAAGAATTAGGCAGTGAGCTCGTCTGAACGGGTGATGCGAAGCCGGGCCACGGCCTCGCCGCGCCGCCCGACCTGCAGCTTCTGCAGGATGTTGTGCATATGGTTCTTGACCGTTGCGACGCTAATGCGCAGCTGCCGAGCGATTTCCTTGTTCGACCGACCTTCTTTGGCCAAGGTTATGATTTCGTTCTCGCGCATGGTGAGTAAGGGTAAGGCCGCCTGAGCCGGTAGCTGTTGCGTGAGAGTGGACAAGCGGCTGAACATCGCTGCCGCAATGTGGGGTGCACATTGCATACGGCCATTGGCTGCATCGACCAATGCACGATGAAGTTCATCAGCGCTCCCTTCGCAGGGCACATACCCTGCAAATCCCGCAGCTGCGCATGCAAATACCTCTTCATCGATTTCAGCAAGCGCAAAGGCAACAAGCTTCGCGTCGGAGCATGAGGTCTTAAGCAGGCTGGCAATGGCGGCTGGTTTCGTATGGCCAACGTCGACCAGAATCACATCTGGTGTCGCTGCAGCAACTTGGGCAATTCCCTCAGAGTCGAGACCGACCGCATCTACGACAACGATCCCTTCGCAGTCACGCAGGCTCAGGGTGAGGCTTTCACGCACCAGCCGAACCGCACTTGCGACAGCAACTCGGATCTTACGGGCGGTCACAATTTGATCACTCGATCCGGGGCCTGCTGCCAACTGCCGGTTGTATTGAGAGCCATGTACTGGCTCAAAGTTTGGCCCTTGTGACATTTGGCCCCCGCGAAAAGCGCACGCGCTTTGGCTTCTCCCCTAAAGGGCTGCCTGCACTCTCATTGCCAATGCCCGCAAATGGGACTGAATGACTCTGATCTCACAAGCCCGCCCCGATGCGACTGATATGGCCAGAGCACGCTGACATGTTCGAACTTTGTCGACTTATGAGACGGCAGGCGGTAGTTGATCCTGACGAAGTTATTCACCGAACTCAAGCCCATTTCACGATCGCCGCTTTTTTATGGCTACAGATATCCTGTTCCCTCGGCTTCCTCAATCTGGGCGGCCGCCCGCCGCGCACGATTAGCTTCGCAGCATCATAAAGATCTAGATTGATGACTAAGGTTTGACAACGTCCGCCCTATGTCGACGCCGCCCGAGCGCTGGTCTTCAGCCATGCCCGCATCGTGCTGCGCCACATGGTGCCCAACGTCATCGCGCCGTTCCTGATCCTGCTCTCGGCCTTCGTCGGCCAGGCGATCCTGGCCGAGGCGTCGCTGAGCTACCTCGGGCTCGGCGTGCAGGAGCCGGTGCCGGCGTGGGGCCTGATGCTGCAGGGCGGCGCGGAGGAATACGCCACGACGGCGCCGTGGATCGCGGTGTTTCCCGGTGTCGCCATCTTGCTGACGGTGCTGGGCATCAGCCTGTTCGGTGATGCGCTGCGCGACGCGATCGATCCGAAGTTGCGGGACCGGTAGGGAATGATCCGCAGTGCGTAACGCGCGATTGGGCCAAACGACCCAATCGGACGACAGTTTGATGTATTTCCCTTGAACCCTTCCGTCGCCTGAAAGGGATGTTTTCATGAAAAGCAAGCGTGGCTGACGCGCCCTTGCTTAGAATGATCGTTCACGAATCACAGAGACGAGAGAAAGCAGCAAATGATCTGTCATAGGCGCAAGCTCCTGGCCACTGCAGGAGCTCTTTCCTTCTTCCGTGTCCCGGCGCCTGCCTACGCAGATTCGCGGTTTCCCTCCCGACCGCTGAAAGTGGTCGTGCCTTTCGCCCCCGGTGGGTCGAATGACTTGGTTGCGCGCCTGCTGGCGCCCAGGTTCCAGGCGGCAATGGGCCAGCCCGTCCTGGTCGACAACAAGGCCGGCGCGGGCGGAGCGATCGGCGTCCAAGCCGTCGCGCAAGCCGAACCCGACGGATACACCATCCTCTTCCACAGCAACTCGATCGTGATCCAGCCCATTCTCGTCAAGGAGCCGGGATACGACGCGCTCCGCGACTTCGTGCCGGTGTCTGTGACGACGGCAGCCCCGCTCGTGCTCTCTATCCATCCGTCGGTGCCGGCCCAGACCTTTCCTGAGTTCCTGGCGTACGCCCGCGCGAACGGATCGCGCATGTTCTACGGATCCGCCGGGCACGGAGCGTCGCAGCATCTCGTCGGCGAACTCTTCAACAGCATGGCCGGAACCAAGATGCAGCACGTGCCGTACAAAGGTAACGGCCCTGCCAGCGCGGCCTTGATTGCGGGAGAGATCCAGGTCCTGTTCGACATCATCCCCATCTCCCGGCCGTTGGCAGAAAGCGGCCGCGTGAGGATCCTGGCGGTCACCAGCAAGACACGCAATCCCAGCTTGCCCCAGATACCGAGCATCCATGAGGCCGGCGTGCCGGACTTCGTGTTCATGAACTGGCAGGCGATGTGGCTGCCAAGGAAGACGCCTGACGCCATCGTGCAGCGGTGGCTCGCCGACGCGAGGAAGGTCCTGGCGGACCAGCACATCCAGGCACAGCTGAGTGAGCAGGGGTACCAAGTCGTGGGCTCGTCCCCTGATGAGCTCGTGGACCGCATGCAGCGCGATTCCGCCCAGTGGGCCAAAGTCATCGCCGGCGCGGGCATTCGCGTTGATTAGGCGCCAGCGCGCCACGGGCGCCAACGGGCGCCGGCACGCCGGCGAGATGGCTTTCATATCGCAAAAGGCTGGTGTGCAAATTCTCTTCTTATTCGACAGCGGTGTCGTCGCCTACAGTGATGCGAGACACGGACGGAGTACTGCGATGAATTTTGGCTCACTGCCGCGACCGTTGGTGGACCAGTCATGGATCGGGCTACGCGCATGAGCCAGGCCGTCCGCATCGACCCGAAAACCGGCCGCAAGCTGTTCGCCACGCGCGCGGCCAAGGCGACTGACAAGATCGCCGGCAAGGGGTACTCGATCGTCGACAACGAGGCCCTCAAGATGCTGCCGCCGCCGCCGCCGGGCGCTGTCTTCAATGCCGAGGAGCAGGCGAAGTACCGGAAGTTCAAGGAAGCACGCGCCGGAGCCGCTCACTACATCCGCCTGGAAGGCGAGTTCGCCACGTATCTGGAAGATGTCTATTCCGAAGCGCCGATACCGCGCGCTGCCCTCGACGACGAATGCGAAATCCTGGTGATCGGCGCCGGCTTCGGGGCACTTCTCCTGTGGTATCGGCTGATGAAGGCGGGCTTCACCGACGTGCGGTTCTGCGAGAAGGGCGGTGACGTCGGCGGCACCTGGTATTGGAACCGCTATCCCGGCATCGCCTGCGACGTCGAGAGCTATAGCTACCTGCCTCTCCTCGAGGAGATGGGCCACGTCCCCTCCATGAAGTTCGCGTCGGGCTTCGAGATCCTGGAATACTGCCAGTCGATGGCGGAGCGGTTCGGCTTCTACGACCACTGCTTGTTCCACACCACGGTCGAGGCGACGGTGTGGGACGACGCGGCCAAGCGCTGGATCGTCAAGACCGACCGGGGCGATGCCATGCGCGCCCGCTTCGTCGTGCTGGCGAACGGCATCCTGACGACACCACGCCTCGCCAAGATCGAGGGTATGGAGACCTTCAAGGGCAAGGCCTTCCACACCTCGCGCTGGAACTACAACGTGGACCTGGAAGGCAAGCGGGTCGGCATCATCGGAACGGGTGCAACGGCGGTGCAGGTCGTGCCCGAGATCGCGAAAGTGGTGAAGGCGCTCTACGTTTTCCAGCGGACGCCCTCGTCCATCGACGTGCGCGATCAGCGTGCCACGACGGAGGAGGAATACGCCACCTGGCCGCATGAGCGGGACTGGGCCGTCAAGAGGCGGGAGCGCCTGGCCCTCATTTCCGCCGGCCGCACCGCGTTGCAGGGTAACGACGACTTTCTGTCGGGCAAGGTCGAGGCCTACAAGCAGCAGAAGGCGTACGAGCGCGAGCTGACGCCGAAGGAGATGATCGACGCCCAGCTCAACAGCAACTTCCGCGTCATGGAGCAGATACGCGCTCGCGTGGACTCCGTGGTGCAGAGTCCGAAGACCGCGGCGGCGCTGAAGCCCTATTACCCCTACGGCTGCAAACGGCCGACGTTTCACGACGAATTCCTGCCGGCCTTCAACTTGCCTCATGTCCACCTGGTCGACACGGCGCCTACGGGGGTGAAGCTGATCGACGAACGAGGCATCGTTCACGACGGCGTGGAATATCCCCTCGATGTCCTGATCTACGCGACCGGGTTCGAATGGATGGGCACCGGCTCCTTCAACATGATCCAGGGCCGGGCAGGGCGGACACTGAGGGAGAAGTGGGAAAGCGAAGGCACCAAGACCTTCCTGGGCATGCACTCGGCCGGCTTTCCGAACCTCTTCATCATGAACGGCCCACAGGGCGGTGGCGGCCAGTTCAATTTCACCCGTGTTGCCGAAATGCACGCCCACTATATCGTCTGGGCCTTGCAGACGGTCAGGGCCCGCGGCGCCGCGACCATCGACGTGACCCGGGAAGCCGAAGACGAGTACGCCCGGCACTGCGCCGAGATGGATTTGCTGTCGGCGCCGTTGCGGGATTGCCTCTCCTACTACAACGGCGATGGCACGGCGAAGCCGGGCAGCCTCGCCTACTACGGTGGCGGCAAACGCTGGCACGACAGGCGGGAGGCGGCGCAGAAGTCGATGTCGCCCTATCGGCTCGAGTAGGCACTTCTGTTGGATCAACGCGTTTCCGATCGGAGGGAACCGCTTAGCGGTTCGCCCTGATCGCAAGCCGCTCGAAGGGAGCAAGGCGGACATGGCGGAACTGGAAGGCAAGGTGGCGGTAGTCACCGGCGGCGCCAGTGGAATCGGCGAGGCGACGGTTCGTCTCTTCGTGAAGGAGGGCGCGCGCGTCGTCATCGCCGACATGCAGCGCGAGCGGGGAGAGGCCCTGGCTGGCGAGCTTGGCGCCGCCGCGACCTTCGTCGACTGCGAGGTGCGCCAGGAAAACCAGGTGAAGACGGCGGTCGATACGGCCGTCGGACGCTGGGGGCGCCTCGACTGCATCTTCAACAATGCGGGCTTCGGCGGCGCGCTCGGTCCGATCGAGGATATTCCGGCGGACGAGTTCGACCTGACTTTCGACGTCCTGGTCAAAGGCGTTTTCCTGGGCATGAAGCACGCGGTACCGGCGTTGCGGAAGCAAGGCGGCGGCTCGATCATCAACACTGGCTCGATCGCCGGAGTTATCGCCGGGCGAGGGCCCATCGTCTATTCCTCGGCCAAGGCCGCCGTGATCCATATGACCAAAGCGGCTGCGATGCAGCTCGGACAGGATTCGGTCCGGGTCAACTGCATCTGTCCGGGAGCCATCGCGACGCCGCTTTCCGCCAACACGGTGGGTCGGCCGGATTCCCTGATCGAGGAACGCCTCTCGGACTATGCCGGTCTCCAACCCATACCCCGCGCCGGTCTCCCGGACGATATCGCGCAAATGGCCCTTTTCCTGGCGAGCGACCGCTCCACCTTCGTCACCGGCCAAGCCATTGTCGTTGATGGCGGCGGCGTCACGGGCGTCATGTGGGCCGATCAGAAGGCTGCCTACAAAACCCACCGCCCGATAAGGGTCTACAATCCCGACCAACGATGAGAGCAGGGCGACCGGCCAAGGCGAGACGCCCATGACTGTGGCGGCGCCCCTCGCGGAATATCCTGTCGGCGCGTTTCTCGGTCCGATCCGTTTGGAGGTGACGGCCGGGATAGCGGCCCGTTTCGCCCAGGTTGCAGAGCAGGTCATGCTGGTGGCCCTCGGCGATGCCTACCGTGCAACGACGCGCTCGGCGGCACCGTGCAGCACCGCCTTGCGGTCGGCTATCGGCGGCCTGCCGCGGGCCTCGCGATCGATGTCATAGAGGAGACGACGTTGCCATGACCTTGCCCTTGGAAGGTGTGCGCGTGTTGGAGCTGGCGCGAACGGTCGCGGGCCCTTTCTGTTCGATGACGCTCGCCGACATGGGGGCGGACGTCATCAAGATCGAAGAGCCAAGTCGAGGTGACGAGACACGTGGCATGGCGCCGTTCTGGAACGGCGAAGGAGCGGTCTATCTCGCGGTCAATCGCAACAAGAAGAGCGTCGCGGTCGATCTCAAATCCGACGCCGGACGCGAGATCGTGCTGCGGCTGGCCGAGAGTTGCGACGTGCTGATCGAGAACTTTCGGACAGCGACTGCCGAGCGCCTCGGCCTCGGCTATGCGCAGGTCTCGGCGCGCAATCCCCGCATCATCTACTGCTCGGTCTCGGGGTTCGGCCGCTCGGGCCCGATCGCCCACAAGGCGGCATACGACTTCATCATGCAGGGCTACGCCGGCGTGATGAGCGTGACCGGGACGCCTGAAGGCGAGCCCGTCCGCATCGGCTATCCCTCCGTCGACATCACCGCGGGCCTGCTCGCCTACGGCGGCATCATGACCGCCCTCTGGGCCCGCGAGAGGACGGGCCGCGGCCAGCTCGTGCAGTCGTCGCTGCTGGCCGGGCAGATCGCAACGATGACCTACTTCGCGGTCGCGACCCAGGCGACTGGCGTGTCGCCCAAGCCCATGGGCCATGCGACCGGCGCTGTGGCGCCGTATCAGGCGTTCATGGCTGCGGATCGCTATTTCCTGCTGGCTGTGGGCAATGACGGACTTTGGCGACGCTTCTGTCGGGCGATCGGCCGATCGGAGTGGATCGACGATCCCCGCTACGCGACGAATGCCGTGCGCGTCGCGGGGCGCAGCGAGTTGGTCTCATCGTTGACGGACCTCTTCCGCACTCGGCCCGCCGCCGACTGGGTCGATTTGATGGACGAGTACGGCGTGCCGGCTAGCCTCATCCAGAACATCGCTGAGGTGCTGGAGGACGAACAGGTCCGCCACCAAGAGTTGGTCGTGAGCCTGCCGCATCCGAAGATCCCGGAACTGAAGGTCGCTGGTGTCCCGTTGAAGCTCTCCGAAACGCCCGGGCGCATCTCCAGTCCGCCGCCCATGCTGGGCGAGCACACCCGGGAAACACTGCGCGAAATCGGTTTCGATGACCGCGAGCTGGACGAACTCGCCGGAAAGGGTGTCATCCGCGGTCTCGCAGGGCAGTGACCGCTGAGCGGCCGGCGAGCCGCTCACAACAATGCCGACATCCTACTCGAGCTTCGCGTGCGCGACCAGGAAGTCGACGAAAACGCGCACCTTCTTGGGAACGTAGCGCGTCTGCCGGAAGACCGCGTAGATGCCGTTGTTGAAGGAGTTGATGGTGACCCTGTAGTCGGGAAGCACTTCCCTCACGCGGCCGCTTTGCCGGTCCGCCTGGGAGATCCAGTCGGTCACCAGGGCGACCCCGAGTCCGGCCACTGCTACCCGCCGCAGGACTTCCGAGTTGTTGGTGTGGAAGCAGCCAGTCACCTTCAGCTCCTGCATCTCCTCGCCGTCGCGGGCAAACTTCCAGGTCGTGACCTCCGAATTGGGACGGAAGGTGATGCAGTTGTGCCGGAGCAAATCCCTCGGTTCGGTGATGGGCGGATGAGAGTCCAGGTAGGCGGGGCTAGCCACCAGCACCCGATCGCTGGGCGCCAGTCGGCGCACCAGCATCGACGAATCCTGAAGCTCCCCGAGCCGGATATCGACGTCGTAGTCCTGCTCCAGCAGGTTGACCGGAATCTCCGACAGCTGCAGGTCGATGGTGATCTTGGGATACAGCCGGCAGAACTCCTCGAGTCGCGGGGTGACGAGATGGATGCCCACCGACGTGTGCGCGTGCACGCGGAGGAAACCCTGAGGTTCGTCCTGCACCTCGCGCGCGGCCGCCTCGATCTGCTTCAGCTCCTCGAGCAGCGGCTTGATGCGCTGGTAGTACGCCTCGCCGGCGTCCGTCAGCATGATCTTGCGGCTGGTGCGGTTGAACAGCTGCGCGCCGAGATGCTCCTCGAGCGCAGCGATGGTCCGGGAGACGGAAGCAGGCGACAGATTGGCCTCCTTGCCGGCCGCAGACATGCTGCCGAGTTGCACCACTCTCTGGAAAAGAAGCATCGATTCGAGCATGGGGGTCGCAATCTCTGGTGCAGGCAGGCTCTGCCGTCAACATGCCCACCGGTGATCGAGGTCCAGCACGCCGAGGCCACGCGCGATCGATCCCACGTTGCCCGTTCTGTCGAGGTGACAGGTAATCTAGAATGCATTTAGAATGCACTCGCGATCCAGGGTAGAAGACCCCGGCGGAGGGTAAGTTTATGCATTCAAGGTTCTTTCGCGCGGCGCTGGCCACGCTGGTGTCGTTCGGCCTCATCGGCAGCGCCGCGGCCCATTCGATCTGGGTCGAGCGCGAGGGCGACGGCGCGCGCATCTACTTCGGCGAGTTCGACGAGAACCTGCGCGAAGGCTCGCCCGGCCTGCTCGATCGCCTGAAGCCCGAGGCCAAGGTCGCCGGTAGCGACAAGGCGCTCAAGCTCGACAAGCAGGCGACCTTCTTCGCCGTCGCCGGCCCGCTGGGGAAGGACGACAGCATCGTCGCCGAGAACGTCGCCATCACCGAGCGTCGCGGCGACAAGCCGATCAAGGTGCTGTCCCGGCTCGGCACGCGCTATGTCGCCGATTTCAAGGAGCAGGCACCCGTCAACACGCTCGACATCGTGCCGGCCGGCAAGCCCGGCCTGTTCAAGGTCTTCTATCAGGGCAAGCCGCTCGCCAAGGCCAAGGCCGAGCTGATCGCCGAATCCGGCTGGAAGCGCGAGTTCAAGACCGACGAGCAGGGCGCGTTCGAGGCGACCTTGCCGTGGCGGGGCGGCTACGTGATCGAGGTCCAGCACACCGATGCCACGCCCGGCAAGCTGGGCGAGGAAGCCTACGATTCGGTGCGCTGCGCCAGCACGCTGTTCGTGCGCGTCGGCGACGGCATGCAAGGCCCGCCGCAGCCCGCGGTGACGACACCCAAGCGCAACTAGAACTATAGTTATTGAACGCTACTGGAGTTCATGCTAGGGTGACGGTTCTGCCGCTATTTCTCATCGTCGATCCGAATCATATGCGAGAGTCCGACTGATCGCCGTCGGACCCGGTTGGGCCACTGCGCCGGCCCAACCGATAGGGGTGTGGTTTCACTGGGCACACCAGACGCTCTGCCGGAAATACCGGGAATGCCGGAAAGTCCTAAAACTGACTGCAGTGCCTGCGCCGTGTGTCGGCGCTAGAAGAGCCGCGGCGTGAAGGTGCCGTGCAGCATGAACGGCACGTGGTGCGTCAGCCGCGCTGCGAACAGCGGCCTGGCCGCGAGGTTGCGCGCGTCGAGGCCGACGACGTCGGTGCGCTTGCGCTCGGCATCGAACACCAGGGTGACGATCACGCCGTCATCCTCCGCGCCGCCCGGGGTGGGGATGAACAGCGGCTCGCCGGGATAGCCGTTGGGCCCGAAATCGTGGCGCAGGACGGTACCGGCCTGGAAGTCCACCTTGGCGAGCTGCTGCTGCAGGCCCGTCATCCGGTCGGCGCGATTGCAGGCGATGTAGGCGTAGCGGTGGCGCTTTCCGACATAGGCCGGGTTGATGACGGGGTACTCGTTGGCGGTGCCGGTATCGAAGATGCGGCGGTCGACCTTGCCGGTCGAAAGCTCGATCTGCAGACGAGTGAGGCGCGCCATGCCGTACGATGGCCAGTCCGACTTCCAGTACTCGCGCAGCGCCTGGCCGATGGTGAGGTAGTCGGGATAGCGGCAAAGATCGAGCACCAGCGCGCCGTCGTCCTCGTAGCCGTTGGCGAAATGAAACTGGAAGAAGGCGTCGGTCTCGATGATGCGCGGCTTGCCCTTGCCGTCGCGAGGGACGAGCAGAACGAGGGTCGGCTTCCTGGCTTGCCAATGAAGCGCCGCGTCGAAGCTTTTTATGCCGAGAATGAAGGCGAGCGATGAGCTGAGGATCGGCCCGATGCAGAAGACGAGATGGTTCTTCGTCAGGACGAAATCGTGGTTCATCACCGCGTAGGGCAGGGTGACGGCCGGCAGCTTGGTCAGCGTCCCATTGGCCAGGCGGTAGGGCGTGAGCGTGCACCTGGCGCCGTAGTCGATGCCGAAGTTGAACAGCTCGCCGGTATCGGGGTCGCGCTTGGGGTGGGCGGAGAAGGCTTTCGTCGCGCCGATGAATTCCGCGAGGCCGCGCGTTTCGAGGGTCGCCGGATCGACGACGAACGGCGGGCCGCCCTCCCACAGCGACAGCAGCCGGTTGCCGTCCATCACCACCGACGTGTTGGAGACGTTGGCGGGCCGGCGGAAGGCGTTGGCCAGAATGCCGCCCGGCCGCATCTTGCCGAAGCCGCGATGGACGATGCTCTCAGCCTTGGTCTCGTCGCGGTAGTTCTCGGTGGCGACGTAGCGGTTGCGGAAATGGACACCCTTGTCGTCGAAGCGGATGGCCGAGAGCATGCCGTGGCCGTCGAACCAGTGAGGAAACCATTGGCCGCCGAGCTCGTTGCGGCCCGAACCGTTGCGGAACAGCGTGCCCCGCAGCGTCGCCGGCACCTGGCCATCGATCTCGTCGACCCGGTAGTCATGTTCCTCGGCGAGCGAGCGGAAGCCCGCGCTCCACGGGAAGGCGTCGGTTGTCATCCAACCGACGATAGAGCGGAATGGGATGCGATGGAACCGCATGCGCCAGACCCATCGTGCTCCAGCACGTCAGCCGCAGATCGTCGGCACCATGGAATTGGCAAAGGCTTTCAGGTCGGATGCCTTGGCGCCGAGCCGCGCGCGGATGGCGATGGCGTACATGATGGCGCCGGCCATGCGGGCGCGCGCCGCGGGTGCGGGCTTCTTGGGCAGGTCGCTGGCGGCGAAGGCGCGTTCCAGGCTCTTCTCGATGGCGGCCAGAAGCTCGGCGGCCGCCGCGCCGATGCGCGGATAGCTCGGCGATTCGACGGCGGCGGTGCCGACGATCATGCAGCCCGGCCGGTGCGGCGGCGCGGTGTAGAGATCGATCGCCGCCGAGTAGACGCGGGCCAGGCGCTGCTGGATGGTGCCCGGGCCGGCCAGGATCGCGTCGAGGCCTTCGATGCTCTTGGTGCCGTAGAAGCGCAGCGTGGCGATGTAGAGCTGCTCCTTGTCGCCGAACGCGGCGTAGAGGCTCGGCCGGTTGAGGCCGGCGGCGGCGGCCAGCTCGTCGAGCGAGGCGCCGGTAAAGCCCTTGGCCATGAACACGCCGCGGACCTTTTCAAGTACCTCCTCGGTAATGAAGCCGCGGGGCCGCCCGCGTGAACGTTTCGTTATTTCTGTACCGGTTCGCATGATTTGCCTTGACGCAGCCCCTCGAGCGTATTTGTGTACCGTATCGCACAAAACCACGGAGGATACGATGGAACTGTTCGCCTCGCCCATGGCCTGCTCCCTTGCCTCGCATATCACGGCCTTGGAGGCGGGTCTGCCCGTCAAGGTCCGCTTCGTCGACAACAAGAAGACCGACGACGGCGGCGACTACTTTCAGATCTCGGCCAAGGGCTACGTGCCGGCGCTCAGGCTCGACGACGGGCAGATCCTGAACGAGGGGCCGTCGGTGCTGCAGTACCTGGCGGACGCTGCCCCCAAGAGCGGCCTGGCGCCGGCCTGGGGCACGGTCGAGCGCTACCAGCTGATCGACACGTTGAACTATCTCTCGACCGAGCTGCACAAGCGCATCTTCTACAACGTGTTCAACCCCAAGGCCGCGGACGCAACCAAGCAGGCCGCCCGCGAGCTGTTCGAGCCGACCTTCGACTACCTCGCGACGAAGCTCGGCACCGGCGACCACCTCGTCGGCAACACCTTCACCGTGGCCGACGCATACCTGGTCACCATGCTGAACTGGGCGGTGTTCCTGAAGGTCGACCTCTCGAAGTGGCCGACCATCGCCGCCTATCACCAGAAGCACCTCAAGCGCCCGTCCGTCGCGAAGGCGATGGGCGTGGAGATGGCGGAGCGGCAGCGGCGGGCGGCCTGATGTCATCGTCGAGCGCAGCGAAGGATCTCATGCCGTGGCAAGCGGCAATGAGGTCCCTTCGACTGCGCTCAGGGCAGGCCTTCGCTTACGCTCAGGACGACGCGACCTTCTTGTTGAGCACCGCGAACCGGTCCTTCGGGGCCTTTTCGCGGGCCGCCGGACCGTAGGTCCCCATCTCGACGCGATGCGGGATGGTGAGCATGTAGTTCTTGAAGGCGTTCTCCATCGCCTGCCTAAAACCCTGGGCATCGAGCGTCTCGTTGACCGACGCCTTGGCGAGCTTCATCGCATAGGGATCGCGCTCGGCGATGTCCTGGGCGAGCGCCATCGTTTCCTCTTCCAGCTTGGCGCGCGGCACCACGCGGTTCACCAGCCCGGCGCGCTCGGCCTCGGCGGCGCTGATGAAGCGGCCGGTGAAGAGATATTCCTTGGTCTTGCGCGGCCCGAAGTCCCACGGCATCGAGAAATACTGCACGTGGCTGCCGCCCCACTTCACGGCGCGGTCGGCGAACTGGGCATCGTCGCTGGCGATGATGAGATCGCAGGCCGAGGCGATCATCAGGCCGCCCATGATGCAGTAGCCCTGGACCTGGGCGATGGTGGGCTTGGGCAGGTCGCGCCAGCGCATGGTGTTCTCGAAGAAGCGTTCCCACAGGCGCCGGTACTCGCCCTTGAAGCCGGGTTCGAGCGCCGTCTTCTTCTGGTCCGCCATCTCCTGCGGGCTGCCGAGGTCGTGGCCGGCCGAGAAATGCTTGCCGGCGCCGGCCAGGATGATGACCCGCACCGCCTCGTCGTCGACGGCGCGCAGGAAGGCATCGTCGAGTTCTTCCAGCAGGACGCGGCTCTGGGCGTTCAGCACCTCGGGCCGGTTGGTCGTGATTTTCAGGACCGCGCCGGTCCGCTCGGTCAGCAAGGTCGAGTAAGTGCTCATGTCAGTCCCGCTCCCATCAGGTCGACGAAGTTGTCGCAATAGAAGCGCTGCTTCTGCTGCTCGCTGGTGCCGGCCGCTGCCATCGACGCCTCGAACCGCTTGATCGGATGGCGGCCGCCCTCGACATGCGGATAGTCCGACGAGAACAGGCAGACCTCGTCGCCCGCGTTGGCGATGATCCAGCCGGCATCCTCGTGCGGATAGGGCGTGACGCGCACCTGGCGCTTCACGAACTCGCTGGGCTTGAGCGACATCTTCTGCAGCCGCTCCTCGTTCTTGTAGAAGGCGTTGTGCGCCGAATCCATGTTGCGCATCCAGCCCGGCACCCACGACGCACCCTGCTCGATGACGCCGAACTTCAATCTGGGGAAGCGGTCGAGCACGCGGTCGACGATCAGCGCCGTCAGCGCCTTCATCGGCGGATAGGCGATCGCCATGTAATCGATCGACTTGAAATTGTCGTCGCCGCCGTGGAAGTCGGGCACCGGCGGCAGGCCGTTGTTGAAGTAGGCGTCCTCCAGAAGCTTGCCGCCGCCGCCGACGTGGAAAACGATCGGCAGGCCGGCCTCCTGGGCGATCGCCCACAAGCGGGTCGAAGCCGATGTGGCTCGGCGAATGGTTGTCGGGGCAGCGCGAGGGGATCATCAGCGCCTTGGCGCCGAGCTCGATCGCCTCCTTCGCAGCCTTGGCGGTGCGTTCGAAGTCGACCAATGGCACGTAGCCCGTCGCCAGCAGGCGGCGGTCGACCGAGCAGAACTCGACCATGTGCCGCGTATGGGCACGCGCCACGGCGTAGGTGAGATCGGGATCGGGGCCGCCTTCGAGCACCGACGAATAGTTCAGCAGCGCCGTCGTGAACATGAGTTGGCTGGCGAAGCCCAGAAGATCGATCGAGCGCGGACGATCGTGGCGGGCGGAAGAACCGAGCGCGGCCCAGTTCTTGGCGAGCATGATCTGGCTTTCGTCGAAGGCCGCGTCCCCTGCACCGTCCTTGTGGGCCTCCTTGAGATGGCTGTGGAAGCCCTCGCGCCGCGGGAACAGCACGTCATCGCCGATGCGGCCGCGGTACGTCGCCTCGAGATGATCCTCGAGGAAGCCCGGCAGCTCCATGATGTGCGCGTCGGCATCGTGGATGACGCGCCCGCTGGCGTAGGGCATTGTCCCTCCGGTCTTTTCTTGCTTGAGGAAAGCTTAGCATGCCGGTCGACATTTCCCACGCCGTGCGCGGCCTCCTGGAAGCGCGGCGCACCGGCATCCAGATGGCGCCGCCCTTCGCGCTGCCGAACCGCGATGCGGTCTACGCCGTCCAGGACGGTGTCTTGCGCGCGACCGGCCCGGCCGCCGGCTGGAAGGTCGGCGCCCGCACGCCGACGGCCGAGCCCAATCCCGCGCCGCTGCTTTCGGGCGCACTGGTGACTTCGCCGGCACGGTTCGACGGCAAGGCCATGCACATGATCGGCGTGGAGATCGAGATCTCCTTCCACATCGTGCGCGACATCGCCGCCCGCAGCGAGCCTGTCGGTCGCGACGAAGCCCTCGCTGCCGTGGGCGACGCCTTCGTCGGCATGGAAGTGGTGGATACGCGGCTGGCGAACTTCCAGCACGCCGATCCCGAATGGCTTTTGGCCGACAACCAGATGAACCATGCGCTGGTCTCGGGCGATGCGATCGCGAACTGGAAGGGCCTCGACTGGGCGAACCTGCCCGTGAGGCTGGTGATCGACGACAAAGTGGTGGTGGATCAGACGGGAGGATTGGGAGCGGTCGATCCGGTTCGGCCGCTGGCCTGGATGATCGATCACGCGGTGCGCCGGCGCGGCGGCCTCGCCAAGGGCCAGGCCATCACCACGGGGTCGTGGACCGGCCTTCGCTACTTCCCGCCGGGAACCCGCGCACGTGGCGAGTTCCCGGCACTGGGATCTGTCGAAGCGTCCTTCTAGTACTTGATCTCGACCTTGCGGCTCGCGGTATCGCTCAGGCTGTCGACCTTGGGCAAGGCCTTCGCCGGCTCGCGCGCCACGACGATGGCGTTCGCAGGCGCGCCTTCGCGGATCATCTCCTGCTTCACGATCTCGGCCTGGTCGGCGCGGCCCACCAGGTGAATCGTCTTGCCGGCCTTGGCCGCCTTCGAAGCCTTGCTCACCATCGGGATCGCCGACTCGGGCAGCACGTTCCCCTTCTCGAGGAAGACCATGTACTCCGCGCGCGGCTCGCCGGTGGCGTAGGCCAAGTGGGTGCTCTGGGCCATCGCCGGGGAGACGAGGAACAGACCGCCGAGCATGATGGCGGCAATGCGATATTTCTGCATTGCTATGACTCCTTCCCGCGTTGAATTGCGTGAGGAATCAACTCCGGACCCGACCTCATGGTTCCCTGTGCACAACCTATGTGCACCGCCACGAAGCCGGCACAATTTATACTATTGCTTGATCGGCCGCCGGTAGCGGCCAAGCCCTAGTAGTACCAGCCGTACGGCCAGCCGCCCCAGGGACCCCAATCCCAGCTGTTCATTTCCATTTCCTGGGCGGTCATCTGCTGCTCGTCGGCGAGCTGCTTGTCGAACATGTTCTTGCGATAGCTCGCATAGGCGTTCTGGTCGCCGACATACAGGCACACGCAGACCGTCGGGTCGGGATAGACGTAGAAGACGCGGCCGTCGCGCATCTGCCGCGAGAAGCGGTGCGCCGGCAACTGCTTGAACGCCTGCTGCCGGGTCGGCGTGTTGGCCGGCACGAACTTGAAGCCGGCAGCCGTCATCATGTCTTCCTTGGCAGCGACTTTCTGCTGCGGGCTCTGGCAGGCGGCGGCGGCAACGCACAGTCCCAGAGCGGCCAGAGTGGTCCCAATTCGATTCATTACGTCCTCCTTCATGTCGAGCCGGGTCACGTCCCCGACCATTTCGGCGCCCGCTTGGCCAGGAATGCCGCCATGCCTTCGCGAAAGTCCTGGCTACCGTAAGCCAGTCTGATGAGATCGTCGATATCGTCGTCGCCCAGCCGGGCCTGCAGGCGGCGCAGCGCCTCCTTGGTGACCTGGAGGGTGATGGGGGCGTGGCCGGCCACGGTGCGGGCCACTTCCTCGGCCCGGGCGTGCAGGGAGGCGGCGTCCGGGAGGAGCTCGCTTGCCAGGCCGATGCTGAGCGCGGTCGGGCCGTCGATCAGCTTGGCCAGGAAGATCACCTCCTTGGTGCGCTGCGGTCCGATCAGGGCGGCCAGCCGGGCGTAGTTGGCCATCGACAGGCAGTTGCCGAGCGTACGGGCGATGGGAAAGCCGAACTGGGCGTTGGTGGTGGCGAGTCTCAGGTCGCAGACCGCCGCGATCGCAGCCCCGCCGCCGGTGCAGAAGCCGGCAATGGCAGCGATTGTCGGCACGCTGCAGCGTTCGATGGTGTCGAGGATACGGTCGATCTTGCGCTCGTAGGCGATGCCGTCCTCGGAGCCCTTGAACTCCTGGAACTGGGCAATGTCGGTCCCGGCCGCGAAGGCCTTGTCGCCGGCGCCGGTGATCACCAGGGCCTTGACCTCGCGGGTCTGGCTGACGCGGCTACAAATCTCGGCCAAACCTTCATACATTGCGAAGGTGAGGGCATTGCGGGCCTGCGGCCGGTTGAACGTGATCCAGCCGACCTCGCCGCGCTTGTCGTAGAGCAATTCTTGGGTCATTTCACCTTGCCGCCGTGGTCGCGGCATCGTAGGCGAGACGTCATGGCGTTGGAACGGCTTCTCAAGGGATTCAAGGATTTCCGCACCGGCTATTTCCGCGAGCATCACGACCTGTTCGAGAAGCTCGCGACCGAAGGCCAGTCGCCCAGGATCCTGATCATCGGCTGCGCCGATGCACGCGTCGATCCGGGCATCCTGACCCAGACCAAGCCCGGCGACATTTTTACCGTGCGCAACGTGGCGGCCATGGTGCCGCCGGCCCAGTTCCCGCCGGATACGCGCCATCACGGTACGTCCTCGGCGATCGAGTTCGCGGTGCGGGGCCTCGGCGTCGAACACGTCGTGGTGCTGGGTCACGCCCTGTGCGGCGGCATCGGCGCGTTGGTCGATGGCCGTGACAGCATCTACGCCAGCTACGACTACCTTTCGACCTGGACCGCCATCGCCCAGGAGGTGCGCGACCTTGCCGTCAGCAAGCTCGAGGGCCGCCCGCGCGAGGAGATCGCGCGCGCCGTCGAGCAGGCGGCGGTGCTCAACAGCGTCAGCAACCTGATGGGCTTCCGCTGGATCGCCGAGAAGGTCGAGGCCGGGGCGCTCGCCCTGCACGGCTGGTGGTTCAACATGACCGAAGGCCAGCTCTACGCCTTCAATCCCGAGACGGCCGCCTTCGAGGCGGTGCACGGGATCAAGGTCCAGCCGACCGTGGTCAAAGGGACGGCGCTGTCGGCGATCAGGCCCGAAGCCCTGATCGCCGCGGTGGCGGGCAGGAAGCCGGCCTTCTAGTTCGCCAGCGACTCGATCGCGGCGTCGACGCCGCCCGGGCCGAACGGCACGCCGGCTGTCTTCATCGCGAGCTCGGTGGTGGCGAGGCAGCCCAGCAGCATGGGCTCGTTGAGATCGCCCATGTGGCCGATGCGGAACACCTTGCCCATCAGCGGGCCCAACCCGCCGCCGAGCGACAGGTTGTAGCGATCGAGGGCTGCCTTGCGCAGTGGGTCGGAGCTCACGCCCTCGGGCATCACCACCGTGGTCACCGAGTTGGAGAGCCGTTCGGGCGACTGGCAGTAGAGCTGCGGGCCCTTGCCGCCTGCACCCCAGGCGCGCACGGCGGCGCGCGTGGCGTCGGCGAGGCGGGCGTGACGGGCGAACACCGCGTCGAGGCCTTCCTCCTCGAGCATCTTCAAGGATTCCTGCAGGCCGAAGAACATGTGCACCGGCGCGGTGCCCATGAACTTCTGCGGCGCGCGGCCCCCCATGAGCTCCCAGTGGAAGTAGTGGCGTGGCGCCTTGTTGCGGCGCGCCACGTCGAGCGCCTTGTTGCTGACGCCGGTGAACGACATGCCGGTCGGCAGCATCAGGCCCTTCTGGCTGCCGCCGACGGTGACGTCGATGCCCCAGGCATCCATCTTGTATTCGATCGACGCCAGCGAGGAGATGGTGTCCGAGAGCAGCAGGGCGGGGTGCTTGGTCTCGTCGAGCGCGCGGCGGATGTCGGAGATGGGCAGGACCATGCCGGTCGCCGTCTCGTTGTGGACGCAGAGCACCGCCTTGATCTCGTGCGCCTTGTCCTTGGCCAGCCGCTCGGAGAGCTTGGCGATGTCGGCGCCCTTGCGCCAGTCGGCGGCGAAGGTCTCGACCTTGATGCCGAGGTTGGTCGCCATCTCCGCCCAGCTCACCGAGAAGTAGCCGGTCTCGACGATCAGCACGCTGTCGCCCGCCGCGAACAGGTTGGCCAGCGCCGCTTCCCACGCGCCGTGGCCGCTCGCGTTGTACATGTAGAGCCCCTGGTCGGTCTTCAGCACCCGCTTCACGCCTGCATGGCAGGCATGATGGATGGCCACGAACTCGTCGGACATGAAGTCCATGACCGGCCGGTCCATGGCGCGCAGGACGCGGTCGGGGATGTTGGTGGGGCCGGGGTTATTGAAGAACTGACGGCCGCGCGGCTTGGCGTTCAAGGGGGCGTTCAAGGCAGGCTCCGGGCTTCTCGAAAAAGTGGCGGACCATAGGGCTCCAGCCCTTGGCGAAGCAAGCGAGGCTTGCGATGCTCAGCCATTAGCAAAGTGAGGGCAAATGAGTACCGCAGCACCGACGAATTCCGCGATCGTGACCGACTACAAGGCCCGCACGCAGGGGTCCGGTGCGCTGTTTGAGCGCGCCCGCAAGGTGCTGCCGAGCGGCATCACGCACGATGCGCGCTACCTCGACCCTTATTCAATTCATGTCGCCAAGGCCAAAGGCCCGCGCAAGTGGGACGTCGACGGCAACGAGTATGTCGACTATTTCGGCGGCCACGGCGCCATGCTGCTCGGCCATTCGCATCCCGCCGTCATCGACGCCGTGAAACGCCAGATGGATCTCGGCACCCACTACGGCTCGAGCCATGAGCTGGAGGTGCGCTGGGCCGAGCTGGTGTGCGAGCTGATCCCCTCGGCCGAGAAGGTGCGCTTCACGGCCTCGGGCACCGAGGCCTCGCACATGGCGATCCGTCTTGCCCGCGCCTACACCGGCAAGGACAAGATCGTGCGCTTCATCGGCCACTTCCATGGCTGGCACGACAACGTCGCCGCTGGTGCCACCTCCAACTACGACGGCTCGTCGGTGCCCGGTGTCGTGCAGAGCGTCACCGATCTCACCATCCTGATGCCGGCAGACGACGTCGGCGCAACGGTCAAGCTGCTTGAAAGCCGCGACGACATCGCCGCCGTGATGTTCGAGCCGTCGGGCGCCTCGTGGGGCCAGGTGCCGCTGCCGCCGGGTTTCGTGCAGGCCATCCGCGACGTCACCGCCAAGCGCGGCGTGGTGATGTTGATGGACGAAGTCATCACCGGCTTCCGCTGGTCGTCGGGCGGCGCACAGAAGGCGCTGGGCATCACGCCCGATCTCTGCATCCTGGCCAAGATCGTCGCCGGCGGCCTGCCGGGCGGTGCCGTTGCCGGCAAGCGCGAGATCCTCGATCAGATCGATCACGCGGCATCGGCGGCGAAGAAGCGCGACAAGATCGCCCATCCCGGCACCTACAACGCCAATCCGTTGTCGGCCGCAGCGGCCGTGACGGCGCTGTCGCTGGTGCGCGATGAGGACCTGGCGGAGAAGGCCAACAAGACGGCGGCCGAGCTGCGCGCGGCGCTGCGCCAGGTACTGGTCGAGGAGAGCGTGCCGTGGGGCATCTACGGCGATTCCTCGGCCTTCCTGATCTATCCCAACCCGACCGGCGAGGACGTGGATCCCGCGACCTTCGATCCGCTGAAGCTCGGCTTCGCCAAGCTGAAGGGCGCCAAGTCGGGTGCGCTGACGGCCAAGATCCGCATGGGCCTGATGAGCCACGGCGTCGACATCATGGGCGCCCCCGGCGGCTTCGTCTCGGCGACGCACGGTGGCGCGGAGATCGAGAAGACGGTGCACGCTTTGCGCCAGACCGTGCGCGCTCTGAAGGCCGAGAAGGAAGTGAAGGCGGCGTAGTGGGAGCGCGGGCCTCCGGCCCGCTCATGATCTTCCGGACCGCGCGCGTCCTCGCGCGCTCTTGATCATGAGGCGCGCGAGGACGCGCGCGGTCCGGAAGACGAAGAGTATGAGCGGGCCAGAGGCCCGCGCTCCCATTAACGCTTGCCCTTGCCGATGTGGGCGATGGCCTCGATCTCGACCAGGATCTCGGGTGCCGCGAGCGCGCTCACCTCGACCAGGGTGGAGGCCGGGAAGTCGCCGGTGAAGAACTCGCGCCGCGCCGCCCACACCTTGGTGTTGTTCTTGATGTCGGTGACGTAGATCGTGACCTTCACCACATCGGCCATGGCGCCGCCGGCTGCCTCGACCATGCCCTTGATCTTGTTGAAGATGAGCTTGGCCTGCTCGTACTCGTCCATCTTGGCGAGCACTGCCGGATCGGTGCCGCGCGCGGTCATGCCCGAGACGTAGGCGATGCCGTCCGACACCAGGCAGTTCGACCAGCGCTCGGGCGGCGGCTCGGGCACGTCGGGCGATGTCACGCGGCGGATGGACATGGACGTCTCCTCGTTTCGTTATTCGGGCTTGGCGCCGGAAGCTTTCACCACCGGCACCCACTTGTCGATCTCGGCCTGGATGAAGCGTGTGACCTCGGCCGGCGTCGCGGTGCTCGAACTCCGCGCCGATCTCCTCCCAGCGTTTCACGACCGCCGGCTCCTTGAGCACGGCCTGCATTTCGGTCGCCAATCGATCGACGATCGGCTGCGGCGTCTTGGCCGGCACCGAGATGCCGAACCAGGAATAGGAGATCAGGTCGGGATAGCCCGACTCCTTCATCGTCGGCACGTCGGGAAAGGCGGGATTGCGTTCCTCGCCGCTGACGGCGAGCGCGCGCACCTTGCCGGCCTTGATGTGCGTAGCGGCCGACGGCAGCGAATCGAACATCGACGGGACGTTGCCCGCGATGGTGTCGACCATGGCAGGCCCGGCGCCGCGATAGGGGATATGGACCATCGCCGCGCCGATCACCTGCTCGAGCCGCGCGGCCAGCAGATGATTGCTCGAGCCCGCACCCGAGGTCGCATAGGCGAGCTTGCCGGGCTCGGCCTTGGCGATCTCGATGTACTCCTTGAACGTCTGGGCCTTGAAGTTCGGGTTGACCACCAGGACGCTGGGGTTGCGCGAGGCGATCGAGATATGGATGAAGTCGGCCATCGGGTCGAAGTCGGCGCCGCCATAGAGCGTAGGCGAGATCGACAAGCCCGAGATCACCGACATCAGGAGCGTGTAGCCGTCGGGCGGCGCCTTGGCGACCAGGGCGGTGCCGACCATCGCGCCCTTGCCCGGCTTGTTGTCGACGATGATGTTCTGGCCGAGCCGCTGGCCGAGATATTCGGCCACCATGCGGGCGATGACGTCGGTCGTGCCGCCGGGCGCGTAGGGCACGACGAGCTTGATGGGCTTGCTCGGCCAGGCTTGTGCCTGTGCCGGCAGGGCGGCCGCCAGCGAGGCGGCGATGAATGTGCGGCGAGGGATCATGCGCTGAGTATACTCGGGCCATGAGCCATCCCGACAAGCTGTTCGCTTCGCTGTTCGAACCGCGCCGCATTGCGCTGATCGGTGCCTCCGCCGATGCCAGCAAGACGACCTCGCGGCCCCAGCGCTTCCTGCGCAAGCATGGCTTCGCGGGCGAGATCCTGCCGATCAATCCCTCGCGTACCGAAATCCTGGGCGAGAAGGCTTTTAGGGATCTCGATGCCGTCAGTGGCGACATCGACCACGCCTATATCCTGTTGAACGGCAAGGCCGCGGTCGACGCGCTCGCGGCTTGTGGCAAGCGCGGCGTGAAGGTCGCCTCGATCCTGGCCGGCGGCTTCGCCGACGCCGGTGCCGCCGGCGCGTCGATGCAGGACGATCTTTTACGCATCGTGCGCGAAACCGGCGTGCGGCTGGTCGGGCCCAACAGCATCGGCACGGTCAGCACCGACCCGGCGGTGGCGCTCACCGCCAACGCCGCCTTCGCCGTCGACAAGCTGCGTCCCGGCAAGTGGGGCCTGGTGAGCCAGAGCGGCAGCCTGATCGGCGCGCTGCTGTCGCGCGCCGACGCCCGCGGCATCGGCTTCTCGCGCCTGATCTCGGTCGGCAACGAGGTCGATCTCGCGGTCGGCGAGATCGCCGACATGATGGTCGATGATCCCAGGACCAACGCGATCCTGCTGTTCATGGAGACGCTGCGCGACGGCGAGCGGCTCGCACGGGCGGCGCGGCGCGCGCATGCGGCCGGAAAGCCCGTGATCGCCTACAAGCTCGGGCGCTCCGACATCGGCCAGGAACTCGCCAAGTCGCACACCGGCGCCATTGCCGGATCCGACGCCACCTTCGACGCCTTCTGCCGCCGCCACGGCATCGCCCGCGTGTCGATGTTCGAATCGCTGATCGACGTGCCGGCGCTGCTGGTCGATCGCCCGCCCGCCGGCCTTTCAGGAAAAGGGGGCAAGCGAGTCGCCGTCGCCACCACGACCGGCGGCGGCGCCGCGATGGTCGTCGACAACATGGCGATGGCGGGCCTCGACATCGCGGATCCGCCGCAGGCGCTGGTCGATTGGCTGAAACCGCTCGGCATCGCGGCGGGCGAGGGCAAGCTGGTCGACCTCACCTTGGCCGGCGCCAAGCCCGAGATCGTCGCCGGCACCATCGAGCGGCTGCTGGCTGACGACGCCAACGATGCCGCGATCTTCGTCGTCGGCTCCTCGGCGCAGTTCAATCCCGAGCTCGCCGTCGAGCCGTTGCTGAAGTTCGCCGAGGTCGGCAAAGCCGTTCGCCGTGGCGCTGACGCCGTCGGCCGAGAAGTCGCTGGCCCTGCTGACGGCGGCCGGCGTGCCGGCCTTCCGTCATCCCGAGTCCTGCGCCGAGGCCATGGCGATCTGCCTGCTGCGACCCGCGCCGCAGCCCGTGCCCACGCTCGCCGAGCCGACGCGTCAGGCGCTCGACGCGCTCGAGGCCGGCCGCGTCAACGGCTTCGACGAGCGTCGCGCCGCCGATTTCTTCGGCGCGCTCGGCGTGCCGCTCGCCAAGGCGCTTGCCATTCCCGACGCCAAGCGCGTCGCCGCGGCGGTGACGGAGATCGGGGCCCCGGTGGTGCTGAAAATCCTGTCGCGCGACATCGCCCACAAGACCGAAGCCGGCGGCGTGGCGCTCGGCCTGCCCGACGGCCAGACCGCCGCGCTCGCCGCGCGCGAGATGGAGAAGCGCGTCAAGGCGCACAGCCCGCACGCCAAGCTCGATGGATTCCTGATCCAGAAGATGGAGCGCGGGCTCGCCGAGGTGATCCTGGGCTTCCGGCGCGATCCGCTGGTCGGTCCGACCGTCACGGTCGGCCTGGGCGGCGTGCTGGCCGAGATCTACAAGGACGCCGCCACGCGGCTGGCGCCGGTCGACGAGGCCGAGGCGCGGCAGATGATCGACGAGGTGAAGGGGCTGGCCACCATCCGCGGCTATCGCAACCTGCCGTGCGGCGACATCGCCGAGCTCGCTAAGGCGATCGCGGCTTTTTCAACGCTGGCACACCAGGCCTTCGCCGATGTCTCGGAAGCGGAAGATCAATCCGCTGCTGGTCAAGCGCGAAGGCGAGGGCGTGGTGGCGGTGGATGGCCTTGTCGTGCTCCAGCAAGCTCCTCGCTCGTAGCGAGGATCAGGCGTCGCAGCCAGGCATGGGCCGGATCATTGTCATTGCGGCGGTGCCAAAGCATCGTCTCGTGGAAGGACGGAAACTCGATCGGCACGGGAAACATGCGCACGCCCGGCCATTCGAGACGACGCATGACCCGCTCCGACAAGGTGGCGATCATGTCCGTGTTGGCGATGATCGCTGGCGCTGCAAGATGGTAGGGCAGGCTCATTGCTACGTGCCGCTTGAGTCCCCGTTCGTCTAGCAGTCGGTCGACCACTCCCTTGAGATCGCCCACATGAGTGATGAGGAGGTGCGGGTATTTGATGAACAGCGCAAGCGTCAGCCTCTGCTTGATCTCATGGTGCCGCACGGAAACGAGAGACACATAGCGTTCCTTGAAGAGGGGCGTCCGCTTGATCGCTGCCGGCGCGTCCGGAAGAACCGCGAGTGCCATGTCGATGTCGCCGCGCTCGAGAGCGTTGACGAGCGCCCGTCTGTCCATCGCCCGGACGATCACGGCGGCTCGCGGTGACTGGCTGCGAACCGCCGCCATGACTTGCGGTAGCAGCTCGCAGGCCATGTGATCCATGGCCCCTATGCGAAACGTGCGACCCGATCGCGTCGCGTCGAATTTACCATAGCCGCCGAGCGCATCCTCGATCTGCCGAAGCGCGGAACGGATGGCATCGGCGAGATCGAGCGCCCGCTCCGTCGGTTTGACGCCATCGCCACTACGCACGAAGAGATCATCGCCGAACAACGCCCGCAGATGGCCCAGCCGCTTGCTCATCGCGGGCTGGGTCAAGCCGATCCGCTGAGCAGCCCTGGTCACGCTGCCCTCGGTCAACATCGCGTCGAAGGCCACGAGAAGGTTCAAGTCGATTGCCGCAAGGTTCACGTGTGTGCTCACATTCCTCATAGGAATAGAGGCATCTTATATATTTATTTGCCGCATGTAGAGAGCGCGCGCGATCCTCGGTCGGGCTTGGCAAAGCACGAGGATCTCGATGCCTCTGACTACCGCTGAATATGCACGTGGCGCCCTCTTCGGCCTTGCCGCGGTGAGCATCTGGTCGGGAGGAATCGTCGCGGTCGGCCTCGGTCTTCGCACCAATCTGACGCCTTGGGACATCGCAGCGGTTCGATTTGCCGTGGCTGGATTGCTCCTGCTGCCCTATGTGCTGGTCAAGGGCCTCGCGCTTGACCGCCTCGGCCGCGCCGGACTGGCTGCGATCGTGCTCGGCGGCGGTGCGCCTGTCCTGCTGTCTAACGCAGGTTTGCTGTTCGCGCCGGCGGCACATGCCGGAGCACTCTACCCCGGCGTGATGCCGCTGATGGTGGCGGTTCTGGCGGCATTCATGCTGGGAGAGGCATTCACGGCGACGAAAAGGCTCGGCTTCGCGTTGATCCTGCCCGGCGTTTGCGCAATCGCTTGGTTCTCGGGCGGAACCCTTGGCGCGCAACAGAATATTGGCCACGCCTTCTTCCTTGGTTCAGGCGTCGCCTTCGCCTTTTATACTGTCGCCATGCGCCGGGCGCGGCTCGATGGGCTGCACGCCGCCGCCATCGCGGCCGTCGGAGACCTCCTGCTCTATGTGCCAGTCTATTGGATGTTCGTTGGGACGACGAGCCTTGCGAGGGCCGCCTGGACCGACATAGCCCTTCAGGCGGTGGTGCAAGGACTCCTGACGGCGACGATCTCCTACGTTCTCTATGGGCGCGCGGTGAGCATCCTTGGCGCTTCGAGTGGCGCCGCGTTCGCCGCGCTTTGTCCGGCCATGACGGCCCTCATGGCCATACCGGTCCTTGGCGAGTGGCCGGGAACCGTGGACTGGGTGGCCATCATTGTGATCTCGGCCGGCGTCTACATCGTCAGTGGAGGACCGTTCCCAAGCCTTAGGCAACGCGCGTCTGCGCCGCCTCGAAGAGCTGGCGGAAATCGTCGAGCACGAAATAGGTGTCCTGTAGCTTGTCGATCTGATAGGGCCGGCGCATGACGCTCGCTGCCTCGAAGGGCAGGCGCTCGACGCCGTTACCTGAAATGGCGTGCTTCACTTCGGCGGCGGATGAGAGAATGCCGGCGCCGTAGATCTTGAGGCCCGCCGGCGTGCGGATCAGCCCGAATTCCACCGTGTACCAGTAGAGGCGCGCCAGAAGGTCGATCTTGGCGCCCGCTTCCAGCGCGCGCTGGCCGTACATCTGCATGTAGTCGGCGAACACCGGATTGCTGAGCAGCGGCACGTGGCCGAAGAAATCGTGGAACAGGTCGGGCTCGACCAGGTAGTCGAGCTCGGCGCGGGTGCGGATCCACACCGTCACCGGAAAGCGCCGATGCGCCAGGTGATCGTAGAACACCGCGTCGGGGATCAGCCCCGGCACGCCGACGACGCGCCAGCCGGTCAGCTTCTCGCAGCCGCGCATTGACCGCCGCGAAGTCGGGGATGCCGTCGCCGATGCCGAGCGTCTCGAGGCCCTGCACGAACTCATCGCAGGCATGGACCTTGGCGAGCGCCGTCTGCCGCTCGACCAGCAGGCGCCACACGGCCTGGTCCTCGTCCGAGTAGTCGGCCGCACGCTGCGGCACCGTCCAGTCGGACGCCATGCTTGCGTAGTTGCCGCGAAGGTTTTCCAGAGGGACGAGGTTCATGTCTCGAATATGGGGAGGAGGGCCGTAGGGAATCCCTGCGAACTTGGGCTGTCGGACGCTCCTGAAAGGGGATAATATCTACAAAATATCTATAATTTAGGGATAATCCCTATGATCGAGCTAGATGACATCGACAGACGCATCGTCGCCGCCTTGCAGGCCGAAGGCCGCCTGCCGATCGTCGACCTCGCCGATCGTGTCGGCCTCTCGCCCACGCCCTGCCAGCGCCGCGTGAAGCGCCTGGAAGAAGAAGGTGTGATCACGCGCTACGCCGCGTTGGTCTCGCCGCTGGCGATAGGGCTCGGCCTGCAGGCACTGGTGCAGGTGACGCTCGACGATCATTCGGAAAAGGTCGTCGCGGCCTTCGAGGCCGAGATCCGCGCGCGGCCCGAGGTCGTGGCCTGCTATGCCGTGACCGGCGACATGGATTTCCTGCTGCACGTGCTGACGCCCGATCTCGCGAGCTTCAGCGACTTTGCGCTGAAGGCGTTGCTGCGCATGCCCGGCGTTCGCGGCACGCGCTCGTCCTTCATCATGCAGGCGGTGAAGACCGACCTCGCCTGGGCGCCGATCCCGCCGCCGGCGCGCAAGGCCCGTTAGACGCCGTACTCCGGCGATTCCAGCGGTGGCACTGTCTCGGGCTGCGCCGGCGGAGGCACGGTGAACGCTTTCTTGCGCAGCAGGTCCTCCATGATGGCGATGCCCTTCTGGTAGTTGCCTTCCTGGCAGTAGAGCTCCGCCGCGATGCGGGTGTGATTGCGCCGGCCATCTGAATTGTTGCTGCGGCCGACCCCGAAGCGGTCGTAGTAGGCCACGAGCTGGGCGCAGCGCGACGCGGGGCTGACGGTCGCTTGCGCCAGTTGCGCGGCGACGAGAAGGGCAACGATCTCCATTTGCCCCTAGACGGGACCACGATCCGCGAGCAGACGCAAGTAAAGCGGCCGGTCGATGTTTCCGCCGCTCAACACCAGCGCCACCCGCTTGCCCGCCATGCGCTCGCGCTCCTGCATCAGGGCAGCGAGAGCTGCCGCGCCGGCGCCTTCGGTGAGCTGGTGCGTATCCTCGTAGTAGGCGCGCATGGCCGCTGCGATCTCGTCGTCATTCACCTGCACGATGCGGTCGGCGCCCTTCAGGATGATGCTGAGTGCCTCGGCATCGGGACCGCGCACGGCCATGCCGTCGGCCATCGTGTCGGCGCTGTTGGTCGGCACGACCTTGCCGGCGGCAAACGACAGCGCATAGGCCGGCGCCTCGGTCGACACTACGCCCACCACCTTGGTCGCCGGACTTATCGCATCGCGCATGGCGATCACGCCGCAGATGCCCGAGCCCAGGCCGATCGGCACATAGACCGTGTCGAGCGGCGGCGCGCCGCGGAACAGCTCCAGCGCATAGGTCGCCACGCCGCACACCAGGTCGCGGTGGAACGACGGGATCATCGCCAGCCCGCGCTCGCCCGCCAGCCGCTGGGCGACATCGCGCGCGGCATCGAAGTCGTGGCCGGCCTCGACGAGCTCCGCCCCGAAGGCGCGCATGGCGGCATTCTTTTCCACCGAATTGCCCTGCGGTACGACGATGGTGGCGGGAATGCCGGCCTTGGCGGCGCCAACGGCGATGCTCTGGCCGTGATTGCCTCTGGTGGCGCTGATCACGCCCTTGAGGGCAGGCGCGGCGCGTTTGACGCGATCCATGTAGACCAGCCCGCCACGCACCTTGAAGGCGCCGATCGGCGTGTGGTTCTCGTGCTTCACCCAGACTTCGCAGCCCGTGCGGCGCGCGAGCAACGGCCATGCGTATTGCGCGGTCGGCGGCATGGCGGCGTAGACGACGCGGGCCGCGTCCTCAACTTCCTGCAGAGACAACATGGTGCCACTTTGGGCTAAGATGCCCTGTCTTCCAAATCGGCCTTCCAACCGGAGTACGCAATGCCTGTTCTGCCGCGTTCGCTCGAGATCCAGGGCGAGATTGCCGCCATCCGCCGCGACATCCATGCCCATCCCGAGCTGGCCTATGAGGAGACGCGGACGTCGGACATCGTCGCCGCCAAGCTGACCGAATGGGGCCTGGAGGTGACGCGCGGCTTGGGCAGGACCGGCGTGGTCGGGACCCTGCGCAAAGGCAACTCGTTGAAGTCCATCGGCCTTCGCGCCGACATGGATGCGCTGCCGATGGACGAGGTCAACGATTTCCAGCACCGCTCGCAGAATGCCGGTCGCATGCATGCCTGTGGCCATGACGGCCACACCGCGATGCTGTTGGGCGCGGCCAAGATGCTGAGCGAGAAGCGCGACTTCGAGGGCGCCGTGCACTTCATCTTCCAGCCGGCCGAGGAAGGCGGCGGCGGCGCGCGCGAGATGATCAACGACGGGCTGTTCGAGAAATTCCCCTGCGACGCGGTCTTCGCCATCCACAACAAGCCCGGCGTGCCGCTCGGCCATATCGTCACCAAGCCCGGTCCGCTGCTGGCGGCGGCCGACCGCTGGGACATCCGCATCGCCGGCAAGGGCGGCCACGCCGCCCATCCCCATCTCGCCGTCGATCCCATGGTGGCGGGCGCCAACGTCGTGCTGGCGTTGCAGACCATCGTCAGCCGCAACATCGATCCGCTCGACGCCACCGTGGTCACGGTCGGCTTCTTCAAGGCGGGCTCGGCCTACAACGTCATCCCGGCCGACGTCCATATCGGCGGCACCACCCGCACCACCACGCCGGCCAACCGCGAGCTGGTGAAGCGCCGCATCGAGGAGATCTGTCGCGGCGCCGAGCAGATGCACGGCGTCAAGATCGAGATCGAGCACCGGCCGGGCTATCCGCCGACGGTGAACAACGAGGAGCGCGTGCGCTTCGCTCTCGACGTGGCGGCGGGCGTGTGCGGCGATCACGCGGTGAGCGACAAGGTCCGGCCCAGCATGGGCGCGGAGGACTTCTCCTACATGCTGGAGAAGGTGCCGGGTGCCATGGTGATGCTGGGCAATGGCGGCGGGCCCGATTCGGCCAGCCTGCACAACCCGCGCTACGACTTCAACGACATGGCGATCCCGTTCGGCGTCAGCTTCTTCGTGCGCACCGTCGAGCGCTTCCTCGAGCAGCGGGCATAAAGGCATGACTGTCATCCCGAGCGCAGCGAGGGACCTTTCCTGGGGCCTGAAAGGCCCCTCGCTCCGCTCGGGGTGACAGCAGGCTTCCATGGAATTCCTCCGCGTCTACCGCCGGGTCATCGGTCTCTTACAGGCCGAACGCGGGCTTGCGATCTTGCTGGCTCTGGCCAACGTCGCGGTGGCGGCGCTGCAGTTCTACGAGCCGGTGCTGTTCGGCAAGGTCGTCGACCTTTTGAGCACGGCGCGCGACAAGCCGGTCGACGTGCTGTGGAGCGACGCGCGAGAGCTGCTGGTGCTGTGGGCGGCGGTGGGCGTTGGCGGGATCGTGGCCAACATCGTCGTCTCCCTGCAGGCCGACCGCATGGCCCACCGGCGGCGGCTCGGCGCCATGGCGACCTTCTTCGAGCACGTGCTGGTCCTGCCCTTTGCCTTCCATCACGGCCAGCATTCCGGCCGGCTGCTGAAAGTCATGCTGACGGGCGTCGACCACCTGTTCGGCATCTGGCTGTCGTTCTTCCGCGAGAACCTCGCGACCTTCGTCGCCCTCTTCGTCATGCTGCCGCTCAGCCTGTTCATGAACTGGCGGCTCGGCCTGCTGTTGATCGTGCTGATCGTCTTCTTCGCGGTGGCCAATGCCTGGGTGGTGGGCCGCACCGACCGCCTGCAGCAGCAGGTCGAGGACCGCCACAGCGAGCTCGCCAGCCGGGCGGGCGACGCGTTGGGCAACATCCACCTGATCCAGAGCTTCGTGCGGCTGGGGCAGGAAACCGGCGAGATGCATCGCATCATCCGCGAGACCCTGGCGGCGCAGTATCCGGTGCTGAACTGGTGGGCGCTGCTCTCGGTGCTGACGCGCGCCGCCTCGACCGTCACGGTCATCCTGATCTTCGTATTGGGCACCTGGCTCTACACCAAGGGCGAGGCGAGCGTCGGCGAGATCGTGAGCTTCATGGGTTTCGCCACCCTGCTGATCAGCCGCATGGACCAGGCTTCCGGCTTCGTCAGCCGCATCTTCTTCCAGATGCCGGCGCTGGCCGATTTCTTCCGTGTGCTCGATTCGCAGTCGACCGTGCCCGACAACCCGCACGGCAAGGATATCGGCCGCGCCAAAGGCGACGTCGAGTTCGACGACATCAACTTCTCCTACGACGGCAAGCGGCCGGCGCTGGTCCATTTCTCGCTGAACGTGCCGGCTGGCACCACGGTGGCCTTCGTCGGCCCGACCGGCGCGGGCAAGAGCACGGCGCTGTCGCTGCTGCACCGCATGTGGGACGCCCAGTCGGGCCTGATCCGCATCGACGGCATGGACCATCGCGACATCAAGCTGGAATTGCTCCGCCGCAACATCGGCGTGGTGTTCCAGGATTCCACGATGTTCTACCGGTCCATCGCCGACAACCTGCGCATCGGCAAGCCTGACGCCAGCCAGGCCGAGCTCGAGGAGGCGGCCAGGCTCGCCGAGGCGCACGACTTCATCATGCGCCAGTCCAGCGGCTACGAAACGATGGTGGGCGAGCGCGGCACCACGCTGTCGGGCGGCGAGCGCCAGCGGCTGGCGATCGCCCGTGCGCTCTTGAAGAACCCGCCGATCCTGATCCTCGACGAGGCGACCAGCGCGCTCGATTCGGTGACCGAAGCGCGCATCCAGAAGGCGCTGAAAACCCTGATGGCGGGCCGCACTACCTTCATCATCGCCCATCGCCTGTCGACCATCCGCGACGCCGACCTCGTCGTGGTGTTCGAGCACGGCCGTGTGGTCGAGCAGGGCAACTACCGGGAGCTGGTCGCCCAGGGCGGCGCCTTCGCCCGCCTCGTCGCCACCCAGCAGGCTGGCATAGAGGCGGCCTGAGGCGGCATCGAGCCGACTTTTGCATCCGTGTTCCATACAGGCGAAGATCGGGTATGGCGGAACCTGCCAAACGCTCCGGCGCCAAGCCGCGCCTCTATCACGCACTATCCTCCTACTATTCGATGATCGCGCGCCTCGCGCTCATCGAAGGCGGCATGGCCTACGAGCCGGTGGTGGTCGACATTCACGTCAAGATGGTCCAGCAGCAGCCGGACTATGTGCGGCTCAATCCGAACATGACCGTGCCGACGCTGGTGCTGGCGGACCGCATTCTCGACCAGAGCCGGGACATCGCCGAGCATGCGCTGGGCGTCAGCGCAGCAACGCTCGATGGCGAGACGAAAGCCTGGCTCGACCTTCACTACGGCTATCCGATCGAGGAACTGACCTTCGGCGGGCTTCTCGCCCGCAATCCCGTGGCCCGGATCGTGATTCCCAGGCGACTCGAGTCGGTCCGTCGACGCCTCCTCGAACGTGCCAACCAAAATCCCGACCTCGCCAAGGTCTATGAGGAGCGCGCCGCGGTCTTTGCCGGGCGCATCCGTGCCTTCGATCCCGCGGCTGTCGTCCGGCTTTCGGAGAAGCGCCGCGCCGAAGCGATCGGCTTCATGGATAAGCTCGAGCAGACGCTTCACGATGGCCGAGCCGTGCTCGTGCCGCCTGCCTATGGCGTTGCCGACGTGGTCTGGACCGTGTTCCTCGCCCGCATGGAATTCGTCGGCATGGGCGCCGAGCTACAGAAACGGCCGGCGCTTGCGCGTTACTGGCAGGCCATGCAGGCGCGCCCGAGCTTTGCCCCAGCAGACATCTGGACGAAATTGCATGTCTTCCGCCTGATCGGAGGGATATTGGGCGTTGGATAGACCTTGCCGCCGGCTGGCATAGAATCTGCCTGATATCCCCTTGGCGGATGTGTCTTGTCCGCCTAAGAGTTGCCGGACGGGGAACTCACGAGGGGCAAACGAACATGAGCAAATTCGCCAAATGGCTGGGCGGCGCGGCCGCCGTTGCGCTGGCGCTGGGCAGCCTGCCCGCCAACGCACAGACGCCAATCAAATTCACCCTGGATTGGGTGTTCCAGGGCCCGACCTCGCCGTTCCTGGTGGCGCTGGAGAAGGGCTACTACAAGGCCGAGGGCCTCGACGTCACGATGGATCCGGGCCAGGGCTCGGCCGGCGCCGTGCAGCGCGTCGCCACCGGCGCCTACCAGATCGGCTTTGCCGACGTGAACGCCACCATCGAATACAACGCCAAGAACCCGGGCAAGGAAGTCCTCTGCGTCTTCATGGCCTACGATTTCGCGCCGTTCGGCGTCTATGCCCTGAAGAAGAGCGGCATCAAGGTGCCCAAGGACCTCGAGGGCAAGAAGCTCGGCGCGCCGGTGTTCGACGCCAGCTTCCGGCTGTTCCCGGCCTTCGCCAAGCTGAACGGCATCTCGAAGTGGGAGCACGTGAACCTCACCCCGCAGCTCCGCGAGCAGAGCCTGGTGCAAGGCACGGTCGACTTCATCTCGGGCCATTACTTCTCCTCGATGCTCGATCTGAAGGCCCGCGGCGTTAAGTTCGACGACATCGTCGCCATGCGCTACGTCGACTTCGGCATGGACGTCTACGGCAACGGCATCGTCATCTCGCCGGAGCTGGCCAACAACGAGAAGGCGGTGAAGGGCTTCATTGCCGCCACCATCAAGGGCTGGAGGGACGTGATCGCCGACAACAAGCTCGGCATCGCCGCCGCCAAGAAGCGCGATCCGCTGATCGACGAGGCGCTGGAGACCGAGCGCCTGCAGATCTCGCTGCAGACCAACATCCTGACGCCCTACGTGAAGGCCAACGGCATGGGCGACGTCGACCCGGCGCGTTTTGCCCGCTCGGTCAAGCTGGTGTCCGAGGCCTTTGGCCTGCCGGCGGCGCCGCCGGTCGACAAGGTGTTCACGAACAAGTACCTGCCGCCCAAGGCGGATCGGATGGTTGTGAAGTGACGCTTCAAAGCCCCGTCATCCCGACCGGAGCCGAGCGTAGCGAGGCGTAGTGGAGGGACCTTTTCTGCTGCTGCATCGTCAAAACAGGTCCCTCGACTACGCCGCCCTGTGGGCGGCTTCGCTCGGGATGACGAGCTGTTGATGGCCTTCGTCGATCTCAAAGGCGTCAGTCTCACCTACAGGATGGGCAAGGAAACGACGCTCGCCCTGGCCGATGCGACGTTCAGCATCGACAAGGGCGAGTTCATTGCCGTCGTGGGTCCCTCGGGCTGCGGCAAGTCGACCATCATGAAGCTGGTGACCGGCCTGCTGCCGGCGTCGTCGGGCGAGGTTCAGGTGGCGGGCGCCAAGGTGACCGGCCCCATCAAGGGCGTCGGCATGGCCTTCCAGAACCCGACCTTGATGCCCTGGCGCACCACCATGGACAACATCCTGCTGCCCATGGAAGTGGTCGAGCCGCACAAGCGAAACTTCCGCCGCAATCGCGCCGAGTACGAGGAGCGCGCGATGAAGCTCCTGAGGACGGTCGGTCTCGCCGACTTCGCGCGCCGCTATCCCTGGCAGCTCTCGGGCGGCATGCAGCAGCGCTCCAACCTCTGCCGCGCCCTGATCCACGAGCCTGAGCTCCTGATGCTCGACGAGCCGTTCGGCGCGCTCGATGCCTTCACCCGCGAGGAGCTGTGGGGCGTCATGCAGGCGCTATGGCTGGAGAAGCGCTTCACCGGCGTGCTGGTGACGCACGACCTGCGCGAGGCGGTCTATCTCGCCGACACCGTCTACGTCATGAGCAAGCGGCCCGGCCGCATCGTGCTCACGCGCAACATCGACATCCCGCGGCCGCGCTCGCTCGCCACGACCTTCGAGCCGCACTTCGTCGACATCGTGCACGAGCTGCGCGACCGCATCTCGCAGGAGCATGCATGACCGACTTCAGGCGCGAGGCGCTGCGGATCGCCATGCCGTGGCTGGCGACGGCCATCCTGCTGGTCATCTGGGAGCTGGCGTGCATCGCCTTCGACGTTCCCGAGATCATCCTGCCCAAGCCGACCAAGATCTTCACGGTCTTCGTCGCCCGCTTCGACATCCTGATGGCCTATTGCTGGGACACGCTGTGGACCACCGTGATCGGCTTCCTGCTGGCGATCGCGGGCGGCCTGCTGCTGGGGCTGGCGATCGGCGCCTCGCCGTTCGTCTATTCCGGCCTCTATCCGCTGCTGATCGCCTTCAACGCCATCCCCAAGGTGGCGCTGGTGCCGATCCTGATGATCTGGGTGGGCGTGGGCTCGCTGCCGGCCGTCATCACCGCCTTCGTCATCAGCTTCTTCCCCATCGTGGTCAACGTCGCGACCGGGCTCGCCACCATCGAGCCCGAGATGCGCGACGTGCTCAGAAGCCTCGGCGCCACCCAGACCGAGATCCTGACCAAGGTCGGCATTCCGCGCGCCATGCCCTATCTCTTCGCCAGCCTGAAGGTGGCGATCACGCTCGCTTTCATCGGCTCGGTGATTTCCGAGACGGTCGGCGGCAACAACGGCATCGGCTTTCTGATGTTGTCGGCCAGTGCGCGCAACGACGCGCCGACGACCTTCGCCGGCCTGTTCGCCATCGCCATCATGGGCGTGGTGATGTACGCGATCTGCGCCGTGATCGAGAAGCGCATGACGCGCTGGGCGTTCAGGGGCGAGCTCGTGAGCTGAAATGAACGGGGACCCCGCGAACGGGGTCCCCGCTGAAGAAAGCCGGATTACCGCGGCTGGCAGTTCGAGGCCGGCAGGTACTGCTGCTGCATGGCCCTCACGCAGTCCTCATAGGTCCCGTAAGACGTGGCCTGGTAGCCGGTCGTCTGGACTTGCGCGGTATTCTGATGGCGCACGTCGGCGGCCGGGTCGATCGCCGTCGCACCGAGAGTGAGCGCGCCGGCACCGATTGCGATGAGAAAGAACAGCGGCATGTCATCCTCCTTCGATGGTGTAGCCTCAACGCCGGTGACGTGGGCCAGTGCCGGCGGGTTTCGGTGGCAAAAAGGGGATGCCACCCCACGGCCACGCAACCTGCGTGGCGGACGGGCGTTTGAGGCGGCTTCTTGCCGGACCGCGGGCCTCCAACGCTGAATTGACCAAAGGTCGATTCAGCTCTCCACGCTCATGTTCTTCGTCTTCCGGACCGCGCGCATCCTGCGCGCTCATGATTCATGAGCGAGCTGGAAGCTCGCGGTCCAGAAGATCATGAGCGGGCCTGGAGGCCCGCGGCCCGGCAGAATCAGAGCACGGCTTCGGCGGCGACGCGCAGCGATTCGACCGTCACGCCACTCAGCAGCATCGAGCCGACCTCGTGACGGCTGCCGGCTTCCTTCCAGGCTTGAAGACGGTCCTTGATGCGTTCAGGGCTGCCAACCAGCGAGGTCTCGTCGACCAGGGCATCGGGCACCGCCGCGATTGCCTCGGCGCGGCGGCCGCCGAGAAAGGCGTCCTGGATCTTCGCCGCGGCGGCCTCGTAGCCCATGTGCTTGGCGAAGTCGTTGTAGAAGTTCTTCGTCCGCGCGCCCATGCCGCCGATGTAGAGCGCGAGCTCGGGCTTCAACGCATCGCGGCAGGCCTGCAGGTCGGGACCCATGTTGACGCGCACGAAGGGCGCCACGTCGAAGTCGGCGAGGGTGCGGCCCGCGCGCCCGCGGGCGATACCGTCCCGCAAGGGCTTGGTCACCAGGCCCGCCTTCTCCGGCGACATGAAGATCGGCAGCACGCCGTCGGCCACTTCGCCGGCCACCTTGAGACCGATCGGCGTGATCGACGCGGCGTAGATCGGCATGCTGGGATCGCCGTGCAGGATGCTTTTCAGCGGCTTGCCCAGCCCGGTGGCGCCAGGACCCGTGTAGGGGATCTGGTAGAGCTCGCCGTCATGCTGCAGCGGCGCCTTCGCGCTTCAGGATCTTGCGCAGGATCTCGATGTACTCGCGGGTGCGCGCCATCGGCTTGCCGAACGGCACGCCGTGCCAGCCCTCGACGACCTGCGGTCCGGAGGCGCCGATGCCCAGCAGGAAGCGGTTGTTCGACAAGGCCTGCAGGGTGAGCGCCGTCATGGCCGTGCAGGCGGGCGTACGGGCCTGCATCTGCATGATGCCGACGCCGGCCTTGATGCGGCTCGTGCGGGCCAGGATCCAGGCCGTCGGCGTCACCGCGTCGGTGCCGTAGGCCTCGCCGCTCCACACCGAGGTGTAGCCAAGCCGCTCGGCTTCCAGGACCTCGTCGAGGGCGAGGTGGTCGCCGTGATAGCGCAGGAGCATCCCGAGTCGCATGGTCATCCCCTTCGCAGGCCGGCCAGCAGCGGCATCGCCTCGGCGGCGAAGCGTTCGATCTGCTGGTCGCGCTCCTCATAAGGTCCGACGAAATCGAGGATGAGGTGGCGCACGCCGGCCTGCTGGAACTTGAAGATCGTCTCGACCACGTCCTGTGGCGTCCCCAGCGCGCAGTAGCGTTGCGCGGCCTTGCGAAAATCCATGGCATAACGCTGGCTGAGCGACACCGTCGCCGCATCGAGGGCCTTCTCGTAGGTGTCGTCGATGCGCGTGAAGAGCAGGTGGGCCGTGCCGAAGCCGCGGTCGAAGGTGCGGGCCGCCTCGCTGGCAGCCGTTGCGATCTTTTCCAGTCCCTGGCGATACATGTCGGGCGTGACGACGTAGGACATCCAGCCGTCGGTCATGCGTCCGATGCGCCGCAGCGCCGGATCGGCGCGGCCGCCGCACCAGATCGGCGGCCCGCCGGGTTGCCGCGGCGGCGGCTGCATCTTTACGCCCTCGAAATTGAAGAACTTGCCGGCGTGGGAGACCGGCTCGCCGGTCCACAGCTTGCGCATGATCGTGAGGCTTTCGCTCAGCCGCGCGCCGCGTTCGTGGAGCGGCACGCCGCAGGCCTCGTACTCCTTGGGAAACTCGCCACCCACGCCGACGCCGAAGATGAAGCGCCCTTCCGTCAGATGGTCGAGCGTCGAGACCTGCTTGGCGACCGGGGTCGGATGGCGCAAGGGCAACAGGAAGACGTCCGTGCCGAACACCAGGCGCCGGCTCAGCACGGCGGCCTGCGCGAGCTGCATCAGCGGGTCGAAGATCGCGATCGTGAAGGCGACGTGATCGCCCACCCACATCGAATCGTAGCCGCAGCGGTCGACCAGGCCGACCAAGTCGGCCAGCTCATCGATGGTGGGCAGCCACGGGCCTTCAGCGGGCTCCGTGCGCCGGTGGAGGGTCTGCACGCCGATGCTGAGGTGGTCGTCCAGGGGCAGGTCCATGGCGACTAGATCCCGACTGTTTCTGAAAGGACTGTCACCCCGAGCGAAGCGAGGGGCCTTTCGGTTGCAGGAAAGGTCCCTCGCTGCGCTCGGGATGACAGCGGGTTGTATCAGCGACCAGACTAGCCTACCTCGCCCTGCTCGAAGAAGCTCTCGGCATCGTCGATTTCGACCAGCCGGCCCTTGCGGATTTCCACGAAGCGGTTGGCGACGGTGCGGGTGAAGTAGCGGTCGTGGCTGACGAACAGGCACGACACGTCGCTCTGCTCCAGCTCGGCCTCGAGCGCCTCCTGGCCCTCGATGTCGAGATGGTTGGTCGGCTCGTCCAGCAGGTACATGTTGGGCCGCAGCAGCTTCATCTTGAGGAACACCAGGCGCGCGCGTTCGCCGTGGCTCAGGATGCCGATCGGCTCGGGCGTCTTGGCGAAGGGGAAGCCCGCGCCGGCAAGTTGCCGGATGGCGTCCCGCTCGGTGATGCCGGACGCCTCCAGCACATAGTCGAGGATCGACATGTCGACCGGCAGGTCGCGCATGGTCTGGTCGAAATAGACCAGCCGGCAGGCCGGGTTGAAGCGAACCGGCGAGAGGCTGTCGTAGTGCTCCAGCTCGGGATCGAAGGCCTGGGCCAGGGTCGACAACAGCGTCGACTTGCCGGCGCCGTTCACACCCAACAGGGCAATGCGGTCGCCGGCGGCGACGGCCAGGCGCTCGATGGCGATCAGCTTGCGTTCGCTGCCCGGTGCCTTGACGTCGAGGCCGGCGATGCGCAGCGCCACCTTGGCGTCGATGTCGCCGTCGGCCAGCTCCAGCCGCCGCTCGCGGGCGAGATAGGTCTGGGTGCGGTCCTTCTCGATGCGGGCGATACGCGTCTCGAGCGCCGCCTTGCGCTTGTTGAGGTCGGGGTTCTTGACCGCCCATACCTTGTAGCGCGCCGCGGCCTGCTCCAGGCGGCGGATCTCCTTGTCCTCGAGCTGGGCGCGTGCCGCCGCCGTCGCGTCGCGGCGCAGCAGCTCCTCGCGCGCCTGGCTGAAGCTGGTCTTGAAGGCATGCATGCCGTCGCTGCGCAGGAAGAGCGTGCGCTCGGTGACGCGGTTCAAGAACTCGCGGTCGTGGCTCACGATCAGCATGGGCACGGGGAAGTCGACCGTGAGCCAGCGCTCGAGCGTGCTGATGTTGGCGAGGTCGAGATGGTTGGTCGGCTCGTCGAGGATCAGGATGTCCGGCTCCTCGAGCCGCGCCGCCGCCGCGATCAGCAGCAGCCGCTGCCAGCCGCCCGACAGGGTGCCGAACGGCTCGTCGAGGGTGGCCGGCTCGACGCCGATCTCGTCCAGCAGGACGTCGATGCGCCACCAGTCGTCGCCCAGGCCGACCTTGGCCAGCGAGCGTTGCAGGACGTCGCGCACCGGCAGCTCGGCGAGACCTGACGGCACGTCTTGCGGCACGCTGCCGGTCCTGAGCCCACGCGAGCGGATCACCTTGCCGCCGTTCAGCTCGAGCTCGCCGCCGAGGCACCTCAGCAGGGTCGACTTGCCGCTGCCGTTCTCGCCGACCAGGGCGGTGCGCGCGCCGTCGAGCAGGAAGGTGATGCCGCGGAACACGGCGGCCGAGCCGTAGAAGAAGGAGGCCCGCTCCATCCCGAGCACGGCCTGACGCGTCGCCATTGTCGATCTCCGACCCCGTCATCCGGGGTAGTGGTACAGTTGACGATTATCGTCTGGCGGACGCAATTGCGACTGCAAAGGTAGCGATGAGCATCAGGCCGGTGACAGCGATCAACGCCATGGACAGGGAAACCACGGTCAGTACTGCACTTGTGAAGATAACGCCTACCGCGTTTGCGGTGCGCAGCAGGGCAAACACTTCCGGTCGTCGCTGTGGCGGTGCCAGCGTGTCAAGGATGAGCGAGTAATACGTCGCCAGGGGAGCCAGAACCGAGCCGATGAGGACGGTTCCTGCAACGGTCGTAGCGACCGACAAATTGAGGGCCGCGAGGGCTGACCCCACTGTCATGAACAGGAGTTGGGCCAGCACGGCCTTCCGCGTTGCCATGCGATTGCGCACGCTCACCCATATGCCGCCTGCGACGGAGGCCAGACACAAGGGAACCGTGAACACGATTGCCAGGGTCGGTTCGTAGCCGAAGTTCAAAGCCAGCGCGACGGCTCCGATCTCGATGGCCGCAACGGCGGCACCTCCCGCTGCGGCACACGTAAGCCACAGCAAGATGGCAGGGCTGAGAACCGAACCCGTGGCACCGCGCACGCCTCCGATGTGGGTTGAGCCCGTGCTCGGGACCAACAATGCCGGAACAGCGCCAATAGCGGCGAGCACAAAGACGGCAAAGGGCGGCGAGACGGAGCCCAGGCCCGAGGCCATCACTGGAGCCAACACAAAAGTCGCCTCGTTGAGCGTGGCCGCGATGCCGAGGGCACGTGGCAACCGCGAAGCCGCCGCCAAGTGGTTGAGCACGGCGCGCAGATAGCCGGAGGCAGCGCCGTTGACCAATCCGGCAATTGCGGCAAGGACGATGAGCCAGGTGAACGAAGCTTCGTTTGCTGCGCATATGGCAATGGAAAACAGAGCCAACGTGCGAAGGGCCACCAACAGTCTCAGGAACATTGCCAAAGGAAAGCTCTTGCCGAACCGGGCAATCGGAATGGCGCCAACCACCTGGGCAAGCGTCATTGCGAGCATCATGGCAGCGCCGCCGCTGGTGTCGCCCGTAAGGCTCAAGGCGACCAGCGAGAATGCGACAGGCCCTGCCGCCTGCGGTACGCCCAAGGTGCCCGACGAGATGAACCAGCGAAGCAGTGGCAAAACAGGTCCTCGACGACGCTGCCCCTTCGAGCCCTGCGTCAGGGCAAGACCAGTACGCCATCCTTGGCCACCATGCGACCGGCTTTGACGACGAGCTTGCGCCGCGGCCGGGTGGCCACCGCCTCGGCGAGCGAGCCCGCTTCGACCACCACGAAGTCAGCCGGGCCTCCGGCAACGATGCCGTAGTCCGCGATGCCCAGGACATCCGCCGCCGTTCTGGACACCATGTCGAAGGCCAGCACCAGCTCCGCGTCGTGCCGGAAGTTGGCGCGATAGCCGATCATCATGGCGCGTTCCAGCATGTCGCCGTTGCCGAAGGGCGACCAGGCATCGCGGATGTTGTCGGAGCCGCCGAACACCCGGACGCCATGCTCGCGCAGGAGTTTTATCGGCGGGATGGTAGCGCCGCCTGGACCGTGGCTCATGATGGCGACGCCGGTCTCAGCCAAAAGATCGCCGGTTCGTTCGGCCAGCTCGATAGGTACCGAGCCCAGCGCGAAGGCATGGCTCACCGCGACCTTGCCCTGCAGGCCGGCTGCGCGGGTGCGTTCGGCGATGGCGCGGATCTGGGCAATGCCGCTCTCGCCGCCGTCGTGCAGATGGATGTCGATGCCGACACCGCGCCGCTCTGCAATGGCGAAGATCGGATCGAGATGACCGTCGAGGTCGCCATCGATGCCCACCGGGTCGAGGCCGCCTAAAAGGTCTGCGCCCGTCGGCGATGGCGGCGTCGAGCAGGCCGGCCGTGCCCGGCGAGCGCAGGATGCCGCTTTGCGGGAAGGCGACGATCTGGATGGTGACGAGGTCGCGGAAACGCTCGCGGACCTTGAGGATCTCGTGGAGATTCTTCAGGCCGAGCTGGTTGTCGATGTCGACGTGGCTGCGCATGTGCAGCGTGCCGCTGGCCATGACCTGGCGCACCAGATTGGCGCCGGTCTCCGATTCGGGAACGGTGCGCGCCGCTCGTATCTTGCGCTCGGCCTCGATGCGGTCGGCGACGCGATTGCCTGCAGCTCGGTTGGGAGTCCAGGGCAGGCCGAGCAGAGTCTTGTCGAGATGGATGTGGCCGTCGACCAGCGGCGGCAGGACCAGTGCGCCGCCGAGATCGAGGTCGCCGCCCTGGGAGGCGGGGAGGAGGGCGGCGATCCGCCCTCCCAGAACCTCGATGTCGTGCTTGCTGCCGTCGGGCAGCGTGGCGTTGCTAAGCCGCACGCCGTTACTTGTCGGCGATGGCGCCCGCTTCCTTGCGGGTCTGCGCCACGGCAGTGCGCGCGGCCATTGCCATCAGGCCTGAGTTGTTGGCGATGGTCACGAAGTGGAAGCCCATGCCGATTGCCCGGGCGGCGTAGCTCGCCGTGCCGTTGTGGATGCCGGCGAACAGGCCGCGCTTCTTGGTGGCGGTCGTGAGCTTCTCGTAGATTTTCAGGACCTGCGGCTCCTCGCGGTCGAGCTTGGGCACCAGGCCGAGCGACAGGCCGAGATCGCTTGGGCCGACATAGATGCCGCTGATGCCCGGCACCTCGCAGATGGCGTCGATGTTGTCGATCGCCTCCTGGGTCTCGATCATCGGGATGATCAGCACTTCGTCGTTGGCCGTCGCCTGATAGGGCGTGGCCGAGCCGTAGGCGCCGGCACGGATCGGGCCGTTGCTGCGCTTGCCCTTGGGCGGATAGAGCGCATAGGAGACCAGCGCCTTGGCTTCGGCGACGTTGTTCACCATCGGGCAGATCACGCCCCAGGCGCCGCCGTCCAGAACCTTGCCGATGATGCCGGGCTCGTTCCACGGCACGCGCACCAGCGGCGTCACCGGATGCTTGTCCATCGCCTGGAAGCAGGCGACCATCGAATGGTAGTCCTGCACGCCGTGCTGCATGTCGACGGTCACGCTGTCCCAGCCGCATTGCGCCATGGTCTCGGCCGAGAAGCCGCTGGGGATGGCGAGCCATGCGTTGACGCAGGCCTTGCCCTCTTTGAGGCGCTTTTTCAGCATGTTGGACGAGTTCATGACGGCGTTTCCTCTTTCAAGCGGGAGCGAAGACGGCGCGATCATAGGCAGGCCGGCGGCGCATCGCCATGGCGCTCCTGTCGCAGTGCGGGCTCATGTCTTCCGGACCGCGCGCGTCCCCGCGCGCTCATGAGGCGCGCGGGGACGCGCGCGGTCCGGAAGAGCATGAACTAGCCCTTCACGGCTCCCGCCGACAGGCCCTCGACGATGTACTTCTGCAGGAGCGCCACCAGGACCACGGTTGGCGCCAGCGCCAGCAGGCAGATCGCCATCATCAGATTGAAGAAGACGTGGACGTCGCCGACCAGGCTCGCGATCACCACGGGCAGCGTCATGAAGTTGGGACGGGCGTTCAGGATCAGCGGGATCAGGAGCTCGTGCCAGGAGATGATGAACATGATGACGCCGCAGGCCGCCAGCGCCGGCGTGGCGAGCGGCAGGACGATGCGCACGAACGCGGAGAAGCGCGTGCAGCCGTCGATGCGGGCGGCCTCCTCGAGCTCGCCCGGGATGGTGTCGAAGTAGGGCGCCAGGATCAGGATGGCATAGGGCAGCAGGAAGCCGGTCTCGGCGATGATGACGCCGGTCAGTGAATTGAGCTGCCCGATCGAGCGCATCACGACGTACAACGGGATCATCAGCACGATCACCGGCACGAAGCGCGCCACGATGTTGGCCTGCAGCAGGAACAGCGTCCATCGGTAGCGCAGGCGGGCCAGCGTATAGGCCGACAGCGAGCCGAACAGCAGGGTCAGCACCGTCACCGAGATCGCCACGATCGTCGAATTGGCGAAGGCGACATAGAAGTTCTTGATGTTGTCGGGCAGGTACGTGACCTGCTCGAAGATGCGGCCCTTCTGCTCGCCCTTGGTCAGGATGACGGTGAAGTTGTCGAGGGTGAACTCGAGCGGCAGCAGGCGGCGCGTGTCGGCCTGCAGGGCCTTCTCCGACTGGATGCTGCCGATGAACACCGCCACGACCGGCAGCAGGATGAAGAAGATCACCATCAGGTTGGCGAGGTGCAGCAGCAGCTTGACCGTGGGTGTCGTCTTGAACATCAGAGCGTCACCCTTCGATAGATCAGGCGCAGGTAGACCAGGGCGATCGCGGCAATCATCAGGGTGAGGATGAAGGCCGAGGCCGAGCCCATGCCGAAGTTGTTGGGTGGCGCGAAGGTGATCTTGTAGCTGTACCAGGCGGCCACCCAGGTGGCGTCGCCCGGCCCGCCCTGGGTGATGGCCAGGATCTCCTCGAACACGGCGAAGGCGAAGGCCGTGCGCAGGATCAGGATGATGGCGATGATCTGCTGCAGCATCGGCCAGGTGATCTTGGTGAAGCGATGCCAGGCGTTGGCGCCGTCGATCGCCGCCTGCTCGTAGAGCTCGCGCGGGATGCCCTGAAGTGCTGCGTGCACCAGGATGATGGCGAAGGGCAGCGTGCGCCAGATGTAGGGCACGGTGACGGCATAGAGCGCGGTGTCGGGATTGCCGGCCCAGTTCACCGGATCGCTGATCAGGCCCAGCGAGAACAGGATGCGATTGAGGAACCCGAACTGGAAGCTGTAGAGGAACGACCAGATCAGACCGTTGCAGATCGGCGGGATGGCGTAGGGCAGCAGGATCAGGAACCGCGTGATGCGCGAGGTCCAGATGCCGACCTGGTTGATCAGCAGCGCAATCGCCACCGCCAGCACGATCTCACTACCGACGGTGATGACGGTGAAGATCAGCGTGTTCTTGATGGCGACCCAGAACAGCGGGTCTTCCAGGACGCGGCCGTAATTCTCCCAGCCGGTGAAGGCGAACTCGCCGCGCCGCAGCTGCGCCAGCCCGACGCGATGGACCGACAGGTAGGCGGCGTAGGCCACCGGATAGGCCAGCACCAGGCCGAGGCAGAGCAGCGTCGGCAGGTTCATGACGAGCGCGAAGCGCCCGGCCGACATCTCGCGCCGGAACCAGGGCAGGCGCACCCGGTTCACGGCGATTTCCTGGACTTGCGTGGTCAGGGCGTCAGACCTTGCGCTTGGCGTCGGCGATGCCCTTGATCAGGTTGTCGCAGCACTGGTCGGCCGTGATCTGCCCGGTCAGGGTTTTCTGGACCTCGATGTTGAGCTGGTCGGTCCATGGGAAGTGCCAGGGCTGATAGACCGACGAGCAGACCTCGCCGATATAGGCCGCCTTGTCCCAGATCTTGAGGATCTCCGGCACGTCGCCCCATGGCGCCCAGCCCTGCTTCACCGCATCGCTGTTCATCACCGAGGTGTAGCCCGAGCCCAGCATGGCGTCCTTGGCGAGGCTTACGGCCTGCGTGTAGTTGCCGTCCTTGGTCTTGCCGCCGAGATACTGCAGCAGCTTCCAGCCCCATTCCTTGTCGCGCGTTGCCGTCGACAGGAAATAGACGTGGGTGACGCCGATCGTCTTGCCTTCGCCCGGTGAGCCCAGGACCTTGACCTTGCCGGCGATCGGCGACTGCGCCGGATCGTTGACGACGTTCAGGCCATAGTGATGGTTGGGCCCGCGATAGAGGTTCTTGCCGGCGCCGAACGCCTTGGCCGAGGTCGTGAACTGGACCTTCAGCGATTCGGGATCGGCGATGTCGAGACCTTTCTCGAAGGTGTTGGCCCACCATTTCAGCGTCTCGCGCGCGATCGAGCCCGCCCCGAGCTGATGGTTGCCCTGCTTGTCGAAGAAGGTGCCGCCCTTGTTCCAGGTCATCTGGTACCAGGTGCCCGGCAGCTGCTCGAGGCCGACGCCCGCGACCCACAGCACGGGATAGCGCGACACGCCGTCCTTCTTGGCTTTCACGCAGTGCTCGATGAACTCCTCGTAGGTCGCAAACGGCTTGTCGATCTTCAGCTTCTCCAGCATGTCGGCGTAGTAGTTCCACACCCACACGGCGGAGAAGTAGGGCAGGCCCATGGTCTTGCCGCCGACCGTCGCCACCTGCTTGGTGAAGGGCGTGAAGTCCTTGATGTAGTCGGCCGCGCCCGGGAGGCCGTCGATCGGCTCGACCAGGCCCTGGCTCACGAAGTTCGGGAAGGAGAAGGGCGAGGACTGCGAGACGTCGATCTTCTCGCCCGCCGCGAACATGGTTGTGAGCTTGGTCGGATGATCGTTGAACGAGGAGATGGTCGAATTGACCTTCACACCCCAGTCGGCTTCGAACTGCTTGGCGATGCGCGTGTAGATGTCGCCGTAGGTCCAGACCACGAAGTTGACGCGGTCGACCTTGCTCTTGGGCGGCATGCTCCAAGGTCCGCTGCTCTGGCCGCCCTGCTGGCCGAAGGCGCCGCCGGACAATCCAGCTGCTCCGAGGCCGGCGGCACCGGCGAGGACACGACGCCGGCTCAGCTCCCATTTGTGAATCAGGTCACTGCTCATGTCATGTCCCCCAAATGTGTTGTCGATGATGAAACCCTATCACCGCACCAGGGGCGGATGTAGGGATAAGCAGCAAAAAGTACGCCAGGGTGGATTGCCCGCCCGGATGGCGTTAGAGGCAACGCCATGACCTCTTTGTCCCTTCGTGCCGGCCGCCTCGCGGTCGAGCTTGCGCCGCAGGCCGGCGGATCGATCGCGCGGTTCCGCCACGATGACGCCGATCTGCTGCGACCGATGACGGTCGAGGCGATGGCGTCCGGCCGCGGCAACGAAGCGGCCTGCTATCCGCTGGTGCCGTTCTCCAATCGCATTGCAAATGGGCGTCTCGTTTTCGACGGCCAGGCGTTCAAGCTCGAGCCGAACTGGCCGGGCGTGCGCCATGCCATGCACGGCGAGGGCTGGGCGCGCGCGTGGGACGTGGTGCGCCACGACGGGCAGAGCACAGAGCTTGTCCATGAGCATGACGGGAAGAAGGGCTGGCCGTTCCGCTATCGGGCACAGCTGTCGTTCCGTCTCGACGATGGCGGACTGACTGTTCGTATGGCGATCGAGAATCTCGAGAGCCGGGCGGCACCGGCCGGGCTTGGCCTGCATCCTTTCTTCACCCGCGACGCCGACAGCGAGCTTGCCTTCCGCGCGGCCGCCGTGTGGCTCGGCGACGAGGAGGTGCTGCCGACCAAGCGCGTCGCCGTGCCGGCCGAGTGGGACTATGCGAGGTCGCGTCCGGTCGAGCCCGGTCTCGACAACTGCTTCGAGGATTGGGATGGACGGGCTGTCATCACCTGGCCGGGACGTGGCCTCAGGCTCGAGCTGCAGGCCGCGCCAGCGTTCGGCCACGCCGTGGTCTACACCCCGGAGAACCGTCCATACTTCTGTGTCGAGCCCGTGAGCCACGCCAACGGCAAGGTTGCCGAGGCCCGGCTCGCGCCGGGTGCTACGCTTTCCGGCGAGGTCGCTTTCCGCGTTTCAACCCCGTGAGGGTCCCATGCCTCCTTTCGCTTCCTATCCCAGCCTGAAGGATCGTCCGGTGTTCGTGTCGGGTGGCGGCTCGGGCATCGGCGCGTCGATCGTCGAGCACTTCGCCGAGCAGGGCGCCAAGGTGGCCTTCGTCGACATCGACGAGGCGCCGTCCATAGCGCTGGTCAAGAAGCTCGCGGCGGCCGGGCATCCCGAGCCCGCCTTCGCCAAGTGCGACGTGCGCGACACCGCGGCCTACCAGAAGGCGATTGCGGCACTGGCCGGGCGGCTCGGCGACTTCACGGTGCTCGTGAACAATGCGGCGCGCGACGACCGGCACACGATCGACGAGGTCACTGAAGCCTTCTGGGATGAGCGCATGAACGTAAACCTGCGTCACCACTACTTCGCCATCCAGTCCGTTCTGCCCGGCATGAAGAAGGCGGGCGGGGGCTCGATCATCAACTTCAGCTCGGTGAGCTACCACGCCATGGCGCCCCAGCTCTCGGTCTACGAGGGGGCAAAGGCCGCGGTGGTCGGCATGACGCGCGGCCTGGCGCGCGACCTCGGGCCCGACAAGATCCGGCTCAACATCATCACGCCGGGCTGGATCATGACGCAGCGGCAGATCGATCTCTGGCTGACGCCCGAGGCCGAGGTCGACCTGATGAAGGCGCAGTGCCTCAAGGAGAAGGTCTATCCGCCCGACATCGCCCGCATGGTGCTGTGGCTCGCCGCGGACGACAGCCGGCTGGTGACGGCGCAGAACTTCGTGGTCGACGGGGGACGGATGTGAACGCGGCGGCCATTCCGGGGCGGGTCGGCCGCCGCTTCGTCCATGTCTTTCGACACATGCTGCCGCCCACGCTCTTCTTCCTCATCTCGTTCAACATCATCGTCTTCACCACCAACCTGCTGGTTCACGACTACTGGTTCAAGCTGTCGAGTTTCCTGCTCGCCACCACCACGGCGCTGATCGTGGGCAAGGCCGTGCTGGTGGCCAACAACATCAGGCTGATCGATCGCTTTCGCGGTGCGCCGTTGATCCAGCCCATCCTCTACAAGGCGCTCTTTTATACCCTGGTCGTGCTGGTGGTGCGCCTGGTGGAGCGCTTCATCCACCTCGCCATCGACCACGGCGGTTTCAGCGCAGCATTCGACGCGGCCATGCACGACTTCACCTGGCATCGTTTCGTGGCCGTCCAGATCTGGATCTTCACCTGCTTCCTGATCTACGTGACGGCGACGGAGCTGAGCAGTCTTTTGGGCGAGGGCCAGATGTTCCGGCTGTTCTTCCGCCACCGGTCGAGCCAGCACCGTCTGACGCGTCGCCAGCACGTGCGCGCCCTGATGGAGCTCAGCCGGCTCGCCGAGACGACGCCGCGCGGGCAACTCCTCGATCCCGCGACGCCGCAAGGCCAGCGGCTCGTGACCATCGTCGACGCCTTGCGCCAACGCCCCGCTTGAGGACGGATGGAGCCACAGCAGCAGCACCACTACCTCACCCTTCGAGACGCGTCGCTTCGCGACGCTCCTCAGAGTGAGATGGTGCGCTAGAGTCGAAGCATGGCCCTCGACCGAAGCTGGCGGCGGATCTCCTGGGTCATCCTGGGCATCGGCGGCATGTTCCTGGCCGGCGGCCTGGCGCTCGGTTGGGGCAGCCTGCGGCATGTGCTCCATGCCGAACGAGCCGACGGCGAGGTGGTCGAAATCCGCCGCGAAGGCGACATGTATGCGCCCGTGCTGCGCTTTCGCCTGGCCAGCGGCGAGATGCAGGAGGTCAAGGACCTCGGCAGCGGCGCTCCCGACTTCGCGGTCGGCGACCGGGTCACCGTTCTCTACATGCCCGACGATCCCGAGGACTTCCGCATCGATACGTTCGAGCGGCTGTGGTTCTCGTCGATCTTCGTCCTGGTGTTCGCGTCCCTCTGGTTGCTCTTCGGCGGCATTGCCTGGGGCCTTGCGCACGGAGTCGAGCTCGCCGTGCTGGGCGAAGGCGCCTTCGCCGTGATCGCCGTGGCAGCGACGGTGCTCGGGATCCTTGCCCTGTGGAATGCCGTCGGCCTCTATACCGACGGCCTGCGTGCCGAGGGCACGGTGCTCGAGGTCCGCAGGACCTCACGCACCGAGGATGAGACGGTGACCCGGCCCGACGGCAGCGAGGGGCGGCGCCAGGTCGAGCGGTCGTCCTATGCGCCGGTCGTGCGCTTCACCACGAACGAGGGCCGCGAGATCGAATTCCACGGGCGCGGCGGCAGCGAGACGTCGCTGGTCGAGGGCGATCGCGTGACCGTCATCTACGATCCGGCCCATCCGATCCGCGCCTCTATCGCGACGTTCCTCGACTTCTGGCTGCCATCGGCCGCCGCCTTCGGCGTGGCGTTCCTGTTCGGCGGCTCGGTGTGGCTGTCGCGCTGGTCGCGGCGGCGTCGGCCGTCTTGAGACGGCTGGCGCTGCCGCTCCCGAACGCTATTTGCGATCCTTGTATGCCGGCACCGGATAGACCGCCTTCGCCGTGGCGATCTCGGCCGGATAGACGACCTCGACGCCGCCGGGCGTGTTCTGCATCACCGCGAACTCGTTCTTGTACTGCTTGCCGGTGTCATCGATCTCGTACGGCCCGGTGACGGTGACGATCTTGTTGTTGAGCTTGAGTGCGGCCTCCTTGAGCTTGGCGGCATCGAGCGACTGGGCTTCCTGGAGGATCTGCTCCAGCACCGCGCCCGCGCCGTAGGCCAGCGCCGTCTGGAAGTCGGCGGGATACTGCGCGTTGGGGAAGAGCTTGGCATAGCGCTCCATCATCTGCGCGCGGTTCAGCCCGCCGGTGACCTTCCAGTTGATGCGCTCGTTCAGCAGGGTCTGGCTGAAGTGGTAAAGCGCGTCCTTGCCGATGGCGAGGAACTGCGGCTGCGAGGCGTAGACGAAATAGACGCCCTTGAAGTCGACGTTCATCTCGCGCAGCTGGCGCGCGATCGTCATCTGGTCGCCTTCGTAGGCGGTCGGCATGAAGACGTCGGCGCCGGTCGCCTTGGCCTTCTGGATCAGGATGTTGAAGTCCTTGGTCCCCTTGGCGAACTTCTCGTTCATGGTGACGTCCATGCCGAGCTTCTTGGCCTCCTCGACCGCGCCGTTGGTCAGCGCCGCGGGGAAGGGCTCGTCGAGATAGGCGAAGGCGATCTTCTTGACGCCGAGCGTGTTGAAGAACTTCACGCCCGGCTTGCCGAGCAGGGTGCCGGCCTGCTGCGTCGCCGACACGACGTACTTGTAGCCCTGCTGGTAGATCGAATTGGCCGAGGCCGACCAGATCACCATGAACTTGTTGTTGGTCTCGGTCGCGTTGACCGCCGCCGCCGTGAGCGTCGAGCCGAACGGGCCGAAGCAGAGATCGACCTTCTCGTCCTTGATCAGCGTCTCGTAGACCTTGGGGATCACCGTCTTGTCGCTGCGGTCGTCGAGCTTGACCAGCTCGACCTTGCGCTTGGCGCCGCCGATCGGGATGCCGCCACGGCTGTTGACGTCGTCGACCCAGATCTCCGCGCCGCGCAATCCCGATTGCGCGGCCAGCGCGAAGGTGCCGGTGGACGACACCGTCATGCCGATGCGGATCGGCTTGGCGTCCTGGGCGCGCGCGCCGCTGGTCGCCAGGGCGCCGGCAGCGGTGACGATCAGGGTTCTCCGGGGCAGCTTGAACGTCATTGTTTCCTCCCTTTTATCGGCCAAAGCCTAGCAACCGCCGACCGGGCGGTCACGCGTCGATGCGGTAATCCACCCACTCGGCGATCAGGTCGCGCAGGCCGGCGTCTTCCTGGAAGGCGCGGGCCGAGCCATCGACCTTGTTCTGGCCGAGGTCGAGCACGTAGATATGGTCGGAGATGCGCACGCACTGGCGCACGTTCTGGTCGACCAGCAGCACGGTGATGCCCTGGCCCGGCAGGCCATGGATGAACTCGTAGATCTCCGCGCTGACGCGCGGCGCGATCATGGCCGTCGGCTCGTCGAGCAACAGCACGCGTGGCCGCAGTGCCAGCGCCCGGCCGAGCTCGAGGAAGCGCTGCTGCCCGCCGCTCATTGAGCCCGCGAAGTCCCGGCGCTTGTCGCGCAGCATCGGGAACTGCGCATAGGCCCGCTCCAGCGCCTCTTCGACGCGCGCGCGGTCGCGGCGGAACGACCAGCAGGCGAGCCTGAGATTGTCCTCGACCGAGAGCTCGTTGAACAGGCTGCGCTGCTGCGGCACCAGCGCGATGCCGTTGTCGATGAACTTCCAGGGCGGCAGGCCGGTCACCTTGCGGCCGTCGATCAGGATGTCGCCGGCGACCGGCTTCAGGAGTCCGTAGAGCGCCTTGAGAGCCGTCGATTTGCCGGCGCCGTTGGGCCCGATCACGCCGGTGATCACGCCCGGTCTCACCTTCAACGACAGGCCGCGCAGGATGCGGATGTCGCCGTGATAGGCGACGTCGACGCGATCGAGCTCGAGCACGGCATCGGCCATCGTCACGTCCCCAGATAGGCTTCGATGACGGCGGGGTTGCCGCGGATGTCGTCGACGCCGCCCTCGGCGATGATGCGGCCCTGGTTCAGCGCGATGACGCGCGACGACAGCCGGTAGATCGAGGTGAGGTCGTGGCTGATCAGCAGCACGGCCTTGCCGGCGCGCGCCGTCTCCTCGATGCGGTCGATCATGAACTTGCACAGGACCGGATGGACGCCGGCGAACGGCTCGTCGAGCATGACGATCGGCGGGTCGGGCATCAGCATGCGCGCCATCTCCAGGAGCTTCTGCTGGCCGCCGGACAATTCCTCGGCGTGGTTGTGGCGCAGGGCTATCAGCTGCATGCGCTCCAGCATGGCCTCGGCTTGCTCGATCAGCTCGGCATCGCTGGCCTTGCGGTCGAGCACGGGCACCAGGAGATTGTCGATCAGCGACATCTTGCGGAACACCCGCGGCACCTGGAAGGTCCGGCCGATGCCGTGATGGGCGATGACGTGTGGCGGCTGGCCGGTGACACGGTCGCCGGCGACGAAGACATCGCCGTCGTCGGGCCGGTAGAGGCCGCAGATGCAGTTCATCAGCGTGGTCTTGCCGGCGCCGTTGACGCCGATGATGCCCAGCGTCTCGCCGGCGGCGGCCCTGAGGTCGACCTTGTCGACCGCGACCAGGCCGCCGAAGCGCTTGGTGAGGCCACGCGTTTCGATGGCGACGGTCATCGCTTGAACCGGACGCCGAGGATGCCGGAAGGCCGGAAGAAGATCGTGCCGACCAGGATCAGGAAGCCCACGATCTGCGCCATGGCCTGCGGCAGGAACACCGTCGCCATCTGCTCGGCCAGCCCGAAGAGCACGCCGGCCAGCAGCGCGCCCACGGGATTGCCGAGCCCGCCCAGCACCACGACGATGAAGGCGATGATGGTGTATTCGGCGCCGGAGAAGGCGTTGAAGGCCGGGAATACCAGGGCGATCAGCACGCCGGTGACGCCGGCCAGCGCCGAGGCCAGCGCGAAGGCGAAGGCCGACAGGCGCACGATGTCGACGCCCATGATCATGATGGCCTCGGGATTCATGATGGCCGCGCGCAGCGCCTTGCCCGGCAGGGTCTTGAACAGGAACAGGGCGAGGGCGATCGAGATCACGACGGTGATGGCGAGCGCCACCAGCCGCGCCGTCGAGACATAGATCGGCCCGACCTGCATGGAGACCGGCGTGAAGGTGTAGTCGATCGTCCGCGAATTGGCCTCGAACAGCAGCAGCATCAGGGCGGCCGCGGCGATCGACACGCCATAGAACATCAGAAACGACATCAGCTCGGGATCGTCGCTGCGCGCCAGGCGCGGGATCAGCACGTAGTAGAGGCCCCAGCCCGCGGCGAAGAAGGCGACGGCAGCGATCGGCACGGCGAGCAGCGGCGGCATGCCGAAGCCCGAGAACAGCACGAAGGCCAGGAACGAGCCCGCGATCACGAACTCGCCGTGCGCGAAATTGACGACCCGCAGCACGCCGTAGAGCAGGGTGAGGCTGACGCCGACCAGGGCGTAGATGCCGCCGACGATCAGTCCGTTCACCAGGCCGTTCAGGATCAGGAGTTCCATGGCGCTCCTAGGGGATGTAGCGCCGCCATTGCGGCTTCTTGCGTAAAAGGGTGCCAACGATGCCGCGCGGCAGGAACAGCACCAGGATGATGGTGGCGAGCCCCAGGATCAGCAGGTTGAGCAGCGGGAACTGCCGCCAGATCAGCTCGTCGAGCCAGACCATGGCCACGGCGCCGAGGACCGGGCCGGTGACGGTGCCGAGCCCGCCGGCGACGGCGTAGATAACCGTCTTGGCGGTGATCAGGGTGTTGAAGGCGGTCTCGGTGTCGACGACGTTGGTGTACCAGGCTTCGACGCCGCCGCAGACCGCCGGGAAGAACGCCGCGATCAGCCAGCCGTAGAGGCGCACGATCGGCACGTTGACGCCCATCATCTCGGCAGCGTCGGCGTCGTCGCGGGTGGCGCGCAGCGCCTTGCCGAGCCGCGAGCGCGACAGCCACAGGATGGTGGCCAGGGCCAGCACCATGACGGCCATCATGACGTAGAAGCTCTGCACCGGATGGGCGCGGCTGCCGAGCTGCAGGCCGAAGCTGCCGCCGGTGATCTGCTCCGGCATGTTGGTGATCACCAGCCGGCAGATGCCGGCCAGCGCCAGGCTGACGATGCCGAAGTAGATGCCGGACAGACGCAGCGTCGGCGCGAACAGCAGCGCCAGCACGATGCCGGCGACCCCCGACAGTGGCAGCGCCAGGAACAGCGGGAAGGCCGCCTTCTTGACCAGAATCGCCGTCGTGAAGGCGCCGATGCCGTAGAACGCCACATAGCCGAACGGCATGTAGCCGGCGAAGCCCGAGGCGACGTTGAAGGCCGACGCCATGGTGATCCACAGCATCAGATAGAAGTGGAAGGCGACGTTCAGCCCGAGCAGCGGCACCGAGGCGAAGTAGATCAGCAGCACGCCGCCCATGAGAGCGACGAGGGTAAAGTAGATGCGGTCGGCGGAATCGGGAGCGCGAGAAGGTGAGGTCATCAGTTGTCGCGCGAGGAAGGCACGGGCAACGATAGGCTAGGGCGACTTCCGGGACAACGCCTGACGTCGACCAGGGCGTTTCGGCGAGCGATGGAGAAGCGTCTGCGCTGCCCGCGCCGCCGCGACGGCATAGCCACGATCGCCGTGGACCAGCATGAGGGAGATCGCGCCCTCCGACAGCAGCCAGACCTCGCGGGCGATCTCGGCCGCCGGTTCGGCTCCGGACCGTGACAGAAGCTCGGCGAGGTGCGCTTCGAGCATCGCCTTGTGGCGGCGCGCGATCAGTCGCGCCGGATGGCCGGGCAGGTCGGCGAGCTCGATGACCAGGCGGGTGAAGCCCGAGCCCGCCCAGCGCGGCCGGTCGGCCCACGCGGCGAGCTCGCGGAACAGGCCGTCGATGATGGCCTCAGGCGAACCCGACAGCCGGTCGCCGAAGGTCTTGAAGGCGGCCAACGCGAGCTGATGCTGCGCCTGCAGCACATGGGCGAGCAGCTGGTCCTTGCTCTCGAAATGGTAGTAGAGCGTGCGCTTGGTGACGCGCGTCGCGGCGGCGATCTCGTCCATGCTGACGCGGCTGTAACCCCGGCGGCGGAACAGCCGATAGGCGGCGTCGAGGATGCGCTTGCGGGTCTGGTCCGACGAACGCGGCATGGCCGGTATGTATACCGGATAGTGAATTTACATTGCCAGCCCGCGGCCCAGGATGCGCGTCCGAAAAGGGGGCTGACGATGCTGACATTCCGGTCCATCACCGCGCGGCCTGTCGTGCTCAAACTCAAGCGGCCGGTCGTCATCCGCATCGCCACCATCACCGAGTGGCCGCTGGTGCTGATCGATCTGCAGACCGAGGAAGGCATCGTCGGGCGCGCCTATCTCGAACCCTATGTCGTGAAGTCGCTGCGCTACCTGGTGTCGCTCCTCGACGATCTCGGCAGCTTGCTGAAGGGTCGCCCGGTGGCGCCGGTGGAGCTGTTCGAGGCGGCGCGCAAGTCGCTGCACTTCGTGGGTTATGAAGGCCTGTCGATGATCGCGGCGTCGGGCCTCGACATGGCGGCGTGGGATGCGCTGGCCCAGGCTGCAGGCCAGCCGCTCTGCGCGCTCCTCGGCGGCTCCGTCGGGTCGGTGAAGGCCTACAACAGCAACGGCCTGTGGCTGCAGCAGCCGGAGGCCGTCGCCGCGGAGGCGCTGGAACTGCGCGACGAGGGCGGCTTCACAGGGCTGAAGCTGCGGCTGGGACGCGAGAGCGTCGCGGCCGACCTTGCGACCCTCGACGCCGTGCGCCGCGCCGTCGGCAACGACATGAACCTGATGATCGACTTCAACCAGGGCCTGACGTTCGCCGAGGCGCTGCAGCGCTGCCACCTGATCGACGGCCATGGGCTCGCCTGGATCGAGGAGCCGATCGTCTACGACAACATCGACGGCTACGCCCAGCTTGCGCGGGAACTGAGAACGCCGCTGCAGATCGGCGAGAACTTCTATGGGCCGCGCGAGATGCACAAGGCCCTGCAACGCAAGGCCTGCGATCTCGTGATGCCCGACTTCATGCGCATCGGCGGCGTCACCGGCTGGCTCAGGGCTGCGGCTATCGCCGGTGCGGCCGGTATTCCGATGTCGACGCACCTGTACCCGGAGGTCGCCGCCCACGTCATGCGCGTGACCGAGACGGCGCATTGGCTCGAATGGCAGGACTGGGCCGACCCGCTGCTGGAGGAGCCGTTCAGGCTTGAGGACGGCAATCTCATGATACCCGATCGTCCCGGCACCGGCATCCGCTGGAACGAAAGCGCGGTGAGGCACTATCGATACGACGCCTAGAATAAGGTCAAAACCCATGGAGTCCCGCCCCGCCGTGTCTCCTTCCGGCCGGATTCCAAGCATCAGCGAACGTCGAGCGATTCGTCAGAGATTGACCTGGAGCAGACATTGCCGAGGAACAGTCACATGCACGACGATAAGATAGCAGATCCCCGGCAGGTGATCGTCGACCTCCAGCGCGAGCTTGCTGAAAGCAACGCCGAGCGCGATGAGGCAATGGCTCGGCAGGCGGCTACCGCCGAGGTGTTGCAGATCATCAATTCCTCGCCTGGCGATCTCGTCCCGGTATTCGAGGCGATGCTCGAACATGCGCTGCGGCTTTGCGAGGCCTCGTTCGGGTTCGTGACCACGTATGATGGGGAGCGCTTCGAACGTGCTGCGCAGCGGGATGTGCCGAATGCGCTCGCCGACTACTTCAGGAGCGGGATCGATCAACCCCGACCAGGGGACGCCCATTGGCGACTTGTGGCGGGCGAGGACCTTATCCAAAACCTCGATCAGATGGACGAAGAGGCCTATCGGTTGGGTAACCCGCTTCGCCGCGCCATCGTCGATCTGGGAGGCGCCCGTAGCGCTCTGGTTGTAGCGCTTCGCAAAGACGGTGCGCTTCTCGGCGCATTAACGATCTACCGCAAGGAAGTTCGACCGTTCTCTTACAAGCAGGTTGCCCTATTGCAGAACTTTGCGGCCCAAGCGGCGATCGCAATGGAAAACGCCCGGCTGCTAGGCGCATTGCGCGAGCGGACCGAGGAAGTGGCAGGCTGGAACCGCGAGCTCGAAACCCGTGTCGCTGCGCAGGTTGCCGAGCTCGAGCGGACCAGAAGGTTGCGCCGGTTTCTGGCACCGCAGCTCGCAGAAATGATCGTCGCCGGGGGCAACGAAGACGTCCTTAAAAGCCATCGCCGCGAGATTGTCGTCGTGTTCTGTGACATTCGCGGCTTCACCGCCTTTGCCGAGCGCGCCGAGCCGGAAGAGGTCATGGCGTTGCTGCGCGACTATCACGCTGCGCTTGGGCCGATCATCGCGCGGTTCGAGGGCACGCTCAATCACTACGCCGGCGACGGGATCATGGTGTTCTTCAATGACCCGCTGCCGACGCCCGAGCCGGCCAAGCGCGCGGTCGAGATGGCCGTGACCATGCGCGAGGCAGTAGCGGGAGTGGTCAAAGCCTGGCGTTGCCATGGGCAGGACATCGGTTTTGGCATCGGCATTTCCCAAGGCTATGCCACCCTGGGCGAGATCGGCTTTGCTGAGCGCATGGACTATACCGCGATCGGCACGGTAACGAATCTCGCCGCGCGACTTTGCGGCGAGGCCAAGGATGGGCAGATCCTGATGAGCCGGCGCGTTGCCACCGCGGTCGAAGGCACCACGTCTCTCGAGGAGATCGGCAATCTGTCGCTGAAAGGCATCAGCCAGCCGGTTGTTGTCTACAACGTGACGCAATAGCCACTCCGGCCGCAGGCCACGAGGGTAGGCCGCGGCAGACGATCGCGCGGGGTCGGTAGGTGATCTTCGTGTTCCCCCAGCCTCCGATGGCCACACTTGGCCATCTCTGGCGAAGCGCTCGACGTCGCCGATGTCCACCGCGCACAGGTGCTAGGGGATTTCGTAGACCGCCATCTCGGCCGCAACGCCGCGCAGGGGATGGCTCTGCGCCAGTGGCTTCTGGCCGTTGTTGCCGAGCACCTCGGCGCTCCTGGGATTGTCGATCACCGGCTTCGTCGCCAGGATCGAGCGCGTCTGGGCGAGACCTTGCACGCGCGAGGCGATGTTCACGGTCTGGCCGAAATAGTCCTGGCGCTCGTTCAGGTTCACCGCCAGGCAGGGGCCCTCGTGGATGCCGATCTTGAGCAGCAGGTCCTCGCGGCCGTGCGTCTCGTTCAGCTTGCGCATGGCTTCGCGCATGCGCAACGCCGCGGCCAGCGCGTGATCGGGCGTGAGGAAGGTCGCCATCACCGCATCGCCGATGGTCTTGACCACGGCGCCGCCTTCGGCCGCGACGATCTCGTTCAGGGTGCGGAAGTGCTCGCGCACCAGGTCGAAAGCCACCAGGTCGCCGACCCGCTCGTAGAGCTCGGTCGAGCCCTTGAGGTCGGTGAACAGGAAGGTGAGGCTGGTGATCTTGAGGCGCTGGTCGACGTCGAGCGTGTCGGTGCGATAGATGTCGCGGAACGTCTGGTTCGACAGCAGCCGCTTGGCCGTCAAGAAGGGCCGGCGCTTGCCCACCGCGGCCAGGAACTTGTCGTCGACGACCCAGACGGTGGGCAGCGCGCGCACGGCCGTGCGGTTCTCCAGCGACAGCCGGATCGGTCCGGGCCGCAGGGTCATCTCGCTCGCCGGGGCACGCAGGTTGTTGTAGACCAGGGTCAGGTTCTGCCGCTCCTGGGTCGCCTCACCCGTCACGTTGATGAACTGCGCGGCGTGGGTCACAGGCTCGAGCACGATGACAAAGGCGGCCGGCAGTTGCAGCGACAGGAACGCCTTCTCGCCGGCCGGCAGTTCGACCGCGTCGAGGGTGACCTGCTGCATCGCTGCCTCCAGGCCGTCCTCGGGAAGGTCGACGCCGCGGCCCCAGAAGATCTGGCGGTAATATTCCCAGAGCGGAAGCTGGTCGGGACTGTGCGCCGCGATCCGCCGCACGCGCGGATTCACCGTGAAGCTCACCTCGACCATGTCGTCGAGCGTCGGCTCGTTGTTGAGATTGCAGAAGGCGCAGTAATACTCCTCTGAGCGAACGCTCTTGAGCGACGTATTGGCGTCGAGCACACCGCTGCAGCTCGGGCAGAGCACGTTCCACGACATGTCCAAAAGGCCGATCTGGCCGGCCTGCAGGAACGCCGCGATCGCCCGCTCTTCGTCGAGCCTTTCGTGGCGAGCAAAGTCGAGCACGTTGATGCGCGCCAGCTGGCGATCGGGCGCATCGCGCACAAATCGTTCAAGCGCGGCGACACAATCGGCATCAGCCGATTGCTTCAGAACTGCAAACAGTGATTGTGCTTCGCTCATGGTCGGATGCCTCGTCCAGACATGGCATGGGACACGTCCGGTTCAAGCCAACGGACCCGACAAATTACCTCATGCGTTAGAGGCGCGCTTCCTCAATCCAGCTTGCCAGCAGCGCTGTCAGCTCATGCGGCCGTTCCAGCGGCGCCATGTGGCCGCAATCTTCGAGGATGGCGAAGCGCGCATGGGGCAGGTGCTGCGCCATGCGCTCGCTCTCGGCGAAGCTGCGCAGCCGGTCCTGGCGGCAGGCCACGACCAGGGACGGGCAGGCGATGCGTTCGAGATCGGCGTAGCCGTCGCGGCGGACCAGTGCGGCCTGCCGTGCCCGCACCTCGCGTCCCAGCCGGCGCTGCATGGCGCGCAGGCGCTCCAGCAGCACGGGATCGTTCTCGCGGTCGGGATGGAGGCCGCGCGCGGTCGTGACTTCGCCCGACGCGCGCGGCGGCCGGTCGCCTGGGCGGTAGCCTGCCTTGCGCCGCTCGATCTCCTCGGCCGAGTAGCCGCGGGCCGAAGAGGCGACGAAGGCCACGCCGGCGACGCGCTCGGGCGCCATCAAGGCGAGCACGCGGGAGACGAAGCCGCCCATCGAGAAGCCGACCAGCACGAAGCGCTCGGGCGAGGTGGCGAGCACGCGCCGCGCCATGCCTTCGAGCGTCGAATCCTCGTAGACGTTGCCGTAGTGGATTGTTGCCAGCGCTGGAGAGACCCGGGACCATGTCGGTCCACAGGTCCTTGTCGCACATGAAGCCGGGCAGCAGGACGAGTTGGCGCAAACGCTTGGTTACTTCTTCAGGGCTTTCAATATCTTCCCTGAATCGGTGACGAAGCCGAAGCACTTCTTGACGTTCCACACCGTGGCCTCGGTGCAGAAGTCGGGCGAGGTGGTGGCGCAGCAATCCTCGACCAGCACGCAGCCATAGCCCAGGAAGTTGGCGTCGGTCAGCGAATGCAGAACGCACTGGTCGGTGTTGACGCCGGAGAACAGCACCGTGCGCGTGCCGAGGTTGCGCAGGATCGAATCGAGCGGCGTGTCCCAGAAGCCCGAGATGCGATACTTGTCGACCTTGATGTCCTTGGGCTCCTGCTCCAGCTCGTCGACGACCGCGGCCGCCCACGAGTCCTTCTGCAGTACCGGCGCGCCGTTGCCGGGCAGCGGGTCGCCCAGCCCGACGCCTGTGCCCGCGGGCTTGTAGAGATGGATCTGGTTGGGCGGCATGTTGGCGAGGTCCGGCCGGTTGCCCCAGTTCACCCAGATCACCGGCATGCCGGCCTTGCGCAGCGCCGGCAGCAGCTTCTGCAATGGCTTGATGGGTTTGCGGTCGGGCGTGTAGTCGGCGCCGAGATAGTCGACCCAGCCGCCTTTCGCGCAGAAGTCGTTCTGCATGTCGATCACGATCATGGCCGTGCGCTTGAGGTCGATCGTGATGTTCTGCGGCGCTGCCGCGATCCTGAGCGGCACCGGCTTGGCCGGCGCCGTCGCCATGTCTATTTCGCGAGCACTGGCGCCCCAGGCAAATCCGGCGCGCGGGGCGCTCAAAGGATGCAGTTTGTTGGCCATGGATCTCCCCCAAAAGGTCTTGTGGTTGGCCCGTCGGTAGCAAGTTCCCTGCCAGTTGGCACGCCGATTGCCTCTGCCTTGGCGACGTCAAACGTCAACAAGCGGGGGAGCATCGCCATGACCAAGTTCGATCGCCGTGGATTCCTGGCCGGGACAGCCGGCGCTGCAGGCCTTGTGATGCTGGGCGGCCTGGCAGCGCCCGCACGCGCCCAAGGCAGTCCGCTCAATGTCGGCGTGCTGATCCCGGGCTCGAAGTCCGACAAGGGCTGGATGGAATCGGGCTATGACGGCATGAAGGCGGCCGAGAAGAAGCTCGGCGGCAAGGTCGCGGTGAAGTTCATCGAGAACGTGAAGTTCGGCGACATGGAGCAGGTCCTGGTGACGCTGGCCGGCAAGAACGAGCTGGTGCTCGGCATCGGCGGCCAGACCCAGGCGTCGGTGTTCAAGGTCGCGCCGCGCTTCCCCAAGGTGAAGTTCGCCATCATCGGCGGCAACGCCGATCCCAAGAAGCCCGACAACGTCTCGGGCTACGACGTGCGCCAGGCCGAGATCGCCTTCGTTGCCGGTGCCTCGGCGGCGATGCTGTCCAAGACCGGCGGCGTGTCCTATGTCGGCGGCCTGGAAATCCCGGCGATCAAGAACGCCGGCATCGAGTTCGGCAAGGGCGCCAAGTACATCAATCCCAACATCAAGTACTTCGAGAGCTACACCGGCGACTTCGACGACGTCGCCAAGGCCAAGGAGGCGACGCTCGCCGCCATCGCCCAGGGCGCCGACGTCCACTACCACATCCTCAACCTCGGCCTGCGCGGCATGGAGCAGGCGGCGCGCGAGAAGGGCACGCACATCATCGGCAGCTACACCGACCGCTGCGGCACCGACCCGCTCTATGTCGCCTATTCGATCACCGGCGTCGGCTTCGAGGTCGAGTACGCCATGGAGCAGGCGGCGGCCGGCACCTGGAAGCCGGAGTTCAAGCCGTTCGGCCTGGCGATGGGTCCGAAATCCTCCGACATGGTGATCTGCAAGGCCACGCCCGAGCAGAAGGCCAAGCTCGAGGAGATCAAGAAGGATCTGTTGTCGGGCAAAATCAAGGTGCTGGACGCCTGAGTTCCGTCGTCCTGAGCGTCAGCGAAGGACCTCATCGCCGCTTGCAACCGGCATGAGATCCTTCGCTGCGCTCAGGATGACAGAGCGTGCGTACGATGAAACAGCCAGCCCAGTCGCTGCTTTCGCTCAAGGACCTCGGCAAGCGCTTCGGCAGCTTGCAGGCGCTCGAGGGCGTCAGCCTCGACGTGCGCGCCGGCTCCGTGCAGTGCCTGCTGGGCGAGAACGGCGCCGGCAAGTCGACGCTCTGCAACCTGATCTTCGGCGTCTACGAGCCGACGGCGGGCGACATGGTCTTTGACGGTGCGGCCTGGGCGCCTGTAAGCCCAGCCGAGGCGCTGGAGAAGGGCATCGCCATGGTGCACCAGCATTTCAGCCTGGTGCCGCGCATGACCGTGGTCGAGAACCTGATGCTGGGCCAGGTCAGGGGTGTGCTGAAGCGCCACGAGTTTGGCGCCCGCATCCGCGATATCGCCGAAAGCTTCGGCTTCACCCTCGATCCCGAGGCCGTGGTCGGCGAGCTCTCGGTCGGCGAGCGCCAGCGCGCCGAGATCGTGAAATGCCTGATGCGCGATCCCAAGCTCTTGGTGCTCGACGAGCCGACGGCCGTGCTGCCGCCGGGCGAGATCGGCGCACTTTTGGACATCTGCCGCCGCGTCGCCGATTCCGGCCGTGCCGTCATCCTGGTGACGCACAAGCTCGCCGAGATCGCCAAGGTCGCCGATCGCGTCGCCGTGCTGCGCACCGGCCGGCTGGTCGCCGACGAGAGCATGAAGGAGGCCGACATGGGCGCGCTGGTCCATGCCATGGTCGGCCGCGAGTTGCGCCCACTCGACGTGGCGCTCGCCGAGGCCGACGAGGCGCCGGCCGTCGAGGAGTCCGATGGGCCGAAGGGCTTCGCCCTGGTCTGCGACGGTCTCACCGTGCACGACCGCCACGGCGCCGTGCGGCTCGACAACTTCACCCTGGAAATCCGCCCCGGCGAGATCGTCGGGCTGGCGGGCGTCGAGGGCAACGGCCAGAGCGAGCTCGGCATGGTTTTGGCCGGGCTGCTGCGGCCGACCGAGGGCCACTTCTATATCGGCGGCACCGACCTCACCCATGCCGGCGCCGCGGCCGTGACGGCGGCAGGCGGCGGCATCGTGCCGGAGGACCGCCATGCCGTGGCCTGCGTCACCGGCATGTCGGTCGCCGAGAACATGTTCTTGAACAAGCTCGACCGCTTCACGCGCTTCGGCCTGCTGCAGCGCGGTGCGCTGAACGCGGCGGCGCACAAGCAGATGCGCGCGTTCGACGTGCGCGCCGCCAGCCCCGAGGTCGCCTTTTCCGGCCTTTCAGGCGGCAATCAGCAGAAGGCGGTGCTGGCGCGCGAGCTGACGCTCGATCCGCTGGTGGCGCTGGTCGCCGCCCAGCCGACGCGTGGCCTCGATGTCAGCGCCGTCGAGGCGGTCTATCGCCAGATCAGGGCCGCGGCACGGCGCGGTGTCGGCGTGCTCCTGATCTCGAGCGAGCTCGACGAGCTTCTGGCCGTCGCCGACAGCGTCGCCGTGCTCTATCGCGGCCGGCTGGTCGGCCAGCGGCCTGCCGAGAGGGGCGAACGCGGCGCCATCGGCGCCCTCATGTCGGGGCAAATCGTGTCAGGGCAAGTCGCATGACGGCGCAGGCGCTCTCCTTGCCCGATCGGCGTCGCCTGCTCGGCATGGCCGTGCCGTTCATTGCGGTTCTCGGTTCGATGATCGCAGGCCTGCTGTTGATCGCGGCGAGCGGCAAGGATGTACCCGACGCGATCGAAGCGTTCATGGACGGCGCCTTCGGCTCGGCCTTCGCGATCGGCGCCTCGATCAACCGCGCCGTGGCGCTGTCGCTGGTTGGCCTGGGCTTCATCCTGGCCTTCCGCGCCAACCTCACCAACGTGGGCGGCGAGGGCCAGATCGCGGTCGGCGGCATCGCCGCGACGGCGCTCGGCCTGTGGCCGCCGATCGCCAACCTGCCGCTCGGGCTGGCGGTGATCGTCCCGTTGCTGGGCGGCACGCTGGCCGGCGCGTTCTGGGGCGGCATTGCCGGCTTCATGAAGGTGCGCTTTGGCACCAACGAGGTGATCAGCACCCTGCTGCTGGGCTTCGTCGCCTTGCTGTCGGTCTATTGGTGCGTGCAGTCGACGGCGCTGCTGCGCCAGCCGCAGACCTCATCGGCGACGCTGCCGGAATCCTTGGCGATCGCGGATGCGGTCAAGCTGCCCGGCCTGACCGGCAATTCCGAATCGCCCCTGCATATCGGCCTGGTGATCTGCCTGCTGCTGGCCGTCGCCACGGCGATCGTCCTGCAGCGCTCGACCTTCGGCCTGCGTCTGCGCGCCATCGGCCTCAACGAATTGGCAGCCCGTCGCGCCGGCATGCCGGGCGGCATCCTGCTGGTCGTGGCGCTGGCCATGGCCGGCGCGTTCGGTGGCCTCGCCGGCGCGATCATGCTGCAGGGCGAGCAGTATTACCTCAAGACCGGCTTCTCCTCGGGCTACGGCTTCGATGGCCTTGTCGTCGGCCTGCTGTCGCGCGGGTCGACGGTGGGCGTGCTGGCGGGCGCGCTGTTCTTCGGCTTCCTGCGCTCGGGCGGCATCTCCATGGAGATCATGGCCGGCGTTCCCGCGGCGCTGACCTTGGTGATCCAGGGCCTGATCGTGATCGCCGTCGCGGGCTCGGTGATCCTGGTCGAGAAGCTGCAGGGAGGCCGCTGATGGAAGAGATGCTCGCCGTCTTCATCGCCTCGACCCTGCGCCTCGCCATGCCGCTGATGCTGGCGGCGAGCGGCGAGCTTGTTTCCGAGCGCGCCGGCGTGCTGAACCTCAGCCTCGAAGGCATGATGCTGACGGCCGCTTTCTTCGGCGCCCTGGGCTCGTGGGCTTCCGGCAATCCCTATCTCGGCGTCGCCTGCGCCATCCTGGCATCCGTCGTGGTGTCGGCGGTGCAGGCCTGGCTCAGCGTCAACCTGCGCGCCAACCAGCTCGTGGTCGGCATCGGCTTCAACATCCTGGCGCTCGGCGCCACCACCTTGCTCTACCGCATCATCTTCGGCGGCCTGTCGCGCGAGGAGATCCCCGGTTTGCCCAAGCTCGCCGTGCCGGGCCTGAGCGACCTGCCGTTCGCCGGCACCGCCTTCTTCCAGCAGTCGGTCATCGTCTATGTCGGGCTGGCGCTGATCGTGCTGATCTGGGCGATGCTGAACCATACCTCGTTCGGGCTGGCGGTGCGCGCCGTCGGCGACGAACCGCGCAGCGCCGACAAGGCCGGCATTCCGGTCGCCGCGACGCGCTGGAAGGCGGTGCTGATCACCGGCTTCATGGCGGGCTTTGCCGGCGCCTTCATCTCCATCGCCGACATCCACACCTTCACCGAGAACATGACCAACGGCGCGGGCTATCTCGCCTTGGCCGCTGTGATCTTCGGCGGCTGGAACATCGGCCGCACCGTCGCCGCCTGCCTGCTGTTCGGCGCCGCGACGGCGCTGCAGTTTCAGCTGCCGGCCATGGGCATCAACGTGCCCACGGCGTTGCTGCTGATGTTGCCCTACCTGTTGGCATTGCTGGCGGTGGCGGGCGTCGTCGGCCGCCTGGAGCCGCCGACGTCTTTGACCCTGCCGTTCCAGCGCGGCAAATAGCCTATGCCCACCATCGCCGCCCAACCCTACGACTACAGCTTCCCCACCGGCCGCCTGGCGCTGATCGTCATCGACATGCAGCGCGACTTCGTCGAGGAGGGCGGGTTCGGCTCGGTGCTGGGTAACGACGTGCGGCCGCTGGCCAGGATCGTGCCCACGGTGCGCTGCCTGATCGACGGCTTCCGCGCCGCGCGGCTGCCGATCATCCATACCCGAGAAGGCCACAAGCCCGATCTTTCGGATTGCCCGCCGTCCAAGCGTGCGCGCGGCCGCGGCACGCTCACCATCGGCGACGAGGGCCCGATGGGCCGCATCCTGGTCGACGGCGAACCGGGCAACGATCTCGTGCCCGAGCTGGCGGCCCGGCCGGGCGAGGCGGTGATCGTGAAGCCGGGCAAGGGCGCGTTCTATGCCACGCACCTCGACGACATCCTGAAGCGCGACGGCGTCGGTCATCTGGTGTTCGCCGGCGTCACCACCGAGGTCTGCGTGCAGACCACCATGCGCGAGGCCAACGACCGCGGCTACGAATGCCTGCTGGCCGAGGATGCGACCGAGAGCTACTTCCCCGAATTCAAGGCCGCGACGCTGGCCATGATCCGCGCCCAGGGCGGCATCGTCGGCTGGACCGCGCCCACCGATACCATTGTCGACGCATTGCGTTAATGCAAATTCTGTCTCGACAACAACACCTCACCCTGAGGAGCCACGCGGAGCGTGGCGTCTCGAAGGGTGGGCAACCTGCCCGTGCTGTTGCCCATCCTTCGAGACGGCGCTACGCGCCTCCTCAGGATGAGGTTGTGCGATCCCAACATGAATGACTTCGGCGCCTTCGTTCCCGGTCCCCGGGCACGCTTGGCGCCGCTGGCATCGGGCCCGCTCGACGGCCTCACCTTCGTCGCCAAGGACCTTTTGGATGTCGCCGGATACGTGACCGGCGGCGGCAATCCGCACTGGGCGAGCCGGCAGAAGCCGGCGGCGACGTCGGCGCTGGCGGTCGATTGCCTGCTGCGCGCCGGCGCGACCCTGGTCGGCAAGACGATCACCGACGAGCTGGCTTTCAGCCTGGAAGGCGAGAACGACCATCACGGTACGCCGACAAACCCGCGCGCGCCCGATCGCCTGCCCGGCGGCTCGTCGAGCGGTTCCGCCGTCGCCGTCGCAGCGGGCCTCGCCGATCTTGGCCTGGGTACCGACACCGGCGGCTCCGTCCGCGTTCCCGCGAGCTTCTGCGGCCTGTTCGGCTGGCGTCCCAGCCATGGTCGCGTCCCGCTGGAGGGCGTCGTCCGCTTCGCGCCGAGCTACGACACGGTCGGCCTGCTCGCCCGCGACGCCGCCCGTCTGCAGCTTGGTGCACAGTGCCTGCTCGGAACGCCGTCGGCATCGCCATCGCCTGCCCGGTTGCTGCTCGCCACCGACGCCTTTGCGCTGGCCGAGCCCGAGGCGGCGGCCGTCCTGAAGGATGCGACAAGGTCGATGGGCGTTCTCGAAGAAGTGCAGGTCTTCGCCGGCCGGCCTGCCGACTTCCTCGAGGCGTACGTGACGCTCCAGGGTCTCGACATCATCCGCGAGCACAGCGATTTCCTGAGCAGCGATCCGATCTTCGGTCCGACCATCCAGCCGCGTTTCGACAGCGTGCGTGCGCTCGATCCAGCCGTCGGCACGCGATGGAACGCCTGGCGCGCCGAGACGACAGTTCGCTTGCGGCAACTGTTGCCATCGGGAACGTTTCTCGTGCTGCCGACGGCGCCGTCGATTGCGCCGCTGCGCTTCCTGCGCGACGAGGCCGCAGGCCGCTTCTATGACGCCGCGCTCACCTTGGGGTCGATCGCGGGCCACGCCGGCCTGCCGGCGGTGAGCCTGCCGATCGCGACGATGCACGGCTGTCCGCTCGGCCTGTCGATCGTCGCCGGGCCCGGCGACGACGAAGCATTGCTGGCGTTGGCCGTGAAGATTGCGTGAATGTCGCGGCATCCAATCTGTCTGTGATTGCATTGTCATCTCCGGGTTCTAAATCCGACTCGAATTCACCCAGGAGGACTGCGATGGCAGAGAACGTGCCCAAGGCCATGACGCCCAGCGCTTTCACGCCGTTCGGCGGCGAATTCGACCAGCTCTTCAATCGCATGGTGCGTGCCTGGTCGTTCGGTTTCCTCGAGCCTGCCGGCAATGGACAGCTGCGGGCGCTTCACAACGCCGAGCACGCGCCCAAGGTCGAGGTGCAGGAGAACGGCAAGACCTACACCATCACCGTGGAATTGCCGGGCGTCGAGCAGAGGGACGTGAAGGTCCTTGTCGAGGACGATGTGCTGACCATTTCCGGCGAAAAGCACGTCGAGCGCACCGACGAGAAGACCCATTATTCGGAGCGCAGCTACGGCAGTTTTACGCGCGCTTTCACGCTCCCGTCCGATGCCGACCGCAACGGCATCTCGGCCAACTTCTCCAAGGGCGTGCTCACGCTCCAGGTTGCCAAGACGGCGGGCCGGTCCGAGCGCGCGCGGCAGATCGAGGTCCAGCCGTCCTGACGCTCAGGCGATGAAGGCACCGGCCCAGGCGGCTGCCAGCATCAGCAGCAGGCCGGGGATGACGTAGAGCGCGAACAGGCGGCCGCCGGCGGTCACCGCGAAGATCATTTTCGTCACGGTGTTGGTGGTGAAGGCCGCCAGCACCGGGATGATGGTCTGTGGCGGCTTGATCCGGCCGTCGCTGACCAACGCGGCGACGGAGACGGCAGCCGAGTGCGTGTCGGCGAAGCCTGCGGCAGCGGCGGCGATCAGGACGCCCGCCTCGCCGAACCGGTCCTGGGCCGCGGCGGCGACGAGCAGCACCACCGCCAGGATGGCGGCGAAGGTGAGGGCCGTCGTCAGGCTGAAGGCGTTGCCCTGCGTTTCGTGCTTCTGGGTTTTCTGCTTCAGCGCCCACAGGGTGAAGGCGCCGCCATAGAGAATTGCGGCGGCGCCCGACAGGATCAGCGGCAGCCACAGCGCCTGCAGGGTCGGCAGGTTGGTGGCGGCGATCAGGATGGCGAGCTGCACGACGGTCGCGACCGACGACAGCACGGCGCCGGCGACCGCGGGCTTCATCAATGCCGGCTCCTCCTTCACCCGCGTGCCCATGGCGCCGATGGTGGCGCTGCTGGAGACGAAGCCCGAAGCGAGGCCCGCCAGCGGCAGGCCGTAGCGCGGGCCGACCAGGCGGACGGCGACGTAGCCCAGCGCGCTCACGGCCATCACCAGGATGACGATGGTCCACACCGTGCGCAGGTTGAGCGCGCCGTAGGGGCCGATCGGCTTGTCAGGCAGCAATGGCAGCACGACCAGCGTGGCGGCGGCGAAGACCAGGAGGTCGCGCAGCTCGTCGTCGGTCAGGACCGAACGCACGAAGCGGTGCAAGGCCGAACGGGCGGCCAGCAGGACGGCGACCACGACACCGAGGCCGGCGGCGAACTCCGGGTGCTTGATGGCCAACCCGCCCAGCAGCGTGGTCAGCACCAGGGCTGTCTCGGTGGTCAGCCCGGGATCGCCGTCGCGCGCCCGCCAGTAGGAGAGGCCGGCGAAGGCCACCATGCCCAGCGCCGCGGCCGCCAGCAGGCCCTCGTCGCCGACGGCCATCGCCGTCGCGCCCAGCAGGGAAGCCAGGGTGAAGGTGCGCAGGCCCGCCGGATGGCGGGTCGCGCCGTCACCCTTGTTGCGTTCGCGGTCGATGCCGATCAGCAGGCCGACGCCCAGTGCGACCAGGAAGCCCACGACCAGAGGGTGCACGAAGGACATCAGCCCATTATCCCCATTGCCGCAGCCGGCGTCACGCAGGGCCGGTCAGGTCTGCAGAACGGCTGGATGCAATTGCGGTTGGTCATCGAAGGGCTAACATGACCATCCGTCCATGCCTGATCATGGAGCGCATTTGTGGCCACGACTTCTGTCGATCAGCCCGTCCGCTACATGGAGCGGACGCGCCTCTACTATCGAGCGCTCGGCTATGAGAGCGACTATGTCTGGGCGACCTTCGCCGACGTGCCCTTCGCGCGCCTGCAAAAGCCGCTCGCCGAGGCGAAGATCGCCCTGCTGACGACGGCGAGCCCGCCCGACCGCGGCAACGTCGACGGCTCTGGCATCCGCAATGTCTGGTCGGGCCTCGTCGCCGATCCGCCGGAGCGTCCCTTCACCGACAATGTCGCCTGGGACAAGGAGTCCACGCACACGCGCGACCGTGGCAGCTACCTGCCGATCGAGGTCGCGACGGAGCTGGCCGGTGAGGGCGTCTTCGCCGGCCTTGCCGCGCATTTCCATGGCATCCCGACCGAGTACAGCCATCGCAAGACGCTGACGGTCGACGCGCCGCAGGTGTTGTCGCGACTGCGCGACGACGGCGCCGACGCCGCCATCCTCTGTCCGCTTTGACCCGTCTGCCACCAAACCGTGAGTTTGGTCGCCCGTCATCTCGAAGCCAACGGCCTGCCGACGGTGATCATCGGCTCGGCGCGCGACGTCGTCGAGCATTGCGGCGTGCCGCGCTTCGTCTTCACCGACTTTCCGCTCGGCAACCCCTGCGGCCCGCCGTACCGCCGCGACATCCAGCGCACCGTCGTGGCGATGGCCCTGGACCTGCTGTCTTCCGCGACCGGGCCGCGCACCACCATCACCGCGCCGTTCACCTGGGAGGATCCCGACTGGCGCGGTCGCTACGGCCGTGTCGATTCCGCCAAGCGCGAGGAGCTGCTGGAGATCGGCCGCCAGCGCCGCGTGCGCATGGCGGCGATACGGCCGCGTAGCACGACAAACGAAGGCTGAGCACACGCTGCTCGTGGCATGTGTCTTGCTCTTTCCGGGCAACGATCGGGGTAGAAACGATGAGCGCACCGCTGTTTTTCATGGCTTCCGGCGCGCCGACGCCGGTCGCACCCTTCAGTCATGCCGTCGAGGTCGACGGCTGGTGCTTCATCACCGGCCAGATGCCGACCTGGCCCGACGACGATGCCAGGCCGCTGCCGCCTGACATCGAGGGCCAGACGAAGCGGGTGATGGAGAACCTCAAGATCGTGCTGGCCGGGCTGAAGCTCGGGCTCGAGCACGTGATCTGCGCGCGCGTCTATATCACCGACTTCGAGACCAACTATCCGCGCATGAACGCCGTCTATGCCAGCTACTTCCCGGCCGGACCGCCGTCCGGCGCGGACCTGCATCGGCGTCACCGGCCTGGCGCGCGGCGCCATGGTCGAGATCGATCTTTTGGCCAAGCGCTGACATCGCGGGAGGTGCCGATGTGCCGGGGTGACGATCCGAGCTGCAGCGAATTCGAGCTGCATCAACGCCAGTTCGTGGAAGACATGGCGCGCGAGCGCCGCGCTTTTCTCGCCAGCCGGTTTGCGGCAAAGGGCGGCGTGGCGACGCTGACGGCCGGTGGTCTCGCGTTGCCAAAAAGGGTCTTGCCGGCGACCCGGCATCATCATCATCTGCCGGCCAATGCCGACACGGTTCATTGGGGCTATTTCAGCAAGAACCTCAAGCCGCAGCTCGACGTCGAGTCGGGCGACTTCGTCACCATCGAGACCCTGACCCACCAGGCGAGCGACGACCACGAGCGCATGATCGAAGGCGATCCGGGCGCCGAGAGCGTCTATCTCTGGACTACGGACAAAAAAGGCGTGGCGCGCCGCGGCGCTGGCGAGGGCGACGGGAAGGGGTTGGGCGTCCATATCTGCACGGGTCCGGTGCTGGTGCAGGGCGCGGAGCCCGGCGATGTCCTGGAAGTGCGCATCGTCGACGTGACGCTGCGGCCCAGCGCCAATCCGGAGTTCAGGGGCCTTGCCTTCGGCAGCAACGCCGCCGCCAACTGGGGCTTCCACTACAACGATTTCCTGACCGGCGAGACGCGCGAGGTCGTGACGATCTATGAGCTCGACGCCACCGGCGAACGCAACTGGGCGCGCGCGGTCTACAACTTCCGCTGGCCGGAGGTCACAGATCCGTTCGGCGTGAAGCATGCGACGATCGACTACCCCGGCCTGCCGGTCGACCATGCGCTGACGACGCGCCATTGGGACGTGCTCAAGGGCGTGCGCGTGCCGGTGCGGCCGCATTTCGGCGTCATGGGCCTGGCGCCCAAGGAGGCCGACGACGTGAACTCGGTGCCGCCGAGCTATACCGGCGGCAACATCGACAACTGGCGCATCGGCAAGGGCGCGTCGGCCTACTATCCGGTGGCCGTGCCCGGCGCGCTCCTGTCGGTCGGCGATCCGCATGCGTCGCAGGGCGATTCGGAGCTCTGCGGCACGGCCATCGAATGTTCGCTCAACGGCACCTTCCAGCTCATCCTGCACAAGGCGTCGGCGCTCGCCGGCACGCCGATCGAGGGCCTCGACTTCCCAATGATCGAGACGCGCGACGAATGGGTGCTGCAAGGGTTCAGCTATCCCAACTACCTGGCCGATCTCGGTGCGGCGGCGCAAAGCGAGATCTTCAGGAAATCCTCGGTCGACCTCGCCATGCGTGACGCCTTCCGCAAGATGCGGCGCTTCCTGATGACGGCCAAGAACCTCTCCGAGGACGAGGCGATCAGCCTGATGTCGATCGCCGTCGACTTCGGCATCACCCAGGTGGTCGACGGCAACTGGGGCGTCCATGCCATCGTGCGCAAGGACATCTTTCCGAGCTAGAAACTCAGCCGCTTGCCCACGGCGAGCGGTGTCAACTTCCTGTCGCCGAAGGCGTTTGTGAGGGCAGCCATGGCGCGCCAGCCGGTGCAGTGGCCGGCGGCGACGACGTCGAGGTCGAAGCCTTTCAGCGCCTCGACCGTCTGCGGGATGACGCGCTCGTTGGTGCCCGAGAGGTGCAGGCCGCCCAGCACGCAATGCAGCTTCACGTCAGGGAAGCTCTCTCTCGCGTGGGCAAGCACGTTGATCACGCCGGCATGGCTGCAGGCGGTCAATACGACCAAGCCCTTGCCGCGCACGTTGACCGCCACGAAGCGTTCGTCGACCAGAAGCTCGTCCGGTTCCCAGCCCGTGCCATCCGCCGTGCGGCGATGCTGGCCGGGCAAACCGGTCTCGAAGGTGGTGCGGCGCGGGATCTCGCCGCTCACGAACACGGTGTCGGCGATGATCTGCGGCTCGCGCGTGCAGACGACGCGGCCGCCCTGGGCGTCGAGATCGGCCAGCGAGGGAACGTCCTCCATCGGCCGGAAGGAGCCGTCCGGCATCTTGACGGCGCGGCTGCGGAACATGTCGGGATGGACGTAGCAGCCCACCCGCTTGCCGCCGTTGCGGTCGAGCACGAGCTGGAGCGCCCGCAGCATGGCGCCGGCATGGTCCCAATGCCCGTGGCTCAGCACCATGGCTTCGACCGGTCCGAGATCGAGGCCTAGCCGCGAGACGTTCTGCTCGAACACGCGATCCTCCGGTCCGGTGTCGAACAGCACCGAATGGCTGCGGCCGCCGCTCTTCACCGTGATCAGGCAGGAGAGGCCGTGCGCGGCACAGCACAGGCAGCCGCCGCCCAGCACCCAGGCACCGCCGCGGCGTCGTCCCAGGCCGCCCAGCTCGGTCTCGATGAAGGACGGCACGGACGACAGTGAATCGGTGACGTTGTCGACGATGACCTGGATGTTGAGGGAGTTGACCGTGGCAAGCGATGTCATGACGTTTTCCACTTCGGCTGACGCTTGGCGAGAAAGGCATCGACACCTTCGGCGAAGTCCGGCGTGCCTGCCAGCTCGACGACCGTCTCGAGCTCGTAGGCCATGCCGTCCTCGAAGGTCATGCCGCCGCCCAGGGTCACGGTGCGGCGGATAGCGGCGAGGGCGGCCGGCGACTTGGCAGCCAGTTCCTCGCCATAGGCCTGGACGCGGGCGCGCAGACCGGCCGGCTCGACCAGTTCGTCTAGCAGGCCCCAGTTCAGCGCTTCCGCTGCCGGTACCAGGCTGCCGCCATAGAGATAGCGGATGGCGCGCGGCCGGCCGATCAGGCGGGCCAGCGCCTGCGTGGTGGCGATCGGCGGGATGAAGCCGATGTTGATCTCCGGCTGCCCGAGTCTTGCGTCGGTCGCGGCAAAGCGCAGGTCGCAATGCAGCGTCATCTCCAGCCCGCCGCCCACGGCCGTGCCGTTGATGGCGGCGAGCAGCGGCTTGGGTGAGCCGCGCAGCAGGCGCACGATCTGGTGGCAGCGCTCGGCCCAGCGGCGCATGCCGTCCTGGCCGATGTCCTTGAAGACATGCAGGTCGGCGCCGGCGCTGAAATAGCGCGGGACGGCGCTTGCCAGCACCAGCACGCGCACCGCGGGATCGGCCAACGCCGCGGCGATGGCGTCGTGGGTCTCGTCCACCATCTCGCGGGTGAAGGCGTTGACGGGCGGCCGGTTGAACTCCAGCCAGCCGACATGGCGTGCAGTCGAAACGCGGAGCCAAGTGGGGCTTTGTGTCATAATGATCTCTGGTAGCAATGCCAGGGACAGCATGCGCAGCAGGATCACTCCCGGCAACCTCGCTCCGCCGAAGCAAAGCCGCTTGGGCTTCACGCAGGCAGGCCTTTGGCCACTGCGCGGCCTGATGGCGCTTGTCGCCGTCGGCGCCTGTTTCTACGCGCACGATCTGTGGTCCGGCAGTCCGCCGCGGGATGCCGCGCTGCCGGGCGTTGGCGCCTACGATAGCCATCGCAGGCTGGTCGACTATGCCGGCAAGACTGAAACGCCGTGCCCTCCGCCGACGGCACGAACCGCGGTCATCCTGGCGATCGGACAGTCGAATATCGCAAACCATGCCGCGGTCAGGGTTGCCACTCGTCATCCAAAGACCGTCCTGAGCTACTTCGAGGGCAAGTGTCATGTCGCCGGCTCTCCGATGCTGGGGGCGAGCGGCGACGGTGGCGAGTTCCTCACGCTGTTGGCGGACCGGCTGATCGATGACGATGTCTACCGCAGCGTCATCGTCGTTCCCTCCGGCATCGGCGGCACGCCGATCGCCCTCTGGCAGCGAAACGGGCAGCTGAACGACATGCTGCTCCGCACGCTCAAGGGGCTGCTGCCCGGCTACAAGGTGACACAGGTCCTCTGGCAGCAGGGCGAGTTGGACTTCCTGTTGGCGACGCCCCCGGCCGACTACGTCGCCTCCTTCCGTTCGCTGGTCGACGCGTTGGCCGAGAACGGCGTCGATGCGCCCCTCTACATCTCGATCTCGACGAAGTGTGGCCCGTGGACCGCCAATAATCCGATCGCCGCGGCGCAGCGCAGCCTGATCGATGGCAGGCGCGTATTGCTCGGCATCGACTCGGATGCCTTGCTGGGGGCGAAAGATCGCTACGACGACTGTCATCTGTCGGAAAGCGGGCAGCGCAAGACGGCGGCTGCCTATGCCGAGGCGATCAAGCGATCGCGGCGCCTGCCATAGCCAGTGGGTATTGTGCGTTTTGTCACCGACTCCGGTGGCACAATGCTGACAATGCGGCGTGCTCGGCATCGACTTCCGGCCGAAGGAGGTCCCATGACGCAGAGAAGCAGACCGCGGATCCTCGCGTCGCTGTTGGCGATCGTGCTGGTATCGCCAGTTCCGCTGGCGGCCCAGCATGAGCAGGAATGGACCGTGGTGACGCTGGCGCGGGACGGATCGTGGGGCGTCGGAACGTCCGAGCACTACGGCCCGGCCCTAGCCTCGGCCCTGCGCAAATGCGAGGCCATCTCGGGGGGCCAAAGCGACTGTGGCGCCGAGGTCACGGCTGTCAGGCAGGGTTGGACGCTCGGCATCCTGTGCGGCGATCACCGCGTGCTCGTTGCCGCAACCGACCTGACGACGGCCATCATGGACGCCCAGGCGCGGCAGATGTTCCTGAGGGACCTCTACGGCGATGGCTTGCCCGCCTGCTCGTGCGTCATGTGGGTCGATCCACGAGGCTTTGCCGCGAGCTCCCGCAAGCCCTCGGGCGCGGCGCGGGTCGGCCTCGGCAAGTGAGCGCAGGGACCCTGAACGAACGCTCCGGACAAGCCTTGCCAGCAGGATCATGGTGACGAGCGACAGCAGAGCGGCGGCGAAGATCAGCCACGGCGCGCCGGTCGTTCTCCAGGTGCTGAGCACGGCGGCAATGGCCAAGACGATGCCCTGCGACAGGGCGAGCCGACCCATGTAGCCGCCGAACTGGCCGCGGCCGAACAGGGCGAACGGCGAGTGCGCGTCATCGCTCGGCCCTCTTGGTTGTCTGGTGCTGGGAGCGCACGGCTTCGCGCACGGCGGTTTCGAAGGCGAGCAACGCCTGCGTGTCGGCGCGCGAACGCCGCTTCATTATCGAAAAAGGTGCCGACGCTTCCTCGACCTTGACGGGCAGTATGCATACGCGCGACTGGCCGGCAAAGTGACGGCCGACCTCGCTCGGCACCATCATCAGGCAGTCCGACGCGCCGAGGATGGCGACGCAGGAATAGAACGACGCCGACTGGTAGATCGGCCGCGGAGGCCGAAGACCCCGATGCAGAAAGGCTTCGGCAAAGAAGTTGTGCAGGGCGGTGTTGCTCGGCGCCTCGATCCAGTCGACAGCTGCCAGTTCCTGCCAGGTGATCTTGCGGCGGTGCGCCAGTGCGTGATGGATGCCGCCGACAACACAAAATGATTCGGTGAACAGGAAGGAGGGAACAAGATCCTGGTTGGCCGCGAACTCCGGCAGCATGCGGCCGATGACAACGTCGAGCGTGCCGTCGGCCAGCGCTGCCAGAAGATCCGAGGCGGCGCCTTCGTGGAACTCCGCCCGGATGGCTGGATGCGAGCGGCGCAGGAGCGCGAGCGCCTTGGGCACGATCTCCAGCATGACCAGCGGCAGGGCGCCGACGCGCAGGAGGGCACGGCCCTCGCTGCCAGAGGCGAATTCGCTCTGCACCCGTCGCAGGTCGGCCAAGACCAGGCGCGCCTGTCGGATCATGTGATCGCCCTGCTCGGTGGGCACGAGGCCGCGGCGCGAGCGCTCGAACAGGCGGCCACCCAAGGTGCGCTCGATCTCCTGCAGCATCACTGACAGCGCCGGCTGCGAGGTGTTGAGCCGGCGCGCTGCCTGATGCAGCGAGCCGGTCTCGGCCAACGTCTCGATCAGGGTCAGGGCGCGCAACCGCAGGTGATCCATATGATAGCAATCCGATATCACGATATCCAAAACGATTATTACGACATTATCACCAGTTTCCCTAGTTTCGGCGCAAGGGAAGGAAACAAATGGCGTCGCAGTGCCTGTCCGATGTGCGGGTGATCGACCTCAGCCATGTGATCGCCGGGCCGGTGGCCTCGATGTATCTCGCGGCGCTCGGAGCCGACGTGTTGAAGGTCGAGAATCCGCGCGCACCCGATGTCATGCGCTTTGTCGAGCCGGACCGCGAGGCGATGTCCAGTACCTTCGCCACGCTCAACGCCGGCAAGAAGTCGCTCGCCATCGATCTCAAGGTCCCGCGCCTGCGCGACCTGCTGCTCGAACTGGTGCGCGATGCCGACGTCTTCATCGAGAATTTCAAGCCTGGCACTGCCACACGCCTCGGCTTCGACTACGCTACCTTGCGCACAATCAACCCGCGTCTCGTCTACCTGTCGATTTCGGGCTACGGCCAGAACGGCCCGTGGAGCCGCTACGGCGCCTACGACCAGGTTGTGCAAGCGTTGACCGGCATGATGATGGCCAACGGCGAGGAGGATGGCCCGCCCACCAAGGTCGGGTTCCCGGTGATAGACATCGCCACTGGCATGCTGGGCGCAATGTCGGTGCTGGCGGCGCTGCACAGCCGCGGCAACGTCGGTGTCGGCAGCCACATCGACACCTCGCTGGCCCACGCCGCCTTGCAACTGATGCGGCCGCTGGCGAGCCGCGTCCTGTCGACCGAGCGCGACGATCCTCGCCCCGGCAATCGTGGCTTTAGCGGGTCGCCTGGCGCTGCCACCTTCCGCTGCGCTGATGGCTGGCTCGCCGTGGCCGCCAACACGCGCCGCCAGTTCACGACTCTCTGCGATCTCCTTGGACTCGCAGGCCTCGCCGACGATCCCGCCATGGTGACCCAAGTGGGCGACGGTGCGGCCACCAACGTCGTGCCGGTCGACGCCGCCGAGCTTGGTCGGCGCCTCGATGCCGCTTTCGCGCGACATGAGGCGGCAGCACTGGAAGCCAGGTTGAATGACGCTGGCGTCCCGGCAGCGCGCGTGCGCCGTATGGGTGAGTTCTTGCGCGAGGCGCAGGCCGGCCGGCACGTCGAGCTCGGCTTGGAGCGCCTGCCGGACGCCTTCCTGCAGCTCGGGCCCGGCTTCACTCGCTCGAATGACGATGCCGCGGCGCCGGCGCCGGCGCCGCCATTGGGAACCAGCACGGGCGAAATCCTGCGCCAGGCTGGTTTTGCCGCCGAGGAGATCGACAGGTTGGCGCGTGACGGTGCGATCAGGCTTTGAGCAATGGGTGTAGGAAGCAAGAAACGGGAGGAAAGACGATGAAAAGACGGATTCTGATGGCCGTGGCCGCGCTTGGATTGCTGCCGGCGGTCGCCTCGGCGCAGCCGATCAATGCCAGTGTCGCGGTCTATACCGGCTCGCTGGTGGCCGTACCCGCCTATGTCGCCAAGGATCTCGGCATATACGACAAGCACGGGCTCAACGTGGCGCTGATGGACTTCCGCGCAGCGCCCGAAGCGACCGCGGCCCTGTTCAGCAGCGCCGTCGATCTGATGAGCAACAGCCCCGGCAACATGATGCTGGTCAACAGCCGCGGCCGTGACCTGGTGGCAATCGTCGACAACTACCCGGCCCATGTTTGGAGCATGGTCACCGGCAAGGACGTCGCCACGCCGAACAAGGCGGCGGGCTATCCCGCAATGATCCGCGACCTCAAGGGCAAGAAGATCGGCGTTCCGGCGATCGGCTCGGATGGCCACAACTTCGCCCGCCGCTTCTTCAAGGACGCCGGCATGGACCCGGAGAAGGATGCGACCTTCCTGGCGGTCGGCCTCGGCCCCGATGCCGTCGCCGCCTTCAAGGCAGGCCAGCTCGACGCGGTGATGGCAATCGAGCCGGTGCAGACCGTGCTCGAGAACCTGGGCGGCAAAGTGCTGCTCGACTTGCTGGTCGACAAGACCATCCCCGAGTTCGCGACCTGGACGTCAAGCGTCTATCACACGACCAAGTCGCACGCCGACAAGAACCCCGAGATGATGAAGCGTTTCCAGGCGGCGCAGGATGAAGCCATCGCCTTCGTGCGCGATCCCGCCAATGCCGAGAAGGCGGCGGCGATCTGGTCCAGGTACAACAAGGCGCTGACGGCGGATCAGATGAAGGGCGTGCTGGCCCGGCTAGGCAAGTCGTTCGACGTCAAATTCAACTGCAAGGGTACCGAGAACGTCGGCAAGTTCCAGGTCGACAACGGCCTGATCAAGCCCGACCAGGTCCAGACCTGCGAACAGCTGGCTTGGTCCGGCGCGAAGAAGTACCTGCCGTAACGACATGACAAGGAATGGAGCAGTCCGATGACGGACGACGCCATGAAGTTCGGCATCTTCCTGGGGCCGTTCCATCGCCTGGGCGAGAACCCGACGCTCGCACTCGAGCGCGACATGGAGTTGATCGAATGGCTCGATCGGCTGGGCTATGACGAGGTCTGGATCGGCGAGCACCACTCAGCCGGTTGGGAGCTGGTCTCGTCGCCAGAGCTGGTGATCGCCGCCGCCGCGGCGCGTACACGGCGCATCAGGCTGGGCTCGGGCGTGACAAGCCTGCCGTATCACAATCCCTTGATGGTCGCGAATCGTTTCGTGCAGCTCGACCACATGACGCGCGGCCGCGCCATGCTGGGCTGCGGGCCGGGCGCGCTCACGTCCGACGCCTACATGCTCAACATCCCGCCGGCGTTGCAGCGCAAGCGGATGGAGGAGGCACTCGACGTCATCATGCGCCTGCTGGCGGGCAACGAGCCGGTAACGGTGAAGACCGACTGGTTCGAGCTCAAGGAAGCACGCCTGCACCTGGCGCCCTACACGCGGCCGCATTTTCCCATCGTCGTCGCCAGTACCATCACACCGTTCGGCATGATGGTGGCGGGCAAGCATGGGCTCGGCGTGCTGTCGATCGGCGCCGGCCTGCCGGGCGGGCCCGAGGCGTTGGCCAAGCAATGGCAGATCGCCGAGGACGCCGCCGCCCAGCACGGCAAGGTCATGAGCCGCGGCAAGTGGCGCATCGTGGTCAACATCCATGTCGGCGAGGACGATGAAGCTGCACTTGCCCAGGTGCGGCGCGGTGAGCGCGCCGAGACGGTCGAGTACTTCGACCGCACACTCGGCCGGCCGGCCGGGCGGTCCGACGATCCGCTGCGCGATGGCGTGGCCATGGGAACGACGCTGGTCGGGTCGCCCGACCTGGTGGCGCGTGGTATCCGCAGGCTCCACGGCCTGAGCGGGGGCGGATTCGGCGGCGTGCTGTTTCGGGCTCACGAATGGGCGAACCGCGAGGACACGATGCGCAGCTACGAGCTGTTTGCGCGCTATGTCATGCCCCAATTTCAGGATTCGCTGACGTCACTCGTCGCGTCCAACGACTGGGCGCGCGAGAACCGCAAGACCATCTTCGCGCCCAGTGTCGAGGCGGTGAAGCGCGCCTTCACCGACGTCGGCCGCGACGCGCCGGACGACCTTGCGGCCCGCGCTCTGGGCGGCAGGGACGTGCAAGTCTAGGCCCGGATGGACGCCTTGCCGACCGCCGAGCCCACCGCGCTGGAGCTCGCCATCCGTATCGAGGGCGTGTCGCATGCCTTCCCGTCGCCAGATGGCAAGCCGACGCTGGCGCTCGACGACGTGTCGTTCGACGTGCCGCGCGGTCAATTCATCGCCCTCGTCGGGGCGAGTGGCTGCGGCAAGACCACCATTCTCAACATGGCGGCGGGACTGCTGCAGCCGGTCGCCGGCGCGGTGGTGGTGAACGGCGAGCGCATCCAGCGGCCCTCGCGGCGCACCGGCTACATGTTCGCCCGCGACGGGCTGCTGCCCTGGCGCTCGGCGCGCAGGAACATCGAGGTCGGGCTGGAGCTGCGCGGCGTGGCTCCTGCGGAACGCGCCTCGGTCGGCAGCCGACTGCTCGACATGATCGGGCTCGGCGCCTTCGGCCATGCCTATCCGTGGCAGCTGTCGCAGGGCATGCGCCAGCGCGTGGCGCTGGCGCGCACGCTCGCGGTCGATCCCGATACGCTCCTGATGGACGAACCGTTCGCAGCCCTCGACGCCCAGACCAAGCTCCTGCTGCAGGCCGAGTTCCTGCGCATATGGGAGCGCGACCGCAAGACCGTACTGTTCGTCACCCACGACCTTGCCGAGGCAGTGGCGCTGTCGGATCGCGTGATCGTCCTGACGCGCCGCCCGGGCCGCATTCAGGCCGACATCGCGATCGACCTGCCGCGGCCGCGCGATCCCGAGCGTATTCGCTTCGACAGTCGCTACCTGAAGCTCAGCGAGCAGGTGTGGGAAGCACTGAAGGCCGGGGAGGCTGCGCCATGACCGTCCGCGCCGCCGAACGCGTCCTCGAAACCCTGCAGAAGAGCGAAGCCGATCGGCTGTCGCGGCGTCGGGTCCGCACCTTCTGGGTCTGGACGACCCGCACCATCGTGCTGGTGGTGTTCCTGGGCGCATGGGAATGGGCAGTCGATGCCAAGCTGATCGATCCGTTCTTCTTCTCCCAGCCCAGTGCCATCGGCCGGTTCCTTCTGGAGGAGGTGCACGACGGCAGCATCTGGCCGCATGTTCTGGTGACGTTGCGCGAGACCCTGGTCGGCTTCGCGATCGGCGCGGCTGCGGGTGTGGCCGCCGGCATCGTGCGTATGCAGTTTCCCTTTGCCGCCGACGTCAGCAATCCCTTCCTTACGATCTTGAACGTGCTGCCGCGCGTGGCGCTGGCGCCGATGTTCATTATCTGGTTCGGCGTCGGAGAGGGTTCGAAAGTCGCGCTGGCGGTGAGCCTGGTGTTCTTCATCCTGATGCTGAACACCGAGGCTGGCATCCGTTCGCTCGACCGTGAGCTGGTCGTGACCATGCGCGCCCTGGGCGCCACCGACCGCCAGCTCTTCTGGAAGGTGATGCTGCCGGGCGCGGTGCCGGCAATCTTCGGAGGCATGCGGCTGGGCGTGGTCTATGCCCTGTTGGCCGTTGTGGTGGGCGAGATGATATCGGCACGCATGGGCCTCGGCCAGCGCATCGCCTTCTATGCCGCGAGCTTCCGGGCGGAGGGCGTGCTGGGCACCATCCTCGTGCTGGCGATGATCGGCCTTGGCCTGAACTTCGTCGTCGTGCGCGCCGAATCCATGCTGCTGCGCTGGAAGGGCGAGCCCACGTGACGGCCAGCCTGGCCGGCAAGGTCGCGCTGATCACCGGCGGCGCAAGTGGCATGGGCGCAGCCCAGGCCCACCTGTTCGCGCGCGAGGGTGCCGCCGTCGCAGTCGCGGACGTCATGGAAGAGACGGGTCGTACCGTCGTCGATGGTATCGGCGCAGCAGGCCATCGCGCGCTGTTCGTGCCGCTCGACGTCACCGATGGCGAGGCATGGCGACGGGCTGTTGCCAGCACCGAGGCGGCGTTGGGCGGGATCGACATCCTCGTGAACAATGCCGGCATCAGCAGCATCGGCGCGTCCGAGCCGATGCTCGAGGAGGAGTGGGATCGCATGATGGCGGTCAATGCGCGCGGCGCCTTCCTTGGCCTGCGCCAGGTCGCGCCGGCAATGCAGCAGCGCAAGCGCGGTTCGGCGGTCATGATCGGCTCCATCGCAGCCTTTCGCGGCCAACCCGGCCTGCATCCGGGCTACGGCGCATCGAAGGCGGCGATCGTTGGCCTCACGCGCTCAGCAGCGCTGCGCTACGCGCCCGACGGCATCCGGGTGAACGTCGTGCATCCGGGCTTCATGCCGCCGATGCGCACCGCGCGCTCCGTCGATCCGGCCTGGCGGTCGCGCATGGTCGCTTCGGTGCCGCTGGGGCGCGTGGGCCGCGTCGAGGAAGTCGCTTCGGCGGTCCTGTTCCTGGCGTCGGACGCGGCGTCCTACATCACCGGTGCCGAGATCGTGGTCGATGGCGGTTTGTCGATCTCCTGAACTGCCGGCTCAGCGCACGCTGCGGGCCAGCCGCGCCAGCAGGATCATGGCGACCAGCGACAGAGTCGCGGCGGCGAACACCATCAGGAGCGCACCAGTCGTGCCGTAGGCGGCCAGCACGGCGGCGATGACCGGCGGCGCGGAGGCCGAGACGATGCCCTGCGGCAGGGCGAGCCGGCCCATATAGGCGCCGAACTGGCCGCGGCCGAACAGGGCGAGCGGCAGGGTGGCGCGCTGCACGGCCTTCAGCCCGTTGGCGATGCCGTAGGAGACGATGCAGGCGAGCGCCATGATGAAGTTGCCGCCGTCGATCAGCGCCACGCCCAGCCCCAGGACCAGCGCGGCCGAGCCGAACACGGCCGAGTTCATGATCGAGTAGCGATGGCCGAACAGCAGCTCGAACACGCGCACAATGACCTGCGAGGGGCCGATCAGCGAGGCCAGGAGCACCGCCGAGGCGGCGGGATGGCCGAGCCCGCGCATCAGCTCGATCATGTGCACCATGGCGCCGGTGAACACGAAGGCGCCGCTCGAGAGCGTCACCGACAAGAGGAGGAAGACTTTGCTGCGCACCTCGGACGGCACGCTGCTTGCCGCCGGATTGGCCGCGGCGGCGAGATGGTGCGCCGGCGGCTGGCGCGGCAGCACCAGCAGATGAACCGGCAGGCAGGCGAAGAGGTGGATCGCGGCATAGACCAGCAGCGTGCCGCGCCAGCCCACGGCGACGTCGAGCGCGCCCGACAGCGGCCAGAACACGGTCGAGGCGAAGCCGCCGATGATGGCCAGCATGGCGATGGCGCGCCGCGCACCCGGTCCTGCGACCTGCGCGATGGCAATGCTGGACGGCGTGCTGAGCGCCAGGGTGGAGGCGATGCCCATCGCCGCCCAGCACAAGAGATAGCTCACCAGCCCCTGGCTGAAGGCAAGGGCGGCGAGCGAGACGGCGTAGAGCACCGAGCCCGACGCCATGAGGGTGCGCGCGCCGGTGCGGTCGATCAGCCGGCCGACCTGCGGCGCCAGCAGGGCACCGACGCCGAACATCACCGTGATGCCGGCGAACACGACTTCGCTCGCCAGGCCCAGCGACTCCTGGATATGCCGGCCCAGCACCGCGGGCATCAGGAAGGTGGTGCCCCAGCCCACGATCTGCGTGAAGCCGAGGCCTGCAGTTGCCCGGGCTGCGGGCGAGAGGGTCACGCCGCCCGGGACTGTTCGGGATAGAGCGACAGGAGGCCCGCTTCGCTCGCCGGGCAGACACCGCGCTCGGTGATCAGCGCCGTCACCAGGCGCGCCGGCGTGACGTCGAAGGCGGGATTGGCGGCCGGGCTGCCCTCGGGCAGCACGTCGACCGTGACGACCTCGCCCGATTGGGTGCGGCCGGCGATACGCGAGACCTCGCTGGCGTGGCGCTCCTCGATCGGGATGTCGCGTCCGTCCTCGATGGTCCAGTCGATCGTGGGATAAGGCAGGCCGACATAGAACGGGATGCCGTTGTCGTGCGCGGCCAGCGCCTTCAGGTAAGTGCCGATCTTGTTGCAGACGTCGCCGCGGCGCGTCGTGCGGTCGGTGCCGGTGATGCAGAAATCGACCTGGCTGCGCTGCATCAGATGGCCGCCGGCATTGTCGGCGATCACGGTGTGCGGCACGCCGTGCTTGGCGAGCTCCCAGGCCGTCAGGCTGGCGCCCTGGTTCCTGGGTCGGGTCTCGTCGACCCAGACGTGGATCGGGATGCCGGCGTTGTGCGCCTGGTAGATCGGCGCCAGCGCGGTGCCCCAGTCGACGGTGGCGAGCCAGCCCGCATTGCAGTGGGTCAGGGCGTTGATGCGCTCGCCTTTGGGCTTGAGCTTCTTGATCAAACCGAGCCCGTTCTCGCCGATACGTCGGCAGATCTCGGCATCCTCGTCGCAGATCTCGGCGGCGCGCCGGTAGGCGGCGTCGGCCCGCTTGGCGGGCGGCAGGGGCGCCAGAAGGTTGCGCAGGTCATCGAGCGCCCAGCGCAGGTTCACGGCGGTCGGGCGCGATGACATCAGGACGGTATAGGCCTGGGTGAGCATGGCATCGGAGGCATCGCTCGCCATCGCAAGAGCCATGCCATAGGCCGCCGCCGCGCCGATCAGGGGCGCACCGCGCACGATCATGGTGCGGATGCCGCGCTCGGCATCCTCCATGCTGCGCCACTCGCGCACCACGAACTGGTGCGGCAGCAGGGTCTGGTCGATCACCTGGACGGTCGTGCCGTCGGCGCCGAGCCAGATGGTGCGATAGGGGGTGCCGTCGACCTTCATGAGCCCGGAGATAGGGGCGCGGGACCGGCTAGGTCAAGGGAACCCTCTGTCATCCTGAGCGTAGCGAAGGATCTCATGCCGGTGGCAAGCGGCGATGAGGTCCTTCGCTACGCTCAGGACGACAGAATCAGATCGACCGGGCGACCGCGTCGATGATCGCCGCCGCATCGAGCTTGTAGGCGCGATACAGGTCGGGAATGTCACCCGACTGGCCGAAGCTCTCGATGCCGAGCGGCACGACGCGATGGCCGCGCACCGAGCCCAGCCAGGAGATCGCCAGCGGATGGCCGTCGAGCACGGTGACGAGCCGGGCATCGCGTGACAGGGTGCTGAGCAGGCGTTCGACGGGTGCAGCACGTCGATCGACCACACCGGCGGTGCGGCCACGATTGCGCTGTGCGGCCAGCCAGTCGGCATGCAGGCGGTCGGGCGAGGTCAGGACCAGCAGGCCGGCGCCGGCGAAATCGCGCACCACGCTCTCGTGCGCGGCGATTGCCTCGGGTGTGACGGCGCCCATGGCGACGATGGCGATGTCGCTGCCGGGCTCGGGCGCGGCGTACCAGTAGCCGCCGGCCACGATGTCGGCCTCCTGGTCCGGCGTCAGCGTGCGCGGTGGCTGCGGCAGGCTTCGGGTCGACAGGCGGAGATAGACCGAGCCGCCCTTGTCCTGCTGCATGTAGTCCAGGCCATGGCGCATCAGCACCGCGAGCTCGTCGACATAGGTGGGCTCGTAGGAGAGCAGGCCGGGCTGGCCGATGCCGATCAAGGGCGTATGGATGCTCTGATGCGCGCCGCCTTCCGGCGCCAAGGTCACCCCCGAGGGCGTGGCCACGACCATGAAGCGGGCATCCTGGTAGCAGGCGTAGTTCAGCGCATCGAGGCCGCGGGCGATGAAGGGATCGTAGAGCGTGCCGATCGGCAGCAGGCGCGCGCCGAACAGCTGGTGGCTGAGCCCCAGCGCCGCGAGCTGGATGAAGAGGTTGTTCTCGGCGATGCCGAGCTCGAGGTGCTGGCCGCGCGGCGTCTTGCGCCAGAGCTGGGCCGACACGACCTTGAGCTCGCGGAACACGTCCTCCGCCTCGGTGTGCGCCCACAGGCCGCGCCGGTTCACCCAGGCGCCGAGATTGGTCGAGACCGTGACGTCGGGTGAGGTGGTGACGATGCGCTTCGACAGCTCGCTGTCCTCGGCGGCGATGGCGTTCAGGATCTTGCCGAAGCCTTCCTGGGTGCTCGACCTCTTGTCGTTGGGCCGCGGCAGGGCCGCCGGGATCGCCACGACGGGCGCCTCGGTGCGGCGGCGGCCTTCGGCGTTGAACGGGGCTGCGGTAAGGAAGTCCTGCAGCTCGGCCGGCGTGGCGGACAGGCCCGCGAACCTGTCCCACTCCTGGCCGTCGGCGATGCCCATGCCCTTCTTGAAGCCCGCCATCTGCTCGAGCGTCATCAGGCCGGAATGGTTGTCCTTGTGGCCGGCGAAGGGCAGGCCCTGGCCCTTGATGGTGTAGGCGATGAAGCAGGTCGGCTGGTCGCCCTCGACGCCCTCGAAGGCGTCGAGCACGGCCTGCATGTCGTTGCCGGCGAGGTTGGTCATCAGCCGGTGCAGGGCGGCATCGTCGTGCTGGTCGAGGATGCGGCGGATGCCGGGATATTGGTTGAGGTCGCGCGTCAGCGCCTCGCGCCAGCCCGCGCCGCCCATGTAGACCAGCGCCGAGTAGAGCGAGTTGGGGCAGTCGTCGATCCATTGCCGCAGATGCTCGCCGTCGGGCTGGGCGAAGGCTGCTTCCAGGAGCTTGCCGTACTTCAGGGTGACGACGCGCCAGCCGACCAGCTCGAACATCTCGCCGATGCGGCCGAACAGGCGGTCGTTGACCACGCCGTCGAGGCTCTGGCGATTGTAGTCGATCACCCACCACAGGTTCCGGACGTCGTGCTTCCAGCCTTCGAGCAGCGCCTCGAAGATGTTGCCCTCGTCGAGCTCGGCGTCGCCGACCAGCGCCACCATGCGACCGGCCCTATTTTCGTTACCTTGGCGCTTGCCGTCGCCCAGCTCCTTCAGGCGCACATAGTCCTGCACCAGCGAGGAGAAGAGCGTCATGGCCACGCCGAGGCCGACCGAGCCGGTCGAGAAATCGACGTCGTCGACGTCCTTGGTGCGCGACGGATAGGACTGCGCGCCGCCCAGGCCGCGGAAGCGCTCGAGCTTGTCCTGCGTCTGATGGCCGAACAGATATTGGATGGCGTGGAACACCGGCGAGGCGTGCGGCTTCACCGCCACGCGATCCTCCGGCTTCAGCACCGAGAAATAGAGCGCCGTCATCACCGTGGCGAGCGAGGCGCACGAGGCCTGATGACCGCCGACCTTCAGGCCGTCGCGGTTGGGGCGCAGATGATTGGCGTTATGGATGGTCCAGGCGCTCAGCCACAGGACCTTGCGCTCGAGCTCGCGCAGGAGCTTCAGACGTTGAACCGGGGCGAGCGTGGTCATGGGCACGGGATACGCCTGGCGCGGGGGAAAGTCCTTGCGTTTGGACCCTCTACGGCTCTGTATAGGGTAGAATTGCGCCAAAAGTAGGAAATTTGAGCAATGATCTCCCTCGATGCCATCGACCGGCGCATCCTCGACCATCTGCAGAAGGACGGCCGGGTGAGCAATGCCGACCTCGCCGAGCAGGTCGGCTTGTCGTCCTCGCCGTGCTGGCGGCGGGTGAAGGCGCTGGAGGAGGCGGGCGTCATCAAGGGCTATGCCGCGCAGGTCGACGCCAAGTCGGTCGGGCTTTCGGTCAACGTCTTCATGAGCGTGTCGCTCTCGACCCAGGTCGAGAAGGCGCTGCAGGCCTTCGAGCGCGCCGCGGCGGCGCGGCCGGAGGTGATGGAGTGCTACCTGATGACGGGCGACAGCGACTACCTGCTGCGCATCGTCGTGCCCGACCTCGAAGCCTACGAGCGCTTCGTCATGGACTTCACCAAGATCGCGGGCATCGCCCAGATCAGGAGCTCCTTCGCGCTGCGCACCGTCAAGCAGGGCGCGGCGCTGCCGCTTGCCGTCACCAGAACACCGGGATGAGGGAAAGGACGAGCAGGCCGGCCATCGACAGGTTGAAGGCGAGGCGGGCGCGTCGGTTGGCGAGATGGCGGCAGATGACAGACCCGAAGCCCGCCCAGATTGCCACCGATGCCAGGCAAGCGGCCGCCAGCACGCCCGCGATCACCGACGTCTGCCACAGCATGCTGCTGCCCACGGTGGTGTAGGCCGCGACCGCCCCGAGCGCCGACACCCACGCCTTGGGGTTCATCCAGGTGAACAGCGTCGCTTCGAGGAAGCTGATCGGCCGGGCGCGCGCCGAGGCGCTGGCCGGGTCGGCTCGGGCGATGCGCCAGGCGAGATAGAGGAGATAGGCGGCGCCGGCGTATTTCAGCGCCGTATGCAGGCGTGGCTCGGCATGGACCAGGCCGGCGAAGCCCAGGCCCGTCGCCATGACCATGGAACCGAAGCCGAAGGTGATGCCCAGCATCTGCGGCATGGTGCGGCGGAAGCCGAAATTCGCGGCCGACGCCGTGACCAGCACGACGTTCGGCCCCGGCGTCAGAGTCATCGCGATGGCGAACAGCACCAGCGGTCCCAGCAACTCGTCCATGCGAACGAATTGCCCATACGCCCACCTTGTCTCAACTACCTCGCATGTACTTATGTGAAGGGATGAAAGATCAGAGTCTCTCCGCCGGGTTCCCCTACGGCGCCGTCGTCCTCGTCGTCATCGCTGTCCTTCTCTATGCCGGCTTCCTCGCCAACATCCTGGGCGCGCGCGGCAGCGACGCCGCCGGCCGCGGCATGGCGATGGGGTTCGCGGCGATCATCGGTGTGGCGCTGTGGATCGTGCTTGTTGGGCTGTTCACCCTGGCCTGCGTGAACGGTCGCCTGCCGGGTTGGGCAATGGCTACGGCAATCGTCGTGCTGCCGCTGTCGGCGATCGCCGCCGCCGCTGCCGCGGGCCTTGCCGAGGAGCGGGGAGGCTGGCTGATGGCCGCGCCGATCCTGCTGCCGCCGCTGCTCATCCTCTACGGCCTGTGGGGCCGGATGCCCGCATGGCACGAGACGTTTCCCGTCGTCATCACCAGCATCGTGCTGGGCGGCGCCATCGTGCTGCTCACGGCCGCGCCGCTGGCGGTGGCCGCCATCGAGATCATGCCCGATCCGGCGCGCGACGCGGCCCGCGTCGAGGAGGATCGCCGGCGCGTAGAGGAGATGCGCCGGCAAGAACAGCAGGCGCGCGAGGCCGTCGAGGCGAAGTTCGCCCGCCTGGGGCCAGACTCCTCCCTGCGCGACTACCTGGAATACCTGCCGCCGGGCGATCCGCGCTCGCCGGCGGCGCTGGCGGGCGCGCGCCTGGTCAAGAGCCGGGCTGCCGATGCCGCCGCCCTCCTGAGGGAAGGGAAGATCGACGATCTGCCGGCCCTGTGGCAGCTCGACATCGATTCTGCCGCGGTCTGCGAAGCCTATGGCGCGGCGCTGCGGGCTGCCGCCGGGAAGGTCGACCGCACGCGCTCGAACTACATCGGCATCGCCATCGATCTCGAGCGGCAATTGCCCAACATCAAGTGGCTGGCCGGGGCGCACTGCGACATCGGCGAGGCGGTCGCGTTCCTGGAGACGAGGGTGCGCGCGGTTTCCGATTCGTCGCGGCTCGTCGCCTTCGCCGACACGCTGGCGTCCATGCGCCAGCCGCGATGACTCAAACCTCGATCGTGCCGTGCATCATGGGCACGCAGCGGCCGCCGATGTAGGTGTCGACCACGCGGCCGGCCTTCTTCTCGGCGGTTCCTTCGAGGATGCTCGGCCGGCCCATGTCGAAGCCCTGGCCGATCGTCCGCGAGAAGGTGAGATCCGCCTCGGGCCGGAAATGAGCCAGCAGGCCGATCAGCACGACGTTGGCGCTGCCGGTCGCCGGATCCTCGGGCACGCCGTACAAGGGCGCGAACATGCGCGACTGGATTTCCACGCCGTGTTCCTTGGCATGGCAATAGAGATGGACACCGACCGCGCGCGCCATCGGGATGTGCTTGGCCAGCACGTCGGTGCGCACGGCCGCCTTGGCAAGGATGGCCCGCGACTTCACCTCGGCGAACACGAAGTTGTTGCCGCAGGAGGCGATCACCGGACGGTGAGTGCCTGTCTCGATGTCGCCGGCGTCGAGGCTGCAAATCTCGGCCACGAGCTCGGGTGTGATCTCGTCGCCCAGCGCGAGCTTCTGCGGCGCCGCCAGCCGCGCCGCGACGACGGAACCTTGTTCGCGCGTGAGGTCGAGCGGCACCAGCCCGGCCTTCTCCTCGAACACCAGGCGGTCGCCGGTGATCTTGCGGCCATGGCAAACACCCGCGCGGGCCAGCACGAAGGCGGTGCCGACATTGGGATGGCCGGCGAACGGCATCTCGGCCTTGGGCGTGAAGATGCGGACTTCGGCGGTATGGGCGGGATCCTTGGGCGGCAGCACGAAGGTCGTCTCGGCGAGGTTGAATTCGGCCGCGATGGACTGCATCTGCTCGGTCGAGAGGCTGCGGGCATCGGTGATGACGGCCAGCGGATTGCCGCCGAACTGGCGATCCGTGAACACGTCCACGGTGACGAAGTCGAGTTTCATGATTTCAAATCTGCCACGGCCGGCTAAGCTTGCCGCATGACGATTGCTCACGCTGCTCCCAAAATCTCTTACGACCATGGCGTTTCGACCAGGAAGCTGATCGGCGAGACGATCGGCGCCTTCTTCGACCGCACCGTCGAGAGCCATCGCGACCGCGAGGCGCTGGTGGTGCGCCATCAGAACGTGCGCTGGACGTGGGGCGAGCTGGGCCGGCGGGTCGACGATCTCGCGGCCGGGCTGCTGTCGCTGGGGCTGGAGCGCGGCGATCGCATCGGCATCTGGTCGCCCAACCGCTACGAATGGACCCTGGCCCAGTTCGCCACCGCCAAGGCGGGGCTGGTGCTGGTCAACGTCAACCCGGCCTACCGGCGCGCCGAGCTCGAGTACGCGATGAACAAGGTCGAGTGCAAGGCGCTGATCCTGGCGCCGGCGCTCAAGACCTCGAACTATCTCGAGATCGCCTCGGACCTGGTGAAGGCGGGCAAGCTGCCGCATCTCAAGCACGTCGTGCGCCTGGGCCCCGAGAAGACGCCGGGCATGCTGAACTTCGACGACGTCGCCCATGCCGGCGGCAATGCCGAGAAGATGAAGCTCGCCGAGATCGGCTCAAAGCTGCAGTTCGACGACGCCATCAACATCCAGTTCACCTCGGGTACGACGGGCCACCCGAAGGGCGCGACGCTCAGCCATCACAACATCCTGAACAACGGCTACTTCGTGGGCGAGGGGCTGAAGCTCACGCCCGCCGATCGGCTGTGCATCCCCGTGCCGCTCTATCACTGCTTCGGCATGGTGATGGGCAATCTCGGCTGCCTGACGCACGGCTCGACCATGGTCTATCCCGCCGAGGCGTTCGATCCGCTGGCGACCCTGCAGGCCGTTGCCGAGGAGCGCTGCACGGCGCTCTATGGCGTGCCCACCATGTTCATCGCCCAGCTCGACCATCCGGAGTTCGCGAAGTTCGACCTCAAGAGCCTGCGCACCGGCATCATGGCGGGCTCGCCGTGCCCGATCGAGGTGATGAAGAAGGTGCAGAGCCACATGAACATGAGCGAGGTCACCATCGCCTACGGCATGACCGAGACCTCGCCCGTGTCGACGCAATGCGCCACCGACGATCCGGTCGAGCGGCGCGTCTCGACCGTGGGCCAGGTGCTGCCGCACATCGAGATCAAGATCGTCGATGCCGAGGGCAAGGCGGTGCCGCGCGGCGAGACCGGCGAGTTCTGCACCCGCGGCTACTCGGTGATGAAGGGCTACTGGAACGACGCAGAGAAGACCGCCGAGGCGATCGACGAGGCGGGCTGGATGCACACCGGCGACCTCGCGACCATGGACGAGCAGGGCTACGTCAACATCGTCGGCCGGCTGAAGGACATGGTGATCCGGGGCGGCGAGAACGTCTATCCCCGCGAGATCGAGGAGTTCCTGTACCGCCATCCGAAGATCCAGGACGTCCAGGTGATCGGCGTGCCCGACCCGCGCTACGGCGAGGAGATCTGCGCCTGGATCAAGCTGCACGACGGCAAGACGGCGACGGCCGAGGAGATCCGCGAGTTCTGCAAGGGCGAGATCGCCCACTACAAGATCCCGCGCTACATCGAGTTCGTGCCCGAGTTCCCGATGACCATCACCGGCAAGATCCAGAAGTTCGTCATGCGCGAGCAGACGATCAAGAAGCTGGGGCTGAAGGCCGAGAAGACGGCCTAGTCTTGCCGGACCGCGGGCCTCCAGGCCCGCTCACGTATCTTCGTCTTCCGGACCGTGCGCGGCTCGCGCGCCTCATGGCATGAGCGCGCGGGACAAGACGATGCAACAAGCGGCCACGCCGGAGCGTTGAGGGGGGATATCGCAGGAGCTCCCGATGAAGGCGCTTTCAGTCTCTGCAGCACTTGTGGTGGCGGCGGGCACGGCGCTCGCGCAGACCGATCAAAGACCGGCGACGGATCCGCTTGCCGTCAAGCCCATCACCTCCGAAGCGAGCACGACCGACACCGACATGATCCGCTCGAAGATCGAGCGGATGGGCTATACCGACGTGAGCGGCCTGTCGCGCGACAGGCTGGGCGTCTGGCGCGCGAAGGCAAAGCGCGGAACGGAAACCGTCGACGTCACCGTCGACAAGGGCGGCCGCATCAAGACTGAACCGCCGCAGTAGACTTCAGTCGGCCGCCGCCCGCTGCTCCACCGCCGCCGTCGCCGGCCGGTTGGCCTTCAGGAACGTCCGGATGTGCCGTACCGCGAGCGGAATCTTCTCCGGCGTGTCCTTCCACGGATACATGCTGACCTGCGAGTTGGGCGCCAGCATCGCCACCTCCATCGCCACCGCATAGGGATGCGGCGGAACGTCGTCGGGCAGCACCAGGATCGGGATCTGGCAGGCGCGCACGAAATCGCGGCTCACGGTGAACACGAAGTCGGGGTTGGCGCGGTACATCTTGGCGAGGAACTGGCTCACCTGCTCGATGGTGATGTCGGGCCGGCGCGCGACCAGGGCGGGGCCCCAGTTGTTGATGTTGTTCTGGTAGAACTGGTCGGGCAGCTCCGGGCGATGGCCGCTGGGCTGCGTCAGCACGGCGGCGACCACGCGGTTCGGCGCGCGCTTGATCAGGTTCCAGATGAACGGCTGGCCGATGCAGTAGCCCAGCACCATGAACTTATCGATGCCGAGGTGATCCATCAGGCCGATATGGTCGTCGGTATGGGAATCCCACGGCCGGTCGATCTCGAGCGGTCCCGACGACTGGCCGGCATTGGCGTTGCGCAGGTCCGCGCCAATGCAGCGGAAGCCGTCCTTGGCGAATTCCTTCATGGCGTTGAAGGGATGGCTGGTGTCGAGCCCGGCGATCGTCGAGTTGAGCCCGCCGCCCGGGATCACCAGCAGCGGAAAGCCTGAGCCCATCTCTTCGTAATGGATGCGGACTTTGCCTCTTTCATAGGTCGGCATGGCGCTTCCTCCTTACGGGCCGCTTCAGCCTACGAGCATCACATCCTGCTCGTCCAGTCGTCATCCTGAAGGGGAGTGCGACGCTGGCGGTCTTGAACCTGCTTCACGGCGCCCCGTACGTCGTCCTGCCACGAGCGAAAGCCCGCGAGCGCGCGAGGCTTCAGGGCGCGATCGCCGTCGTCGGACAGGTACGGCGCCGGATCGGCGAACTTTCCGTTGATGATGGTCGAGAAGTGCAGGTGCGCGCCCGTCGATCGTCCGGTCATGCCGACATAGCCGATGATCTCGCCCTTGCGCACGCTGCTGCCTGCGGCGGTGCCGGCGGCAAAGCGCGACATGTGAGCATACAGTGTCGTGAATTGCGGGGCGTGGCGGATCTTTACAGTGAGACCGTATTCGAAGTGATTATCCTGAAGCTCGACGATGCCGTCGGCTGCCGCCAGGATCGGCTGTCCCACGCGCGCCTCGTAGTCGATGCCATTATGGAAACCGCCGCCCGACAGGCGGCCGTAGTATCGGCGAGGTCCGAACGGCGACGACATGCGCGAGCCTGGCCTCGGCGGCGCCAGGGCGGCGGTACCGAGGCGCCTGCCGTCTTCGTCGAACCAGCCCTCGGGCTCGTCATCCGGCGCAAACCGCCAGAACGTCTGGCGGGCAACGTCCTGTGTGCCGATGGAAACGTAGAGGGGGCAGGGAGCGCCGTCGGGCGTTGCACCCTGGGCGACGCGAATGGCGTTCGAAGCGACCGCGAAAAACTCGAGAAGGGAAAATATCTCGTCGCTGGCCGCCCCTGTCGCGCGCATGCCGTGCAACCCCACCTCGGAGATCGGCGGCGCAGAGCGGCTTGTACCGCTTGAGAAGCCGCAGACCTGGCGGGACGCGATGGGAACGTCCTTTGGCTCGCCTCGGGGTTCCAAGCGGCTGCGGCTGTCTTGCTCCGGCAGGACGCCGCCGAGATTGCGATCGAGGCGGCTATAGTCCGGAGTCCGAACATGCGCCATTGCGTCCACGGCCGCAGCGCTGACGAAGCAAAGGGCGGCCAAGGCGAGACGCGCAGCCGTCGTCATCGATCTGATTCCCCCTTGCGCATTGCGACCACGAGAACGTAGCGCCCGAACGAAGCGGGCTCCACCCCGGATTCTCACTGTCGCTTCATAGTGAGTGATTCGGCAGCCTCGACCATCCCGGTGATCAGATCAGCCCCAGACGACGTCGGCTACTTCCACGCAGCGCGCGAGTTTGTCCCGCATGTCGGCCTCGCTCAACGGGTTTCCGGCCACGGTGCTGGCAAAGCCGCATTGCGGGCTGATGCCCAGGCGGTCGCCGTCGATGTGATGCGCTGCCTCGTCGAGGCGGCGCCTCAGCAGGTCGACCGGCTCCAGCTCGGGCACCTTGGAGCTGATCAGCCCCAGCACCGCGCCCTTGTCCCTGGGCAGAAAGCGCAGCGGTGCGAAGTCGCCGGCGCGCGGCGTGTCGTATTCCAGCAGGAAGTGGCTGACCCTGGCGCGGCCGAACAGCTGCTCGGCTACGTCGTCGTAGCCGCCACTCGACAGGTAGCGGCCCTTGAAGTTGCCGCGGCACATATGGATGGCGAAGACGATGCCAGCCGGCGCGCCATCGATCGCCTGGTTCAGCGCCTCGACATAGCGGCTCACCAGCGCCGCCGGTTCGAGTCCGTCGGCGCGCACCAGCTCGCGCACCGTGGGATCGCACAGCATGGCGAGCGCCACCTCGTCGAACTGGATGTAGCGGCCGCCAGCGCGCGCGATGTCGGCGATCTCGGCGCGGTAGATTTTGGCGAGGTCGGCGAAGTAGGCGTCGAGGTCGGGGTAGAGGCCCGGCCTGGCAAAGCCGGTGCCGGCATAGAAGTGCAGCGTCGAGGGCGCCGGCATCGTCACCTTGATGGTGCGCGTCGTGATCGGCGCCAGGAACGCGACCTCGTCGGCGGCGAGCGGCACGGTGCGCCTGAGCGGGGCCTCGGCGATCGGCGCCGTGAACTCGCTCTCCGCGCCTGTGTCGTCACGGAACTTGAAGCGCGCCGGTCCGATCGTGAGCCCTTCGAGGCGCTGCACGAAGCGACCCCAGTAGGAGCCGCGCCGGAACTCGCCGTCGTTCACCACCTGAAGACCAACGTCTTCCTGCAACTTCACGGCAACGTGGATCGCTTCGTCCTGGATGCGGTCGAAGGTGCTGTCGTCGATGCGTCCCGCGCCGTGATCACGAAAGGCCTGCTTCAGCGCCGCCGGGCGCAGCAAGCTGCCGACGTGATCGGCGCGGAACGGCGGCGTCATCCGGCGATACCTGTCAGCCGGCGCACGACGTCGAGCTGGATGTCGGCCGCCTCGACCATCTCGGCGATCGGCACCGATTCATTGGCGGCATGGCCCTGCACGCCCGAGCCCGGCCCGAAGTTGATGATTTCTATGCCGTCGTCGGCGTAGTAGCGGCCGTCGCTCACGCCGGTGGCATTGAGGAATTTCACCTTGCGTCCGGTCCTGCGCCTTCACGACTTGCTCGAAGGCGCCGACGGCGGCGCCATTCTCCGGTGCGAAGAAGCCGTTGGTGCCGGTCAGGAACTCGACCGAGTACATGCTCTTCGGCTCGCCGACCTTGTCGACGACGGCCTTCAGCTCCTTGAAGGCATCCTTCACCTTCTCGTTGGGCAGCAGGCGGCGGTCGATCTCGACGGTGCAGGCCGAGGGCACGACGTTGGTGTTGTGGCCGCCATGGAACATGCCGACATTGACCGTCGACTTCATGGCGCCCTTCACCCGTTTGGGCAGCACCTTGTCGTAGTGCGCCTGCAGGGCACCCACCAGCCGCATCATGCGCAGGATGGCGTTGTCGCCGGCCGCTGGATTGCCGGCATGCGCGGCCTTGCCCCTGGTCGTGAGCTTGGCCCACATCACGCCGCGCTCGGCCACGATCAGGTTGTTCTCGGTCTGCGCGCCCAGGATCAGCGCGTCGGGCCGCACCCGGCCGCTCTTGCGCAGGAACTCCATGCCGTCGGGTCCGAGATTCTCCTCGTCGGCCACGAAGGTGAATAGAAGCTCGCCCTTCTGCGGGCCGCCGCGACGGGCGATCTCCTCGGCGAGCCAGATCTGCACCGCCATGCTGCCCTTGCAGTTGCCGGCGCCGAGCCCATAGACCAGCCCGCCCTTGACCAGCGCCTTGTAGGGATCGCTCTTCCAGTTGGCGCGCTCGCCCACGCCCACCGTGTCGACATGGGCGTTGAAGGCGACAACCGGGCCCTTGCCCTTGCCCTTGAGCCGCGCGACGACGTTGTCGACGCCCTTGGTCTTGGTCGCGACCTCGACCTTGTAGCCCGCCTTCTTCAGGCGCTTCGCCGCATAGGCGCAGATCTCGACCGAGGTGCCGGGCGGGTAGGGGCTCGGCAGCGCGATCAGGTCGGACAGGATGGCGACGAGGTCTGATTCCAGTTTATTTGACATAGGTTCCTCAAATTGCCGTCGCCCTGAGCGAAGTGCCGAAGGCGCGCAGTCGAAGGGCCTTGCCTGCTGCAGGCGAGGTCCCTCGGCTTCGCTACGCTCCGCTCGGGACGACGGATAAGCACATTAACGGTTGGCCAATTCTTCCAGCACCTCGACCAGCACGCGCGCGCCGGCGGCGAGGTCGGCGGGCGTGGCGTTCTCCGCCTCGTTGTGGCTGATGCCGCGCTCGCAGGGCACGAAGATCATGCCGGCGGGGCAGAGTCTCGGCGATGTGCATGGCGTCGTGGCCCGCGCCCGACGGCATGTCCATGTTGGTGAGCTTCAGCGCCTGGGCCTTGGCGCGCACCAGGTCGATCACCTTGGGATCGAAGTCGGTCGGCGCGACGTTGGTCACGCGATCGATCCTGGCACTGCACGGCGCGGCGCGGCTGGCCACGATCTCCTTGAGCTTCGCTTCATGCGCCTCCAGCACGGCATCCGACGGATGGCGCATGTCGATGGTGAAGCTCGCCTTGCCCGGCACGGTGTTGGGCGAGCCGGGCTGCACGTCGACGCGGCCGATGGTGAAGCGCAGCGTGTCGTCGGCGTCGGTCGTGGCCTCGTACATGGCGGCCGCGATGCGCGTCGCCGCGGCGAAGGCATCCTTGCGGGCGGCGCGCGGCGTGGTGCCGGCATGCGCCTCTTCGCCCGCGGTCTCGACGATGTAGCGCCGGCTGCCCTGGATGCCGGTGACGACGCCGATGGTCTTGCGCTCGTTCTCGAGCCGCGGTCCCTGCTCGATATGCGCCTCGACATAGCCGTCGAGCGCGAAGCCGGGCTTGCCCGCGCTGAGCGGTGCCGGCGCGGCCTTGAGCGTGCTGGCCAGCGCGTCCTTGAGCACGACGCCGTCCCAGTCCTTGGCTGAAAGCATGTCGTCGAGCGTGTAGTGGCCCGCGAACACGGCCGAGCCCATGGCGCCCGGCTGGAAGCGCGAACCTTCCTCGTTGGTCCAGGCGACGGCCACGACCGGCCGCTTGGTCTTCACGCCCGCGTCCTCGAGGGCTTCCAGCGCCTCGAAGGCCGCCAGCACGCCGTACATGCCGTCGAAGCGGCCGCCGGTCGGCTGGCTGTCCATGTGCGATCCGCTCATCACCGGCAGTGCGGCGGCATCGCTGCCCTCGCGGCGCACGAACAGATTGCCGATGGCGTCGGTGAAGGTCGAAAATCCGCGCGCCTTGGCCCACGAGGCGAGCAGGTTGCGCGCCGCCGCGTCCTCGGCCGACAGCGCCTGGCGGTTGACCCCGCCCTTGGGCGTGCCGCCCAGCCGGGCCATGTCGACGTGGCGCTGCCACAGGCGGTCCTCGCGAACGGCATTGGCACCGCTCATGCATTCTCTCCGGTTGTTGGCCGGTCTATAGCGGCCCCATAGTCGCGCATCAATCGGGAGGTCCCCTTGCACAATCACCTCGACCGCAATCTCATCGGCTACGGCCCCAACCCGCCCGATCCGCAATGGCCCGGCGAGGCCCGGATCGCGGTCAGCTTCGTGCTGAACTACGAGGAGGGCGGCGAGAACACCATCCTGAACGGCGACGCGGCATCGGAGGTCTTTTTGACCGAGACGCCCGGCGGCACGCCGATCGTGGGCGGCCGCGACCTGTCGACCGAATCGATGTACGAGTACGGCAGCCGCGCCGGCTTCTGGCGCATCCTGCGGCTGTTCTCCGAGCGCCGCATGCGCTTCACCTCGTGGGCGGTCGGCCGCGCGCTGGAGCTGAACCCGGCCGCCGGCAAGGCGATGGCCGAGGGCGGACACGAGGTGGCGAGCCACGGCTATCGCTGGATCAACTACAAGGATTTCACGCTCGAGCAGGAGCTCGACCACATGAAGAAGGCGGTGAAGGCCATCGCCGACACTGCCGGCAAGGCGCCGGTCGGCTGGTACACCGGCCGCTTCGGCGCACACACGCTCTCAGCCGTCATCAAGCACGGCGGCTTCCTCTATTCGAGCGATTCCTACAACGACGACCTGCCCTATTGGGTGAAGGTCGACGGCACGCCGCACTTGATCATCCCTTACACGCTCGAAGTGAACGACATGAAGTTCGGCGTAGCGCCGGGCTACACCGCGGGTGACGGCTGGTTGCAGGCGATGAAGGACAGCTTCGACGTGCTCTACGCCGAGGGTGCTAAAAGCCCGAAGATGATGTCGATCGGCCTGCACTGCCGCCTGGTCGGCCGGCCGAGCCGGGCGGCGACGCTCGCCCGCTTCATGGACTACGTCGCGTCAAAGCCCAGGGTCTGGGTGGCCACGCGCGAGGAGATCGCGCGCCACTGGCTGAAGGTGCATCCCGCGAAGGGTTAGCGCACCTCTGTCATCCCGAGCGTAGCGAGGGACCTTTCCTGTTGCCTCAAAGGCCCCTCGCTACGCTCGGGGTGACAGTGATTGATGGATCCACTGTTCAATGCCGGCCGCGTTCATCAGGCCGGACTGGCGGGCGATCTCCTTGCCATGGCTGAACAGGATCATTGTCGGGATCCCCTGGATGCCGAAGCGGCTGGCAAGCTGCTGCTCGTCGTCGGTGTTGACCTTGGCGAACCGCACCTTGGGTTCGAGCTGGCCCGCCGCCTTCTCGAACTGCGGCGCCATGGCCTTGCAGGGGCCGCACCATGGCGCCCAGAAGTCGACCAGAAGGGGGATGTCGCTCTTGCTGGCATGGGTCTCGAAGCTCTGGGCGTTCAGCGCCACGGGATGACCCTCGAACAGGGCGGACCCGCACTGGCCGCATTTGCCGCCGCCCGCGGCGAGCCTCTCGCGCGGCGCACGGTTCAGGGTGTTGCAGGCAGGGCAGGCAACGATCAGGGCATCGGTCATGGCGTACCTCACTGGCAGGGACAATGCTCCAGCAAGGACGACGTTGCACGTCAGCGCGTTACATGTTGGGCGATGCGAAAGGCGGCATAGGTGACGATGGTCAACCCGAACATGGCGATGGCGAGCAGGATGGGTACGAAGGGATCGGCCGTGCGGTCATAGAGCCAGCCGGCCAGCGCCGGCGCCGGCCCCGTCAGCAGGAAGAACACACTCATGAACACGCCCATGCCGAAGGCGCGTTTCTGCGGCGCCATCGCGGCGCCGGTCAGTGCCATGACGATGCCGGCCGGGGCGACGCCCAGCAGGCCGAACATGAGGCTGACGGGAACGGCCCAGGCGACCTGCGGCAGCAGCGCCAGGGAGGCCATGCCGCAGCACAGGCAGAAATAGAGGATGAGATCGGAGCGGCCGGTGCGGTCGGCGATCATGCCGCACAGCGTGCCGGAGAAGATCATCACCCAGCTCGCGATGCTGAGCGTCGAGGCTGCCTCGAAAGCGCCGAGGCCGCCTGCGACCAGGACGCGCGGCGCGAAGCTGAGATAGATCACATAGGCCGCATTGAACGCGGCCCAGGTCAGCGCGGCGATGAGCGTGAGCGTCCATTCGCGCGACGTCAGACGGGCCGAGGGAGCTGCGGCCGCCGCGGCGCCGTCCGGGGGCCGATAGGCGACCAGCACGGCGATCGCGCCCGCCAGGCAGTAGAGCGAGGCCACGACGAACGGCGCGCGCCAGCCCTGCGACGCCTCCAGCCAGCCGTGGCCGACCTGGCCCATGGCGATGCCGAACGGCCAGCTCATGACCACGACCGCCACCGCTGTCGCCAGCTCGCGGCCGGCGAACCAGTCGACCACCATCTTGGTGAAATAGATCGAGCACAGCACGAAGCCCGCGCCGCTGAGCAGGCGGCCGGCCGCCAGCACGGCGAACCCGTCGGCCATCGCCGCGAGCGCACCGCCCAGCGCCAGGCCCGCGAGGCCGAGCGCCACCAGCACGCGGTCCGAGGCCCAGCGGCCGGCGAAGCCCGCGGGAATGGCGAGCACGAGGCCGGGGATCAGGAACAGGCCGATCAGCGTGCCGGTCTCGGCGCCGCTGAGGCCAATCCGGGCAGCGACCGGATCGGCAACCGAGCCCATCGTCTGGAACTGAAAGCCGAGGCCGACGCGTGCGGCGAAGAGAAGGGCGAGCATCGCCCAGCGCTTTCGCGCCTCGGTGTTGTCCATCACCTGCCGTCGTACGCCTGCCGGCAGGCATGGTAAACAGCGGCCATGCAAAGCTCGCTTCACGAGTCAGCCACCGGCACCACCATGACCTTGCGCGCGCTGGCGCGCTTTCCCGACCGCATGGCGTTCGTGTGGGACGGCGGCAGCCTCACCTATCGCGGCGCGCTCGACCTGATCGGCCGCCTGCAGGCGGCGATGGTTGCGGCCGGTGTGCGCAAGGGCCAGACCGCGGCGTTCCTCAGTGCCAACAGTGCGGAGACCTGGTGCGCCGGCGTCGCTGCCCTCGGCCTGGGATTGATCGCCACCTGGCTGCATCCGCTGGGCGCGATCGGCGATCACCTCGAGGTCATCGAGGACGCCGAGGCATCGGTGCTGATCGTCGATCCCAGGACGCATGCCCAACGCGGCGGCGAGCTTGCCGCCACGGCCGAGCGCCTCGCGATCGTGCTCACCATGGGCAAGGCGGACTTCGGGCGCGACGTGATGGCGGCGGCCGACAAGATCGGCGCGGCGACGCCGGTCGATCTCACCGATGCCGACGACTACGCGATCATCAACTACACCGGCGGCACGACCGGCAAGTCCAAGGGCGCGATCCGCCGGCATCGGTCCAGCGCGGCATCGACGCTGGCGATCGCGGCCGACTTCGAGTTTCCCGCGATGCCGCGCTATCTTGCGGCGGCGCCCATCACCCACGTCTCGGGCACCAAGGTGACGCCCGCGCTGCTGCGCGGCGGCACGGTGCATCTCCTGAAGGGCTTCGAGCCGGAAAAATTCCTGGCCACCATCGAGCGCGAGAAGATCAATTTCACGCTGATGGTGCCGACGATGATCTACGTGCTGCTCGATCATCCGAAGCTCGAGCAGACCGACCTGTCGTCGCTGGAGCTGATCCTGTACGGCGCCTCGCCGATGTCGCCGACGCGGCTCGTCGAGGGGCTGGAGCGCATCGGCCCGGTGTTCAGCCAGCTCTACGGCCAGACGGAATGCTATCCCGTGAGCGTTCTCAGCAGGGCCGACCACGACGCCCGCAGGCCCGAGCTGTTCGCCTCGTGCGGCTTCCCCGTCTCCTCGTGCAGCGTCAGCCTGCGCGACGACGACGACAACGAGGTGAAGCAGGGCGAGGCCGGAGAGATCTGCGTGCGCGGGGTGCACGCCATGGAGAAGTACTGGAAACGGCCCGAGCAGACCGCCGAAACCTTCAGGGGCGGCTGGCTGCATACCGGCGACATCGCCCGCGCCGACGAGCGCGGCTATCTCTATATCGTCGATCGCAAGAAGGACATGATCGTGTCCGGCGGCTTCAACATCTTTCCGCGCGAGGTCGAGGATGTGCTGTCCTCGCATCCCGATGTCGCCATGGCCGCCGTGATCGGCGTGCCGCACGAGAAGTGGGGCGAGGCCGTCGCCGCGCTGATCGTCGCCAAGCCCGGCACGCGGCCCGCTGCCGAGGCGTTGATGCAGCATGTGAAGGATCGCAAGGGCAGCACGCACGCGCCCAAGCAAGTCGAGTTCGTCGACAGCCTGCCGCTCACGGCCGTCGGCAAGGTCGACAAGAAGATTCTGCGCGCAAAATATTGGGCAGGGCAGTCGCGACAGGTGGGATGAATCTTCGCGGTGCGGTCATCCGGAGTTCAGCGAGCGATCAAATCGCTGTTGGTGACGGACCCATTGCCGCACAGAAGAATAAGCAAAGCATCGGTGTGATGCTCGCTGTCGACCAGATGCTTTGCTTCGCACGACATGACAGAAGCGCCTGCTATCTCACCACGACACAAGCATTTATTCCGTTTTATTTCGAATGCATCCGCGTTTCTTTGCGCGGACGTTCGCTGACTGTTCGCACCCCAAACATTGTCCACGTGCTGTGTGAATCTTGCCCTCGCAGGGTTTACCTCATCACACGAATCGTGGCAGCAAGGACGGGTTGTGACTGCACTGCGCTCCACCATCACCTGCGCCGGCCTCGTTGCCATCGCTTTCATCATCTCCGGATGCAAGATCGGAGGCACTCCCCCCACGACTTCGGGGTTCGAGCCGCCGGTCGATCTGCGTCAGAAGGAGATCGACGAGCGCAAGGAAGAGATCGTCCGCCAGCTCGCCCATTGCGAGAGCGGCGGCTGGGGTCCGTCCGATCGGCTGATCCATGGCGGCCGTGGCGCCTATCTCGGCCGGCTGCAATTCACCGTCGGCACCTTCATCGCCTATCAGAAGAGGCGCGACGGCAAGGAGCTTACGCGCCAGGAAGCGATTGATGCGGCGCACGACTACGATCGCGCAGCGTCGCTCGCCAAGTACATGATCTTCGATCTGGAAGAGCCGCATCACTGGCCGCTGTGTGCCCGCAAGATCGGCCTGCGCAACCAGATGGCTGCCGTCAAGGAACTGTCGAACCAGGCTCTGGCGGCGTGGTGAGCTTCTAAGCTCGTTACGCTGCGCGACGCTTGCGTGTCGCTGCCGCCCGGCGCGCCGATGCCGAGCGCGCCGCCTTGGGCCGCGATGCCGCGGCGCGTCCGCCGATCCGCCCGCCCTTGCGTGCCGAAGCGTGGCTTTCCTTCTTGCCGCGGCCCGAGCCGCTCTTCTTGCCGCCGCCGCTTTCCTTGTTGACGGTGGCCCAGGCGCGCCGCTCGGCTTCCTTGTGGGGAATGCCGCTGGCCTCGTAGCCCTTGGCGATGTGATCGGCCTTGCGGTCCTGTTTGCCGGTGTATTTCGCTTTGCTGCCGCGTGGCATGACGTCCTCCGATGCGTCGTAGGCCCCCGCGTCGAACGAACGCCGCGTCTTGCGGCTTGGTTGCCGTCCGCTACTTGAGTTCGCCGCAGAACTCCTGGATGCGCTTACAACCCTCGCGCAGGCTCGCCATGTCGGTGGCGTAGGAGATGCGGAAGTAGGGGCTCATGCCGTAGGCCGCGCCCTGCACGGTGGCGACGTGCTTCTCTTCCAGAAGCGCCGTCACGAAGTCGGTGTCGTTGGCGATCTTGCGTCCGCCCGGCGTGGTCTTGCCGATGCAGCCCGCCATGTTGGGGAACACGTAGAACGCGCCCTCGGGCTTGTGGCAGGTGAGTCCCTTGGCCTGGCGCAGCATGCCCACCACCTCGTCGCGCCGCTTCTGGTAGTCGGCGGCGCGCTCCTTGAGGAGATCCTGCGGCCCGTTCAGCGCCGCCACGGCCGCGGCCTGGCTGATGGTCGAGATGCCCGAGCCGATCTGGCCCTGCATGTTGGTCATGGCGGCGATCATCGGCCGCGGCCCACCGGCGAAGCCGACGCGCCAGCCGGTCATGGCATAGGCCTTCGACGCGCCGTTCACCGTCAGCGTGCGTTCCTTCAGTTTCGGCTCGACCTCGGCCACGGTGCAGAAGCCGAAGCCGTCATAGGTCAGATGCTCGTAGACGTCGTCGGCCATGACGAACACATGCGGATGGGCGAGCAGCACGTCGGCGATCTCGCGCATCTCGGCGCGCGAGCACACCGCGCCGGTCGGGTTGTTGGGGAAGTTCAGCACCACCCATTTGGTGTTGGGCGTGATCGCGGCGTCGAGGTCGACCGCGCGCAGCTTGAAATGGTTGTTCTCCGGGCACGACACCGACACCGGCTTGGCGCCGGCGAGCGTCGCCTGGTCGGCGTAGGAGATCCAGCCCGGCGCCGGGATGATCACCTCGTCGCCCGGGTTCACGCTCGCCATCAGCGCGTCGTACATGATCTGCTTGCTGCCGTTGGAGACCATGATCTCCTCCAGCGCATAGTCGAGAGTGTTGTCGCGCTTGAACTTGCGCTGGATCGCCTCCTTCAAGGGCTTGATGCCGTCCTGCGGCGGATACTTGGTCTCGCCGGCGAGGGCTGCCTTGTGCGCCGCCTCGATGGCATGCGTCGGCGTCGGGAAGTCGGGTTCGCCCGACGACAGGCCGACGATCTTCACGCCCTGGGCGCGCAGCTCGCGCACCTTGCGGGTCATGGCGGCGGAGGCGGATACCTTGATGTTGCGCAGGCGCTCGGCGACTTCGAACATGATCTTCTTCAGCCCTTCTTCCGTATCGTGAGCGCGATGCCGCCCAGGATCGCCGCCGACGCGAGCAGCAGCCGCGCGGTGATCGGCTCCGCGAGTAGCATTGCCCCGCCGATGGCCGCAATGGCCGGGACGCTGAGCTGGATTGTGGCGGCGGAGGTTGCCGACAGCGCCGGCAGCACCGCGTACCACAGCACGTAGCCCAGGCCCGAGGTCACGGCGCCCGACAGGACGGCATAGGCGAGGCCCGTATAGTCGACGGTTTCGTGGCCGACGGCGGTCAGGATCAGCAGGGCCGCAAAGGGCACCGAGCGCAGGAAATTGCCGCCGGTCGCCGCGATCGGCTCCCCGGCGCCCTTTCCGAGCAGCGAATAGACGCCCCAGGCGGCACCCGCGCCCAGCATCAGCGCAGCGGCGAGCGGCGGCGGCGCGGCCAGCCCCGGCAGCAGCAGGACGACCAGGCCGCCGACCGCGATCGCCAGCCCCACCAGCCGCAGGCCGGCGATGCGTTCGCCCTGCCACAGGCCCCAGGCCATCATGGTGAGCTGGACGGCGCCGAACAGCAGCAGCGCGCCGGTCGCGGCCGTGAGATCGCGATAGGCGAAGGAGAAGAAGGCGGCGTAGGCGAACAGCATCGCCGCCATCGGCCAGCTCCCGCCGCTCGACGGCCGTACGCCGCGCAGCCGCAGCAGGAGAACCAGCACCAGCGCGCCCGACGCCAGCCGGATGGCGGTGAAGCTCGCCGCATCGATCGCCGTGTCGCGCAACGCCACGCGGCAGAGCAGCGAGTTGCTGGCAAAGGCCAGCATGGCGAAGACGACGAGAAGCGGGACGCGCAGGCTCGGGCTCATGGCAGGCATCTAGCGGCATGCTTAGCACGGCGGGCTGCACCATGACGCAGTTTCATGTCGTCCTGAGCGCAGCGAAGGACCTCATCGCCGCTTGCAACCGGCATGAGATCCTTCGCTGCGCTCGGGATGACAGAGTCGGAGCGGGCGCTCTGCCTCCGTCTAGTTGCTCAGCCGGTAGAGCTTCATCGCGTTGTCGCGCGTGATCTTGCGGCGGCCCTCGGCGCTCACGCCGGAGAGCTCGCGCTCGAGGAACTCCTGCGAGTCGGGCCAGATGCCGTCGGGATGCGGGTAGTCCGAGCCCCACATCACGTTGTCCTCGCCCAGGAGGTCGAGCAGGCGGATGCCGACGGGATCGGTCTGGTAGGTCGCATAGCACTGCCGATACCAGTATTCGCTGGGCTTCATCTTGAGATCGAGGTCCTTGAACTGGTCCTCCCATTCGAGATCCATGTGCTGCAGCACGTAGGGGATCCAGCCCAGCCCCGCTTCGCCGATCACGATCTTGAGGTTGGGATAGCGCTCGAGCGCGCCGCTGAAGACCAGCGACATCAGCATGTAGCCCATGTGCATCTGGAAGCTGGTGATGTGCGTGGCCTGCACGCGGCGCACGACATACTGCGGCATCTTCGAGTAATCAGGCGAGCGCCCGCCGATGGTGTGGAAGTGCACGGGGATGCCGGTCTCGTGCGCGCACTGCCACAGCGGCTCCCAGAACGGATCCCACAGCGGCGTCATGTCCGGCCGGTTGGCGACGTCGAAGCCGCGCACGCCGCGCTTGGCGTTGCGCATCATCTCGGCCACCGACTCTTCCATGTTGTAGTTCGGGATGTTGGCCAGCCCGACCAGCCGGTCGGGCGCGGCACGGCAGAAATCGTGGAGCCAGTCGTTGTAGATGCGCAGCATCTCCAGCGCCGCCTCGGGATCGTTCAGCCGGCCGCTCGAGCCCAGCACGCCGTACAGGATCTCGGCCTGCACGCCGTCGCGATCCTGGTCCTTCAGCCTGAGCTCGGGCTCGGTGAGGCGGCGGATGCCTTTCTTGCCGTCGTCGTAAAGGCCCGTCGAGGCCATGCGGTCGGAGCGATGGATGACGCCCGGCACGTATTCGCGGCCGGCCGATCCCATGCCGTTCATCAGGCCGAACTTGGCGCCCTTGGCGCTGACCCACTCGGGTCCCTTCGGCCCCTCGACGACGTGGGGCATGCGGTCCTTGAGGGCCGCCGAGGCGTTGCCGGTGAAAAGGTCGGGCGGCAGCCAGATCAGGTCGACATGGCCGTCAGCGGAGATGACGTCGTATTTCATGGGCGCGTTCCTCCACGAGGATCATCGCCCCGAAATCCGTCGCAAGCCATCCCCCTCCCGCAACCCTCCCCCATCAGATGGGGGAGGGCTGGGTGGGGGTCAGCGATACATCCGCGCCCAGTTTTGCGACGGCGTCACCAGCAGGACGAGCGCCGCGGCCAGCGACAGGATCACCCCGGTGGGCGTGATGGCGTCGGCGCCGATCGAGAGGCGGAGGTGCAGGTTGTAGACCTCGAGCGCCATTACGAGCGCGCTGCCCGCGGCATACATCCGGAGGTCCGGAAGGGCGCGGAACTGCCGCTCGCCCAGAAGGTCGATGACGGCCACGACCGCGGCCAGCACGGCCATGACCAGGCCCGCGATCAGGAGCCACTCGGTGATGTCGGCGAATTCCGGCACGCTGTGGCGCACGAAGACGCTGGCCTGGGTGTAGACCAGGTCGGCGGCGCAGGCGGTGAGGAAGTAGCCGACGGCGAAGGGACGGAGCAGGGGATGCAGGGCGCGCCCGGCGATCTTGGCGGTGATACGAGGCTTTCCGGACGTCATGCGGCTCCCAACGAGTGAAGGATGGTGGCGTAGCTCTTGGCGGATGATCGTGTAGCAAAATGAGCGCCTGGCGCCGTGCGACAGTCAGTCCGACTGCGGCTAGAGTGCCGTGAAGGAAATCGCCCCAATGGGTAGGGGAGATCGACCGGTCTTGCTGCGTATGACGCCACAAGGGGGACTGCCTGCATGATCGCCGTTGTCCGCACGAGCCTGATGCTGGCGCTGCTGCTGGTGTCGTCGTGCTCGTTCTATCTCGGCGAGCCGCGCGTGCCGAAGACCGACCTGCGCGCCACGCTGGGCGGTGCCTACGAGGTGCCGCCGACGCAAAGCCGCGGCAGCGGCTACTTCGAGGCGGTCTATCGGCCGTCGACCAAGGTGCTGGAATATCGCCTCAACCTGGTGGGCCTGAGCGGACCGATCACCATGGGCTACCTCCACGGCCCGGCCGGGCCCGGCGAGAACGCCCAGAAGGTCTCGCCCATCAACATCCCGATCTACGACAACACGATCTGGGACGGCGTCACGCTGACCGAGGAGCAGGCGGCCCAGGTCTTGGCCGGCCAGTGGTATGTCAACGTCATGACGCTGCAGTACCCCGACGGCGAGATCCGCGGCCAGATCCTGCCTGTCAGAAAGTAGCAGAATCTGCTTCTGTCATCCTGAGCGAAGCGAAGGATCTCATCGCCAGGAGTTGCATTGGTGAGACATCTTGGCGACGGTGATTCCGTCATCGTCGCGCATGAGATCCTTCGCTTCGCTCAGGATGACAGGTTCGCATCAATCGAACTTGTAGTTCCAGCCGATCCACTTGGCGAGGCCGCGGCCCATCACCTTCTCGAGGTCCCGGCCTTTGAGCCATGGCAGCTCCTCGGTGAACATGGTCACGCACTGCCGATAGTTGCATGGCATGCGGGTGATATCGGTGCCCCAGAAGAAGCGGTCGGGCCCGTAGGCGTCGAAAATGCGATGCAGCCCGTCATGCAAATTCTTGAACGGATACGGATGGGTCGAATATCCCGGCGCACCGGTCGCCTTGACCGCCACGTTGGGCAGTTTCGCCAACGAACAGAGCTCGTCGAGATTGCCGAAGGCCTTCTCGTCCTTCTCCAGACGCAACAGGCCGCAATGATCGATGATCAGCTTCAGCCGCGGATGCGCCTCGGCGATCTTGCGGAACGGCTTCAGGAAGAGGCCAGCCATGGTGGCGACCGGGATGCCTTCCTTCTCGGCCGCCGGCCACACCCAGTCGAGCCTGCCTTCGTGCAGCGCCTTCTGCTGGTCGGGATAGAGCAGCGCCCAGCGCAGGCCCATCATGCCGGGCTGGTTGCGCCAGCCGACGATGCGCTTGCGGCTCTCCGGATCTTCGAGCTCGAACTGGCCCATCACGGCGAAGCGGTCGGGATACTTCTGTGCCGCCGCCAGCGCGAGCTGGTTCGAGGTCGGATCCCAGCTATAGGGCGGATGGATCAGAGCGGCGTCGACGCCCGCCTCGTCCATCTCCTTCAGCGCCTCCTCGGCGGTAAACTTTTCGACCTTGCGGTGCAGCCCGCTGGGCGGCGTAACGGTCTGTGACCAGATGTGAATCTGGGCGTCGATGATCTTCATGGCGGCGTTCCTCCGGTGGGGCGATACTATCAGGCATCTGAGCCGTGGAGCGCCAATGGTTGCCACTGACAAGCTGTTCGCCGGATCGATCCCCGAAATTTACGACCGCTTCCTGGTTCCGCTGATCTTCGAGCCCTATGCCGTCGATCTCGCCGGCCGTGTCGCCGCCCTGGCGCCGAACGACGTGCTGGAGACGGCGGCGGGGACGGGCGTGCTCACGCGCACACTCAGCAAGCAGCTGCCGGCGTCGACGCACATCGTCGCCACCGATCTCAACCAGCCGATGCTCGACCAGGCCGCGAGGCGGCAGCCGGCCGGCACCGTCGAATGGAAACAGGCCGACGCGCTCGCCCTGCCGTTCGGCGATCGACGCTTCGACGTTGTGACCTGTCAATTTGGCGTGATGTTCTTTCCTGACAAGGTGAAGGGCTACAAGGAAGCGCGCCGTGTCCTGAGGCCGGACGGGTGCTTCCTCTTCAACGTGTGGGACGAGATCGGCGAGAACGAGTTTGCCGACGTCGTCACCCAGGCGCTGGCTGAAGTCTTCCCTGACGATCCACCGCGCTTCATGGCGCGCACGCCGCATGGGCATCACGACGTCGAGCGCATCCGGCATGACCTCCGGGCGGCGGGCTTCGAAGACGTCGCCCTCGACGCCGTCGATGCCCGCAGCAAGGCACCGTCGGCCCATCATGTCGCCGTCGCCTATTGCCAAGGCACGCCGCTGCGCAGTGAGATCGAGGCGCGCGATGCCTCGCGCCTGGAGGAGGCCACCGACCGGGCAGCCGCCGCGGTGGCTCGGCGCTTCGGGACGGCGGCCGTCGATGGCCGCATCCGGGCTTTCGTGATCAGCGCTTCCTGATCAGACCGCCGCCAAAACCGTAGTTGACATTTGTAAAACTTAAGTTATATTATCCTGGCGCTCGCCTCACGGCGGCTCCGCTCTATGCATCGTTCATCCGATACAATTGCGCCCGGCAGCGGCCGTGCCGGCCTGTGCGGCCGCGCAAGCGGCGCGACACCATCGATAGCGGGTGGCTTGCAACGCATCACTACGGCCTCCGGCGGAAATGCCGGAAATGCCGCAAGATCGACCCCCGTGCCGAAGAACGCGAATTGCCGTTCTGTCGCGTTTTAGGCGACAGCGTCCAGCGGGCGCCATGCCGGAAAGCGCAATGATTTCAATTGCCTGCTCGCATTTCCGACAGAGTCGCACGAACATGATCCCGGCTGTGGGTCGGGGCGTCAAACGCGAAGTGCGATCAGTTCGGCGTCGGGGCGTTGGCGTCGAGCAGCTTCTCGCGCTTGAGCTCGCTCCACAGGTCGGCCGGGATCTTGACCGACAGCCGCGCGATGTTCTGCTTCACCTCGGCGGTGCTGAGCGCGCCGGGGATCACCGAGCAGAGCGCGGGATGGAACAGCGGGAACTGCATGGCGGCGGCGCCGAGCTCGACGCCGTGACGCTGGCACACCGCCTCGATCTTCTGCGCCTTGTCGATCAGGGGCGCAGGTGCGGCCACGTAGTCGTGCGTGGCACCTGGCTTCACGCCGCCGGTCAGGATGCCGGAATTGTACGGCCCGCCCAGGATGACCGAGACGCCGCGCTTGACGCACTCGGGCAGGAATTCCCCCAGCCCGCCCTGCTCGAGCAGCGTGTAGCGGCCGGCCAACAGCATGCAGTCGAAGTCGCCCGCCTTGATGAAGCGCAGGCTGGTGTCCGATTCGTTGATGCCGACGCCGATCGCGCCGATGACCCCGGCCTTGCGCAACTCGTCGAGCGCCTTGAAGCCGCCGTCCATGACCGTCTTGAAGCGCTCGTCGAGGATCCTGCGGTCCTTGATGGTCCAGAAGTCGACGTCGTGGATCAGGGCGATGTCGATCTTGGCGAGCCCCAGCCGAAGGTGCGAATGCTCCAGCGAGCGCATGACGCCGTCGTAGCTGTAGTCGAACACCGGCGCGAAGCCCGCCAGGCCCCCTTCGCGGAAGTCGGCGGGCTTCTTCTCGCCGGGCTTCATGGCATGCAGGATGCGGCCGACCTTGGTCGACAGCACGAACTCCTCGCGCGGCTTGGCGCGCAGGGCCGCGCCCATGCGCAGCTCGCTGCGGCCGTAGCCGTAGAACGGCGAAGTGTCGAAGTAGCGCACGCCGCCCTCGTAGGCAGCATCGCTCAGCGCCACCGCCTCGGCATCGGAGATGGCGGCGCGAAAGCCGCCCATCGGTGCGCCGCCGAGGCCCAGGGTCGTGACTTCGAGCTTCGTCTTGCCGACGCGGCGTTTGGGCAGAACGGTCATGCAGCCTCCTGAGCGGCCGTCGGGCCGTCGCTTCTGGTGGTGGTTCGGCGCATGTCGCGCACGATGTTGAGGTCGTCGAAGCGGCGCACGCGGTGCATGGTGGCGCGATTGTCCCATATCACCAGGTCGTGCTGCGTCCAGCGGTGCGAATAGACGAACTGGGGCTGGGTCGCGTGCTCGATCAGGTCGCGGATGAAGGCCATCGCCTCGGGCTGCGGCCAGCCGACGACGGTGCCGATATGGGCCGACAAGAACAGAGACTTTCGACCCGAGCCGGCATGCGTGCGCACCAGCCGATGGCGCACTGCCTTCATCGCCACGCGCTCGTCGGGCAGGAACTCGGTGAAGCCGAGCTGGCCGCGCGAATAGATCAGCGAATGCTCGCAGATCAGGTCTTCGACCTCGGCCTTGGTCGCCGCATCGAGCGCATCGTACGCCGCGCGCATGTCGGCGAACTCGGTGTTGCCGCCCGCGGTCGTGACGATGCGGCCGCTCAGGATCGAGTACTTGGCGGGCACAACGCGGAACGAGGCGTCGGAGTGCCACAGCCGGTTGCCCAGCGCCGCCATGCGCCGCTTGTTGTCGCGCGCGAGCTTCTCACCCGACTTGTCGAGGTTGGAGACATCGGCGAAGGCGGGGTCGAGGCGCAGCTCGGAATTTTTTACCGTCGAGTTGGCGCCTTCCTCGAGGGGCCCGAAATTGCGCGTGAACGCGAGCTGCTGCTCGTCGCTGATGTCCTGGCCCGGCAGGACGAGCACGGCGTGGCGGTTCATGCCGGCGTCGATCGCCTCGACCTCGGCGACGGTGAGCGGCCGGCGCACATCGATGCCGCTGAGGCGTGCGCCGATGTGCGGTGTTAGGGAAATGATCTCGATCGGCATGAACCGATCTTAGACCGTCGGCGTCGCCGGGGAGGGGTGCGAATTCCTCAACGCAGCGCTGCCGCGATGTTGCCGCCGTCGACCGTGACCACCGCGCCCGTGGTCTTTGTGGCCTTGGCCAGCGAAACGAAGGCCTGCGCCACGTCGGCTGCGGTGACCTCTATGCCCAAAAGGTTGCCGCCCATGTAGTCGGCTTCGTTGAGCCCGCGCGCCTTGGAGCGCTGGGCGATCATCTCGTCGGTCAGCAGGCCCGAGCGGATGCGGTCGGCGTTGACGGCGTTCGAGCGGATGCCGTCGCCGCCATGGTCGAGAGCGTATTGGCGGCTGAGGAAGAGCGTGGCCGCCTTGGGCAGGCCGTAGGGACCGAAGTCGGGTCCCGGGTTCACGGCCTGCTTGGACGCGTTGAACAGGAGGCAGCCGCCCAGTCCCTGGGCGCGCATGATGCGCACCGCGTTCTGCGCCACGCTCTGATGCGCCCAGAAGTTCAGCTCGAAGCTCTCGCGCAGGACCTTGTCTGCAACGTCGCCGATGCGGCCTTGCCAGGCGGCGCCGGCGTTGGAGACGACGATGTCGATGCCGCCATAGGTCGCCGCGATCTTGTCGAAGGCGGCGCGCACCTGTGTCGCGTCCGTGACGTCGCACGCGATGGCCATGCCCTTGACCTTGGACACGTCGCGGTCGAGCACGACAACCTCCGCGCCTTCCTTGGCGAAGGCGGCCGCCGTCGCCGCACCGATGCCCGAGGCGCCGCCGGTCACGACCGTGATGCGCCGCGCCATCGGCTTCTCCGCCATCGCGCCGAGCTTGGCCTGCTCGAGCGACCAGTACTCGATGTCGAAAATGTCGGGCTCGGGGATGCATTCGTAGGTGCCGAGCCGCTCGGCGTCGGCCACCACCTCGACCGTGGTCTCGGCGAGGTCGGCCGCGATCTTGGCGTCCTTCGACGTATTGCCGACGCCGAACAGGCCGAGCCCGGGCACCAGCACGACGCGCGGCATGGGATCGAGCTCGGTCTTGCTCGGCATCTGCCGCACGTTGTGACGCTGGAAGTAGGCGTGATAGTCGGCGACGAACGTGTCGAGTGCCGCCTTGGCGTCCTTGGCGAACGTGTCGAGCTTGCCCGCTTCCGGCGCCGGCACGACCAGCGGCACGCCCTTGGTGCGGATGGCGTGGTCGGGCGTCACCGGCCCCTGCTGGCTGTAGCGGGCGATCTCCTTGCCGCCGACATAGGCGAGGATGCCGGGATTGGTGCGGAACTCGAAGACGAAGCGCTGCGCCGCCTCGCGACCGCCGTCCTTGGCCGGCAGCGAGATCAACCCGCGCAGGATCGGCGCGACGTCGGCCGGCCCCGCGATCTTGCCGGGCAGCGACACGCCAGGGAAGATCTTGCGCGTCGCCCTGGCCAGCCGCTTCTCCGCCAGCGTCACCAGGTCGATCATGCGCACATAGGCCTCTTCGGCCGTGGCGCCCATCGAGAAGATGCCGTGCTTCAGCAGGATCAATCCCTCGACGTCGGGATTCTCCCGCGCGATCTCGTTGGTTTTCTTGGCGAGCGCGAAGCCCGGCATGACGTAGGGCACCAGGGCGGCGCGCTTGCCGTAGACGTCGGCCGCCAGCGCCTCGCCGTCGGGCTGGTCGGTCAGCGCCAGCACGGCGTTGGAATGGGTGTGGTCGATGAACTTGTGCGGCAGGAAGGCGTGCAACAGCGTCTCGACCGAAGGATTGGGCGACTTGCTGTCCAAAAGGTTGCAGCGCTGGACATTGACCATGTCCTCGTCGGACAGCGCCTGCAGGCCGACCAGCTCGCGCAACGGTTCGAGACGCACTGCCGGCAGGCCGGGCGCCTCGATCGTGCCCATGTCCCAGCCGCTGCCCTTTACGCACAACACGTCGACGGCTGAGCCGGTGATGTCGGCCACCTTGGTCTTCACCGAGGTGTTGCCGCCGCCATGCAGCACCAGCCGCGGCTCGCCGCCCAGCAGGCGCGTCGTGTAGACGCGCAGCGCGAGGTCCTCGCCGATATCCTTGGCGGCGTGCTGGGCGATCGCGGCCTTGGCGTCGCTGTCGGACCAGAGGTTTTGCATTGGCTCTCCTGCTCCCGCTGTCATCCGTGTGAGATCACGACCTTGCCGAAGTGGTTCTGGCTCTTGAGATGCCGGTAGGCGTCCTTCGCCTCGGCGAAAGGAAACACCTTGTCCATGACAGGTTTTAGGCCGCCGGCCGCGATGGCGCGGTTCATGGCCTCGAACATCTGCCTGTTGCCGACATAGAGTCCCTGGACGCGCAGGTTGCGCCGCAGGATCGGCATCGGATCGATCTGGGCGCCGGGGCCGGTCAACAGGCCGATCACGGCGATGCGTCCGCCGATGCGCGTCGCCATGAGCGAGCGCGGCAGGGTGCCGGCGCCGCCGACCTCGACGGTGATGTCGACGCCGCGACCGCCGGTCAGCTTCGTGATCTCCTGGTCCCAGTCGGGCGTGGCGCGATAGTCGACCACCGCTTCCGCGCCCATCGCTTTCAGTCGTTCGGCCTTGGCCTTCGAGCCGGACGTCGCGAGCACGCGCGCGCCGGCCATCTTCGCGAATTGCAGGGCGAAGATCGACACGCCGCCCGAGCCCAGGACCAGCACGGTGTCGCCCGCCTTGATGCCGCCGATCTCCACCAGCGCATGCCAGGCGGTGACGGCGGCGCAGGGCAGGGTGGCGCCTTCCTCGAAGCTCAGGCCCTGCGGCAGACGCACCACGCCGTCCTCTTCGAGCACCGCGAGTTCGGTCAGCATGCCGTCTATGGCGCCGCCCATCGCCGAGCCGAAGGCGGCATCGTCGATCGCACCGCCCACCCATCTCTGCATGAAACAGCCGGCCACGCGATCGCCGACCTTGACCCGCGTCACGCCAGGTCCGACCGCGACGACTTCGCCCGCGCCGTCCGACAGCGGGATCAGGTCGGGCTTGGGCGCGGCGCGCGCATAGTTGCCTTCGACGGTGATCAGGTCGCGGTAGTTGAGCGACGTCGCGCGCACGCGCACCAGCACCTGGCGCGGACCGGGCGTCGGCTCCGGCCGCTCGACCAGCGTCAGCGCATCGATGCCCTTGGGCGAGGGGATGACATAGCACTTCATGTGGACTGGCCTCCATGCACGCACACTGTCATCCGGCGCGGGGTAACCCCCGCGCTTACCGAAGCGAGGGACCTTTCTGCGGCCTCAAAGGTCCCTCGCTTCGCTCGGGATGACAGCGAGGCTCGCATCGACAGGGTGAGCCACATCACTTGCCGCCCTTCAGCTCGATGATGGTCTTGGCCATCACCGCCTCCTGGTCCCAGGGGAACAGGATCCAGGTGTCCTGGCTCACCTCGGTGATGTAGCTGTCGACCGTCGGCCGCCCGGCCGGCTTGGCATAGACCGTGGCGAAATGCGCTTTCGGCAAGGTCGCGCGCACGGCCCGTGCGGTGACGCCGGTATCGACCAGGTCGTCGACGATCAGCCAGCCCTCGCCGGTATCCTTTTCAGCCAGGGTGCCCTTCAAGAGCTCGACCTTGGCTCCCCGCTCCATGCGGTCGTAGGTCGAGCAGCAGACGGTGTCGATCAGCCGCAGGTTCAGCTCGCGGGCGACGATGGCGGCCGGCACCAGCCCGCCGCGGGTGATCGCCACCAGCCCCTTGAACGGCCCCAGATCGGCCAGTCGCCAGGCCAGGGCCCGGGCATCGCGGTGCAATTCCGTCCATGAGACGGGGAACATCTTGTTGTAGCCCGCGCTGCTCGCCATGCGATTTCGTCTCCCGCCTGTCCGGTTTGGCTTGCTCCCCGGCAGACGCTGAACTAACACCTTCGACCGACGCAATGAAGATCAGTTAGAGAGCCGCACGGGAACAACAGGGACGGAGTTCGCGGGAACATGGGATTTGAGCTAACGCCCGCCTTCTGGAGCGGCCTCGGTCAGATCATCCTGGTCAATATCGTGCTGTCCGGCGACAACGCCCTGGTCATCGCGCTGGCCTGTCGCAACCTCGAGAAGCGCCACCAGAAGCCGGCCATCCTGGCGGGCAGCGCCGGCGCCATCGTCCTGCGTATCATCTTCGTGTTGATCGTCGATCAGCTCCTGAAGATCGGCTACCTCAAGCTGATCGGCGGTCTGTTGCTGCTGTGGATCGGCGTCAAGCTGGTGCAGGGCGAGGAAGAGCACGGCGACGGGGTCAAGGCGGCGGGCTCGCTGTGGTCCGCGATCCGCACGATCATCATCGCCGACGCCGTGATGAGCCTGGACAACGCAATCGCCATCGCCGCCGCCGCCAAGGGCGACACCGTGCTGATCGTCGTCGGCCTGCTGATCAGCATCCCGCTGATCATCTTCGGCGCCACGCTGATCATGATCCTGCTGAACCGCTTCCCGATCATCGTCATCGCCGGCGGCGGCCTTCTCGGCTACATCGCCGGCGAGGTGATCGCGACCGACCCGGCCTATGCCGAGCAGCTCGCGGCGATGCTGCCGCACGCCAAGACAATCTTCGAGGTCGGCGGCGCGGTGCTGACCGTCGCCATCGGCTACTGGCTGCAGCGGCGCGCCAGGGCGAAGAAGCACGAGGAGCCGGTCGACCTCGCCGCCGAAGGACGCAAGGAGTAGCCGCCATGGCGAAGATGAAGGCCATTCTCGTCCCGGTCGACGGCTCGGACACCTCCGACCGCGCCGTGCGCCATGCCTGCGATCTCCTCGATGCCGGCCTCGCCGCCGAGCTGCACCTGCTCAACGTGCAGCCCAACCTGGGCGGCGCCATCTCGACCTTCGTGTCCAAGGATCAGATCGACACCCATCATCGCGAAGAGGGCCAGAAGGGTCTGGTCACGGCGATCGAGATCACCAAGAAGGCCGGCGTCGCGGCAAAGGTCCATATCGGCGTCGGCCGCCAGGGCGAGGTGGTGGACGACTTCGTCGCCAAGCTGGGCGCCGGCCTGGTCGTCATCGGCACGCGCGGCCACACCGGCCTCGCCGGCGTGCTGCTGGGCTCGGTGGCCCAGGACGTGATCGCCCACACCAAGGTGCCAGTCACGCTCGTGAAATAGTGACGCTGGTGAAATAGCCTCGGTTGTTGGCCAGCCCGCGAAGGCGTAAAACCGCGCCGCACGCTTGAGGAGGTCGAGTGGCGGAGCAGTTGTGGCGACGCGAGGCCCTGGCGCCGTACGCCACCCTGCCGTGGCAGAGCCGCGGCCGACTGCATGCCGAGGGCGAGGATCCGTCGCGCAGCCCGTTCCAGCGCGACCGCGACCGCATCATCCATTCGACGGCGTTCCGCCGGCTGAAGCACAAGACCCAGGTGTTCGTCTATCACGAGGGCGATCACTACCGCACGCGGCTCACCCACTCGCTGGAGGTGGCGCAGATCGCCCGCACCATCTGCCGCACGCTGCACCTCGACGAGGATCTCGGCGAGGCCGTGGCGCTCGCCCACGATCTCGGCCACACGCCGTTCGGCCATGCCGGCGAGGAGGCCCTGCACGCGGCCATGAAGCCGTTCGGCGGCTTCGACCACAATGCCCAGACCTTGCGCATCCTCACCAAGCTCGAGGAGCGCTATGCCGAGTTCAACGGGCTCAACCTCACCTGGGAGACGCTGGAAGGCGCGGTCAAGCACAACGGGCCATTGCTCAAGGACGGGCGGACGCTTGGCGATCTGCCGGCCGCCATCGTCGAGTATTGCCAGGACCACGATCTCGAGCTCGAAGGCCATGCCGGTGCGGAGGCGCAGGTGGCGGCGCTGAGCGACGACATCGCCTACAACAACCACGACATAGACGATGGCCTGCGCGCCGGCCTGTTCGGCGTTGCCGACCTGATGGAGCTGCCGCTGGTCGGCGAGATGTTCGCGCTGGTGTCGAAGAAGTATCCCGGCCTGGGCGAAAGCCGCCTGGTCCATGAGGCGGTCCGCCGCGTGATCAACGCCATGGTCGAGGACGTGATGGCCGAGACGCGCAGGCGGCTGGCCGACGCCAAGCCCCGGTCGGTCACCGACATCCGCGTCCTCGGGCGCCCGGTCGTCGCCTTCTCCGAGGGCATGGCCGAGACCGACCGCACGGTGAAGAAGTTCCTCTACGGCCGCATGTACGAGCACTGGCATCTCAACCGCTCGCACTCCAAGGCGCGCCGCGTCGTGATGGACCTGTTCGGCCTGCTGTTCGCCGAGCCCAACTGCCTGCCGCCGCCCTGGCGCGAGCGCGCCGAGGCCGCCGAACGCGCCGCCCGCGCCCGCATCGTCGCCGACTACATCGCCGGCATGACCGACCGTTATGCGCTGGACGAGCACCGGCGGCTGTTCGATTTGTACAACTGACCCGTCGTGCCGAGCGGAGCCGCCCGCAGGGCGGCGTAGTCGAGGGACCTTCTCTCGACGATAAGCGGCCTATCGTGGAGAGAAGGTCCCTCCACTCCGCGCTTCGCGCTCCGGTCGGGACGACGGAATCGCTCAGGGTGACAAATCGAGCTGTTTAGGCAATACCCCGCCCATGAACCCCTACCGCCATTTCATCGGCGAGATCGAAGCCGCGCTGAAGGCCATGCAGGCGGCCGGCGAATTGCCGCCGGAGCTCGATTTCTCCGCCATCACGGCCGAGCCGCCGCGCGATGCTGCGCATGGCGACATCGCCACCAACGCCGCCATGGTTCTGGCCAAGGCCGCGCGTAAGAAGCCGCGCGACATCGCCGAGCCGCTGCTGGCGCGCCTGAAGGCCAATCCCGACGTGGTCGACGGCGCGGTCGCGGGACCGGGCTTCATCAACCTCAAGATTTCCGACACCTTCTGGCGTGACCGGCTGCGCGACTGCCTCAAGGCGGGCATCGCCTACGGCGATTCGCCGATGGGGAAGGGCGCCAAGGTCAATGTCGAGTACGTCTCGGCCAATCCGACCGGTCCGCTGCACGTGGCTCACGCGCGCGGCGCGGTGGTGGGCGATGCGCTGGCCAACCTGCTCGCCAAGGCAGGCTACGCCGTCACCAAGGAGTACTACATCAACGACGCCGGCGCGCAGGTCGACAAGCTCGGGCAGTCGACCTTCCTGCGCTACAAGGAGGCGCTGGGCGATGCGATCGGCGACATCCCCGAAGGCCTCTATCCCGGCGAGTACCTGAAGGACGTGGGTGCGGCCATCGCCAAGCGCGACGGCGCGCGCTGGATCGACAAGCCGCAGTCCGACTGGCTGCCGGTCATGCGTGACTTCGCCATCGACATGCTGATGGCCGAGATCAAGGCCGACCTCGACACGCTCGGCGTCCACATGGACGTCTATACGTCCGAACGCGCCATCGTCGATTCCGGCGCCGTTGACCGCGCCTTCCAGGAGTTGAGCCGCCAGGGGCTGATCTACACCGGTCGACTCGATCCGCCCAAGGGCCAGAAGCCCGACGACTGGGAGGATCGCGAGCAGACGCTCTTCCGGTCGACGAAGTTCGGCGATGACGTGGATCGGCCTCTGAAGAAATCCGACGGAAGCTGGACCTACTTCGCCAACGACATCGCCTATCACTTCGACAAGTTCCGCCGTGGCTTCGCCGACATGATCGACATTTGGGGTGCCGACCACAGCGGCTACGTCAAACGTCAGAAGTCGGCGGTCCGCGCCATCACCGAGGGCAAGGGCGAACTCGACGTCAAGCTCTGCCAGCTCGTGCGCGTGATGAAGAACGGCGAGATGGTCCGCATGTCCAAGCGCGCTGGTACATTTGTTACGTTGCGCGATCTGCTCGACGAGGTCGGACCAGATGTCGTGCGGTTCACCATGCTGACCCGCAAGAACGACGCGTCTTTCGACTTCGATGTCGCAAAGGCCACAGAACAGTCACGCGATAATCCGGTTTGGTACGTCCAGTATGGGCATGCACGGACTCGCTCTGTGTTGCGGCAGGCAGCCGCCGCCGGCGTCGCGATCGATGGACTGGACAGCGCTCCGTTCGATCGTCTGGGCGACGCCGGCGAGCTGGCCCTCATCCGCCTGATCGCCCAGTGGCCGCGCCAGGTCGATGCCGCCGCCGCCGCGCACGAACCGCACCGGATTGCCTTCTATCTCTATGAACTGGCCGCTGCCTTCCATGCCCATTGGACGCGCGGCCGCGAGGAGCCCGGCCTGCGTTTCGTGGTCGAGGGCGACGCCGAACTCACGCGGGCGCGACTGGCGTTGGTACAGGGAATCGGTTTTGTGATAGGATCAGGATTAAAGGTCTTCGGCGTAACACCCGTCGAAGAGATGAGATAAGGAAAAAATGCACATCCGCCGGTCCCCCTCCGGCGACGGTCCAACCATCTACCGGCCAGCTGAGTCGGTAGCTTCTGTACGGCTCGATCCGCCGGCTAGGCCCGTCGCGCACGAACCCGATTCCATTCCGCCGCCGCCGCGGGATTCCCTGCTCATGCGCGTCAACCGACGGCGTGGCCAGATCCTCACCGTCATGGTCTCGATTGCCGCCATCGCGAGCTTCGGCTCGGTCGTGTGGTGGGCGCACAACCAGGATGTGAAAGCGGGCGGCCGGGGGCTCGAACCCCTGGTCGTGCAGGCTCCAGCGACGCCGTCGCGGGTAAAACCTGAGAATGCCGGCGGGCTCACGGTGCCGAACCAGGACAAGGAAGTCTTCAACCGCCTGCAGCCCAACACCGTGCCGGCCCAGCCGGAGAAGCTGCTTCCCGGTGCGACCAATCCCAAGCTGCCGGCTGGAGGGATATTGCCCACGCCGGCGGCACCCAAGCCGCCCGACGCCGAGGTCGCAGCTAAGACCCCGACGCCCCTGCAAGCCGCGACGCCGGCCGCGGTGACGCCGGGCGGTCCGACGCCGGCACCGGCGGTGACCGAAACCAAGCCCGCCGCGACCGAAACCGGGCCCAGCATCGCCAGCCTGATCGACAACATCTCGGGTCCGGTCGGCGGCTGGCGCGTGCAGGTCGCCTCGGTGAAGAACGAGGACGTCGCGAAGTCGACCTGGGCGCGCCTGCAGAGCGCGCATGGCGACGTGATGGCCAACCTGCGCATGCAGGCCGTGCGCGTCGATCTCGGCGACAAGGGCGTGTGGTATCGCGTCCAGGGCGGCCCGCTCGACGAGAAGCAGGCGCAGAACGTCTGCAGCACGCTGAAGACCCGCAAGGCCGACTGCGTGCTGGTCCCGCCGGCACGCTGAATTCTGTCGTCCTGAGCGAAGCGAAGGACCTCATGGCGTTTCAACGAGCACCTCTGTGGCAATCGCCATGAGATCCTTCGCTGCGCTCAGGATGACATGACCAGCGCCGTCATCTTCGGTTGCGCAGGCCCCGACCTCGGCGCCGACGAGCGTGCGTTCTTTCGTGACGCCGATCCGCTGGGCTTCATCCTGTTCGCACGCAACGTCGACACGCCCGAGCGCACGCGCCGGCTGGTCGAGGATCTTGCGTTCGTCGGTGGCGCGCGCAGACGCGCCGGTGCTGATCGACCAGGAGGGCGGGCGCGTCGCCCGCCTGCGCCCGCCGCATTGGCGCAAGGCGCCGCCGGCACGCCTGCTTCGGCGAGCTCTATGCGCGCGATGCCGAGCGCGGGCTGGAGGCGACGCGGCTCAACTCGCGCCTGCTCGCCGCCGACGTCGCCTCGATCGGCGTCGACGTCGACTGCCTGCCGGTGCTCGACATCGCCTTCCCCGAGACCCACGCCGTCATCGGTGACCGCGCCTATGCCGACCGGCCGGAGCCGGTCGCCGCCCTGGGCCGCGCCGCCGCCGAGGGCCTCCTGGCCGAAGGCGTCATGCCGGTGATCAAGCACATCCCCGGCCACGGCCGCGCCACCGTCGACAGCCACGAATCCCTGCCGCGGGTGACGGCCGCCCGCGAGGAACTGGAGCGCACCGACTTCCGTCCGTTCAAGCTTCTGGCCGACCTGCCGTGGGCCATGACCGGGCACCTGCTGTTCGACGCCATCGATCCTGGCGCCGCCATCACGGTATCGGCACGGGGCGTGAAGGAGATCATCCGCGGCCATATCGGCTTCGACGGCCTGCTCCTGTCCGACGATCTTTCCATGCAGGCGCTGGGCGGCTCGCTGGCCGAGCGGGCCGCACGCTCGCTGGCCGCAGGCTGCGACATTGCCCTGCACTGCAACGGCCGCATGGACGAGATGACCGGCATCGCGGCCAGCACCGGCGCCATGACCGAGAAGGCGGCAACACGGTTCGCGGCCGGCCGTTCTTTGCTCGACCGCCATCGCGACCCGGCCGGCAGGACAGGCCTCGCCGACGCTGCCGCCAGGCTCGCGACCTTATTGCCGGAATGGGGATAAGGCGGGGCCAAATCCTGTGGCGGTGCATGGCACCCATGGCATAAACCGGTCTCACATGAGTGACGCTCAAAGGCCGCCCAACGACAACTTCGCCGACGCCGGTCCCGACGTGATCGCGCCCGGCGAGGGCGAACTGATCGTCAACCTGGAGGGCTTCGAGGGCCCGCTCGACCTGCTGCTGGCCTTGGCGCGCGACCAGAAGGTCGATCTGCGCCGCATCTCCATGGTGGCCCTGGTCGACCAGTACCTGGCCCACGTGGCGCAGGCCCGGCGGCTGCGGCTCGAGCTCGCCGCCGACTATCTCGTCATGGCGGCCTGGCTCGCCTACCTGAAGTCGCGCCTGCTGCTGCCTGAGCCGCCGGCCGGCGAAGAGCCGTCGGGCCAGGACATGGCCGACGCCCTGCAGTGGCAGCTGCGCCGCCTCGAAGCCATGCAGGAGGCGGGCGTGCGCCTGATGGCCCGCCCGCAGCTCGGCAAGGACATCTTCTCCCGCGGCCAGCCCGAGGGCGTCGTCGTCGTGCGCCGCGCGGTGTGGGACGTGAAGCTCTACGATCTGCTGTCGGCCTACGGCCATCAGGTGCGGCCGAAGGACGCCGACACCTACCAGGTCGAGCCCATGCAGTTCTTCTCGGTCGAGGAAGCGGCCGAGCGACTGGGCCGCATGCTGGGCATCGCCATCGACTGGCAGACGCTGGAAGCCTTCCTGCCGGCCGGCCTCACCGATCCGACCAAGCGCCGCTCGGCGATGGCCTCGACCTTCGTGGCCGGTCTCCAGCTCGCCAAGGACGGCCAGCTCGAGCTGCGCCAGACCGAGCGCTTCGGCCCGATCTATTTGCGTAAACGTACCGAGCAACGATGACGGTGCTCCTCATGTCAGAATCAGAGACAGAAGAAGAAAAAGTGACCTCCGAAAACGTCACTGACGTCGTCTCCCCCGACCATGCCCAGCATCTGCGGCTCCTGGAGGCGCTGGTCTTCGCCGGCACCCAGGCGCTCGACGAGAAGGAGCTGGCCGACCGCCTGCCCAACGACGCCGACGTGAAGCGGCTGATCGCCGATCTCACCGAGATGTATGCCGGCCGCGGCGTCAATCTCGTGCAGGTCGCGGGCGGCTACGCTTTCCGCACCGCGCCCGATCTGTCGGAGAAGCTCAAGATCGAGCGCCCGGTGACGCGCAAGCTGTCGCGCGCCGCGGTCGAGACCTTGGCCATCATCGCCTATCACCAGCCGGTGACCCGCGCCGAGATCGAGCAGGTGCGCGGCGTGGGCTTGAGCAAGGGCACGCTCGATCTGCTCTTCGAGCAGAACTGGATCCGCCCGATGGGCCGCCGTCGTGCGCCGGGCAAGCCCGTGACCTGGGGCACCAGCGACTTCTTTCTGGAACATTTCGGGCTGCCCAGCCTCGACGACTTGCCGGGGCAGGAGGAGCTAAAGGCCGCAGGGCTCTTGGACCCGCGCTCGCAGCCCCCCATATTCCGGTCCGAAGAGCCCGACCTGCCGCTCGAGCCGAGCGAGGACGAGGCCGACGAGCCGCTTGCCGTCGACGAAACGGGACGATAGGGCGGCGCTGAGCCCTTAAAGAGCCTTATTCAACGGGTGGCGGGCCTTCCGACGCGGTGCCATAATCGGCCCGACGCCGATTGCAAACGCATTGGGAGCATTTCGATATGGGTAGCTTGAGCGTATGGCACTGGCTAATCGTGCTGGCCGTCGTACTGCTGCTGTTCGGCGGTCGCGGAAAGATCTCGCAGCTCATGGGCGACTTCGGCAAGGGCCTGTCGGCCTTCAAGAAGGGCGTGGGCGCGCAGGGTGAGGAAACCCCGCCGGCGCAGGCCGGCCAGCCGGGCGACGCTGCCAAGCCGATCTCGGCGCAGGCCACCACGACGCCACCGCCTTCAGGCAGCCAGGTCCACCAGGACAGCGCCGCCAAGGTCTAGTGCCGCTCGTCGGTTCGCGGCAGGCATGAACGGCTATGTTCGGTATCGACAGTCCTGAGCTTCTGGTCATCGCGATCGTGGCATTGGTCGTGATCGGCCCCAAAGAGTTGCCGAACATGCTGCGCGGCTGGGGCAAGTGGATGGCCCAGATGCGCGGCATGGCGTCGGAGTTCCGTGGCCATGTCGACGAGATGGTCCGCCAGTCCGAGCTCGACGAGGTGAAGAAACAGCTTGAGGCCTCGCCGGGGCTCGACCTGCAGTCGCTCGATCCGACCAAGCAGATCAAGAGCGCCATCCAGGAAGGCATGGCCGAGGGCGAGAAGGCCATGGCCGAAGCCAAGAGCACCTTCGACAATCCGCTGGCCGAACCGGAATCGGCGCCGCAGATCGCGGCTGAGCCGCAGCCCGCGGTCACCGAGCTCGCTGAGGCGCCGTCGTCGGTCGCGAGCGAGCCGCTGGCCGAGCCGGCACCTGCTGCCGAAACGCCGCCGGTTGCAGCCGAAGAGAAGCCCGCCAAGGCCGTGGCGGCCGGCTAGCTCTTCTCCTCCCCCGTCATACGGGGGAGGGTAGGGAGGGGGAGAGCCCCACAGGCGATCTCACAGATTCTGACGTCATGATCTCCATATTCGCGTGCACCACGACTGGTGCCTTCCCCCTCCCGGCCCGCGCGCTTTTGGCCGCGTCGCGGCCAAAACGCTAGCCCGTATGACGGGGGAGGTGAAGAGTGGGCGGTCAATTAGCGCTTTGAATTGCGCCGCAAAGGGCGGCATAACGCGGCACCGACGCCGCGAAGACCCCAGTTGACCCAAATTCACGACGGACCCGAAGACGACAAGCCGATGCCGCTGCTCGATCACCTGATCGAGCTGCGCAAGCGGCTGATCTATGCCTTGTTGGGCTTCTTCCTGGTCTTCTTCATCACCTTCTACTTCGCCAAGCCGATCTTCTCGTTTTTGATCCAGCCGGCGACCTCCGACGGCTACAAGGTCGTCGTCCTCGACATCTTCGAGTTCTTCTTCGTCACCGTGAAGCTCTCGGCCATGGTGTCGCTGATCGTGGGCTTCCCCCTGATCGCGGTGCAGATCTGGCTCTTCGTGGCGCCCGGCCTCTATCGCCACGAGAAGAAGGCGTTCCTGCCGTTCCTGGTCGCCACGCCGTTCATGTTCTATGCCGGCTGTGCGGCGATGTACTACATCGTCATGCCGTACGTGATCAATTTCATGCTCACGCAGTACGTGCCGCCTGACATCGAAAAGACCCTGCGCTCCTCGGACTACCTCGAACGCGTCCTGCAGCTCGTCTTCGCCTTCGGCTTCGCCTTCGAGGTGCCGGTGTTGCTGACCTTGCTGGTCAGGGTCGGCATCGTCACCACCGACGGGCTGAAATCCAAGCGGCGCTACGCCATCGTCGTTGCCTTCATCATCGCCGCCGTGCTGACGCCGCCCGACGTGGTGAGCCAGCTCGCGCTCGCCGTCCCGTTGATCGGCTTCTACGAGATCAGCATCCTGATCGGCCGCTGGATCGAGCGGAGACGCGAGCAGGAGGACAAGAAGGCCGAGGAAGAAGAGAGCAAGGCTGATCAGGCCAGTAGCTGACCATGCATGACATCCGTTTCATCCGGGAGAACCCCGTTGCGTTCGACGCTGGCCTGAAGAAGCGCAACCTCGCGCCCCTGTCGGCCGAGCTGCTGGAGATCGACAAGCGCCGCCGCGCCGCCATCTCCGAGAGCGAGGCGGCACAGGCCCGGCGCAAGGCGCTCAGCCGCCAGATCGGCATCGCCAAGGGCAAGGGCGAGCCCGCCGACGCCCTGATGGCCGAGGTCGCTGCCCTCGAAGAAACTCTGAAGAAGGGTGAGGCCGAGGCCGCCCGGCTCGACGAGGAGCTGACGCATCGCCTGGAGGTGCTGCCCAACCTGCCCTTCGACGACGTGCCCGACGGCGCCGACGAGACCGCCAACGTCGAGATCCGCCGCGTCGGCAGCCAGCGCAACTTCTCCTTCCAGCCCAAGGACCATGTGGCGCTTGGCGAGGCGACGGGCGAGATGGACTTCGCGTCGGCCGCCAAGATCTCCGGCGCGCGCTTCGTCTTTCTGAAGAAGCACCTGGCCCGCCTCGAGCGCGCCCTCGCGCAGTTCATGCTCGACCTGCACACCAGCGAGGAGGGCGGCTACACCGAGATCAACCCGCCGCTCCTGGTGCGCGACAACGCCGCCTACGGCGTCGGCCAGCTGCCCAAATTCGCCGAGGACATGTTCCACACCGACAACGGCTTCTGGCTGGTGCCGACCGCCGAGGTGCCGCTCACCAACCTGGTGAACGACACCATCGTCGAGGAGAAGGACCTGCCGCTGCGCTTCACTGCCTTCACGCCCTGCTTCCGCTCCGAGGCGGGAGCGGCCGGCAAGGACACGCGCGGCATGATCCGCCAGCACCAGTTTCCCAAGGTCGAGCTGGTCAGCATCACCGCGCCCGAGCAGTCCGACGCCGAGCACCAGCGCATGACCGGCCGCGCCGAAGAGGTGCTGAAGCGGCTCGGCCTGCCGTTCCGCACCATCGTGCTGTGCGGCGGCGACATGGGCCCGGCGAGCGCCAAGACCTTCGACATCGAGGTCTGGTTGCCCGGCCAGAACGCCTATCGCGAGATATCGAGCTGCTCGAACTGCGGCGAGTATCAGGCGCGCCGCATGGGCGCGCGCTTCCGGCCGAAGGAAGGCAAGGGTACGCGCTTTCTCCATACGCTGAACGGCTCGGGCCTGGCGATCGGCCGCACGCTGATCGCCGTCCTGGAGAACTACCAGAACGAGGACGGCTCGGTTGCCATCCCGGAGGCGCTGCAGCCCTACATGGGCGGACTCGCAGCGCTGCCGGCGCCCACGGGGAAGCGCAAGTGACGCCCGCCGACATCTCACGCAAGCGCATCCTCGTCACCAACGACGACGGCATCAACGCGCCAGGCCTGGAGGCGATGATCGACATCGCCACCCAGCTCTCGCAGGACGTCTGGGTGGTGGCGCCGGAGTACAACCAGAGCGGCGCCGGCCATTCGCTGTCGCTCACCCATCCGGTGCGCGCCCGCCAGCTCAGCGAGACCAAGTTCGCGCTCGAAGGCACGCCGACCGACTGCGTGCTGTTCGCCGTCAAGCACCTGCTCAAGGACCACAAGCCCGACATCGTGCTGTCGGGCGTCAACCGTGGCGGCAACATGTCCGACGACGTGACCTACTCGGGCACCATCGCGGGCGCCATGGAAGGCTGCCTGCTCGGCATCCCCTCGATCGCCTTCAGCCAGACCTACACCCATCCGCATCCGGTGAAGTGGGATACGGCCACGACGTTCGGCGCCGACGTGGCACGGCGTGCGCTTGCCATGAGCATCCCGCGCAATGTCCTTATCAACGTCAACTTCCCCGACGTGGCCGCGGCCAATGTCAAGGGCATGCGCGTGACCCGCCAGGGCGTGCGTGGCTTCGGCGGCCACATCGTCGAGCGCACCGACCCGCGCGGCGGCGCCTATTACTGGATCGCCTACGCGCCGGGCGAGCACGAGCACGACGACGAGAGCGATCTCACCTCCGTGCGCTCGGGCTACGTGTCGGTGACGCCGCTGCATCTCGATCTCACCCACGAGGCGACGCGCCGCAAGCTTGCCGCGCAGTTCGCCGCCCCCGTTAAGTCCGACTGAACGGGACCGGCCGTGAACGTCCCGGCCATGCAACGCCTGATCGCCGAGCTGCGGCAGTCGGGCATCGCCGATGAAAAGGTCCTGGCCGCCATCGGCAACGTCGACCGCGAGCGTTTCGTGACGCCCGCCTTCGCCGAGCGCGCCTGGGAGAACACCGCGCTCCCCATCGCCTTTGGCCAGACCATCAGCCAGCCGCTTGTCGTCGCCGCCATGACCGAGGCGCTGCGCGTGGGCCCGCGCATGAAGGTGCTCGAGATCGGCACCGGCTCGGGCTACCAGGCCGCCGTGCTCGCCAAGCTGGCGCGCCGCGTCTACACCGTCGAGCGCTTCAAGCCATTGTCGCGCGAGGCCGAGAAGCTCTTGATCGATCTCGGCATCTTCAACGTCGTGTTCGACGTCGGCGACGGCAGCAAGGGCTGGGCAGGCCAGGCGCCGTTCGACCGCATCATCGTCACCGCCGCCGCCGAGGAACGCCCGCAGCCGCTGATCGACCAGCTCGCCGTCGGCGGTATCCTGATCGTGCCGGTGGGCCGCGATCCGACCGCGCAGGTGGTCGAGCGCATCGTGAAAAGCGAGAGCGGTTTGCAGCGCGACACGCTGATGCCGGTGCGTTTCGTGCCGCTGGTGGCGGGTGCGCTGCCTGTGCTGGGGCAGGGGTAGTTGGGAGCGCGGGCCTCTGGCCCGCTCAAGCTCATGAGCGGGCCGGAGGCCCGCGCTCCCGTAAGACGTGCTACACAGATGCCAGTCAACATCGGGGAGACCACGCGATGCCAGCGGCTTCACCGCGCATCCATGAGGCGCCGGACGATCTGCTCGCCGCGATCGACTATTGCTACGACCAGGGCTGGACCGATGGCCTGCCTGTCGTGCCGCCGCAGGTCGACCGCGTGCACGAGATGCTGGCGGCCGACGATCGCCCGGCCGAGACCGTCATCGCCAAGCATCCCGCCACCGGCCTGGAACTCTCGCTGCACGCCGCCGCGGTCAACGCCGTCATGGCAGGCTGCCTGCCGGCGTACTTCCCGGTGCTGGTCGCGGCCTTCGAGGCGATGGACCGGCCGGACTTCAACTTCCACGGCTCGACCGCCAGCACCGGCGGCTCGGCGCCGCTGCTGGTGGTGAGCGGGCCCCTCGTCGACGACATCGGCATGAACGCCGATGTGAACCTGTTCGGTCCCGGCAACCGGCCCAACGCCACCATAGGCCGTGCCGTGCGGCTGATCCTGCGCAACGTGTTCCAGATGCTGCCCGGCATCTCCGACAAGTCGACCCAGGGCAACCCGGGCAAGTACAGCCTGTGCATCGCCGAACGCATGCGCGGCAACCCGTGGGCCCCGCTCTGCCAGGAGCAGGGCTACCCGGCGAGCACCTCGAGCGTCACCGTCTATGCCGCCGGCGGCTTCTGCAATGTCGAGAACCACGGCGGCAACACGCCCGAGCAGGTCTTGGGCTCGGTGGCCGACGCCATGGCCAACTATGGCTGCATCACGCTCGGCCAGAGCGTGGTGATCCTGGCGCCTGAGCACATGCAGATCGTGGCCGATGCCGGCTGGACGCGCCGACAGGTGCAGGACTTCCTGTTCACCGAGGCCAAGCGCTCGGTCGAGGGCATGAAGGGCGTCGGCAAGTTCCGCGACCGCGAGTACGACACCCAGCACGGCGAGGGTGCCCACGCGCTCGCCGAGCAAGGCTTCATGCATCGCGGCCTTGGCCCCGACGACATCCTGGTCACCCTGGGCGGCGGCGACGCCGGCGGCCATTCGTGCTTTCTTCCGTCGTGGAGCCGCGGCCGCGGTTCGATCATGCAGCACGCCGCCATCCGCCCCCTCGCCAGGAAATAAAAAGGAGACCGCCCGATGCAGCTCTACGCTCCCACCTCGACCACGGCCACGCGCAAGCGCACGCGCGCACCTGCCCTCGCCAAGCTGGACGGCGCGCGCATCGGCATCCTGGAGAACGGCAAGCTCAATGCCGAGGAGATGCTGAACGAGGTGGCCCAGCTCTTCGTGCAGCGCCATGGCTGCGCGATCGTCAAGCTGGCCTCCAAGAAGAACGCCAGCGCCCCGGCGCCCGCCAACACCCTCACCGCAGTGGCGCCCGACGTCGACTTCCTGATAACCGGCCTGGGGGATTGAGGGTCCTGCTCGACGTGCAGTCTGCACGACGGCATCTCCTTCGAGCAGCTCGGCAAGCGAGCGGTGGTGATCTGCACGACGCCTTTCGAGGTGACGGCCAGGAACATCGCCCGCGTGCTGGGCATTCCCGACTACCCTTTCACCAAGGTCCAGCACCCGATCGGATCCTGCACGCTCCCCGAGCTCAAGGTCCGGGCCGAGGTCGCCTACCAGCAGGCCCTGGCCATCTTGCTGAAAGGCTGAAATCAACCCGATTCCCGCCGGAATCAGGATGCAGTACAATAGGCCCATGAAAAGAGCCCCTCGCTACCCCTCGCGATGGGCCGGCTGGATGCGCACGCTGGGTACAACAGCGGCGCTGTCGGTCGCGCTCGGCGCCTGCTCGAATGTGTTCGGCCCCAAAGGCGGGACCATGGAATATCCCGGCTCCGGCGCTGGTCCCAACGCCGTTGCCGTCTATGTCGTCAACGAGAAGGACACGGTCGATAGCATCTCGCAGCGCTACGGCGTGCCCTCGCAGACCATCATCGACCGCAACAGGCTCAAGGCCCCCTACACCCTGAGGGCCGGCCAATATATCGAGCTGCCGGGCGCCCGCTTCGTCGCCGACAACACCGGCGGCGCCACCCAGGCCGCCGCGGCCACGACGCCCGGCCCGGTCAAGCGGGATAATCTGCCGCCACCCGGCGCCGAGCCCAAGACGGCCGCGGGCCAGCCCACGCCGCTCAGCCCGGCCGCTGCGGAAAGCAAGACCGAAGCAACCGTCGCGGCCACGCCGCCACCGCCGCGCTTCGCCTGGCCATTGCACGGCAAGGTCCTGGCGCCCTACGGCACCGGCCAGGGCGGCCAGAAGAACGACGGCATCGACATCCAGGCCGCCACCGGCGACCCGGTGAAGGCGGCCGACGGCGGCACGGTGATCTACGCCGGCAGCGACGTCGCCCATCTCGGCAACCTGCTGCTGGTCCAGCATCAGGGCGGCTACATCACCGCCTACGGCAACAACGAGGCGCTGCTGGTGAAGAAGGGCGACGCGGTCAAGAAGGGCCAGACCATCGCCAAGGCCGGCAACTCCGGCGGCGCGGCCAGCCCGCGGCTCCACTTCGAGGTCAGGCGCGGCGGCAGCAAGACGGTCGATCCGATGACGGTGCTGCCGGCGCAGTGACGGACGAAGTCCGTCACCCTGAGCGGAGCGAAGCGTAGTCGAAGGGTCTTGCCAGCTTCAGGCAAGGTCTCTCCGCTCCGCCTCGCTGCGCTCGGCTTCGGTCGAGACGACGAGAAGCTACGCCACCCTGCCCTCGAGCGTGTCGTCGATCCGCCGGACCGTGAGCTGGCCGCCCGTCGCATCGATCAGCACCGTGACGCCGCTTGCCAGAGGCTGCAGCTCCTCGGCCGGGATCGCCGGGTCCAAAAGCTCGTCGGGCTCGTAGCGCAGCAGCACGACCCGCCGCCGGCTTCCGCTCTTGCCGTCGCGCTGGGCGGCCTGGACGTCGAACATCGCCATCTCCAGCCGGATCGCATCCTCGACCGGACCGGCCGGCAGCCGGCGCGTGGCGATGCGTTCTTCCAGCCACAGGCCGAAGCGCCACGATTCCCAGCGGTATTGCAGGGTGGCGTGGCGCGATGCCGCCCAGAAGGCGTCGAGCTCGTCCATCAGCCGGTCGCCCAGCAGCCGGCAGGAATGGGGCAGCACCGAGTAGATCGGGACCAGCCGGTTGACGCGATAGAGCGAGCAGTTCACCGACATCGCCTCGTGATGGACCATCGTCTCGAGGCGCTTTTTCTCGCGCGGCGTCATGTCGTAGTCCGCGAGCATGTCCGCCGCGCCCTCGCGCAGCGCGACGCAGCGCTCGGGCGAGGCGATCAGGTCGGCAAAAGCCCGCTGGAATTCCGCGATCGACATGGCGTTCCCCTCTAGCCGCCGACGGCGGCACGCATCTGTTGCAGTTGGCCGAGCACCCCCGCATCGCCCAGCCCCGGGAAGTAGGTCTCATGAAACTCGAAGGTCACGCCTAAAAGGTTGCGGCAGCGCGGCGCGGTGCGTTCGAGCAGCCCGAAAACCTCGGACGGGCAGGCGCCGGCGTGCGAATTGAGATAGGCGCCGAACAGGCTGTTGCCGCCGGCGACGTGGATCTCGCCGATGGCGTCGAGATCGAGTCCGTTGATGAAGCGGTCGGCGTCGAGGCAGAGATTGACGGCGTTGACGTGCAGGTTGTGCAAGTCGAGCAGGAGGCCGCAGCCGGTCCGCCGGACCAGCGCGTTCATGAAATCCTCCTCGCTCATGTCCGAGCCCGGCACGGGCGTGTGCACCACGCCGTTCTCGAGCAGCAGCCGCGTGCCCAGGATGTCCTGCGCCCGGGCGACGCGCTCGCAGAGCATGTCGAGCAGGTCGCGGTCCCAGGCGAGCGGCAGCGCCAGCCCGGCATGATGGTCGGGCGTCACCTCGGTCTGCACGCGCACCGCCGACAGATGCTCGCTGATCCAGGCGAAGCGGTAGCGCCGGTGCCATTCGGCGAGCTGGCGCACGTGGTCGATGTCGAACGTCGAGCCGCTGGCGATCGACAGGCCCACGCCGTGCGCGACCAGCGTGTGGCGCCGAGCGAGCGCGTCGAGGATGGCGACCTCGTCGGGCAAGGGGGCGAACCGCTCCGCGCGATCGCGGCCGAAATCCTGCCAGAACCTTTCCGGTATGACCGACAGGAACTCGACCGCATCGGGCTCGGCGCCCAGGAGATCGGTCAGCGCGCCGTTGAACAGCAGTCCAACGCCGGCATGACCGGCTCCCGGGCGGTCGATCCCGGCATGCCCGATCTCGGGATGGTTGAGCTCGGGATGCATGTGTCTTGCCTTAGAGGCGCTTCATGGTGGCGAGGTCGATCTTGACCAGGTTCTCGATCTCCTCGCGCTCGTGGAACCAGATCGGAACGCCGGAATTGCACGGCAGGCAGCCCTTGAGCTTGCCGAGGATGTCCGACAGCTGCGGCTGCAGCTTGAGCGTGTCGGAGAGCTTGGTGCCCTTCGGCACGGTGACCTTGAGGAACGGCTGCGTGCTGTCGCGAACGAGCTGGATCTCCGCAATCTTGTCCTTGGGCATGTGACACTCCGCTGTTGGAGGACGTATGGGCAACAAACGGGCAATCCACCGATACGATCGCAACGGTAGCGCCCACGCTCTGCCAAGTGACAACCACGCTGCAGGCTGCATCTCTCAATGCTGCAAGCCCCGTCATTGCCGCATTGCCGCGCCCTGACAGACCTACACGCGCATTGCGCGCCGATCTGTGGCAAAGACCACCTTGGATTGCAGGGCCTTAAAGGGAGCTGTCACCCCGAGCGGAGCGAGGGGCCTTTGCGGCTACAGGAAAGGTCCCTCGCTCCGCTCGGGATGACAGCTTTCCTGCAGCGATGTCGCGCGTCAGACCACCTTGCCGTCGAGCTGGTACTGCCCCTTGCGGTCCTCGATCTCCAGCACCCAGACGTCGGGATCGCGTGAGACCTGGCGGGCGATGTAGGCGTCGGCCTCGGCCTCGGCGACGGGATTGGGGCCGGTGCCGCGGCTCCACGCCGGCTCGTCGCTCATCGTGCTGGCCTGGGTGTAGACCGTCACGCCCGCTTCGAAGCGGTTGAGCTTCAACAGCACCGTGCCGGCGTCGGGATCGCCACGCCGCACCACGGTCGCCGGAATGAAGGCGCGATCGCACAGGCGCACCTGCGCGCTTACCCACAGTCCGGTCGTCAGGCCCATCACCATCGACGCAGTCTTTACTCCAATGCGTCGTCCAGTCCATCGAAGACGGCGCGCGCGCCGCGCCAGCGGAAGCGCACGAAGGCGAAGGGCAGGGCCTGCAGGGCGTCGGAATCGGGATCGGCCAGCGCCGCCGGCGCCACCAGGATCGGCCGCACGTCGGGCCCGCCGCGCGCCGAGGCGAGCGAAAGCGAGCCCACCGCCATGGCGAGCTCCTCGGGCCCGCCGTTGGCCACCAGGGCGAACAGCGGCTGCGGGCGCTCGCCGCGCAGCGAGAAGAGATCCTCTGCGCCGCCGAACAGGCCGCGCTTGGCGAGCTCCTCGTGCAATGCCACATCGACCAGCCGCCGGTCGCACGCCGCGTTGGCCGAATCGGCGATCGAGGGTTCGACGCAGAGCCCGGTGCGCGCCGTCGGCGGCTCGCCCGCCTTGAAGCGGCGCACCGCGTCGACGAACTGGCCGAGCAGGCGGGTGAGCCGCGGGCTGTCGAGCGGGGCGATGACCAACGCCTCGGTCTCCTCGCCGTCGGGCCAGCGCAGCTTGCGCCATACGCCGTCGGCCAGAAACTCGCGGAAGCCCGACTTGCGCTGGCCCGGCCGCGAGCCGCCCATGCGGCCGGAGTGGCAGAGATAGAGCGCGCCGCGATCGTCGGCCGCGATGATGCCTGCGACCTTCCGGTCGGCGCCGGCGCGCGGCAGGTTGATCTCGCAGGTGATGCTCTCGCGCTTGGTCGGCGCGTCGGGCGCGTGGCCCAGCAGCAGCGCGTCGCGCGCGGGCCGCGGCTCGAGCGCCCACCAGTAGGCGTCGTCGCGCGCCCAGTGGATGGTGGTGCGCAATTCGCCGCCGCGCCAGGTGAGCCGCACGCCGCGTGAGGGAATCCCCTTCAAGGCGCCGTGCAGGCGCTTGATGGCGCGTCCGATCCGCCTTGGCTCCCCCACGGCCCGTAACATGGGTAATCCTACCCCTGTGAGTTATCCTTGCCGATGTGGACAGCTTCGGCCATGTAGCCCGGCTCACCGCTCTTCATGAAAATGGCAGATCCACCCCTCCTGGCCCTTGCCGGCATCCGCTACCACCTGGGCGACCAGACCATCCTCGACGGCGTCGAGCTCGGCATCGCGCCCGGCGAGCGTCTGAGCCTGGTCGGCCGCAACGGCGCGGGCAAATCGACCCTGCTGAAGATCCTGGCCGGCGAGCCGATCGCCAATTCCGGCACCCGCTTCGCCCAGCCCGGCGCCACCGTGGCGACCCTGCCGCAGGAGCCGGATTTCACCGGCCATCCGACCGTCGCCCACTACGTCGCGGCCGGGCTGGCCGATTCGCTCGGCCCCGGCGACTACCGGGTCGCGGCCCTGCTGGCCGAGGTGACGCTCGACGGCGCCAAAAATCCCGGCGAGCTGTCGGGCGGCGAAGCGCGCCGTGCGGCGCTCGCCCGCGCGCTGGTGGCCGAGCCCGACGTGCTGCTGCTCGACGAGCCCACCAACCATCTCGACCTGCCGACCATCGAATGGCTGGAGGAGAAGCTTTCGGCCTGGAAGGGCGCCTATGTGCTGGTGAGCCACGACCGGCGCTTCCTCGCCAACCTCAGCCGCGCCGTGCTGTGGCTCGACCGCGGCATCGTGCGCCGCCTCGACAGGGGCTATGCCGAGTTCGAGGGCTGGTCGAACGACATCCTCGAGCGCGAGGCGACCGAGCGGCACAAGCTCGACCGCCTGATCGAGCGCGAGACCGAATGGGCGGGCAAGAGCATCCGCGCGCGGCGCACCCGCAACGAGGGCCGCCTGCGCCAGCTCAACGAGCTCAGGAAGCAGCGCCGCCAGCAGATCGGCCCGACCGGCCGTGCCACCATCGAGGCCGGTACGGCCGAGCAGTCGGGCGCGCTTGCCATTACAGCCCGCACCATCTCCAAGCGCTTCGGCGAGCGCACCATCGTCGAGAACTTCTCGACCCGCATCTTCCGCCGCGACCGCATCGGCCTGATCGGCCCCAACGGGGCGGGCAAGACGACGCTGCTGCGCATGCTGATCGGCGAGCTTTTACCCGACACCGGCTCCGTGAAGCTCGGCGCCAGCCTGGTGCCCGTGGTGATCGACCAGCGCCGCGCCGACCTCGATCCCGACAAGACACCGTGGGAGACCTTGGCCGACCGCAACGACCACTTGCTGGTCCGCGGCCGGCAGATGCACGTCATGAGCTACCTGCGCGAATACCTGTTCCGCGACGAGCAGGCGCGCCAGCCTGTGCGCACCCTGTCGGGCGGCGAGCGCAACCGCCTGCTGCTGGCCAAGGCGCTGGCCGCGCCGTCGAACCTGCTGGTGCTCGACGAGCCGACCAACGACCTCGATGCCGACACGCTCGACCTGTTGCAGGAGGCGCTGTCCGACTACGACGGCACGGTGCTGCTGGTGAGCCACGACCGCGACTTCCTCGACCGGCTGGTGACCTCGACCATCGCGCTCGAAGGCGACGGCACGGCGATCGAGTATGCCGGTGGCTACAGCGACTACGTGGTGCAACGCGGGCCGCGCGGGCCGGCCGAAACGGCGGCGGCGCCACGCAAGGAGAAGGCACCCGTCCGCGAGAGCGTTCCTCGACAGCGCCTTGGCTACAAGCGCGAGCGCGCGCTGGCCGAGCTGCCCCGGACGATCGAAGCGCTGCAGGCCGAGATCGCGGCGTTGCAGCAGGCGCTGGCCGATCCTGGTCTCTATCGCCGCGACGCGGCATCCTTCGCGACCAAGACGGCCCGCCTTGCCGCCGCGCAGGCCGAGGTCGAAGCGGCAGAGACCGAGTGGCTGGAACTGGAACTGCTTCGCGAGCAACTCGACAGTTAAAGTCACCACTGTCACCCCGAGCGCAGCGAGGGGCCTTTAAGCTGCAGGAAAGGTCCCTCGCTGCGCTCGGGATGACACCGGGAGCTGTGTCAGGCATTTGTGATACTGGGCATTAGCAAGAGGGACGCATGGCCGAGATCATGGACGGCACGACCATCGCTGCAGCCTTCGCGGCGGCCGTGGCGGCGCATGCCGATCGCCCGTTCCTGGCCGTGCCCGTCAATGAAGCGCGCACCTACCTGCCGGGCGGCTTCGAGATCACCTATGGCGAGGCCGGCAGGCGCGTCGAGGCGCTGGCGGCTCTCTACCGGCAGGCGGGCTACGGCGTCGGCCACCGCGTCGCGACGCTGCTGGAGAACCGCCCCGAGCATGTCCTGCACACGCTCGCCCTCAACAGCCTTGGCGTCTGCTGCGTGCCGATCAATCCGGACTACCGCGCCGCGGAGATTGCCTATCTGGTCGACCACAGCGAGCCCGACCTCGTCCTGACGCTGGGCACGCGACGGGCGTCGATCGAGGCGGCGCTCGCCGAGAGCGCCCACCGGCCACCCGTGACCGCGTCGGAGACCTTTGCCGCCGACCTGGTGCCGTCAGCGCGCCCGGCGCACGACTTCCATCCCGTGCCTGAGACGCCGGCCAGCATCCTCTACACGTCGGGCACGACCGGCCGGCCCAAGGGCTGCGTGCTGTCGCACGGCTACGAGATGGCGTCCGGCGCCTGGTACGCCGCACTCGGCGGCGTGGCCGGCCTGCGCCCGGGGCAGGATCGCATCTACAATCCCCTGCCGCTCTATCATGCCAACGCCGGCGTCGTTTCCCTGATGGGCGCCATCCTGACGGGCAACTGCCAGATCCAGCCCGACCGCTTCCATGCGCAGCACTGGTGGCGCGAAGTGGCCGAGACGGGCGCCACCATCGTCCACTATCTCGGCGTCATCGCGCCGGTGCTGCTCAAGCTGCCGCCCGGCGAGCACGAACGGCGTCACAAGGTCCGCTTCGGCATCGGCGCCGGCATCGAGCCCGAGCTGCATGCCGCGTTCGAGCAGCGTTTCGGCTTTCCGATGGTCGAGCTGTGGGGCATGACCGAGATGGTGCGCGTGCTGGGCGACACCGTCGAACCGCGCCAGGTCGGCACCCGCGCGTTCGGCCGCGCCGTGCCGGGAGTCGACGTCCGCGTCGTCGACGACGAAGGTCGCGATGTGCCGGGCGAAAGGCCCGGCGAGTTGCTCGTGCGCCACTCGGCGGCGACGCCGCGCCGCGGCTGCTTTTCGGGCTACCTCAAGGACGAGGCGGCCACCGAAGCCGCCTGGCAGGGCGGCTGGTTCCATACCGGCGACGTGGTGTGGCGCGGGTCCGACGGGATGCTGCATTTCGTCGAGCGCAAGAAGAACATCATCCGCCGCTCGGGCGAGAACATCGCGGCGGCCGAGGTCGAGGCGATCCTGCTGACGCATCCCGACGTGCAGCAGGCGGCGGTGATGGCGGTGCAGGACGAGCTGCGCGACGAGGAGGTGCTGGCCTGCGTGGTCCTGAAGCGCGCGCGGGCGGAGAAGGAGGCGGCGGCAGCGCTGTTCCAGCATTGCAACGAGCGTCTGGCCTACTACAAGGCGCCGGGCTGGATCCATATCGTGCAGAGCCTGCCGACGACGGGAACCCAGAAGATCCAGAAGCACAACATCTACCCTGGCGGCACCGATCCGCGCGCGCTGCCGGACATCATCGACCTGCGTGCCCTGAAGCGGCGCGGCTCTTCCTGACGGCTACGCCGCCTGCTGAAGATAGATGTCGTCGTCGGCGTCGCAGAAATCGCGGTCGTCGTAGTGAACGGGCGACGGCTTGTCGGTCGCCGTGGTGATCAGTGTTTGGCGCAGCTGATTGCGGTCGAGAATGTTCATTTCCTGCGACTGCTCGTAGATCTGCAGCAGGGCCTTTGCCAGCGATGCATCGAGACCGCATCGCTCGAGCTCGCGGACGTGCAAACGCTGTTCCAGCAAGGCCCACTGCCCGGCCACCACACGCGCGCTCGCTGCGCGCAGACTGTCTGCGAGGGCAAAACGATCCATGACACACGCTCCGATTCGGTTCGCATTGTCGGGCATTTCAAAGCCCTCCGCCTGCCAACGCAGCTCGGGGATGAGCGTTGCGCCGTAAGCTATTGGTGAAATTATCGGATGCACCATTGGCGGTTTTTTCGACCGCATTGGGGCTTTTTGAATGCAACCCATCGTTGGGTTGTGCGCGCTTCGCGGCTGAAATGGGGCGGAACCGCGGCGGTCACGCCTGTCAGGCGCGCGGTGCCTCGACAACCAGCGGCGGCACCTCTGTGTCCTGCGAGCGGAACCAGAGGCGCAGCTGGCGCCGTTCCGACTTTCGGCCATCGGCGGTGCGCGCCTCGAGCTGGCCGACATGGGTCTTCATGTCGGTGAAGCGGTAGACGCCTTGCGCGTCGGTCGTGGCGCGCTGCTTCTCCTCGTAATAGACGAAGTTGCGCTCGAAGAAGATGACCGTGGCGCCGGCCACCGGCGCGCCCGCCCGGTCGCGCACCTCGCCTTCGATGACGCCGCGGTCGTTGAAGGCGATGTAGACGTTCCACGCCACGACGATGGCTACGAGCGCCAGCGGCACGGCGACGAAGCGGTGGGTGAGGGCGCGCCAAGTCATCCCTTGGTCGCTCCCGAGGTGAGACCGCGGATGAACTCCTTCTGGGCCATCAGGAAGATGGCGAGCCCCGGGATCAGCACCAGCACGACGAAGGCGTAGAGCGCGCCGGTGGTATCCTCCATCACCGACAGGAAGCGTGCCAGGCCCAGCGGCAAGGTCTGCATCTCGGGCGTGCGGATGGTGATCAGCGGCCACAGGAAGGAGTTCCACGACCAGATGAAGGTGAGGATGACGTTGGTGGCGATTGCCGACTTCGACAGGGGCAGCAGGATCCGCGTGACGATGCGCCATTCGCTCAAGCCGTCGACCCGCGCCGCGTCGATCAGCGAGGGCGGCACCGCCTCGAAGCTCGCCTTGAAGACGAAGATGCAGATGATGGTCGAGAGCAGCGGCAGGGCGACGCCCAGCCAGGTGTCGAGCACGCCCAGCCACGACGTGATCAGGTAGGCCGGGATGATGGTCGCCTGGAACGGGATCAGCATGCATGACAGCAGCAGCATGACGACCCAGCGCCGGCCGGGAAAATGTTTGGTGAGCGCATAGCCCGCCGCGACGTTGAACAGCAGGCTGCCGGCGATGGCCATGGCCGTGACGATGACGCTGTTCAGCAGGTAGCGCGCGAACGGGATCATGTACCAGACGTCGACGTAGTTGAAGAGATGCGGGTCGACCGGGACGATGCGCGGCGGCCAGGCGTAGATGTTCTCGCCGGTCAGCGAGGTCTTCACGACCCAGTAGAACGGGATCAGCATCAGGAACGACACGACGATCATGATCGCGTGGCGCGGCCAGTGCGGCGGGGAACCCGGGGGACGGCGCATGACTAACGCAGGCTCCGATTGAACGGAGTCATGGTCTTCCGGACCGCGAGCCTCCAGGCTCGCTCATACTCTGTCGTCCTGAGCGCAGCGAAGGACCTCATCGCCGCTTGCACCAGCATGAGATCCTTCGCTGCGCTCAGGATGACAAGAGCGAGCCTGGAGGCTCGCGGTCCGGAAGAGCATGAAACTCGAATAGACATGGCTAGCGCTCCAGGCTGCCGGCGTTGCCGCCGCTCAGCCGGTTGGCGACCACCGTCAGCACCACCAGCAGCAGGAACTGCACCACGGTGAGCGCCGCGGCGTAGTCGAAGCGCGTCTGGCCGAAGCCTGCCTTGTAGATGTAGGTGATCAGCAGCTCGGTGGCGTGGCCCGGGCCGCCATTGGTCATGACGTAGATCAGGTCGAAGCTGGTGAAGGAATTGAGGATGCCGACCACGATGCAGAGGAAGATCGACGGCTTGAGCAGCGGCAGGGTGATGCGAAAAAAGCGGGCACTGGCGGGCACGCCGTCGACGCGCGCCGCCTCGTAGAGATGCTGCGGGATGCTCTGCAGCCCGGTCAGCAGGATGATCATGTAGAAACCCAGCACCTGCCAGAAGTCGGCCAGGATCACGCAGGGCAGCGCCCAGTCGAAGCTCTGCAGGAACTTCACCGGCTGGTCGATCAGCCCGCTCGAGCGCAGGACGTAGTTGATGAAGCCGCCGCGCTCGTCATAGAGCCAGCGCCAGATGATGCCGACCGCCACCGTCATCAGCGGGTACGACAGGAAGACGATGGTGCGGTAGACCGCGGCGCCGCGCAGGTCGCTGTTGACCAGGAGCGCGATGCCGAGCGCCGCGGCGATGGCGAGCGGCGAGCAGGCGATGAAGATCAGGGTGTTGGCAAGCGCCTGCCAGAACACGTCGTCGTCTAGAAGCATCTCCTCGTAGTGCTCCAGGCCGATGAACTGCGCGGCCTTGAGCGGCGACCAGGCGTGCACCGACAGCCAGGCGTTCCAGCCCAGCGGCATGATGCGGTAGAGCAAGAAGATCGCGAGCGACGGCAGCAGGAAGCAGACGACGAGTGCGGCTTCCCGCGTCCGCTTGCGCCGGAACCAGGTCATGTTCTTCCGGACCGCGCGCATCCTGCGCGCTCATGAGCATGAGCGAGCTGGAAGCTCGCGGTCCGGAAGAGCATGAGCTTCACGCCCGGCGCAGCTCGCGGCTCACGCGCCGCTCGGCGTCGCCCAGCGCCGTCTTGGCGTCCTTGCGGCCCAGCATCGCGCTCTGGAACTCAGGCCAGAAGCCGTCTTTTACGCGGCTGTCATTGCCGAGCCGCCAGTTGCCGCACATCTTGTCGGTGTGCTCAAGCTGGGTGCTGAGTACCTGGAAGGCCAGCGGATCGTCCTTCTGGAAGCGCGCCAGCTGCGCCTTGTCGACCTCCTTCGAGCCGGTGAGGACGCTCGCGATCTTGGCAAACGCCGTCGCCACCTCGATGTCGGTCAGGAACTTCACGAAGTCCCAGGCGAGCTCGGGGTTCTTCGAGCCCTTGGAGATGCCGAGCCCGTGGCTGTTGGGCGTCGCCCAGTTGCCGGGCATCTGGGCGGCGCCCAGCGTGTCGCCGTTGATCCACGGCCCCTTGCCCTTGATCCAGAAGAAGGCCGGCGCATGGGCGTGCAGCATGCCGACATTGCCGGTGGCGAAGGCGTCGTTGGGCTCGACCCAGCGGCCGGTCCACGAGATCGGGTTGATGGCGCCGCTCTTGGTCGCCTCGGCGAGCCTGGTCACGACCTCGGCCGCCTTGGGCGTGTTGAAGGTCGCCTTCTTGAGGTCGGGCGAGAGCAGGTCGACGCCGTTCATCTGCATCAGCGGCCAGTACAGCCAGTCGAAGTTGAGCGTCAGCAGCCCGGTCTTCTCAGCCCCCTTGATCTTGTCGGCCGCGGCCAGGATGTCGTCGAAGCTCGCCGGCGGCTGGGCGATGCCCGCTTCCTTGAAACGCGTCTTGTTCCAGAACAGCAGTGTCTTGGAGACGTAGTAGGGCACCATGTAGTTCTTGTCCTCGAACACCCAGTTCGAGAGATAGGCGGGCTCGTAGCGCGCCTTGACGTTGGCCTCGGCGCCCAGCCGCGGCGTCAGGTCGAGCAGCGCGCCCTGGGCTGCGTATTCCAGGCCGAGCGCGCCCTGGATGTCGATGACGTCGGGCGGCGTGCTGGCGGCGAGCTGGGTCTGGTAGTAGGCCGGCAGTTCCGGCCCCTTCTTGTCGACCCATTCGACCTCGACGCCGGGCCGGCTCTTGATGAAGCCTGCGATCCAGCCTTTGAGCGGCGACTCGAGGTGCACCAGGTTCCAGGTGAGGAAGGTGATCTTCTTCGGCGCCTGCGCGATCGCCGGCGCCCCCAGCACGGAGGCGGCGGAAAAGGCTGCGGTGGATTTGAGAAGCTGCCGGCGTTGCATGTTCATCCTCCCGTGGTTTGCGTTGTTTGGCCCGACATGGCTTGGCGAAGCCCCGTTGACCTGTCGAAGAAGTGCAGGTTGGCCGGATCGGCCGCGAGCCTCACCGCCTCGCCCTTGCGGCGCACCACGCGTGGCGGCAGGCGGGCGACGACGGCCGTGCCACCGACGTCGAGCGACACCAGCGTGTCGGAGCCCAGCGGCTCGACCACGCTCGCCGTGCCTTCGACCAGCGGTGCGCTGCCGTCGTGCCATACCAGGTGCTCGGGCCGCACGCCCAGCAGCAGGTCATTGGACGGCCGGCCAGCGGCGGGCAGCGCGGTCGCCGGCAGCAGGTTCATCGGCGGCGCGCCGATGAAGCCCGCGACGAAGGTCGAGGCCGGCCGGTCGTAGACGTCCTCGGGCGTACCGATCTGCTCGATGCGGCCATGGTTCAGGATGACGATCCGGTCGGCGAGCGTCATCGCCTCGACCTGGTCGTGCGTGACGTAGATCGTGGTCGTGGCCACGCGCTCGCGCAGGCGCTTGATCTCGGTGCGCATCTGCACCCTGAGCTTGGCGTCGAGGTTGGAAAGCGGCTCGTCGAACAGGAAAACCTTGGGATCGCGCACGATGGCGCGGCCCATGGCGACGCGCTGGCGCTGGCCGCCCGAGAGTTGCCGCGGCATGCGGGCGATATAGGGCTCGATGTCGAGGATGCGCGCCGCCTCGTCGACCCGGCGGCGGATCTCCTGGCGGTCGATGCCGCGGTAGCGCAGCGAGAATGCCATGTTCTCGAACACCGTCATGTGCGGGTAGAGCGCGTAGTCCTGGAACACCATGGCGATGTCCCGGTCCTTGGGATCGAGCTCGTTGACGACGCGGCCGTCGATCGAGATTTCGCCGGAGGTGATGTCCTCCAGCCCGGCGATCATGCGCAGCAGCGTGCTCTTGCCACAGCCCGAGGGACCGACGAAGACGACGAACTCGCGGTCGGCGATCTCCAGGTCGACGCCATGCACGACCTCGACCTCGCCGAACGACTTTTTCACGCTGCGAAGGCTGAGGCCCGCCACGTCTTCGTTCCCCCTTGGGCGAAACGGTAACATACTGACGGCTGGTTGGTCGGCGGGAAAGCGCATGCGCATCGGTTTGGTGGGATACGGCGGCTGGGGTCGCGTGCACGCGAGCGCGATCGGGCGCGTCGAGGGGCTTTCGCTCAGCGGTGTGGTCGCAGGCGACGACGCCTCGGCCCGGCAAGCGGCGGACGACCTGCCCGGCGTGCCGGTCCATCGCACGCTCGATGCCTTGCTCGCAGGTCCCGGCGTGGATCTCATCGACATCGTCGGGCCCAATCATCTGCATGCCGACATGGCCATCAAGGCGCTCGAGGCCGGCAGGCACGTGCTGCTGGAAAAGCCGATGGCGACCACGCTCGCCGACACCGAGCGGCTGGTCGAGGCCGCCGAGCGATCGGGCCGCCATTGCGGCATCGTCCTCCAGCTGCGCGTCTCGCGGCAGTGGGCGAGGGTTCGCGAGCTGATCGCCGAGGGCGCGCTGGGCCGGATGCGTTTCGCCAACCTGACGCTGTTCCGCCGGCCCTTCGGCGGCGGGGCCGGCAACTGGCGGCGCACCCCCGCCACCGTCGGCTCGTGGATCCTCGAGGAGCCGATCCACTATATCGACCTGCTGCTGTGGTACTTCCGCGAGCGCGGGCTGCCGGTCGAGGTGTCGGCCAGCGGCGTGGCCTCGCCGCTGGGGCCCGGCATGTCCGACGCCTTCACCGCCACCATGACTTTTGCCGACGGCAGCTACGCGGTGTTCTCGCAGTGCCTGGCGGGCTTCGAGCATTCGCTGGTGCTCGAGCTCGCGGGCGATGAGGGCGCGATCCGCACCTGGTGGTCCGGCGCCATCGACCGCACGGAGACGCCCGACTTCGAGCTCAAGCTGAAGCGTGCCGGCGCCGAGGCCGCCGAGATCGTCGCCGTCGAGAAATCGGGCGAGGTCTTCGAGCTGGAGGAGCAGCTGCGCCGCCTGCTGGTCGACGTGCCGGCGCGCACGCCGCTGGTCTCCATGCGCGAGGCGTTGCCGAGCCAGATCGTGTGCCTCGAGATCGAGCGCGCGCTCGCCGAGCGGCGGGCGATCCCGTTGCGGTGGCCGTGATGGGGCGCCGCTTCGGCGATCTCGCGGACGACATCGCGGCCCGCCTGCCGGACCGCGAGGGCCTCGTGTTCGGCGCCTCGCGCTATACCTTCCGCGACGTCGCGGCGCGCATCGACGAGGCGGCACGCCGCCTGATGGCCGCCGGGGTCGGGCACGGCGAGCACGTCGCCTTGTGGCTCAACAACTGCGACGACTGGATCTTCATCGCCTTCGCCGTCCAGAAGATCGGCGCGGTGCTGGTGCCGATCAACACCCGGTTCCGCTCGCGCGATCTCGCCTATGTGCTGGCGCAATCCAACTCGAGCTTCCTGATCACCCACGATCGTTCCGGCCCCGTCGACTACGCCGCCCTGGTGCGCGAGGCCGTGACGCTGCCGGCGACCGGCGAGGACGTGCGCGACGCGCGCTTTCCGCTGCTGCGACGCGTGATCCTGCTGGGCCGCTCGCCCCAAGCGGGAACCGTCGACTGGGGCGTGCTCGCCGGGCCAGCGGCTAGGGTCACGGCCGATGATCTGGCGGCGCGCGCCCGCGCCGTCGATCCCGCCGCCACGGCCTTCATCATGTACACCTCGGGCACGACCGGCTTTCCCAAGGGCGTGGTGCGCACGCACGCGCTGATCGACAACGTCGAGGAGCGCAGCAACCTGATGGCCATCACGGCCGACGACACGATCCTGAACTACCTGCCGCTGTTCCACGCCTTCGGCCTGTCGGAGGGGGCGTGGATGTCGCTGGTCACCGGCGCCCGGCAGATCGTGACCGTCGGTTTCGATCCCGACGAGAGCCTCGACCTGATCGAGCGCGAGAGTGTGAGCATCATCCACGGCTTCGAGGCGCACATGAAGGGCCTCGCCGAGGCGCAGGAGGCGCGGCCGCGCGATCTTTCAAGCCTGCGCACGGGGATCTTCGCCGCCGGCATGTTGAGCGCCACGCCCGTCGTGCGCCGCGGCATGCGGGCGCTGGCGCCGATCAAGAACCTTTCCGGCTACGGCATGACGGAGACCTGGCTGGGCGTTTCGCTGTCCTCGCTCGACGACGACGAGACGCATCGCAGCGAGGCGTCGGGCTGGCCGGGTCCGGGCTTCGAGCTGCGCATCGTCGATGACGGCAGCGGCACGGTGCTGGGGCCGGGCGTCGCCGGCGAGCTGCAGGCGCGCGGCCGCACGGTGATGACGGAGTACTACCGCAAGCCGGCCGAGACCGCGGCCACCTTCACCCCCGACGGCTGGTTCCGCACCGGCGACGCGGCGATGTGGCTGGCCGACGGCTGCCTGCGCTTCCTCGGCCGCTACAAGGACATGCTGAAGGTCGGCGGCGAGAACGTCGATCCCATGGAGACCGAGGGCCTGTTGCTGGAGCATCCCGCCGTGCAGCAGGTCGCCGTGGTCGGCCTGCCGGACGAGCGCCTGGGCGAGGTCGCGGTGGCCTATGTCCAGCGCAGAGAGGGTGCGGTGATCGACGCGGAGCAGGTGCTGGGTCACTGCCGCGGCAAGGTCGCGAGCTTCAAGCTGCCACGCCACGTGGTCTTCATCGACGCCTTCCCGATGACCGAGTCGGGCAAGATCCGCAAAGCCGAGCTGCGCGAGGACGCGAAGAAGAGGTTCGGCGCCTGAGCTCTGGCGAAGACAACGCCCGCTCTCTACGCTGCCCACCATGCCGGCTAAAACCCTGACGCTCTACATCGACTACAAGAGCCCCTACGCCTATCTGGCCAAGGAGCCGGCCTATCGGCTGGAGCGGGAAACCGGCGTCGCGATCGACTGGCTGCCCTACATCCTCGACATTCCCGCCTATCTCGGCAGCGCCAAGGTCGACGCCGAGGGCCGCGTCCTCGAGCAGGCCCGCAACGCCCACCAGTGGCGCCGGGTGAAGTACAGCTACATGGACGTGCGGCGCGAGGCCAACCGGGTCGGGCTCACCATCCGCGGCACGCGCAAGATCTGGAATTCGTCGCTGGCCGGCATCGGCCTCCTGTATGCCAAGCGGCACGGCGCCTTTCGCGCCTACAACGACGAGGTCTTCGAGCGGTTCTGGAAGCACGATCTCGACATCGAGGACCCTGCCGCCCTCGCCGATGTGCTGAAGCGCGCCGGCGCCGATGCGTCCGGCTTCGCGGCCTTCGCCGCCGGCGATGGCCCGCGCGAGCTGACGGCGGTCCAGGACGCCGCCGAGGCCAAGGGTGTGTTCGGCGTGCCGAGCTTTCTCTTTCCCGACGGCGACCTGTACTGGGGACGCGAGCATCTGCCACGCATCCGCGAAATCCTGGCGGCGGCGTAGGGCGCAAGGGGCGTCATCAGGCCCCCCGGATTGAGAGAGCTGCCGGCATCGCTTCTGAATGGTACACTCATTGGTAGTAATAGTCACATAATGACCGCTTTTGCGGCATCACGAGGCCATCGACGGATACAACCATGAGAAAAAAGGAGGGGTGCGACTTCTCGTAGGAGGAAGTCATGGCATCGTCCATTACCCGCCGTCAGGCCCTGGTTGCCGCGACTGCTCTTGCCGTGGTGCCGAGCGCGGCATCCGCCACCAACCGCTACTCCGTGATCAGCATCAGCAACGAAACTCAAGTCGACATCGGTCTTTCCTGGCGTTGGAGCGATCCCGGCTGGAAAAGCATGCAACTCGCCCCGGGCGCCAACCATTGGTGGTCGCACAAATATGCCCGGCCGAACGAGAACCAGTCACCGGATTTCGAACTGACGTTCGACTCCGATGGACGGACGGGCTCGACGTACGGTGAGAAGAAGATCCTGCGTGGCCACGCCGCGTCCGAGCAGAACTTCGATCTCGGCCACAAATATGTGTTCCGCTACGATGGTCCGTCGAAGCGCTATATCAAGCTCATGGACATTGGCTGAAGCCGGTCCGCGGCGTCCCCCCGTCGCCAGGCCGCGGTGGGGAGACGTCGGCCGAGCTCTGCCGGTCAGATATGCCCCGAGGTCTCGCTGGTTGGCAGGTCCGGGTTGGACCGCGTCAGCAAGATCCAGCATCGCGTCTCCGCTGCCCAACGGAAGTGCTCCTCCAGATAGCCGCCATAGAGGCGCATCATGTCGTCGGTCCATTGCGGGGCGGTTGCGAACTTCGGAACCAGGACATAGCGCGCGCCGGCCAGGAACTCGTTGGCCGGCCGCTTGGGCGCACTCCACGTCGACCACAGGTTGGCGCCGCGCGCCGGCTCGACGCCCAGCATGAAGGGCAGGGGGTTGACGCTGTCCAGCAGGGCGATGCCGCCAGGTTGGCGGCCCGCGAGCAGGTCCGCCGCGTCCATGAGCACCAGGACGTATTCGTAATCCGACAGCTGGTAGAGCGGCTGGGCTGGCGCGTCGCTGGAGCGCGAGGGGTAGTCGAAGCTGTGCGAGAAGCTCAGGAAGGTGCCGCGCTGGCCCGCCGGCACGGCTAGGCCGCGAAGGTTGGTGTGCTCGACGACATGCACGCCGCGTCCGTCCTGGGCGTTGGCATGGTAGCCCGCGATGCTCGTGGCGTAGCCGCTGACCGCAAACAGCGGAAACAGCAGCAGCGTCAGCAGCCACGGCGCCACCTCGCGGTTGCCGAGCGAAGAGAAGGCGGTGCGCAGCCGGTCGTAGAGCACGAACAGTATGACGATGGCCGACGGCATGCCCGCGGCCTGCGAGTTCTGTGACAGCAGCAGCAGCGACATGACCAGAAGAAAGAGGAGCGTCAGCGGCAAGCGGAACGTCGCCCGTCCCGACCACCACATCCACAGGCCCACTGCGACGGCCGCGAGATACGGTCCGTACTGGTCGATCGCCGCGACGAAGTTGTTGAAGTGCAGGCTCGCCGCCTTGCGCACGGCGCCGCTTGTCGCCCAGCCCAGGATGTCGGCCAGGTATGGCTGATTGTGCGGCGCCAGCGCATTGAGGACCAGCAGGGCGCCGACCACGAGCCACGCCCGCCAGTACCGGCCGATATGAGGATGGAACAGCACGGCAAAGCCCAGCGTGGCGAAGCCCGCGGCGAAGTAAGTGATCTTGAGGTAGAACATCGCCGCCAGAAGACCGCCGGCGACGGCGATGTCGATCCAGGCGCTGTCCTTGCGATCCCGTTCCTCGCGTGGCGGCACGAACAGGATCAGCGCCAGGATGCTGTAGGCGCTCCAGCCGTAGCGATTGTAGGACATCGCGAAGGTATATTGCTCGGGCCGGTCCCCGACATTGGCCGGTATCAGGGCGAGCAGCGTCGCGAACACCACGAAAATGACGGCCGGCAGCAGAGGCAGGCGTCGCATCGCGGCCAGGAAGGACGCCGCGAACAGGACGGCGCCCATGATCGCCACGTTGACCAGGAAGGCGAAGGGCGTGGGCCCAAGCAGATGGAAGCCGAGCGCCGTCAGCAGGAAGCTCAGGCGACCCGAGGCATCGTGGAAGTCGACATGCGCGACATGCCCGGAATAGACGTGCCAGGCGCCCGACAGGTTGAACAGCAGGTCTTGCGTCATCGCCTTGGACAGCATCACCGGCGGTGACAGCACGGCCCACGCCGCCGCCAGCACGGGCAGTCCGCTCAGCACCAGCAGCAGCACCGGCGGTGGGGCCTGTCGTACGGACGCGGCGAGCAGGCGCCGAGCGCTCATGCCCGGCGCAAAGGCCGATTCCGCCGAGGGAATTGCCATATACCCCGTCCCACTGTTCACCCGGCAAAACCGCTAGCACGCGCGAAATGGGCGTCGCTGTGACATCGATGCGATCTGGCAGCCCGGTGTCGGGTTGACGCCGCAGGGCGGGTCCGCTACCCCCTCGCACCCCCGAAGGTCCGAAAAGTGCCCGATTCCGCCGTCGTCTCCGATCTCGACTCCCGCCTGGCCGGCCATCCGGCCGGCTTGCGGCGCACGTTCGCGATCATCTCCCATCCCGACGCCGGCAAGACGACTCTGACCGAGAAGCTGCTGCTGTTCGGCGGCGCCATCCATGTCGCAGGTGCCGTGAAGGCGCGCGGCGAGGCCCGGCGCGCGCGCTCGGACTGGATGAAGATCGAGCAGCAGCGCGGCATCTCGGTCACCACCTCGGTGATGCATTTCGAGTACGGCGGCGCGGTGTTCAATCTGCTCGACACGCCAGGCCACGAGGACTTTTCCGAGGACACCTATCGCACGCTCACCGCCGTCGACTCGGCGGTCATGGTGATCGACGCCGCCAAGGGCATCGAGGCGCGCACCCGCAAGCTGTTCGAGATCTGCCGCCTGCGCGACGTGCCGATCATCACCTTCATCAACAAGCTCGACCGCGAGGCCAGGGACCCGATCGAGCTTCTCGACGAGATCGCCGCGACCCTGGCGCTCGATGTGGCGCCCATGACCTGGCCCACCGGCTCGGGCCAGGCCTTCAAGGGCACCTACGATCTCGCGCGCAACCGCATGCTGGTGTTCGATTCGAGCGACCGCAGCCGCATCGGCGAGGTGATCGAGAACTACGCCATCGACGATGCGCGCCTCGCTGAAGAGGTCGAGTTGGTGCGTGCCGGCTATCCGGCCTTCGACATGGAGTCCTACCGCGCCGGGCATCTCACCCCGGTGTTCTTCGGCAGCGCCTACAACAATTTCGGCGTCCGCGAGCTTCTGGACGCGCTGGCCGCCTGGGCGCCGCCGCCGCGCCCGCAGCCGGCCGAGCCGCGCGCCATCGAGCCGACCGAGCCCAAGGTTGCGGGCTTCGTCTTCAAGGTCCAGGCCAACATGGACCCCAACCACCGCGACCGCATCGCCTTCCTGCGGCTGTGCAGCGGCAAGTTCCGCCGCGGCATGAAGCTGACGCAGATGGGCACCGGCAAGACGCTGTCGGTCAACTCGCCGATCCTCTTCTTCGCCCGCGAGCGCGAGATCGTCGACGAGGCCTGGCCGGGCGACATCATCGGCGTGCCCAACCATGGCGTGCTGCGCGTCGGCGACACGCTGACCGAGGGCGAGACGATCAAGATCGTCGGCATCCCGAACTTCGCGCCCGAGATCCTGCGCCGCGTGCGGCTGGAGGACCCGATGAAGTCCAAGCAGCTCAAGCGCGCGCTGGAGGATCTGGCCGAAGAGGGCGTGACCCAGGTGTTCCGCCGCGTCATCGGCGGCGATCACATCGTGGGCGTGGTGGGCGAACTGCAGCTCGACGTGCTGAAGACCCGCGTCGAGGCCGAGTACCAGGTCATGATCGACCTCGAGCCGGCGCCCTTCGAGACCGCGCGTTGGATCTCGGCCGACAGCAAGGCCGAGCTCGAGGCCTTCATGAGCGCCAACCGCGGCGGCATGTCCGAGGACCGCGACGGCTCGCCGGTCTTCCTGGCGCGCAACGCCTGGGAACTGGGCTACATCGCCGAGAAGTCGCCGAAGATAAAGTTCTCCGACATCCGCGAGCGTTCATAGTCTTTGCTGGGAGCGCGCCACTCCAGTGGCGCTCAAGTGCTGTTTCGACATCCTATGAGCGGCACTGGAGTGCCGCGCTCCCAGCAATGAGCGGGCCAGGAGGCCCGCGGTCCGGCAAGACTAGCCTTCCCTTGGCCGGAGCCACGCGCCCGGCGTAAGCTCCGGCAAAGCGTCGGCGTGCGTATGGTCCTCTGTGGAAGCAACCGAATCCAAGGGAGACACCGTCATGCAAAGAGGCATTTCTCTCACAAGCGCCGCGACCTCAATCGGTCTGGCCGGGCTTCTGGTTGCCGCGGTCACCGCCCGGCTGCAGGCCCAGCAGGCGCCCGAGCCGCCACCGTGGAAGCAAGGCATGTCGGCGGCCGCCACGAGTTCCACCCTGGCGCCCGTCGCGCCGCCGCCGCTGCCGACGGCGGCCGACAAGCTGCCGCTCGACAAGCTCAAGGTCGCACAAGGTCTCAAGATCGAGGTCTACGCGGCCGGCGTTCCCAACGCCCGGACGCTCAGGCTCGGCGACAAGGGAACCGTGTTCGTCTCGAGCCGCCTGCAGGACAAGGTGCACGCGCTGGTCACCAAGGACGGCAAGCGCGAGATGAAGGTCGTCGCCTCCGGCCTGCATCGGCCCAACGGCATCGCCCTGCACAAGGGCACGCTCTACATCGCCGAGCTCAGCCAGATCTCGAAGATCGACAACATCGAGGACAATCTCGACAACCCACCGAAGCCCACCGTCATCCTGGCCGATCTGCCGAAAGACGAGCCGCACGGCTGGAAGTACCTCACCGTCGGCCCCGACGAGAAGCTCTACTTCCAGGTCGGCGTGCCCTGCAACATCTGCCTGCCGTCCGATCGGCACGGCCGGATCTATCGCGTCGGCCTCGATGGCAAGGGACTTGAAGTTTACGCCTACGGCATCCGCCAGATCGTCGGCATGGACTGGCATCCGACGCTGAAGCAACTCTATTTCTCCGAGAACGCCCGCGACTGGCTGTCGGAGGACATACCGGAGGACAAGCTCAATCGCGTCACCCAGCCCGGCAAGGACCATTTCGGCTATCCCCATTGCCACCAGGGCAACTTCACGGACCCGGAATTCGGCTGGGGCCGCTCGTGCGACGAGTTCACCAAGCCGGTCGCCCTCGTCGGACCCCATTCGGCCGCGCTCGGCCTCAAGTTCTACACCGGCGATGGGCTCGGCAGCGAATACCGCAACGCGCTCTTCCTCGCACGTCACGGCTCGTGGAACCGCAGCGTGAAGATCGGCGGCGATGTCGTCACCATCAGGTTGAACGACGACGGCACGTTCCGCTCGATGGAGCCTTTCATCACTGGCTTCATCCAGAACAACAACTATGTCGGCCGGCCGGTGGACGTCCTGCCGATGCCGGACGGTGCGCTGCTCGTATCCGATGACTTCAACGGTGCCGTCTATCGCGTCAGTCGCGCCGGCGCCGCCCCGGCGAAATGAAGTCATCGCGGCGGCGCCTCGCCGTCCTGATCCTGCTCTGTGGTTGGACGCCGTTTGCCTGGGCGCAATCGATCACCGAGCGCCTCGCGCCGTGCTACGCGTGTCACGGCGACCAGGGGCAATCGTTCAACCCGGATACACCGTCACTGGGCGCGCAACCGTCGCCCTATCTCCTCATCCAGCTCTACCTGTTCCGCGAAAAGCTGCGCGACGTCGAGCTCATGAACGCGGCCGTGAAGGGCTTTACCGACGACGACCTGCGCACCTTTGCCGACGCGCTCGCGAAGCTGCCACCGCCGCCGGCGACCGCCGGCCCGATCGATCCCGCGCGCCTGGATCGAGGAAGGGCCCTTGTCCACCAGCATCGTTGCAACGTCTGCCACAGTCCGGACCTGGCCGGCCGCGACAACGTCCCGCGCATTGCCGGACAGCGCGAGGATTTCCTCGTCAAGACCATGCGCGAATACAAGGCCAACATAAGGCCGGGCTACGACGCCTCGATGGGCGATGTCATGCAGCCCATTTCCGACGCCGATATTCTCGATCTTTCCTATTTCACCGCCCGGCAGCCCTAGGGCTGTTACGAGGCGGCGACCTGGCGGCGCAGGATGCGGCCGCTGTCGTAACGCCAGACCGCAAGCGCCATGGCCGCGACCGCCACCAGGGCGGTGGTCAGCAGGGCTGTGGTCTCGAGCCGGCCGTACAGGGCGAAGCGGACCAGCTCCACGGCGTGGCTGAAGGGGTTCAGCCGCGCGACCTCGGCCAGCACGGCGTTGGCCTCGCCGAGCCGCCACAGCGGATAGAGCGCGGTCGAGGCGAAGAACACCGGGAAGATCACGAAGTTCATGACGCCCGCGAAGTTCTCGAGCTGCTCGACCAGCGAGGACAGCAGCAGGCCGAGCGCGCCCAGCATCAGGCCCGCCAGGATCACCGCCGGCAGCACGCAGAGCCAGCCGTACGCCGGCGGCCGCACACCCCACAGCCAGGCGCAGGCCAGGAAGGCATAGACCTGCGGCAGCGCCACGATGACGCCGGCCATCAGTCGGCAGGCGAGCAGGTACCAGCGCGGCAACGGGCTGACCAACAGCACCTTCATGCTGCCCATCTCGCGGTCGAACACCATCGACAGGGCGATCTGCATGCCGTTGAACAGCAGGACCAGCCCGACCAGCCCCGGGACGATGTACTCCTCGTAGGCGACGGTGCTTGCGTAGGGCGGGACGCCTGACAGGTCGACCATCGACCGCAGGCCGGTGCCGAAGATCACCAGCCAGACCAGCGGCCGCACCAGGGAAGCGAAGAAGCGGCTGCGCTGGCGCAGGAAGCGCAGGAATTCCCGCTCGATGATGCCGGCGAAGCAGCGCAGCGCCTTGGCCGTCATGCCGCCGTCTCCAGTGACGCGAGGCGGGTGAAATAATCGGACAGGGAAGCGGCCGCCATGTCCCGGCGGTCGTCGAGAACGCGGCCATCATGGAGCACGATCGTGCGGTCGCCGGGCTCGACCTCGTCCAGCAGGTGCGTCGCCCACAGGGCGGTCGCGCCCTCCTCGAGGCACTGCGCGCGCACGCGCTGCAGGATGGCGCGGCGGCTCGGTACATCCAGGCCCACCGTCGCCTCGTCGAGCAGCAACAGCCGCGGCCGATGCAGCAGGGCCCGCGCGATCTCGACCCGCCGGCGCTGGCCGCCGGACAGGATGCGCACGAGATCGTGCAGGCGCTGCACGAGGCCAAAGCGCTCGAGCTCCTGCTCGATCCGCATCCGGGCGTCGCCGCGCGACAGGCCGTGCAGCGCGGCGTGGTAGCGGAGCGACTGGGCCACCGTGAGGTCGAGATCGAGCGCCGACTGCTGGAAGACGAAACCGCAGCCTGCGAGTGCTGGACTGCGCCCGCCGGGCAGGTCGTGGCCGAGCAGGCGGATCGATCCCTGCTGCAGATTGAGCAGGCCCGCGATCAGGGAGAACAGCGTCGTCTTTCCCGCGCCGTTGAGGCCGAGCAGGACGACGAATTCGCCGGGTTCGATCGAGAACGAGACGTCACGCAGCGCCGGCTTGCGGTACTTGTGGCTGACGTCGCGGATCTCGAGCGCGCTCACCGTCTGGCGGTCTCGTAGTGGCGATACCTGAAGGGAGGCGGTGCTCGCGCCGCGTCCTCGAGCGCCGCCTCGACCAGGTGATGGTCGGGCGACAGGGCGCAGACCGGATCGGTGCGCGCCGCATCTCCGGTCAGCAGCAAGGCCTGGCAGCGGCAGCCGCCCCAGTCGATCTCGCGCCGGTCGCAGCTCTGGCAAGGCTCGGGCATCCAGTCGGTGCCGCGGAACCGGTTGAAGGCGTCCGACCGGTACCAGATGTCGGACAGGCTGCTGGTGCGCACCGAGGGGAAGTCGATGCCCGGCAGGATCTCGGCGGCATGGCAGGGCACGACCGTTCCCGACGGCATCACGTTCAGGAACTGCCGGCCCCAGCCGCTCATGCAGGATTTCGGCCGCCGCCCGTGATAGTCGGGGATGACATAGTCGATCGTGAGCACGCCCTTCAGGCGCTCGCGCGCCGCTTCGACCACGCGTGTCGCCTCGTCGAGCTGCTCGCGGCTCGGCAGCAGCGCGTCGCGGTTGGCGAGCGCCCAGGCGTAGTACTGCACATGGGCGATCTCGACGCGCCGCGCACCCAGCGTCCGCGCCATCTCGATCATGTCCGGCACGCCCGCGAGGTTCTGGCGATGAACCACCATGTTGAGCGTGAGCGGCAGGCCGGCCGCGCGAACGGCGGCGGCGAAGCGCGTCTTGCGCTCGTGCGCGCCGGCCATGCCGGCGATGCGGTCGCCGTTCTCGGCGGTGTGGTCCTGGAAGCTCAGCTGAACATGCTTGAGGCCTGCCTCGGCGAAAGCGTCGATCTCGCGCGCGCCGCCCAGCGTGCCGGAGGTGATGAGGTTGCTGTAGAGGCCGAGCCCGCTCGCCGCGCCGACCAGCGCTGGAAGATCGCGCCGCGCCATCGGCTCGCCGCCGGAGAAATGCACCTGCAGCACGCCGAGCGCCGCGGCCTCGGCCAGCACGCGCCGCCAGTCCTGCTCGGAAAGCTCGCCGGCGGCGCGCTCGAGATTCACCGGGTTGGAGCAATAGGGGCAGGCGAGCGGACAGCGATGCGTCAGCTCCGCGAGCAGGGCGAGCGGCGGGTCAATCCGGGTCGACACCGGCGAGACATCCCTTGTCGGCGAGGTCCTGCAGCATGGCCGTGACGTCCTTGGCGATGAGATCGCGTGGCGCCTGATCGTAGCGCGTGGCCAGCGAATCGACGATGGCCTTCACGCCGGTCTTGCCGTCGACCAGCTGCAGGATCTCGACCGCCTGTTCGTCGGGCAGCATCAGCCGTTCGGGCGCCAGGATGGTCCAGCGCTGCCGCACCTCGTCGAAGCGGAAGACGATGTGCGGCGCAAAGGCGAGCACGCTCGAATCGGAGACGACCAGGCGGTCCATCGTCATTCCTTCGGCACGAAAGAACCGGGCGGGATGAAGCCCGGCTCGATATAGGCGAAGTGCAGCGCATCGAGCTGCGACCACAGCACGCCGCACTTGAAGCGCAGCGCCGCCAGCACGGCTTCCTGGTCGGCGCGCGTCGTGGCGTGCTGCTTCACGTAACTTAGCGCAAAGTCGACGTCCTGCGGCGCCTGGGTGAGCCTGGGCGTGAAATAGGCCAGCGTCTCCTCGGTGATGAAGCTGTAGCCCGCCAGCATGCCGCGCACGCGATCGGCGATGATGTTGGGGGAGAACATCTCGGTCAGCGACGAGGCGATGCCCTCGAGGATCGGCCGGTCGCGCACGAAATTGACGTAGGCCTCGACTGCGAAGCGCGTGCCCGGGAGGATGCCCTCGGTCGACTGGACGTAGGCGCGATCGAGCCCGACGCCCTCGGCGAGCTTCAGCCAGCGCTCGATGCCTCCGGTCCCGGGAGAATTGCCGTCGTGGTCGATGATGCGCCGGCGCCATTCGCGGCGCAGCTCCGACGTCGGCAGCCGCGCCAGCGCATAGGCGTCCTTGATGGGAATCATCGCCTGGTAGTAGTAGCGGTTCAGCGCCCATGCCTGGACCTGCGCGCGCGTGAGCTTGCCGCCGTGCAGCAGCCTGTGGAACGGATGAAGGTGATGGTAGCGCTCGGCGCCGATGGCGCGCAGCTCGGCCTCGAGCTTGTCGGCAGAGAGCAGGCGATCGCCCGTCGCGTCGGCGTTCATGGGCTCACCTCCATGCCGTCATAGGCCACTTCCCAGCCCTCCTTCTCGACGCCGGCGCGCTCCGGCGAATTGTCGAGCAGGATCGGGTTGGAGTTGTTGATGTGGATCAGGATGCGGCGCTTCACCGGGATGTCGCGGAATGCCGCGACCGTGCCGTCCGCGCCGCTGACGCTCATGTGGCCCATGCGCTGGCCCGTCTTGGGGCCGAGGCCACGGGCGACCATCTCGTCGTCGCGCCACAGCGTGCCGTCGAACAGCACGACCGAGGCGCCGGCGAGCCGCTGCCTCAGCCCGTCGGTCATGCGCGCACAGCCAGGGATATAGAGCAGCCGGCGCGCGCCTGAGCGCACCTCGACGCCCACGGTGTCGCCGGGTTGGCCCGCCAGATCGGCGGGAGCGCGGCCGTCTTCGAGATACAGCGCGACCTTGCCCGGCACGTCGAACAGCTCGACTTCGAGTCCGCTTGCGCTGCCGTCGAGATGGCGAAGCGGGAAGGGACGGCCCAGCGGCACTTCCTGGCGGCGCACGCAGTCGGGCGCCAGCACGCCGAAGATCGGATTGGCGTCGAGGACGCCGAGCACGCGAGCCGTGGCGTGGAGCGTGAAGGCCTGGCGTTCGCGCAGGTGGAGGAGGCCGGCGATGGCGTCGACATCGGCGCCGGTGAGGATGATCCCCTCGATCGGCGAGGAGCGCAGGCCATGTCGCGGATGGAGGATCGCACGGGCCTCGATCTGCTGGCGAAGGTCGGGGGAGGCGTTGATCAGGAACCAGCGCTGGCCGTCGCCACTCACGGCCAGCGATGCCTGCGTCCGGGGCACGACCTTGCCGTCGCCGACGCGCGCACGACGACACGCCTCGGCGTTGGAATTCCATTGAGGAAAACCTCCGCCGGCGGCGGCTCCGAGAACGACAGCTTTCATGTCCGCCGCCGCTGCTCAGCGGCGGCCTGAGCGATTAGACGTCGGCCGACGCGTAGGAGTTGATCTCCATGCCGACGGCGATCTCGACGATGCGCGGTGTTTTCCAAGCCATGACAGGTCTCCTTGGAAGTGGCCGGGCAATGATGTCGGGGATTCGAAGGGGGTGTCAAGGTTTGCCCGCCAGGTAGCGGGCGATCATGTCGATGTCGCCATCCTGCAGGGTGACTGACACCTCCATCATGGCCCCCATGCCGCGTCCCCGGCGGGCGCCGCTGCGGAAGTCGCGGAGCGCCTTGGTGAGATAGTCCATGCGTTGGCCGGCGATCCGGCCGGTCTCGCCCTGGCCCGAGAAGTCCTCCTTGTGGCAGTTGGCGCACTTTCGCGGCCCCATGACCGCCTTGACCTTGGCATCGTCGACCGGCGGTTTGGGCCGCAACCCCTTGGGTGGCGGCAGGCTGGCATACCAAGCGCCGAGATCGCGGATGTTGTCGTCGGTGAGCTGCTTGACGATCTCCTTCATGACCTCGACCTCGCGCTGCCCGTCGCGCATGAAGACGAGCTGGTACTGCGTGAAGATGTCGGGCTGGCCGGCAAGCGACGGCGAGCCCGGCATCTGCGAGATGCCGTTGGGCCCGTGGCACGCCGCGCAGGTCTGCACGAGTTCCCGGATGCCCTCCGGCGGCTCGGCAGCGCTGACTGGGCAGATCGACGCCGCGCAGACGAGGGCAACGCTGGCGGCGAGGAAGAGGGAAACGGTTTTCACGGGACCACGCTTCACACGCCTCACTTCATGCTCAGCCTCATCCTCAAGTTCCTCTCCCCCGCTAGGGGTCAGGGCGATCGCATATGCCCACTTCCGTCGTCTCGACCGAGGGCCCCCTCGACTTCGCTCGGGGCAAGCTCCGGCCCGAGCGGAGAGACCTTCCGTCCACAATAGGCCACTTATCATGGACAGAAGGTCTCTCCGCTCCGCGCTTCGCGCTCCGGTCGAGACGACGGAAATCGCCATATGCGATCGCCCTACCCGCTAGGGGGAGAGGTTAGGAGAGGGGGCTTCGAAGCCCGTCTGTAACCCCCTCACCCAGCCTCTCCCCCTCGCGGGGGAGAGGAGGAAGAAGGGGACCGAAGAGGCGGACAGACGCGCCGCCGCGTCAGCTACTTTTGATAGCTGATGCGATAGATCGCGCTGGCCTGGTCATCGGCGACCAGCAGGGAGCCATCGGGCGCCTGAATGACGTCAGACGGCCGGCCCAAGATCTTCTGATCGTCCAGCCAGGTGCCGGCGAAGACCTGTTCCTTGGGGTTCTTGCCCTCGGGATCGACCGACAGGAAGAGCACGCGGTAGCCGAGCTTCTTGGCGCGGTTCCACGAGCCGTGCTGGGCGATGAAGATGCCGTTCTTGTACTCCGGCGGGAACATGTCGCCGGTATAGAACTTCATCCCGAGCCCCGCGATGTGCGGGCCCTGCTTGTACACCGGCGGCGTGAACTCCGCGCAACTGCGCTGGCTGCCGTACTTGGGATCGGCGAGGTCGCCCTGGTGGCAGTAGGGATAGCCGAAATGCTCGCCGATCCTGCTGACGCGGTTGACCTCGTCGTTCGGCAGGTCGTCGCTGACCCAGTCGCGCCCGTTGTCGGTGAACCAGAGCTGGCCGGTGCGGGGGTCGACCGCGCCGCCGACGCTGTTGCGCACGCCCAGCGCCACGATCTCGGCGGCGCCGGTCTTGGGATCGACGCGGCGGTAATGGCCGGTGCTGGCGGGCGGCAGGCAGATGTTACAGGGCACGCCGACCGGGATGTAGAACCAGCCCTTGCCGTCGGGCACCAGGTACTTCCAGCCGTGCGGCACGTAGGGCGGGAAGTCGTCGTACGCGACCTTGCCCTCCTTGGGTGTCAGCGGCTGGCCCTTGGCAAGGCTGCCCTCGGCATCGTCGAAGCGATAGAGCTTGTCGATGTCGACGACGTAGAGCGCGCCGTCCTGGAAGGCGACGCCGGTCGGCATGCGCAGGCCGGTGATGAACGGCTTCACCGTCTTCTGGCCGTCCGCTCCGCTCACGGCATGCACCGTGCCCTTGTCGAAGGTGCCGACGAACAGCGTGCCCTTGTCGCCCCACGCCATCTGGCGCGCTTGCGGCACGTTGGCTGCCCACACCTCTATCTTGAAGCCCGGCGGCACCTTGATGCCGGCAAGGATCTTGTCGAGCTCGGCCTTGGGCGTTGGCAACGGCTGGCCGGGATTGGGCGCCTGGCCCTTCTGCTGCTCGGTCTCGTCGCCCAGGAACCAGTCGGGCGGCGGATTTGCCCAGAATTCCTTGCCGCTGGAATCATACTTCTTGAGAGCGCCTTGCGCCTGCACCGTCGCGGAACCGCAGCCAATCGCGGCTGCGACCACGCCGACAAGGCAGACTTTAGTCCAAGCTACTTCCTGCCGTCTCATTGGGTGTCTCCTCTTGAAGTCGTGCAGGAGACGCACGCGGACTGTTACTCGACGCTTTGGCGTCTCTGCCGAACCGGCAGGCTAGGCCTGCCCCCTGTATCGTTCAAGACGACGGAAATGCATAGGAGGTGGCGCGATACGGCTGGCATGGCGTCGACGCCGAGCTGCCACCGGCGGTGGCACCCGGGCGCGCGACCAAGGCATACTCAGGCGCGCGTCGGCGCGGCATCTCCATGAACAGGATCATTGTGCAATGAGCCTTTCGACTCTTTTCGCGCGCGGCGTTGCCCTGGTCGGGGGCGCCGCACTTCATATGCGGCGATTGACCGGCGGCTCGCCGGAGCCCGCCTGGGGCAGCGCGCCGGCGATACCGCCGGCAAGACCGCAGGGCAGCGTCCCGACGCTGAAGATGCCGACGGCCCGGGGATGGAGCCCGGGCCAGGTGCCCACCGCCGCGCCCGGGCTCAAGGTCAATGCCTTTGCGGCGGATCTCGATCATCCGCGCTGGATCGAGGTGCTGCCCAACGGCGACGTGCTGATCGCCGAGGCCACGAGTCCGGACCGGCCGGCAAGGTCGGTCTTCGACCACGCTATGGTGAGCACGATGAAACGCGCCGATGCGATGGGCAAGAGCGCCAATCGCATCACCCTGTTGCGCGACTCCGATGGCGATGGCGTGGCGGAAACCCGCGAGGTGTTCCTGGGGGAGCAGAACCAGCCGTTCGGCATGGCGCTGGTGGACGACACCTTCTACGTCGGCAACACCGACGGCATCGTGGCCTTTCCCTACACGGCGGGCGCCAACCGCATTACCGGGCCCGGGCGCAAGCTCGTCGACTTCAAGCCGGCCGGTCATTGGACGCGCAGCCTGTTGCTCAGCCCCGACAAGCGGAAGCTCTATGCCGGGGTCGGCTCGCTCTCCAACATCGCCGAGAACGGCATGGCGGTGGAGGAAGGCCGCGCCGCCATCTATGAACTCGACCTGGGCAGCGGCAAGAGCCGCATCTTCGCCTCGGGCCTGCGCAACGCCGTCGGCATGGCCTGGGAGCCGCGGACGGGCGCACTGTGGACCGTGGTCAACGAACGCGACGGGCTGGGCGACGAGACGCCGCCCGACTACCTGACCTCGGTGAAGGACGGGGGATTCTACGGCTGGCCCTATTGCTACTGGGGGCAGACGGTGGACGACCGCGTGCCGCAGGATGCGGCGGCGGTCGCCAGGGCGATCACGCCGGACTATGCGTTGGGCGGGCACACCGCATCGCTGGGCCTGTGCTGGGTGCCGGCAGGCACGCTTCCCGGCTTTCCCGACGGCATGGCGATCGGCCAGCACGGCTCGTGGAACCGAAGCATCCTCAGCGGCTACAAGCTGGTGTTCGTGCCCTTCACCGATGGCCGCCCGTCGGGGCCGCCGCGCGATGTCCTCTCGGGTTTCCTCGCGCCGGACGAGCGGGAGTTGTACGGCCGGCCGGTCGGGGTGACGATCGGTCCCGACCGCCGCTCACTGCTGATGGCCGACGACGTGGGCTATGTGATCTGGCGCGTGACGGGCGCGTAGCAGCCGCTTCGGCGTCGCGCAGGCAGGTCCGTGGGGTAGGTCCTGGACATCGATTTCGGGACGAGCTTGACCACGGAGCGGCGCCACATGCAGTTTTGATGCTGGTGTTCTGACGGAGGCGGGCTTGCTGCGGCTAGTGACAATCGACCTCTCACAGGCAGACCTGGATGTCTTCGAGCGCTATGAAGCGAGCGTCCTGGCGCTGCTCCCGAAACATCGCGGGCGGCTGGACCTGCGCGTTCGTGCGCTCGACGGTCGGACAGAGACGCACCTGCTGTATTTCCCGGACGAACAGGCCTTCGATGCTTTCCGCTCCGATCCGGCAAGGCTCGTGCTTGCCGACGAATGGAAACGATGCGGCGCGCTCTCCACGGTTCAACTCGTCAAGCGGATTGCCGAAGGTTGACCTCTGCCCCGGGGAATCCCGTCCGGGACCCAAACGTTGAATTTCGACCACCAGGAGTGGCGCGCTCGTAGCGAAGACTAAACCTTGCGTTCCGTCACGGGCTCGGTGATGTGGTCGGCGCGCAGCTCGGCGAGCTCCGCCGCCTTCAGCCCCAGCAGCTCCGCCAGCACCTTCTCCGTATGCTGGCCCAGCGTCGGCGCGGGACTGCGGATCTCCGACTTGCCGCCGGCGTGCAGGCGAATGGCCGAGATCGGCACGCGCGTGCGGCCGCGGCGCGGGTGGTCGATGTCGACCCAGTAGCCGCGCGCCTCGAGATGCGGATCGTTCGCGACCTCGCGCGCCGTCTTCACGGGCGCACACGGCACATGCGCCTCATTGAGGAGCTTCAGCACTTCGTCCTTCGGCCGGCCGATCGTCCAGGCGCCGACGATGTCGTCGATTTCCGCCATGTTCTTCGCCCGCGCCACCGTGCTCGCATACTCCGGGTTGGTGGCGAGGTCGGGCCGCTTCAGCAGCTGGCACATCGACTGCCAGTGCCGCTCGGCCGCGGTGAAGATCGCGACGTAGCCGTCGCTGCAGGGATAGGTGTTGTACGGCGCCATGGCGAGCGCGGGATGGCGGTTGCCGGTGCGGTCGGGAACGCTGGTGTCGCCGTCCATCACGGCGCCCATGGCCGATGCCAGCGCCGTGACCGCGGCCTCGTGCATGGCGACTTCGACCCTCTGGCCCTCGCCGGTGCGCTCGCGCTGGACGAGCGCCCCCAGGATGCCGGCACAGAGGTGGATGCCGGCGAGGAAGTCGCAGACCGCAGCGCCGGCCTTGGTCGGCGGCCCGTCGGCGTCGCCGGTGGCGTTGGTGATGCCGCTCATCGCCTGGATGGTGACGTCCATGGCGGCGAGATCGCGATAGGGCCCGTCGAGCCCGAAGCCCGAGCTGCCGCCGTAGACCAGACGGGGATTGAGCTTGCGCAGGACCTCCCAGCCGATGCCGAGGCGATCCATGACGCCGGCCGCGAAGTTCTCGATCAGCACGTCGGCCTGCTTCACCAGCTCGAGGAAGATCGCCTTGCCGCGCGGCTGCTTGAGGTCGAGCACCACCGATTCCTTGTTGGAGTTCAGCATGACCAGCGGCCACGGCTCGACCTCGCGCTTGCGTCGGCGCACGACGTCGCCTTCCGGCGGCTCGATCTTGAGCACGCGGGCGCCCATGAAGCCGAGTTGCAGGCCGGCATAGGGCCCGTTGTAGATCTGCCCCAGATCGAGGACGAGCATGCCGTCGAGCGGGCGGCGGATGGTCATGGGTGTTTCCTCCAACTAACCGTCGTCCCGACCGGAGCGCGAAGCGCGGAGTGGAGGGACCTTCTCTCGACGATTTGCGGCCAGTCGTCGAGAGAAGGTCCCTCCACTCCGCTTCGCTCCGGTCGGGACGACGGGATCAAAATCATCTTTCCTTAGCGCGGCGCAGGATGCACCTGCTTCCAATGCCGCGCGATGTCGATGCGCCGCGTGATCCAGACGCGCGGCTGGGCGGCCAGCCAATCCAGCACCCGCGCCAGCCCCAGTGCCCGGCCGGGGTGGCCGATGATGCGGTTGTGCAGGCCGAAGCTCAGCATGCACGGCGGATCCTCCTCCAGCACGCACTGCACGGCGTTCTTGATGTAGGCGAGATACTCGTCGCCCGACGTCATGCCCTGGCGCTGGAAGCGCACGTCGTTGTGGGTGATCGAGTAGGGCACGATCAGCTGGTGCTCGCGCGCCGACCTTCAGCCAGTAAGGCAGCTCGTCATCATAGGTGTCGCTGTCGTACTCGTAGCCGGCGTCGAGCAGAAGATTGCGCGTCAGCATCGAGGGCGCATAGCGGCTGTACCAGCCGGCCGGCCGCGTGCCGATGGTCCGGGTGATGCTCTCGGTCGCCATCTCGATCTGCTTCTTCTCGTAGTCCGGCGCCATGGTGGCGTGCATCTCCCACTTGTAGCCGTGGCCCGCCACGTCCCAGCCGGCCTCGCGCATGGCGGCACAGGCTTCCGGGTTGCGCTCGAGCGCGCGGGCGATGGCGAACACCGTGCAGGGGAGCTTGCGCCGGGTGAACATGCGGTGCAGGCGCCAGAAGCCGGCGCGGCTGCCGTACTCGAACATGCTCTCGGCGCCGAGGTCGCGGCCGGCAAAGCTGGCGGTCGAGCCCTCGGTCAGGGCGACTTCGCTCGCCGGGTCGCCGTCGGGCACGGAGCGCTCGCCGCCTTCCTCGTAGTTGATGACGAAATTGACCGCGACATGCGCGCCGCCGGGCCACTTGGGGTCGGGCCGGTGGCGTCCGTAGCCCACGAAGTCGCGGACGCGGCCGGCCTCTTGATCGGTCATGCCTCACCTCCCGGCCGCGACTGTAGCGCGAAGCGAGTGGCTGTGGGGCAATGAAGCAGCGCTCGAACCGTCCTGCGATCATCTCTTCCGGACCGCGAGCTCCTGCCTCCGCCGAAGCGAAGCCGCTTCGGCTTCGCGCAGGCAGGTCCAGCTCGCTCATGGGAGCGCGGACCTCCGGTCCGCATCATGATCATGAGCGGACCGGAGGTCCGCGCTCCCAAGAAGATTATGAGCGAGCTGGAAGCTCGCGGTCCGGAAGACTCAGAGGTTCTTCGGGTTGCCCGTGAGCACCTTGAGCCGATAGCCGCTCTTGTCCTTGCGCTTGAAGACGACCTCGTCGCCGGTGCGGCTGATCGTCTGGCAGTCCTTGTCCTCGTCGGGATACTTGAAGCAGACCCGCTCGCCCTCGAGGGACCACTTGCCCTTGGTGATCTCGCTGCCTTCCAGCAGGGCGAGCGTGCCGTCCTTGCGGTAGTATTCGAAGATCACCTCGCCATCGACCTTGCCGGTCACCGTGTTGCCGATCAACGTCAGCCAGGCTTCGGCGCCGGTCATCGGCTTGTCGGCCGCCGGCGGACCAGCGGCGGCGGCCTGGCCGCCACCCGAGGCGGCAACGCCTCCGGCCGCGCCGGTCCGCGTGCCGGCATACTCGACCTTGAGCCCGAAGATGTCGGTCAGCGCGTTGGGCTGCTCGATCTTGTCGAGATCGGCCAGCGACGCGCTCTTGGCCGGTGCGACCGAGATGGTGATCGGTCCCTTCGGCTTCTTCCAGTCGCCGATGAAGGAGGCGAGGCCGTCCAGCGCCTTCACCGTGCCCGGCCCCTTGCCGACGGCGAAGGCGCCGATCGGCGCCACCGCCATGGCGACCATCGCATCGGCCGCCATGCCCTGCTGCTTGGCGGCGGCGGGCAAGAGCTGCGACAGCAGCCCGACATCGGTGTAGACCAGCGACGCCGAGCGCAGGCTGGCGGTGTCCTTGGCGCCGGCCGCTTCGCTCGCCTTGTCGCTCACGCCGTCGAGCACCAGGCTGAGCGACAGGCTGCCCTGGCCCTGCAGGCCGACCTCGAGCTTGGACACGCTCAGCACCTTGTCGGCCGGGTTGAGCCGGTAATCCAGCGCCAGGTCGACCGGCGCCTTGGGGATCCCGAAGCTCTCGAGCATGCCGCTCAGCTCATCGTCGCCCGTCATGCCCTCGATCTTGAGCTTGGCGAAGAGCGGGACCTCGTCCTTCTTGCCAGTGTCCTTCATGCGATCGAAGTCGGCCTCCTCGACGGTGATCTTCTCGATCTTGATCGTGCTGTCCTTGCCGCCCGTTGCCGACGCCGGCACGACGACCACGACATTGCTCAGCGTAAAGCCCTTGTCGCCCAGGGGTGCGGCCTTGTCGTAGGTGAACGACTTGAACTCGAGTTGCGGCTTGATGTCTTTCTCGAAGCGCTGCAGCCCGTTCTGCGCATACGCCTGCCCGGTCGCGAACAGCGACAGGCCAACCAGGAGAACCAGCGTTCTCCACAATCCACTCTTACTCATATGATCTCCCCCAAACGGCAGGAATGACCCTAGCAGGTTATGGAGGCACCGGCGCCGAGGCTGTGACGATTGCCACACTCCGCAGGTCTCCTTTAGGGTCCGCCCGTGGCAGACGAATCGATTCGCCCGGACCGCAATACGCCGCCCGGCTGGCTGCAGCGCCTGCACGAGGAGGAGCTGTCGGGCTTCGCCTTCGCCTTCAAGGCGCGTGTGATCGCGCTCGGCGTCGTCTTCCTCTGGGTGGTGCTCTCCTCGTCGTGGACGCGCCTGCCGGTGCTGATCGCGGCCATGGCGCTCTTCTTCGTGGTCGGCTGGATCGGCTACGCCACCCGCCGGAGCCGCTACATGCTCGCCATCCAGGCCGTGTGCGCCCTGATCGACGTGGCGATCATCGTGCTGGCCAGCCACTACCCGGAACATGACTGGTACGAATGGGCGCTGCAGTCCTGGCTGCGCCGGTCGGCCTTCCTTTATCTCGTGGCCTACGTGGCGGCGAGCGCGCTCACCTTTTCCGTCAAGATCGTGCTGGTGACCGGCGCGGCGGCCTTCCTGGGCCAGCTCGCCTCCTTCGCCTTCGTGCTGCACTCCGCCGAGCACGTCGATTCGTTCCGCGGCTTCACAGCGCCGAACGCCCTGGAGCTGCTGCGCCAGCTCAGCGAAGTGCAGGGCGTCGGCCCCGTGGTGTTCATGCTGAATCAGCTCGTGCTGCTGGCCATCACCATCGGCCTGATCGCCGGCGCCATCTGGCGCGCCCGCCGCCACGTCGAGCGCGCGGTCATGGCCGAGACCGAGCGCGCCAATCTCGGCCGCTACTTCTCGCCCAACGTCGTCGAGCGGCTGGCTTCCGACGTGCGCGGCCTGGAGGCCGGCCGAGCCCAGAACGCGGCGGTGATGTTCGTCGACGTCATAGGCTCGACGCGGCGCATGGAGGCGATCACGCCGGAGGAGGTCATCACCATCATCCGCGCCTTTCACCGCCGCATGGTGCCCATCGTCTTCCGCCACAACGGCTCGGTCGACAAGTTCCTGGGCGACGGCCTGATGGCGGTGTTCGGCGCGCCGGAGAAGACGCCCTACGAAGCGCGCGACGCGCTGCTCTGCGCCGTGGAAATCCTCGACACCATCGACCAGTGGCGCGACCAGCTCATCGCCGTCGGCAGGGTCGCGACCACGGTCGGCATCGGCATCCATTTCGGGCCCGTCATCCAGGGCAATGTCGGGATCGCCGACCGGCTGGAGTTCACGACCCTGGGCGACACCGTCAACGTGGCGAGCCGGCTCGAGAGCATGACGCGCCAGTTCGATGCCGGCATCCTGCTCAGCCTGGAAGCCGTGGCGGCCGCCGAGCGCTCCAGCCCCCTGCCGGCCGATCTCAAGGCGCGCTGCCGCGATCTTGGCTTGCAGCCCATCGTCGGCCATACACCGATCCACATCATCGCCATCGACCGGAGACCCACCGCATGAGCAACGTCATTCGCATCGATCCCGGCCCGCGCATGAGCGAGGCGAGCGTGTTCGGCGACCGCATGTATCTCTCGGGCATGATCCCCGAGGACACCTCGCTCGACGTCACCGGCCAGGTGAGGCAGGCGCTGGCCGAGATCGATGCGCTCCTGAAGAAGGGCGGCAGCGACAAGACGAAGATCCTGTCGGCCGTGATCTGGCTCCGCGACATCGGCGACTTCGGCGCCATGAACGCCGTGTGGGACGCCTGGGTCGTGCCCGGCCACACGCCGGCCCGCGCCACCGTGCAGGCCCACCTGAACGACCCGAAGATGAAGGTCGAGATCATGGTCGTGGCGGCGATCTGATGGGAGCGGACGCGTTCATGGTCTTCCGGACCGCGCGCGTCCTCGCGCGCTCCAGCGATTCATGAGCGCGCGAGGATGCGCGCGGTCCGGAAGAGAAAGAGGAAGAACTGCATGAAGGGCGAGCCATTCGACGTCGCCGTGGTCGGCGGCGGCAGCGCCGGAACGGCCGCCGCCATCGCCGCGGCGCGCTGCGGGGCACGCACGATCCTGCTCGAAAAGGGCTCCTGCCTCGGCGGCGCGGCGACGCTGCGCAATGTGCTCACCTACTGCGGTCTGTACACGCTGGGCGAAGAGCCGCGCCAGGCCGTGAAGGGCGTTGCCGAGGAGGTCATGCAGGGCTTGCGCCGGCTCGGCGCCGTCACCGGCCCGCAACGCCATCGCGGCGTCTTCGTCGTATTCGACCCCGAAGCGGTCAAGCTGGTGCTCGATTCGCTGTGCGCCGAGGCCGGCGTGCAGGTGATGTTCAACGCTTTCGTCTGCGGCGCCACCCGCGCCGACGGCCGCATCGTCGATCTCCGCTGGCAGGACCATGGCGGAGAGCACACGCTCGGCGCCCGTGCTTTCGTCGATGCCAGCGGCGAGGGCGATCTCGCCCAGTTTGCCGGTGCCGCGACGCGCTACGGCAACGATGGTGCCGTCAATCTCGGCACGCTTGCCACGCGCTTCGGGGGCATCCCGCGCGACGCGACCGTGACCGCCGACCAGCTCACCGCCGCGGTGCAGGCGGCAAAGGCGGCGGGGCGGGGGCCGTTCAGCAAGGATCGCAGCGTGCTGACTCGCCTGCCGATCTCGGGCGACGTCGTCTGCTATCTCGCTTCCGAGGACTACGATCCGCGCGATGTGCTGAGCCAGAGCGCCGCCGAACGGCGCGGCCGGCAGCAGGCCTGGGCCTATCTCGACGTTCTACGCAGCCTGCCGGGCTGCGCCAACGCCTACCTCGCATCGACCGGCCCCGAGTTCGGCACACGCGAGTCGCGCCACATCGAGGCGGTACATCGGCTGGCCTGGCAGGAAGTGGTCGAAGGCCGGCCGCAGTCGGACAGCATCGCGCTCGGCGCCTGGGGCGTGGAATGGCACGATCGCACGACGCTGCAGAGCAGCTTCATCTATCCGCCGGACAAGACAGCCTATGAAATCCCGCTGCGCTGCCTGGTGAGCCGCGACACCGCGAACCTGTTCGCCGCCGGCCGCGTCGTCGATGCCGACCGCCAGGCCGGCGCCAGCCTGCGCGTCATGGGCACCGCCTTCGCCACGGGACAAGCGGCTGGCGTCGCGGCGGCAATGTTCGCCGATCAGGGAAAGGCGGACGGCGAGCGCGTGCGGCAGATCCTGCGCGAGCAGGGGGCGCTGGTAGAGGTCAATCAGATCGCTTGAGTTACGGCGAACTGCGTTGTGTCGCCGTGCCTGCTGCACCGGGCGTGTTCGCGGGCCGGTCCTTCAGGAAATAGGCCGCCGCGGCCAGGATCACGATGCACAGGCCCATCAGCATTCCGCGAACTTCACGGCTCATTTTCCCTCCACCGGACCAGTTTACGGATAAAAGTCCGGCACCGCCACGCGGCTCGCGATGCCAGGTTTGCGCGGTTCCACCTTGGGGAAATCTGCTCTAAGGTCGGCGCCGCTTTTCCAGGAGGAGAGAACAATGAGCATCCAGCGCATCAACGCCGGTCCCCGCATGTCGAGCGCGGTCGTCCATGGCAACACGGTCTATCTCGCCGGCCTCACGGCCGACGACACCAAGGCCGACGTCAAGGGCCAGACCAAGCAGATCCTCGACAAGATCGACAAGTTCCTGAAGGACGCCGGTTCCGACAAGTCGAAGATCCTGTCGGCCAACATCTGGCTGACCGACATCGGCACCTGGAGCCAGATGAACGAGGTGTGGGACGCCTGGGTCGCCCCCGGCTCGACGCCGGCGCGCGCCACGGTCGAAGCCAAGCTCGCCAACCCGGCGCTCAAGGTCGAGATCATGGTGCAGGCCGCCAAATAAGCCGCATCGCCTGCAAGGGCAAAGGGCCGGCGATCGCCGGCCCTTTTTGCTTCGCTCTCAGGAGCGTCCCACGAACGAGACGTCACGACGGATTTGCGCGAGTTTTTCTTCTGCCAGACCCGCCAGCTGCCCTTCGTCGAGCAGCCCTTCGGCAATGAGGCGGCCGAACACCAAAGTAAGCACTGAGTAGCGATAGTCGAACAACTGGTCGATTTGCCGTCGGTGCCGGCGCAGCCAGTCTTCGACATCCCACATGTCTGCAGGAGTCACCGCTGCGGCAGCCTTCGCCTTGAATTCGGCCATGATCTTGGCCAGCGCGGATTCGAGTGCCGTATCGAAGGCGCGGCGCGCGATCTTCTTCTCAGAGCCGGACCAATAGTGATCGTCCATGGCGGGGCCTCCATCGCTATCCCGGCAAACCGGCACGCCGCGCAAGTATACCCGAGCAGGCTTGCGCGAAGATGGGCGCTCTTCCCACTTCTTCAGTCGGACCACCAGAGGAGCGGGCAATGGCAGATTCCAAAAGACCGCGCGTCGTGGGCTTCAACCATGTGGCGCTCGAGGTCGGCGACATCGAGCAGGCGCTGGCCTTCTGGGGCCGGCTGTTCGAGTTCGAGCTGCGCGGCAAGAGCGACGACATGGCCTTCATCGATCTCGGCGACCAGTTCATTGCCCTGCAGAAGGGCCGCAAGCAGCCGCCCGATGACGGCCGCCATTTCGGCCTGGTGGTCGACGACAAGGAGGCGGCGCGCCAGGCGCTGAAGGCCGCCGGCGTGGCGACGCTCGACGGGCCCTTCCTCGATTTCCTCGATCCGTGGGGCAACCGCATCGAGATCGTGGGCTACGACAACATCCAGTTCACCAAGGCGCCCAACGTGCTGCGCGGCATGGGGCTCTCGCGACTCACCAAGAACGAGAACGCCCGCAAGGAGCTCGCCGAAAAAGGCATGGCGGCCGACTAGGGCGCCTCGGCCATGCCAACGCCCCTCGAGGACAAGGAAGCGATCCGGGAGCTCTTCAGCGAATACTGCTTCCGGATGGACGAATTCCGGTTCACGGAGCTCGGGGAGCTGTTCACCGAGGACGGAGAGTGGATCGCGCCCTATTCGCGGGCGCGCGGCCCGGGCGAGATCGCGGCACTGATGGCCCGCAACATTCCGGCCGAGCCGCGGCGCAAGCACTTCATCATGAACAGCCTGATCCAGCTCGACGGCGATCGGGCCACGGCCCGCACCAGCTACCTGGTCATCCTCCAGGCGGCGGGCGCCGGTCTGGAGCCATCGGTCGCCGGTACCTACAGGGACGCGCTGGTCCGGACGCCCGACGGCTGGCGCTTCCGCGAGCGCCGCCTGGTCCATGATCTTGTGGCGGCGCTGGGGTTGAACGTGCCGGACGCGCAGAAGCGCTAAAGCGACTAGGCCGGCCTGGTGCGCAGCTGGCCCTCGTAATCGCGCTTGCCGAGCGGCACGCCCCGCGTGCGCAGGATGTCGTAGGCGGTGACGGCGTGGAAATGGAAGTTGGGCAGCGAGAACGAGAGCAAGAAGGTCTCCGACGTGAAGGCCAGTCTCCGAGGACCGATCTGGAGGTCCAGGTCCTTGCCCGAGCAGCCGTTGACCTCCTCGGGGGTGAAGGCCTTCAGCGCCGCTTCCGCCTGGGCGATCATGGCCCGCAGGTCGGCGAACGGGATCGGTCCGACCAGGGCGGGCGGGGTGAAGGCGCCGGTCTTCACGGCCTCCACTCCCCACACTGAATGGTGCGCCACGCATTCGATCTGGAAGTGGAACGGCGCCATGTCGTCGAAGAGGCGCGCGTCGACGAAGTCATTGGGGTCAGCGCCCGTCTCCGCGCAATGTTTGGCCGCACGGTCGAGGAAGCCTGCGACGGCGCTCACAGTCTGCAGGAAGGTCGGCACGCTGAGGTCGTAAAGTGATGTCGCCATCGGCTTTCCCTTGCTTGAAATTCGGCCTAGTGCATGGTCACCTTGGCATGGTGTCGTTCGCCGAGGTGGTCAGTCAGAATAAGGGTGACGTGGAACGGCTCATCGGCCGACCGGGATTGTCCGTCGATCAGGAAGAGCAGCGATACGACGGCGATCCGCTGCGGCGGCAGGGGGTTATCCGGCGCGAAGCGTGCCGGTCGTGGCGTCGCGCACGCCAATGACGACGATCGCGGTGGACGGCATGCCCTCGATCTCGGCGGCGGCGAGCCACCGAGGTTCGTTGGTCATGTTGCTCGCCTCGAGGTAGATCTGGATCTCCAGGCGCGGCGGTTGCTCGGACTCGTCGCCCGGGCGCCAGAACGACTGGTACGTCGGATGGCGATGCACCGAGAAGCGCAGCCGGCCTTGGTGATGGCCACCGAGGCGCGCTGTCAGCCATCCCCAAGCTTTTCCAAGCATACGACGGTAACTCCGAGTAGTGCCGGCAACGTGGGTGTTCGGTGCAGCCCGCGACATGTGCTATTTCACCGCGCATGAAGACGATCAGTGGCCAATGGAATGCAGCGCCGGGAGCCGTCACGCTTATCGATGCGCACCATCATCTTTGGGACCTGAAGGCAAACCGTTACCCTTTCCTTACCGACCAGCCGGAGCCTCACTTCTTCCTGGGGTCGTACGACGCGATCAGGCGAGACTACCTGCCGGAAGACTATCTGCGGAATTCGGGTGCCCATAACGTGTTGACGACGGTGCATTGCGAAGCCGAGATGGATCGTTCCAGGCAGGTCGCCGAAACGCAGTGGCTGACCGACGTGAATGCACGCCACGGCTTTCCCGGCGCCATCGTCGCGCACGCCTGGTTCCACACTGACAATGCGGAAGAGATTCTTGCCGCCCAGTCGCAGTTTCCGCTGGTGCGTGGAATCCGGTCGAAGCCGGTGACGTCCCTTCGCCCCGATGCCGCGACGCCCGGCGCGCCGGGCACCATGCAGGACGACAAATGGCTGCAGGGCTTCGCGCTCCTGCAAAAGTACGGGCTCTCCTGGGATCTTCGTGTGCCTTACTGGCATCTCGTCGAGGCCGCCGACGTGGCGCGGCAGTTCCCGCGCGTGCCGATCGTGCTGAACCATACCGGCTTTCCCTGGGATCGCAGCGAAGATGGCCTCGCCGCCTGGCGCCGAGGCATGGAGGCCGTGGCGCGCCAGCCGAACGTTCACGTCAAGGTCTCCGAGTTCGGCCTGAAGGACAGTGCCTGGGACTACGAGTTCAATCGACGTGTCGTCATGGAGGCGATCGCGATCTTCGGCATCGAGCGATGCATATTCGCCAGCAATTTCCCCGTTGCCGGCTTGAGGATAGACTACGACACGCTCGTCCGCTCCCTAGACCGAATGCTCGAGGACCGTTCGCCGGCCGATCGGGACCGCTTCTTCTGGAAGAACGCCGCAGCGTTCTACCGTCTTTCATTGCCGACGACCTAAAGCCATCACTCGAATCGTGCCGGTGAAGAGAACGGCCGTGTAGCGTCGACGACGAACATCACGAGCTGGTCGAGATCGACGGTGCCGGCGCTGAACACCTCCATGGGCATGTCGGCGCCGTGGCCGTTCATGGCGGCGCCGGCATTGGCATGGACGATGCCGTGCGGCGTGCGCTGCCCGAGTCGTCCCTTCAGCACATAGAAGGCCTCCGAACCGGGGTGGGAGTGGGGTGGGGTGCGCGCACCCGGCGGGCCGCTCGCATGATTGATACGCAGCAGGTACTCCGGCGCCTGGACCGGCGGCACCGGACCGATCTCGGCGACCTTGACGGCGCCCGCAGTCGCGCCGCCCCTGGGACCGAGGGTGAAGAGCCAGACCTTGCCGGAAATTTCTGCTGCCAGCGCGGTTGGCCCCTCGGCCGCCCGGGCGTCGCTCAAGGTCGAAAAGGTTTCGACCCGCCAGAACAACGGCCCCTGCGGCAACTCCTTCAGCTTCTTCTCGACCACCGGCTTGACGCTCAGCGCCGGCGGCTGCTGTGCCGCGGACGGCGCCAACCCCAAGCCGGCCATCGCACAAAGGAACAACGCCAGCGCGGCCTTCATCTTGTCCTCCTCGCGTTAGAGAGTGCGGGCAGGCTGACACAGGCCGGCGTGATCGGCTTGATGCCAGGCCTCAAGGTTCCCTCCATTTTTCCTCAAGAGGCGGCGTGCTAGCGTCCGGACGCGCTGGACGCGGCAGGCGGAGCTGGCTTTGCGTTACCTTTTCGAAGACTGCGCGCTCGACATCGATCGCCGCGAGCTGCATCGCGGGCCGAAGCCCGTTTCGATCGAGCCGCAGGTGTTCGACCTGCTCGTCCATCTGATCCGTCATCGCGACCGGGTGGTCAGCAAGAACGATCTTCTGGACACGATCTGGAAGGGGCGGGTCGTCTCGGAATCGGCCCTGTTCAACCGCATCAATGCCGCCCGCAAGGCGATCGGCGATACAGGCGATCGCCAGCGCCTGATCAAGACGCTGCCACGCAAGGGCCTGCGTTTCGTGGGCGAGGTGCGCGAGGAGGCGCTGCGGTCTCCGGCGCTGCCCGAGCTGTCACTGCCTGATCGCCCGTCGATCGCCGTGCTGCCGTTCGCCGACAGGAGCGGCGATCCCGGCAGGGAATACTTCGCCGACGGCATTTCGGAGGACCTGGTCACCGGCCTGGCGCGCATCCGTTGGCTGTTCGTCATCGCCCGCAACTCGACCTTCGCGTACAAGCACCGTGCGGTCGACGCGAACCAGGTCTCGCGCGAGCTCGGCGTGCGCTACATCCTGGAAGGCAGCGTGCGCCGCGCCGGCAGCCGCCTGCGCATCACCGCCCAGCTCGTCGATGCCACGACGGGCGGCCACCTGTGGGCCGAGCGCTACGAGCGCGAGCTGGGCGACATCTTCACGGTGCAGGACGACATCACGCGCAGCGTCGCCGCCGCCATCGAGCCCCGTGTGCTGGCGGCCGAAGGCATCCGCGCGCTCACCCGCTCGCCGCAGCACCTCGGCGCGTGGGAGCTGGTGGCCCAGGCGCAGACGCATTTCTGGCGGATGTCGCGCGCCGATCATCAGGCCGCCATCGAGCCCTTGAGACAGGCTATCGAAGCCCATCCCGACTATGCGCCGGCGCACGGCCGGCTCGGCTTCTGCCTGGTGTTCGCGGCGCACATGGGCTGGATGGGCGCCGACCGTGGCCTGCTGGCAGGCCGCGAGCATGCCACACGGGCGATCGCGCTCGACGACTGCGATCCTTGGGGACATATCGCATTGGGCTACTGGGCGATGATGGAGCGCCGTACGGAGGAGTTGATCGCGGCGTTCAGGCAGGCGGTGAGCCTCAATCCCAACTCCGCTGCGGCCCACTCCCATCTCAGCCGGGGCTTCGCCTTCGCCGGTCGCGATGGCGAGGCGATCGAGCACGGCAACGAAGCGATCCGGCTCAGTCCGATCGATCCCGAGATGGCCTTGTTCCTGGGCGCCATTGCCGTCGCCCACTACACGGCCGGGCGCTACGACAAGGCGGCGCACTTCACGGCCGAGGCGCTTCGTCTGCGCCCGGGCTTTCAGGGTGCGCAACGCCTGCGTTGCGCGAGTCTTGCCAAGTCCGGCCGCGTCGAGGAGGCACGCGCCTTCCTGGCCGACGTGCGCCGCGAGCAGCCCCGGCTGTCTCTCGATTGGGTCCGCGGCAACGTTCCCTATCAGACGCTCGAGCTGATGGACCAGTTCGTCGAAGGCCTGCGCCGGGCCGGACTACGTTAGCGGCCGCCGACTCCATGAGAGCGAAGGCGGCCTCAGACGATGCCATGCTCTTTCAGCACCGCCTGCTCGTCCCCCGATACCCATCCAAAGACCTTGGGCTCGGCGCCTAACCGCTGGACGAGATAGTGGACGTCGAAATCAATCGTGACGTCGGGTTTGTCGTTGCGGGCATAGGTCGCTCTCCAGGCGACGTGCGCGACGCAATGGCGTTCGTCCATCGGCGAGATGCGGAGTCCCCGTATGCGCATCTCCTTGGTTCCGATGGCGCGGTAGCGGGCGTAGCCCTGGGCCATGACCTGCTTGAGCTGCTCGTCGTTCTTCCCGGTCATGACGCCGGCCGGTGAGGCCGCAATGAAGTCGGCGGCGTAGAGCGCCGCGACGTCGTCCATATCGACGTCGCCGTGCAGGGCGGCGTTGAAGACGCGCTCATATCGCTCGAACAACTTCCTTACGCTCGTCTCCATCGTCCCCTCCAAAGCGTGTCTCTGGGAACCTCCGCCAGTAACTAGGATTGCACCGCGGCGAACGCCGGCGGTGCTAGCACCCCGTTGGCTGCCTATATAGCGCGCAAAAATGAAAGAAAATAACCATAGTTATCTTCAGCTTCTGCTGTTATACTGATGGCGGGGCACTCATGCGGTGCTCAACCACGACAGACGCGCCATTGGACCGGCGCATTCCCAGCAAGGAGGGGGTTGCCGAAACTGCGCAAACTGCGGAAATCCCCGGCCGGGCCGTCAGTTGATCGGGCCCATGATCTTGCCCGGGTTCATGATGTTGTCCGGGTCGAGCGCCTTCTTGATCGAGCGCATCAGCGACATGGCCTCGCCATGCTCGTCGTAGAGGAACTTGATCTTGCCGAGGCCGACGCCGTGCTCGCCGGTGCAGGTGCCGCCGAGCGCGAGCGCGCGAGCGATCATGCGGTCGTTCAGCCCTTCGGCGCGCTTGAGGTAGGTCGGATCGTCGGGGTTGACCATCATGGTGAGATGGAAGTTGCCGTCGCCGACGTGTCCCACGATCGGCGCATAGAGGTCGCTGGCGACGATGTCCTTCTGCGTCTCGAGGATGCACTCGGCGAGCCGCGAGATCGGCACGCAAACGTCGGTCGCCCACATGCCCCAGCCGGGCTTGGCGGCCTTGGCCGCCCAGGCCGCGTCGTGGCGCGCCTGCCACATCTTGCTGCGCTCCTCGGCCTGGCCGGTCCAGGCGAAGTTGCCGCCGCCATTCTCGGCGGCCAGCGCCTGCACCATCTCGGCCTGCTCCTTGGCGCTGGCCTCGGTGCCGTGGAATTCCAGCATCAGCGTGCTCTTAAGCGGCAGGCTGAGCTTGGAATATTTGTTCACCGTGTCGACCGTCGCGGTGTCCATCAGCTCGATGCGCGCCACCGGAATGCCGGACTGGATGGTCTGGATCACGGTGTTGACCGCGCCTTCCAGCGAATCGAAGGCGCAGGTTGCCGAGACCATCGACTCGGGGATGCCGTAGAGGCGCAGCGTGATCTCGGTGATGATGCCGAGCGTGCCCTCGGAGCCGACGAACAGTTTTACCAGGTCATAGCCCGCCGACGATTTGCGCGAGCGCCGGCCGAGCCGCATCAGGCGGCCGTCGGCCGTGACGACCTGCAGCGCCAGCACGTTCTCGCGCATGGTGCCGTAGCGCACCGCGTTGGTGCCCGAGGCGCGCGTGCTGGCCATGCCGCCGAGCGAGGCGTCGGCCCCGGGATCGATCGGGAAGAAGAGGCCGGTGGCGCGGATGTACTCGTTGAGCTGCTTGCGCGTGACGCCGGGCTGGACCACGACGTCGAGGTCGGCCTCGTTGACCGTCAGCACCTTGTTCATGCGGCTCAAATCGAGCGAGATGCCGCCGTTGGGCGCGCTGATATGGCCCTCGAGCGAGGTGCCGGTGCCGAAGGCGATGATCGGTGTCTTGTGGCGGGCGCAGAGCTGGACGATTTGCTGCACCTCCTCGGCCGATTCGGCGAACACCACGGCATCGGGCAGGTGGGCCTCGTGGAAGGAGATGTCCTTGCCGTGCTGCTCGCGCACGGCGTGCGCGGTGCTGACGCGCTCGCCGTAGATCTTCTTCAGCTCGGCGATGGTGGCGTCGACGTGCGGGGGTCTTACCTGGGCCGTGGCGGCCATATCGGATCTCCTAGCCCCCCTTCGCTCCTGCGGAGCTTCGGGTGGCCTGCGTTCAGTCGTTTGACCCGGCCACCCGAAGCTGCCTGGCAGCGTAGGGTGGCTAGCTTGCGCCGTTTGGATACGCTCAAATGCCGGCAAAGCCAACCGAGGGGACGCTCATGCGCGATGTCTATGTAATTGGCGCCTATACCACCGCCTTCAAGAAGCATCCGGGCATGAGTTTCGGCGATCTGGCGCGCGAGGCCTATCTCGGCACGCTGTCGGATGCCGGCATGAAGAATGGCGCCGACATCGAGGCGGGCTGGCTGGGCAATTGCGGCATGGGCTTCTGGGGCCAGAACTCGATCCGCGCCCAGGCGCTGTTCCAGCCGCTGGTCGAGGAGGGGCTGTTCCCCGAGCGCGTGCCCATGTTCAACGTCGAGAATGCCTGCGCCACGGCCTCGACCGCCTTCATGGGCGCCTGGAAGGACGTCCTGGCCGGCACGCACGAGCTCTCCTTCTGCATCGGCATCGAGAAGCTCTTCAGCCCCGACGCGCCGGAGCGCACCGCCGGCCTGTTCAACCAGGGCTACATAACCAGCCAGCACGACCGGCTGGTCGAGGAGATGAACCGGGTGGGCGAGATGGTGGGCTCGACGTTCGCGCCGGGCGACGACCGCACCATCTTCATGGACACCTATGCCATGCAGGCCAAGTGGCACATGTGGAAGCACGGCACCACGCAGGAGCAGATCGCCGTCGGCGCCGCCAAGAACCACAATTACGGCGCGCTGAACGACAAGGCGCAGTACCGCTTCCAGATGACGCCGCAGTCCGTCCTCGAGGATCGGCCGGTGTCCTATCCGCTGACCCGCGCCATGTGCGCGCCGATCGGCGATGGCGCGGCCGCGGCTCTGCTTTGCTCGAAGGAGTATCTCGAGAAGCTGCCGGCCAGCGTCCGGGAGCGCGCCGTGCGCGTCGCGGGCGTGGGCTTCTCGGGCGGCAAGTACCGCAAGCTCGACGAGCCCGGGCTGTCGCGCGCCGCCGCCGACAAGGCCTACAAGATGGCGGGGCTGGGGCCGCAGGACATCGACGTCGCCGAGGTGCACGACGCCACCAGCTTCTGCGAGATCTACCAGTGCGAGATGCTGCGCTTCTGCCCCGACGGCGAGGGCGGCAAGTTCGTCGAGTCGGGAGCCACCGGCCCCGGCGGCAAGCTGCCGGTGAATACGTCAGGCGGCCTCGTCTCGAAGGGCCATCCCGTCGGCGCCACCGGTCTTTCGATGCTGGCGGAGCTCGCCACGCAATTGCGCGGTGAAGCCGGCGCTCGACAGGTGAAAGGCGCGGAGGTCGCGCTCGCCGAGAACGGCGGCGGAGTCATCGGCATGGAAGAAGCCGTCACAGCGGTGGTGATTCTGCAGCGAGGTTGAGGAGAACGTCTTGATGGTGTACCGGGATGCGGTATAGCTGGCGCCATGATCAGGTCGTTTGGCGACCGCAGAACTCGGGCACTCTTTGACGACGAGCTGGTTCGGGCGTTCCATGGATTTGCCGACCGGGCAAAGCGGAAGCTGGTAGCGATCCACGCGGCGTCACGGCTTGAAGACTTGCGTGTACCGCCCGCAAACAGATTGGAGAAACTGAGAGGCAATCTCGATGGCTTTCACTCCATTCGGATCAATGACCAATGGCGGGTCATATTTCGATGGATCGATGGTGATGCACACCACGTGCAGATCGTCGACTATCACTGAGGTATGAGATGACGAAGTCCGAATACGCATCCGTGACCCCGGGGGACATGCTGAAGCATGAATTTCTCGCCGAGTATGGCCTGTCACAGAACGAATTGGCTCAGGCGATCGGCGTTTCCCCTAATCGCATCGCCGAGATCGTCAACAATCGCCGACGGATCACGGCTGACACGGCGGTGCGGCTGGCTCTGTTCTTCGGCAATAGCGCAGAATTCTGGATGAACCTGCAGAGTTGGTATGACCTCAAGATGGCTACCAAGGATTTGTCACCCGCACAGCGCCGCAAAATCATTGCGGCTCGAGCAGCCTGAGGGCCGAGACGCTGCGGTATTCACCGGAGCCGTCAGGGTTGAAACTGGAACGCTCCGAACAAACATGGGTAGCTCCATGAACAAGGACTCTGGGGAGATCGAGTAATGGCCATCCGCTTCGACAATCGCGTCGCCATCGTCACTGGCGCCGGCAACGGCCTCGGCCGCGCGCATGCGCTGCTGCTGGCCAGCCGCGGCGCCAAGGTGGTGGTGAACGATCCAGGCGGCGCGGTCGACGGCAAGGGTGGCGGTCATGCGGCTGCCGACAAGGTCGTGGCGGAGATCAAGGCAGCGGGCGGTCAGGCGGTGCCGAACTACGACTTCGTTGCCGATCCCAAGAGCGCGGCCAACATCGTCAAGACCGCGGTCGATTCCTTCGGCACGGTCGACATCGTGGTCAACAATGCGGGCGTGCTGCGCGACAAGACCTTCCACAACATGACGGTCGAGGATTTCGACTTCGTGGTGAAGGTGCATTTCCTCGGTACCGCCTACGTAACCCACGCCGCCTGGCCGATCATGCGCGCCAAGGCCTATGGCCGCGTCGTCGTCACCTCGTCGAATTCGGGCATCTACGGCAATTTCGGCCAGGCCAACTATGCCGGCGCCAAGCTCGCCGTCGTGGGCTTCATGAATGCGCTGCGGCTCGAGGGCCAGAAATACAACATCTTCGTCAATGCCCTGGCGCCGGTCGCCGGCACGCGCATGACCGAGAGCCTGATGACGCCCGAGATGCTGGCCAAGCTCGACCCGTCCTTCGTCTCGCCCATGGTCGCCTACCTCTGCAGCGAGCAGTGCCAGCGCACCGGCGAAATCTGGAGCGCCGGCGCCGGCAACTTCGCGCGCATCGAGTATCGCGAGGCGCCAGGCGTGCGCATCGCGGGCCGCGCGCCCACCGTGGAGGACGTGGCCGACAACATCGAGAAGATCGCCGACCTCTCGACCAACAAGGTCTATCGGACCTCGACGGAGGAGGTGGCGGCGGTGGTGGGCTCCTGAACGCCGGCGTCTCCGCGGGCGACCGCCTGGCGCCGATCGCCGAATGGCTGGCGCACGAGGGCCGCCTCGTGGCGCGGCCGGCGGCTTTCATGGAGCAGCTGCTGACGCGCGTGCTGCAGACCGGCATCCCGCTGTGGCGCGCCTATATCGGCCTGCAGCTCGTCCATCCGCAGCTCCAGGCCATGGGCTACATGTGGCGGCGCGGCGAGAAGGTGCAGGAGATCGCCCGCGCCTGGGGCATCCAGTTCACGCCGGCCTATATCGGCAGCCCCTTGCAGGCGGCGCGCGAACAGGGGCGCCTGGTGCGTCACCACCTCACGAATCTCACCGAGCACGATCACGTCCTGCTGCATGAATTGAAGGCCGACGGCGGCGTCGACTACATGGCGCTGCCCATGCGCATCCGCCGCGAGGGGCCGCTGCCCGTGGTCACCTTCGCCACCGACAGCCGCATGGGCTTCTCCGACGACGACGTCACCGACCTCACGCGCCTCGTCGACATGATGGGGGCGGTGACCGAGATGCATATCGAGCGCTCCGTCGCCGAGACCGTGGCCAACACCTATCTCGGTCCCGAGGTCGGCCAGCGCGTGCTGAACGGCGCGATCCGCCGCGGCGAGGGCGAGGAGCTGCGCGCCGTGCTGTGGTTCTCCGACCTGCGCGACTTCACCGGCATGAACGAGCGCCTGCCGGCGGGGCAAGTGCTGGAGCTCCTGAACAACTACCTGCAGCTCGTGGGTGACGCGCTGTCGTCCCACGGTGGCGAGATCCTGAAATTCATCGGCGACGGCGTGATGGCCTACTTTCCGGCCGAGGATGCGCTGTTCCTGCCCATGGTCACGGGCCAGGCACTGGGGGCGGCGCGCCGGCTGATCGGCGACATCGAGGCGGCCAACGAGGCGCGCGCCGCGGGTGGCAGCGAGCCGCTGCGCTTCGGCATCGGCCTGCATGTCGGCGACGTGACTTTCGGCAATGTCGGCACCGAGGATCGGCTCGACTTCACCGTCATCGGTCCTGCCGTCAACCGCGCCTCGCGGCTTGAAGGCATGACCAAGGCGCTGAGCGTGAAGGTCTGCGCCTCGGCCGAATTCAACGAGGTCTGCGCGGTGCCGATGAAGTCGCTCGGCAAGCACCGGCTGCGCGGCGTCCCCGCACCGGTCGAGATCTTCACGCTGCCGGACTGAGGCTTGCTAGACCAGCGCCTTCCAGCCTTCGACCCAGCCCAGTGCCTCTTCGTCGGGCAACGGCTGGCTCGAGGCATCGACCTCCAGCCGATCGCCCAGCCGGCGCGCGCCGCAGAGCTCGAGGACCTTGTCGACCTGCTTGCCGCCGCCGCAGAACGTGTCCTGGTAGGTCATGTCGCCCAGCGCAATGACGCCGTAGCGATGGCCCGACAGGTCGGGCCGCTCGCGTCCCAAGGTCTCGACCAACGGCAGGATGTTGGTCGGGATGTCGCCCGAGCCGTGCGTGGCGCAGACCACCAGCAGGACGTCGTGCGCCACCAGATCGGCGGTCGTCGCCGCCTTGTCGGTGACGTCGACGGCGTGGCCCGCCGCGTCGAGCACCGGCTTCAGCGCATCGGCGACCATCTGGGCGTTGCCCAATTCGGTGCCGACCAGGATCAGGATTGTGGCCATCGCCGAGGGGATAGGCCAGCACGTGCCGCGATGCGACGCGACCGGATGGCGCGGCTGGCGATCAGGGGGCCTGCCGTGCCAGTCTGCCGCGCCATGGAGAGAACCCCCGTCATCGCCGCCCTCGAAGGCGGCGTCCTAACCCTGATGCTCAACCGCCCGCAGCGGCTCAACGCCATGAACAACGCGTTGATCGAGGCGATGAACCACGAGCTGGCGCGCGCCCGCGACGATGCCGACATCCGCTGCGTGCTGCTGACCGGGCTCGGCCGCGGCTTCTGCGCCGGCGCCGATCTCGCGGGCGGCGGGACGGTCGATTCGACGGCCAACGTGGCGCCCGATCTCGGCGCCAACATGGATCGCATCTTCAACCCCATGATCCGCGCCATGCGCGAGCTGCCCAAGCCGATCGTGGGCGCGATCAACGGCGTGGCGGCGGGCGGCGGCGCCAACTTCGCGCTCGCCTGCGACATCATCCTGGCCGCGCGGTCATCGCGCTTCGACCAGGCCTTCGTGCGCATCTCGCTGATGCCCGATCTCGGCGGCACCTGGTTCCTGCCGCGCACCGTGGGCGATGCCCGCGCCCGCGGGCTTGCCATGCTGGGCAAGTCGGTGCCGGCCGAGGAGGCTGCGCGCATGGGCATGATCTGGCAGACCGTCGACGACGATGCGCTGATGGCCGAGGCGACCAGGCTCGCGCGCCAGCTCGCGGGTGGACCGACGCTGTCCTATGCCGCGATCAAGCAGGCGATCAATGCGGCCGCCACCAACACGCTCGACCAGCAGCTCGATCTCGAGCGGGACAGCCAGCGCGACCTCGGCCGCAGCGCCGATTTCAAGGAGGGCGTGTCGGCCTTCCTCGCCAAGCGGCCGGCTGAGTTCGTGGGGCGCTGAGACCATGAGCTACAACACCATCACCGTCGTCCACGACCACGGCCTGGCCACGCTGACGCTGAATGCGCCCGACAAGCTCAACGCCGTGTCGCGCAAGATGATCGCCGAGCTCAAGGACTGCTGGGAGAAGCTTGCCGCCGACGCCTCGGTGCGCGCCGTGCTGCTGACCGGCGCCGGCCGCGGCTTCTGTGCCGGCGCCGACTTGAGTGATCCTGACCGCGGCAAGGAGGGCGGCGATTCGGGCTCGGCGCTCGACAAGTTCTTCAATCCCGTGATCCGGCTGATGCGCTCGGTGCCCAAGCCGATCGTGGCGGCGGTCAATGGGCCCGCGGCCGGCGTCGGCATGAGCTTCGCGCTCGCCGCCGACATCGCAATCGCCGCTAAGTCCGCGAGCTTCCTGCAGGCCTTCGCCCGCATCGGCCTCCTGCCCGACGGCGGCAGCACCTGGTTCCTGCCGCGCCTGGTCGGCGAGCAGCGGGCCCGCGCGCTCGCCATGCTGGCGCCCAAGATCAGCGCCGAGCAAGCCAAGGAATGGGGCCTGATCTGGGACGTCGTCGAGGACGGCGAGCTGATGAAGACGGCAACCGAGGTGGCGCGCGGCCTGGCCGACGGGCCGACCTTGTCGCTGGCGCGCATCAAGGAGGCGATGAACCGCGCCTCGGGCAACCAGCTCAGCCAGCAGCTCGACCTCGAACGCGACTTCCAGCGCGAGCTCGGCCGCAGCGAGGATTTCAAGGAAGGCGTTTTGGCCTTCCTCGCCAAGCGCAAGCCCAACTTCAAGGGCAAGTAGGGGGAAGCATGACGACGCCGCACAAGGAGATCACCTCGGGCCTGAAATTTCCCGAAGGCCCAATCGCCATGCCCGACGGCTCGGTGATCCTGGTCGAGATCGCACGCCAGACGCTGACCCGCGTCATGCCCGACGGCAAGCAGCACGTGGTCGCCAATCTCGGTGGCGGCCCGAACGGCGCGGCCATGGGGCCCGCGGGCAAGATCTACGTGACCAACAACGGCGGCTTCAACTGGATCAAGCTGCCGGACGGCCGCACGTTCCCGGGCACGGCGCCCGCCGACTACAAGGGCGGCTCGATCCAGGTGGTCGATCCCGAGACCGGCAAGTTCGAGACGCTCTACAACTCGTGCGACGGCCGCAAGCTGAACGGGCCCAACGACCTGGTGTTCGACGATGCCGGCGGCTTCTGGTTCACCGACCTCGGCAAGACGCGCGAGCGCGACAACGACCGCGGCGCCGTCTACTACGCCAAGGCCGATGGCTCCAGGATCGAGGAGAAGATCTTCCCGCTTGAGCGGCCCAACGGCTGTGGCCTCTCGCCCGACGGCAAGACGCTATACGTGGTCGAGACGCCGACGGCGCGCTGCTGGGGCTTCGAACTCTCGGCGCCGGGCGAAATCAAGTCGGCCAACGGTCCCTATCGCGGTGAGAAGGGGCGCGTGGTCACGGGCCTCGGCGGTTACCAGATGTTCGATTCGCTCGCTGTCGATTCGGCGGGCCACATCTGCGTCGCCACGCTGATCACCGGCGCGGTGTCCGACATTTCGCCCGACGGCAAGTCGGTGACGCAGTACAAGCTGCCCGACGCGATGGTCACCAACGTCTGCTTCGGCGGCAAGGACCTGCGCACGGCCTTCGCCACGCTGTCGCTCACCGGCAAGCTGGTGAGCTTCGAATGGCCAAGGCCGGGGCTGAAGCTCGAGTACCTGAACAAGTAGCGTCAGCCCTTGCCACGCTAACCTTTGGCGAGCGCCCGCACGTCGCGGCTGGCGACGATGCGACCGGTCGCGTAGGCCTCGTGGTTGGCATCGACGTCGCCCAACTTGTAGCGGTAGTTCACCATCATGGCGTAGGACTGTTTCAGCCCGTTGGCGCTGGTGTCGGCGAGCCAGTTGAGGCGCTCGACGACGGCGCCGTTGCCGAGATGGAAATGCGCCACGCGATCGAGTGCGCGGCCCCGCTCGTCGGTCGCGGTGAGATAGCGCGCCGCCAGCCGCGACAGGATCGGCCGCAGCGCCTTGTCGATCGCCGGCACTTCCCACCAGCTCGGCCGGTCCAGAAGCTGGCGCACGGCGGCGGCGCCGGCGGCCTGATTGGTCACCGGCACCAGCGAGGCGATCTCGCCCTGGGTCAGCGCGCCATCGCCCTCGTTCTTCAGGCGGCCGTCGACGTGCTGGCGCAGGCCGGGGATCGGCGAGAGGGTGGCGAAGTCCCTGATGTTGGGCAGGTCGCGGGCGAGCTGCTCGGCCACGCGCTTGATCAGGAAGTTGCCGAAGCTGATGCCGGCCAGGCCCTGCTGGCAGTTGGAGATCGAATAGAAGATCGCCGTGTTGGCGTGCTTGGGATCGCTCGTCTCGGCGCGCGCGTCGAGCAGGCGTTGCACGTTGCCCGCCATGCCGTCGACCAGCGCCACCTCGACGAAGATCAACGGCTCGTCGGGCATGCGCGGATGGAAGAAGGCAAAGCAGCGGCGGTCCGAATCGAGCCGGTTCTTGAGATCGCGCCACGAGCGGATGGCGTGCACCGCTTCGTAGTCGACCAGCTTTTCGAGCAGCGCCGCCGAGGCCTTCCAGTCGATGCGCACCAGGTCGAGGAAGCCGACATCGAACCAGGCGCTGAGCAGCGGCCGCAGGTCCTCGTTCAGCGTCCGGGCGGCGGCGTCGCTCTTGCCCAGGGCCAAGAGCTCGGCGCGCAGGTCGACGACGAACTTCACGCCCTGCGGCACGCCGACGAACTCGCGCAGCAGATGCACCGCCGGCGGCTCGAGCGCGCGGACCAGCGCGCGCGGCGGCTCCTTGGAGGCGCGCCAGCGCTCGACCGCGGCCACCGCGGCCTCGCGCGGCAGGCCGTAGTCGTTCGCGAGCGTCAGCAGGAATTTCTTGCGGCCGGCCGGCGTCAGCGAGAGATAGGCCTGCCCCAGCTCGGCCGCGCGCCCGCGCCGCGCCGTCTCGCCGCCCTTGCCTTCGAGGCAGGCGTCGATGCGGCCCTTCAGCCGCGGGATGTCGTCATCGGGCAGATCGGGCCGCAGTGGCGCACCCACGACTTCGCGCGCCCCACGGGCGGTTTCGACGAAAGCGTTGCGCAGGCGTTCGAGGGTACGGTCGACGGTGTTGGAGAAGGGCAGGGCCATGCGCCGATTATGTCACGGCGAACGTGTCACTCCAGTGGCACGCGTGAACGGGGCTTCACTTGTTCAAGGTCTGCCACAGATACCAGCTCGCCACCGTGCGAAAAGGCCGCCACTTCTCGCCGGCCTTGGCGAGCGCCTCGGGCGAGGGCAGCGTGCGCTTGCGAAACGCTGTCGCATAGGCCTTGCGCAGGCTGTAGTCGTCGACCGGCAGCACGTCGGGCCGGCCCAACCGGAACATCAGGAACATCTCGGCGCTCCAGCGGCCGATGCCGCGCACCGCGACCAGACGTTCGATCAGCGCGGCGTCGTCGAGCAGATGCGCCTCGTCGAGCGTCGGCAGCCGGCGCGTTGCGACCCTTTCGGCAAGATCGCGCAGCGCCAGCACCTTGGCGCGCGACAGGCCGACGCCGCGCAGCTTCTCATCCGCCGTGCGCTGGATGTGGGCCGGCGTGAAACCGAGCTTGGCGCGGGGATAGAGCGCTTCGATGCGCCCGTAGATGGTGGCCGCGGCCTTGTTGGAAAGCTGCTGGTAGACGATCGCCTCGGCCAGCGCGCCGAACAGGCTGCGCGAGGCTTTGAGCTGCATGGCGAACGGTCCGACCGCGCCGATCACCTCGGCCAGCGCGGGATCGGCCTTGCGCAGGTGGGCGACGGCGCTCCTGGGATCGAAGCCGAAGCCCGTCATCGCCGCTCGAACAACGGGCCCGCTGAAAGGGCGGCGGCACCCTCGATCTGCAGGATACGCCGCTTGGTGGCGACGCCGCCCGAGGCCGAGAAGCCGCCCATCTTGCCGTCGGCGCCCAGCACGCGATGGCAGGGCACGATGATGGCGATGGGATTGCGCCCCAATGCCTGGCCGACCTCGCGCGATTCGTGCGGCACGCCGAGACGCTTGGCGATCTCGCCGTAGGTCATGGTGCGGCCGGGCGGGATGGTGCGCGCGACCTCGTAGACCTTGCGATGGAACTCGGGCGCGTCGGCGAGATCGACCGGGATGTCGCTGAGGTCGATGGCCTCGCCGGCCAGGAGCGCCAGCACGCGATCGATGACGCGCTGCACGCCGGCTGGCGGGGTGCTCTCGACCGCCCCCGCCCAGCGCTGCTGCAGGCGTGCGCGCGTGGCTTGAGCCGTGGCCAAGGGCAGATGGAAGCCGGCGATGCCCGTGGCATTCCAGGCGATGCCGCAGCTGCCGATCGGCGAGTCGAAAAGAGCGAACGCTTGTGCGGACATGGCTGCACGGTCCACCTAACCGGTCATCCCGTCAAGGGGCCTGATTTCAGGCGGCTTGGCGCAGGCGCGCCACCTCGCTCTCGACCAGGGCGCGATAGGGCCCGCGGCGGCGCATCAGCTCGTCGGGCGGGCCGTCCTGCAGCACGCGCCCGTGCTCGAGGAAGACGATGCGGTCGAAGGCGCGCAAGGTCGACAGCCGATGGGCGATGGCGACCACGGTGCGGCCCTGCATCAGCCGGTCGAGCGCCAGGCGGATCATCTCCTCGGCCTCGCTGTCGAGCGACGACGTCGCCTCGTCGAGCAGCACGATCGGCGAATCCTTCAGGAGCGCGCGCGCGACGGCGATGCGCTGACGCTGGCCGCCCGACAATCGCGTGCCGCGGTCGCCGACAATGGTCGAGTAGCCGTTGGGCAGCGTCTCGATGAAATCGCAGCGTGCCGCCTCGGCCGCCGACTTGACCTCGCGGTCGGAGGCCTCGGGCCGGCCGTAGCGGATGTTCTCCAGGATCGAGCGGTGCAGCAGGGAAATGTCCTGCGGCACGAAGGAGATGGCGCGGCGCAGACTCTCCTGGGTGATGTGGGCGATGTCCTGGCCGTCGATCAGGATGCGCCCGCGATCGAGGTCGTGGAAACGCTGCAGCAGGGCCAATGCGGTGGACTTGCCGCTGCCCGAGGGTCCGACCAGGCCGGTGCGGCGGCCGGCGGCGATGTCGAGCGTGAAGCCCTCGAACACCTGGCGGCCGCCGGGGTAGCTGAAGGCGACGTCCTCGAACGCCGCCTGCGACGTACCCTCGCGCCGCCGCGCCAGCGGCACCGCCATGGGGTGCTCGCGCAGCTCGTGTTCCTGCAACAGGGTGCCGATCGCCTCAGTGAGACGCGCCATGTGCTGTGTGACGTCAACCAGCGCCACTGCCAGGTCGCGTGTGGCATGCAGCACGGTGAAGCCCAACGTGCACACCAGCACGACGTCGCCCGCGGTCGCCTGGCCGCGCTGCCACAGCACAATCGCCCAGGCCAGCACCGCCACGGTCAACACGATGGTCACCACTGCATGCAGCAGGCGCAGCCGCTCCAGATACTGCAGGCTGCGGCGCCGCGCGGTCATCTCGCGGCCGACCGTGCGGTCGAACCGGCTGTGCTCGCGATGGATGGCGCCGAAGGTGCGGACCAGCGGCATGTTGCCGATGACATCGGCCAGTTCGCCTTCGACCTTGGCCGCGCGATTGGCAAAACCGTGATGTAAGGGTGCCCCGCGCGCCGCCAGCTTGAACAGCAGCAGCATGACAACGGCCGAGATCGCCGTGAGGGCTGCCGCCATGGGCACGCTGACGATGGCGAGAAAGCCAATGGCGCATAGCGTCGCCAGGCAGGGCGGCATGACGTTCCAGATGAAAAGATTCTCCACCGCGAATGCGGCATTCGACGTCGCCGTGATGCGGCCCGTCAGCGTGCCCGCCAATCGCTGGGAGAAATAGTTCGGCGCGTGCCCCGTGAGATGCCGGAAGAGCTCGCCGCGCAGGTCGCCGGTGACGCCGACGAAGGCATAGCTGGTGATCCAGCCGGCCAGGCGCCACAAAAGATTGTCGGCGGCGATCAGCGACACCAGCAGGGCGAAGGCAAGCCAGATCGCGCTGTCGGCCGCGCTGCCCGACAGCACGTCGACCAGGAACTTCACGCCGTATTGCGAGCTCACCGAGCAGGCGACGGCGCCGATCACGGCCGCGAGGATGGCGGCATGCGACAGTGCTCGCCGGCGCACGTAGCGCAGCAAGAAGGCAATCGGCCGCTTGGCATAGGAGCTGAGGCGATCCATTCCGTTCGTTGCGATGATTTGGGGTCCCTTGTCGTTACAGAAGATTTGCCGGGCGTGCTGTGACAAAAAAAGGGTTGCCGCCCGCCGACCACATTTCGCGGTCAACACCGGCTACGTTCACACGTGCCGAACCCCGGACCATGCCGGGGTTTGTTCGTGTCCGGCCACGGCGTTCACAAGGAGGCGGCTTTCATGCGAATTGCGCAAATTGCACCGTTGACCGAGGCGATCCCACCGGAACTGTACGGAGGCACCGAGCGCGTCGTTTCCTGGCTCACCGAGGAGCTCGTGGCTCTCGGCCACGATGTCACGCTGTTCGCCAGCGGCAATTCCCGTACGTCGGCCAAGCTCGAGGCGATGTGGCCGCGCGCGCTGCGTCTCGACGACACGGTGCGCGATCCGATGGCGCTGCACATTGCCATGCTCGAGCGTGTGCGCCGGCTCGCCAGCAAGTTCGACGTCCTGCACTTCCATCTCGACTACCTGCCGTTCTCGGTGTTCTCGCGGCAGGCGACGCCGTTCATCACGACGATGCATGGGCGCCTCGACCTGCCCGAACATCAGACGGTTTTCAACGCCTTTGGTTCCGTGCCGGTCATCTCGATCTCCGACATGCAGCGCAAGCCGGTGCCGCAGGCGCGCTGGATGAAGACGATCTATCACGGCCTGCCCGCTGATCTGCTGGCGCCGGGCCATGCAAAGCCTGGATACCTCGCCTTCCTCGGTCGCATTGCACCGGAGAAGTCGGTCGATCGGGCGATCCGCATCGCTGTTGAAGCAGGACTGCCGCTCAAGATCGCCGCCAAGGTCGACCGCGTCGACCGCGACTACTTCGAGCGGGACATCCGGCCGATGCTCGACCTGCCGGGCATCGAGTATATCGGCGAGATCGACGATGCGCAGAAATCGGCGTTCCTCGGCGGCGCGATGGCGCTGCTCATGCCCATCGACTGGCCCGAGCCGTTCGGCCTGGTGATGATCGAGGCGATGGCCTGCGGCACACCGGTGATCGCCTTCCGCAGCGGCTCGGTGCCCGAGGTCGTCGAGCACGGCGTGACCGGGTTGATCGTCGACAGCGAAGCCGCCGCGGTGGCCGCCATCAGGAACGAGCTCGCGCAGGTGTCGCGTCCGCGCATACGCGCTCGCTTCGAGGAGCGCTTCACGGCGCGCCGCATGGCCGAGGAATATCTCGCGATCTATCGCGGCCTGATCGCCGGCAACCGTCGCCGACGCCCGAAAACGGTCAACGGTGCCAAGTCTGCCGATCAACATATCGATGACCGTCATCAAACTGGAATGGATCGTGCGCTATATGTAGCGGATTGAGCCGTTTCGGAGTGCTTGAGTGGCTGATCCGCGAGGCGAGAGCCGTGTCCGCCTGAAGCAAGCGGTTCGCCGCCATCGAGCATTGTCCCGAGAGGGCCTTCTCGAGCGTATGTTCGAGCGGCTGTTCCGCGGCCTGGTCTACACGCAGATCTGGGAAGACCCCGAGATCGATCTCGAGGCGCTGGCGCTCGACGGCGATTGCCACGTTGTGGCAATCGCCTCGGGCGGCTGCAACGTGCTCTCCTACCTGACCGCCGATCCGGCACGCATCGCGGCCGTCGATCTCAGCCTGGCGCACGTCGCGCTCAACCGGCTGAAGCTCACGGCAGCCTGCCGCCTGCCGACATGGCAGGCGTTCTATCGCTTCTTCGGCGCGGCCGACGACCCGGCCAATGTCGAGGCCTACGACCGGATGATCGCGCCGCATCTCGATGCCGAGAGCCGCGCCTACTGGCAGGGCCGCAGCCTGCACCAGGGCGGGCGGCGGCGGATCTCGATCTTCGCCCGCAACGCCTACCGCCACGGCGTGCTCGGCCGCTTCATCGGCGTCAGCCATGTGGCGGCGCGCTTCTACGGAGTCGACCTGCGCCAGCTTCTGACGGCGCGCTCGATCGAGGAGCAGCGGCGCTTCTTCGAGACCATGCTGGCACCCTTGTTCGACAAGCCGGCGGTGCGCTGGGCGACGGCCAACCGCCTGTCGCTCTACGGCCTCGGCATCCCGCCGGCGCAGTACGAGGCGTTGGCCGGCGGCAGCGACATGCGCCACGTGCTGCGCTCGCGCGTCGAGCGGCTGGCCTGCGGCTTCAGCCTCGACGACAACTACTTCGCCTGGCAGGCCTTCGGCCGCTCCTACGCCAGCGAGGCGGCCGGTCCGTTGCCGCCCTATCTCAGGCGCGAGCACTTCCATGCCGTGCGCAGCCGCGCCGATCGCGTCGAGGTGATGAACCGGTCGATCACCGAATATCTCGCCGGCTGCCCCGACGCCTCGCGCGACCGCTATGTCCTGCTCGATGCCCAGGACTGGATGACCGACGCCCAGCTCGACGCGCTGTGGCGCCAGATCACCCGCACCGCCCGACCGGGCGCACGCGTCATCTTCCGGACCGCGGCCGAACCGTCGCTGCTGCCGGGCCGGCTCGATCCCGGCTTGCTGCGGCGCTGGCGCTATGAGGAGACGCTGTCGCGCGAGCTCACCGAGCGCGACCGCTCGGCGATCTACGGCGGCTTCCATCTCTATGTTCTCGAGGGCTGAGGTGGCGAGCGACGCAGCCCTGATGGACCGCATCTATCGCCGACAGCGCCACGTCTACGACGTCACGCGCAAGTACTACCTGCTGGGCCGCGACGAGCTGATCGAACGGCTGGCACCGCCGGCCGACGGCCGTGTGCTCGAGATCGGCTGCGGCACGGCGCGCAACCTGATCGCCGCCGCCCGGCGTTGGCCGCAGGCGCAATTGTACGGCATCGACATCTCGGGCGAGATGTTGAACACGGCGCGCCAGATCGTCGGACGCACCGACCTCGCGCATCGCATCGTGCTGGCGCGAGCCGACGCCACGACGTTCGATCCCGCCTGGCTGTTCGGCGTGCCGTGTTTTTCGCGCATCTTCTTTTCCTACAGCCTGTCGATGATCCCGGGCTGGCAGGACGCGCTGATCGAAGCGATCTCGTGGCTGCCGCCGGAAGGCGAGCTCCACGTCGTCGACTTCGGCGGCCAGGAGCGCCTGCCCGCCTGGTTCCGCGCCGGCCTGCGCCAATGGCTGGCGCGCTTCCATGTCAGTCCGCGCGATGCCCTGCAGGCCGAACTCGAAATGCTGGCCGGCCGGGCCGGCACGCTCGTCCGCTTCGAGCGGCCCTACGGCGGCTACGCCCAGTACGCCCAGTTCCGACGCTGAGCTCGCCGGCTGGAGATCAGCTTCAGCCACGGCCCCAGATGGAAGGCGCTCATCAGCAGGTACATGAGCCCCATTCCGGTAAAGCGGGACGCCCCCGGTGCAGTCGAGCAGAGCATGTCCAGCGGACCGCTGCCGGGAACGGCCGTCAGCAGCGCCATGAAGGCGAAGGTCGGCGCCGCCGCCAGCGATAGCCAGTCGGCCGCGCCATGGCCCCTGCGGCGAGGCAGATCGGCGAGCGAGACGACGTGGTTCTGCATGCTAATCTCCTGCTTGAGAGGCTATTGGCTGGTCGTGGGATAGACCTAAGGTCGGACGTCGAACGGATGGGAGTTACAAGTGTGTCGGGATTCCAATGGACTCCCTGATCACGGCCGCCGCCCGCGCCCTCGCAACGGGTGATCTTCTTGGCGTCCTGAAACGGGTCGGCCTGCGCGATGACCCGCCGGCCCTTGCCCTTCGCGGCATCGCGATGGCCCAGCTCGGCGACTTCGAGCGGGCAAAGGTTCTTTTGCGGCGGGCCGCGCGCGCATTCGGTTCGCGGGAGGCGGTGGCCCGCGCGCGCTGTGTCGTCGCCGAGGCCGAGATCGCGCTGGTCTCGCGCGACCTGGGCTGGCCGGCGGGAACGCTCGACGCGGCGCGAGCAACGCTCGAGGCGCACGGCGATCGTGTGAATGCCGTCCATGCCCGGATCCTCGAGGTCCGGCGCCTGCTTCTGATCGGCCATCTCGACAAAGCCGAGCAGGCGCTCGCCGGGTTCGACGTCGGGTCCCTGCCGGCAGCGTTGAGGGCCAATCACGACCTGGTTGTTGCCGGGATCGCCATGCGGCGGCTGAAGACGAAGACGGCGCGCACGGCACTCGCCCGGGCCGGACAGGCCGCGCGCGACGCGGATATCCCGGCGTTGACGGTGGAGGTGGAAAGCGCCTCGCACGTCTTGAACGCGCCCGCAGCGCGTCTGATCGCGCAGGGCGAGGAGAGACCCCTGCTGCTCCAGGAGGTCGAAGCGCTGCTGGAGTCGAAGGCGCTGGTCGTCGACGCCTGCCGCCATGTCGTGCGTCAGCGAGGCACGGTCGTCTCGCTGGCCCGGCGTCCGGTGCTGTTCGCACTGGTGCGGGCATTGGGCGAGGCGTGGCCCGCGGATGTGCCGAGAAGCACGCTCATCGCGCAGGCCTTCCGGGCAAGACACGTCGATGAATCGCATCGCGCGCGCCTGCGGGTCGAGATCGGGCGGCTCCGCTCGGCGCTTCGGCCGCTGGCGGGCATAAGTGCGACCAAAGAGGGCTTTGCACTGGTGCCGCGGCGTGCCCGCGAAATCGTCGTGCTGGCGCGGCCCGTCGAAGAGGAGCATGCAGCGGTGCTGGCCTTCCTGGCCGACGGCGAATCGTGGTCCAGTTCCGCCCTGGCGCTTGCGCTGGCAGCCAGCCAGCGGACCGTGCAGCGGGCGCTCGATGAGCTGGCGACGGCGGGCAAGGTGCAGTCGTTCGGTCGCGGGCGGGCGCGTCGCTGGCTCGCTCGCCCCGTGCCGGGTTTCACGACAACCTTGTTACTCCCCGGGCCGCTGCCGAGTGATTAGATCGCGTGCCTGTCACCCGGCGCGGCGGGTTACCCCGCGCTAACCGAAGCGAGGGGCCTTTGAGGCGACAGGAAAGGTCCCTCGCTTCGCGCGGAATGACAGCGGAACCCAGGAGAAAACCATGAAACGATCCTCTGCCGAGATCCTCCGTGAATATGGACCGTTCCCCGGCGTCGATGCCGTGCATGGCGTCACGTTTGACGGCCAGAACGTCTGGTTCGCCTCGGGCGACAAGCTGAACGCCCTCGATCCGTCGAGCGGCAAGGTGCAGCGCTCGATCGAAGTCACCGCACACGCCGGCACGGCGTTCGACGGCCAGCACCTGTTCCAGATCGCCGAGGATCGCATCCACAAGATCGATCCCAAGACCGGCAAGGTGCTGGCGACGATTCCCGCTCCCGGCAATGGCGGCGACTCCGGCATGGCGTGGGCCGAAGGCTCGCTGTGGGTCGGCCAGCATCGCGGCCGCAAGATCCATCAGATCGATCCCGAAACGGACAAGATCTTGCGCACCATCGAGTCAACCGCGTCGTTACCGGCGTCACCTGGGTCGACGGAGAGTTGTGGCACGGCACCTGGGAAGGCGACGAGAGCGACATGCGCCGCATCGATCCGAAGACGGGCGAGGTGCTGGAGAGGCTCGAGATGCCGCCCGGCATCGGCGTCTCGGGCCTCGTAGCCGATGGCGGCGACCGGTTCTTCTGCGGTGGCGGCAACAGCGGCAAGGTGAGAGCCGTCCGTCGGC